>NZ_JBVJKR010000002.1:204927-456528 GCF_055585125.1 Nonomuraea sp. NPDC054003
GTGCCGCATCCGCTCCCGTGGAGTACGGGGGAGCCGGCGCGGGGGCCCGCGTCGGGTCTGTCCCGGTGGGGTGTGGGGCGGCGGGCCGGGAGGTTTGTGCCGCACCCGCTCCCGTGGAGTGTGGGGGAGCCGGTGTGGGGATCTGCGTCGGGTCCGGTCCTGCGAAGTGCGGAGCGCCCGGTCCAGAAGTTTGCGCCGTGTCCGATCCCGTGGGGTGCTGAGCTCTCGGTGGGGTGGGTTCCGTGGCGTGCGACTGGTCTGCCCTTGCGGCCTGTGGCGTGCCGGGGCCCGATGAAGGCCGGGGGGTGTGCGGAGCCGCTATGGCGGGGGCCGGGGGCAAGGGCGTGGTGGGGGCCGGTTGGTGGAGGTCTGGGGTGGGGTGGCCGGGGTTCGGACCCGGGACGGGCCAATGGTGGGGGGCGGTGGGGAGGCGGGCGGTGGCTTCGAGGGTGGTGTCCGCGGCGCTGGCGAGGGCGATCTGGATGTCGGCGATCGACATGCCCTCCGCCTGCAGCCGCTTGACGGCCACGAGTTGCAGCAGGTGACGGCGCCCGTACCGGGCGATCCGGCCGCGCCGGGTCAGGGGCGGGTCGACCAGCCCGATCGTGGTGTACCACCTGATGAGCCGCTCGCCCGGCACCTCGCGGACCCGGCCGTTGAGCGGTCGCGCGTGCGCGCGCAGCGCGTCGGCCGCGCGCTCCGCCAGCTCGCCGATCGTCCAGGTGTCGCTCATGTCCTCACAGTGACACTGTCACAATTACAGTGTCAAGGGGAATTCGGATAAGACGAATGAAAGGGACATCTACGGGGAGGAGGTACACCATGGCTCCGATTACCAGCCCGCTTTCGGGCGAAGCTAAGACCACCACCGCGAAGTGCCTGCAGGGCGCCCTGATGGACCTGATCGACCTGTCCCTGGTCGGCAAGCAGCTGCACTGGAACGTCATCGGCCCGAACTTCCGTTCGGTCCACCTGCAGCTCGACGAGGTCGTCTCGCTGGCCCGCGCGCACACCGACATCGTCGCCGAGCGCCTGGTCGCGCTGGGCGCCAACGCCGACGGCAGGGCCGCCACGGTGTCCAAGTCCACCAAGCTGACGCAGCCGGAGTCCGGCTGGATCGAGTCGGGCAAGGTGGCGGCGACGATGACCGACATCCTCGACGGCGTCAGCAAGCGGATGCGCGAGCGCATCGACCTGACCGATGAGACGGACCAGGCGACGCAGGACATCATCATCGCGGTCACCCAGGAGATCGAGAAGCAGCGCTGGATGTTCCAGGCCATGAGCTGATGTGTGCGGTCACCAGCCCGGGAGCCGAGCGGCCCCGGGCTTCCGCATGTCCGGCGCGGGCAGTTCGCGTTCTGTTCGATCCGGGAGTCCTCGCCATTCATGTCCGTGCGGTCCACTAGCGTGGCACCCAGAGGGAGGCCTCAAGATGTCCCGCAAGACTCTCCTCCGCACGGGCCCGCTCTCCCAGGGCGGCGCGGGCCCCTACGGACCTGTCGAGGAGCCCGTCGCCGGCGGGCTGACCCTGCCCGCGGGGTTCGGCGGCAGGGTGGTGGCCCGTTCCGGGAGCAAGGTGGCCGGGCTGACGTGGCACGCCGCGCCCGACGGGGGTGCCTGCTTCCCCGACGGCGACGGCTGGATCTACGTGTCCAACTCCGAGCTCTCGCTGCTCGGCGGCGCGGCGGCGATCCGCTTCCGGCCGGACGGCTCCGTCGGCGACGCCTACCGCATCCTGTCCGGCACCGAGCTCAACCGCGCCGGCGGCGCCACGCCCTGGAACACGTGGCTGTCGTGCGAGCTCGGCCACCGGGGCCGGGTGTTCGAGTGCGACCCGTACGGCGCCCGCGCGCCGCGGCCCCGGCTGGCCATGGGCCGGTTCAAGCACGAGGCGGCCGCCTGTGACCCCGACCGTCGGGTGGTCTACCTGACCGAGGGCGAGCCCGACGGCTGCTTCTACCGGTTTCGCCCGTACGACTGGGGCGACCTGACCGAGGGCGCGCTGGAGGTGCTGTGCGGCTCGGGCCGGTGGGAGCCGGTGCCGTGGCCGGCCGCGCTGCTCAAGGGCACCCGCCACCAGGTGCGCGGGGCGCGCCGGTTCGACCGCGCGGACGCCTGCCACTACGCGGGCGGCGTGTGCTTCTTCACCACCAGGGGCGACGGCGCGCTGTGGGCCTACGACGCCCAGACCTCGGCGGTGGAGCGGCTGTGCGACGGCGTGCGCGCCGTCACCGCGGCCCCGTCCGGCGACCTGTACGTGACCAGGCGGACCACGCGGATCGACGTGATCACCCCCGAGCGCGAGATCGCCCCGTTCCTCACCCTCGCCGGTCACGCGGGCGCCGAGCTGACCGGGCTGGCGTTCGCGCCGGGCGGTGACCGGCTCTACTTCTCCGCCAGGCGGGGCTCGGATGAGGGTCACACGTTCGAGGTCACCGGCCCGTTCCGCAGGTAGGCCACAAGCGCCCTCTTGAGCTCGGCGACGAGCTCGGCCGCCCGCGCCGGTCCGGCGGCGGAGACCAGCGGCATCACGGCCTTGACCATGGCCACCGCCATCGTGCCCATGAGCAGGGCGCGCGCCTCGTCCAGACCGGGGGAGCGGCGCCGCAGCATGGCCGCCACCTGCCCGGCGATCGCCTGGTGCAGCTGTTGTGAGGCCGCCGCCAGCTTGTCGCCGGTCGCGGAGCCGTACAGCAGCGACCAGTAAGCGGGTGAGCGCGCCTTGAACGCCACGCTCTCGTCCACCACCCCGTCGACCAGGGTCTCCAGCGGCACCTCCGGGGTGACGGCGGCCAGCCGCGACTCCCAGAAGTCCCGCCGGCCGTCGGTGTAGCGGGTCACCAGGCCGTCGAGGATCTCCTCCTTGTTGCGGAAGAACTGGTAGAGCGAGCCCGGTGACAGCCCGGCGCGGGCCGCGACCTGGTTCGTGGTCATGTCCGGGTAGCCGATCTCGGCGATCACCTGTTCGGCCGCGTCGAGGATCTCCGCCATCCGTTTCAGGCCTCGCGCCTGACGGCGCACCGTGCGCTCAGCCATGGCACCCCACATTGACAAATACGAGCATTCACTTGTATTTCTGGGTCGGCGAACAAAACACGAGTAGTTTACCGAGTTTCAGGGGTGGATGGAGTGCTGATCACGGAGCGCGCGCCGGTGCGGCGCGATGCCGGGCCGCCGCTGCGCAGGCTGGGGTTCTTCCTGGTACGCAGGCGGCGGGCGGTCCTGGGGCTGGCCCTGGCGCTGTTCGTGCTGGCGGGGGCGCTGGCGGCGGGGGCGGTGCCGCGGCTGTCGCTGGCCAGGTTCGAGGCGCCGGGTTCGGAGTCCGACCGGGCGCAGGCCGAGCTGGCCGAGCGGTTCGGCACCGGCAGCCCGGACATGATCTTCCTGGTCACGGCCCGGCGGGGCACCGTGGATGACGAGGCCGTCGCCGCCCAGGGCCGGGAACTGGCGGCGCGGGTGGCCGGGCACGAGGGCGTGGCCGGGGTGGAGTCCTACTGGAGCCGGGGCCGGCCGCCCACGCTGCGCAGCGAGGACGGCCGGCACGCGCTGATCCTGGTGCGCGTCCCCGGCGACGCCGGGCACGTCCGGGCCACCGTGCTGCCCGCGCTGGTCCCCGAGATCACCGAGGGGACGGAACTGCTGGAGGTCCGCTCCGGCGGCGGCGAGGAGGTGTTCCGGGCGACCGTCCCGCTGGCCAGGCAGGACTTCGTGCGGGCCGAGCTGGTGATCTTCCCGCTGGCGTTCGCGCTGCTCTGGCTGTACCTGCGCCGGGCGGCGGCCGCGCTGGTGCCGATCCTGGCCGGGGTGTTCGCCATGGTGGCCGGGCTGGCGCTGCTGCGGGTCCCGCTCACGTACACCGATGTCTCCACTTTCGCGCTCAATCTGACCTTGGCCATGGGGCTCGGGCTGGGCATCGACTACAGCCTGTTCGTGATCGCCCGCTTCCGCGAGGAGGTGCGCGCCGGGCGCGACCGCGCCGCCGCCGTGGCCGGGGCGGTCGAGCACGCCGGGCGCACCGTGCTGTTCAGCGGGCTGACCGTCGCGGCCTCTCTCGCCGTCCTGTTCGCGCTGCCCTTCGACTTCCTGCGCTCGTTCGCGTACGCGGGCATCGCCGTGGTCGCCGGAGGCGTCGTGGCGGCGGTGGTCGTGCTGCCCGCCGTGCTCGCCGCGATCGGCGGCCGGATGCTGCCGCGGCGGGAGCGGCCGGCCCGGCCCGGCGGGTTCTGGGCGGCGCTGGCAGTGCGGGTGATGCGGCGGCCCCTGGCGTACGGCGGCGCGGCGGCGGCGCTGCTGCTCCTGCTGGCCTCGCCGTTCCTGAGCCTGCGCTTCGGCGTCGCCGACGACCGCGTCCTGCCGCCCGACGCCGCGCCCCGGCAGACCCAGGACATCATCCGCCAGGGCTTCCCCGCCGAGGAGACGGACGCCGTCCAGATCGTCTCCGCCGGCGCGGCGGGCGGGGACGTGACCCGATACGCCGCCGCGCTGTCCCAGGTGCCGGGCGTCGCCCAGGTCGACTCCGCCGCCGGGATCTTCGCGGGCGGGCAGCGGGCGGGGGACGGCGACGTGTCCCGGTTCGCCGGGGAAGGGACCTGGCTGTCCGTGGTGCCCTCCGCCGAGGCGCTGGCCGACGACCCCGTCCGGCTGGTCGAGGCGGTGCGCGCGGTGCCGCCGCCGTTCGAGGTGCTGGTCGGCGGCTATCCGGCCGAGCTGGCCGACTACCGCGCCTCCGTGGTCGACCGGCTGCCGCTGCTGCTCGCGCTCATGCTCGGCGTGACGTTCGCCGTGCTGCTCGCCATGACCCGCAGCGTCCTGCTGCCCGTCAAGGCGACGCTGCTCAACGTGCTGAGCCTGGGTGTCATGTTCGGCGCCCTGGTCTGGGTCTTCCAGGAGGGCAACCTGTCGGGGGTGCTCGGGTTCACGCCGACCGGCTCGCTCGACCCGAGCATCCCCATCCTCATGCTCTGCGTGGCGTACGGGCTGTCGATGGACTACGAGGTGTTCCTCCTGTCGCGGATCAAGGAGGAGTACGACAGGACCGGCGACACCGAGCGGGCGGTGGCGTCCGGGCTGCAGGGCGGCGCCCCTCTGATCACCGCCGCCGGCGGCATCCTGGCGCTCACGTTCGCCGCCTACGCCACGGCCTCGGTCTCGTTCGTGCAGATGCTGGGCGTCGGCATGGCGGTCGTGGTGCTGGTGGACGCGACCTTGATCAGGGCGGTGCTGGTGCCGAGCCTGATGCGGCTGGCGGGCCCGCTCAACTGGTGGCCGCGAGGTCGAGCGACCACATCTCCTCGTTGAGCTCGATCCCGTTCTCCATCCCCTTCTCCTGGGAGTCGAGCCGGAACCCGGCGGCCTCGTAGACGCGCCGCGCGCTGGTCAGGCAGTCGCGGGTCCACAGCACCAGCCGCTCGCACCCGTCGGCCTTGGCGTGCCGCACGCACTCGTCCACCAGCCGCCGGCCCAGGCCCAGGCCGCGCGCGGACGGCTCCACCAGCAGCAGCCTGAGCTGCCCCGTGGTGTCGTCCTTGCGCATGTAGAAGACGGAGCCGGCGGGCCGGCCGCCGACCTCGGCGATCCAGGCCGTGTCGCGCGACGGGTCGAAGGCGGCGACGATCCGCGCCACCAACAGCTCGAAATCCCTGCCCCAGCCGTACTCCCTGGCGTAGAGCACGCCGTGCCGGTGGACCACCCAGCTCAGGTCGCCGTCGCGGAGCGGCCTGATCAGGCAGGACTCCGGCCCGGCGGGCGGGTCGAGCACGTCCCTGATCGCGCGCATGCCGGTGACCAGGCGCTCCCTGGCGTCCTCCGGCAATCCGGCGAGCAGGCGCTCGATGTCCTCGTTCGAGGCCTGGTCGAGCGTCTCGAACGCCTTCCGCCCCGCCGGGCTGAGCCGTACCACGTGTTTGCGCGCGTCGGCGGCCGAGCGCTCCCTGACGATCAGCCCGTCGCCGTCGAACCTGGCCAGGATCCGGCTCAGGTAGCCCGCGTCCAGGTCGAGCAGCGCCCGCAGCTCGCCGGTCCCGATCGAGTCCGCGTGCGCGACCTCGAACAGCACTCTGCCCTCGGTGAGCGAGTAAGGCAGGTGGTGCATGCCGGCCTGCAGCACTCCGATGACCTTGGTGTAGAAGCGGTTGAAGGCCCGGACCTCAGAGACCCTTGCCTCTGTCAACGAATTCATTGCCTCAGTCAACCATGAGAGGATGGCCGTGTGAAGAGGCACCTTTACATAGGCGGCTACGGCCCCGGCATCATCGAGCCCGGAGGCGAGCTGACCCGCCTCGCCGCCCCCTCCTTCCTGGCGCGCCATCCCTCGCTTCCCGTGATCTACGCGGTGGGCGAGCTGGCCCAGGGCTGGATCACCGCCTTCGGCGCCGGAGGGCGCAGGCTGTCGCCGTGGGACGAGCGTTCCAGCGGGGGAGACAGCCCGTGCCACCTGGCCGTCCACCCGTCCGGGGAGCTCCTCGCGGTGGCCAACTACGGCGACGGCGCCGCCGCCCTCCACCGGCTCGACTCGCGCGGCGTGTTCGACGGCGACCCGATCGTGCTCCGCCACCACGGCTCCGGGCCCCACCCCGAGCGCCAGCGGGGGCCGCACGCCCACCAGGCCGTCTTCCACGAGGACCTGCTGTACGTCTCCGACCTCGGCACCGACGAGATCCGCCGCTACACCCTGGAAGGGGAGGCGCTGGAGCCGATCACGCTGCCGCCCGGCACCGGCCCCCGCCACTTCGCCTTCGCCGGCTCGACCCTCTACGTCGCGGGCGAGCTCGACGGCACCGTCACCCGCCTGGCCGCCGGCGAGGACGGCATCCGGGTGCGCGCCTCCACCACCGTGACGGACAACGCCCCGTCCCACCTGGAGCTCGCCGGTGAGCTGGTCTACGTCGCCAACCGCGGCCCCGACACGATCTCCGTCCTGCGGGCCGACGACCTGTCGCAGGTGGCGGAGGTGCCGTCGGGCGGCGCGTGGCCGCGCCACTTCGCGATCGACGGCGACCGCATGTACGTGGCCAACCAGCACTCGGGGAGCGTGGCGGAGTTCGCGCTCGCCGGCGGCGTCCCCGAGCCGACGGGCGAGGTGATCGAGGCCGAGGGCGCGTCCTGCGTGCTGCCCGCCTAGCCGGTCCCGCCTCTGATCACGAGCTCCGTCAGCATCCGCTTGAGCTGCTCCTCGGCGGCCTCCTTGGTCAGCCCGAGCCCGGCCAGCGCCTGCGCGGCCGGGTCCTCGTCCAGCGTGAGCAGGGCGAGCAGCAGGTGCTCTGTGCCGACGTAGTTGTGGCCGAGCCGCAGCGCCTCGCGCAGCGTCAGCTCCAGCGCCTTCCTGCCCTGCGCGGAGAACGGCGGCGTGGCCGGCGGGGCGTCGCCGCCCGGGCCGAGCGCGCTCTCCACCGCCTGCCTGACCTCGGCGAGCGGCGCGCCGAGCGTCACCATGGCCTTGGCCGCCAGCCCTTCGGGCTCGTGCAGCAGGCCGAGCACGAGGTGACCGGGGCCGATGTGGTCGTGCCCGAGGCGGCGCGCCTCCTCCTGTGACTTGACGATCACCACGCGGGCGCGGGCGGTGTAGCGCGCGTAGCTGCTCAGGTCCTCGGCGAGCGAGCCCTCCTTGGGCACGAACCGCTTCTGCGCCGCCTGCTTGGAGACGCCCATGCTGCGGCCGATGTCGGTCCAGGACGCGCCGGAGTGGCGGGCCCTGTCGACGAAGTGGCCGATCAGATGGTCGGCCACTTCGCCCAGGTGCTCGCCCAGGGTGACCGCGTCGGACAGCTCGCCGAGCGGGTCGCCATCGGGGTAGCGGCTCTTGATGACCTCGATGAGGTCGTCGAGACGAACGGTGTGTTCCATGCGTCAACCATAGGTTGACGACAGGCGACCGTCAACCCTCGGTTGACGCCATGGCCAGCTCCACCGCCTTCCGCCAGCGGTCGTACAGGGCGTCGTCCCGCCCGCCCGGCTCGAAACGGCGGTCGAGCTGCCAGGTCTTGCGCAGCTCTTCCCGCGAGCCCCACACCCCGGCGCCCAGCCCGGCCAGGAACGCCGCGCCCAGCGCCGTCGTCTCCTGGATCACCGGCCGCTCCACCGGCGTGCCGAGCTGGTCGGCCTGGAACTGCATGAGCAGGTCGTTGCCGCTGGCCCCGCCGTCGGCCTTGAGCACCGGCGGCCGGCCCTCGGCCGACGCCTCCACCACGTCACGCACCTCGAACGCGATCGCCTCCAGCGTGGCCCGCACCAGGTGCGCCCGGGTGGTGCCGCGGGTGATCCCGGTGATGAGCCCGCGCGCCTCCGGATCCCAGTGCGGAGCGCCCAGCCCGGTCAGCGCGGGCACGAACACCACGCCGCCGCTGTCGGGCACCGTGCGCGCGATCGCCTCGGACTCCGGCGCGGTGCCGATCAGCCCGAGCCCGTCGCGCAGCCACTGGATGGCCGCCCCGGTCACGAACACCGACCCCTCCAGCGCGTACGTCCGCTCTCCCGAGGGCGCCTGCCAGGCCACGGTGGTCAGCAGCCCCGACTCCGAGCGGACGATCTCCCCGCCGGTGTTGGTCAGGATGAACGAGCCCGTCCCGTAGGTGCACTTGACCTCGCCCACCGCGTAACAGGTCTGCCCGAACAGCGCCGCCTGCTGGTCGCCCGCCACCCCGCTGATCGGCAGCTCCAGCCCGAGGAACGCGCCCGGATCCGTACGCCCGAGCTCCCCGAAGTTGGGCACCACCTCCGGCAGCGCCGACTCGGGCACCCCGAACAGCTCGCACAGCTCCGGCTCCCACGCGCCGGACTCCAGCCCGTACAGCAGCGTGCGCGAGGCGTTGGACGGGTCGGTCACGTGGCGCGCGCCCGCAGTGAGCCGGGCGATCAGGTAGGCGTCGACGGTGCCCACGACCACCCGGCCCGAGGTGACGCCCTCCCACACGGCCGGGTCGTTCTCGGCCAGCCAGGTGAGCTTGGAACCGGTGAAGTACGGGTCGAGGCGCAGCCCGGTCAGCTCGGCCACCCTCGGCTCGTGCCCGGCCGAGCGCAGCCGCTCGCAGATGCCGGCCGTGCGCCGGTCCTGCCACACGACGGCGCGGCGCGGCGCGGCCAGCGACCGGCGGTCCCACAGCACGGCCGTCTCACGCTGGTTGGTGATGCCGACGCAGGCCGGCGTCGCCGCCGCCCCGGCCAGGGCGGCGGCGCAGGCGCTCAGCGTGGCCTGCCAGATGTCCTCGGGGTTGTGCTCCACCCAGCCCGGCCGCGGGAAGTGCTGGGCGAACTCCTCGTACCCCCTCGACTCGATCCGGCCGTCCTCGGTCACGACGAGTGCCGTGACACCCGTCGTTCCCGCGTCGATGGCCAACACACTCACGAAATCGCCTCCTGAACCGGGTTTGGGCCGCTACGCTCGCGTTTGGTCTAGACCAATGCCCGCTATGACGGGCACAATGCGATTCTGGTCGTGAACCACATCGGGAGGAACCCGCCATGCGTATAGGAGTGCTCACCGGGGGCGGAGACTGCCCCGGGCTGAACGCCGTGATCAGGGGCGTAGTCCGCAAGGGGGTGAGCGTCTACGGGCATGAGTTCGTCGGCTTCCGCGACGGCTGGCGCGGCCCCCTGGAGGGCGAGACCATGCCGCTCGACATCCAGGCCGTCCGGGGCATCCTGCCGCGCGGCGGCACGATACTCGGCTCCTCCAGGACCAACCCGCTCAAGATCGAGGGCGGCGTCGACCGGATCAAGGAGAACCTGGCGGCCACCGGGGTCGACGCGCTGATAGCCATCGGCGGCGAGGACACCCTCGGCGTCGCCAAGCAACTCTTCGACCGCGACGTCAGGGTCGTCGGCGTGCCCAAGACGATCGACAACGACCTGTCGGGCACCGACTACACCTTCGGCTTCGACACCGCCGTCAACATCGCCACCGAGGCGATCGACCGGCTCCACACCACCGCCGAGTCCCACCACCGGGCGCTCATCTGCGAGGTCATGGGCCGCCACGCCGGGTGGATAGCGCTGCACGCCGGCATGGCCGGCGGCGCCAACGTCATCCTCATCCCGGAGAAGCCGTTCGACATCGACCGCGTCTGCGAGTACGTCGAGTCCCGCTTCCGCACCCGCTACTCGCCGATAATCGTGGTCGCCGAGGGCGCCCACCCGATCGAGGGGCAGATGCAGCTGCAGGCCGGCGAGCTGGACGCGTTCGGCCACGTCCGCCTGGGCGGCATCGGGGAGACGCTGGCCAAGGAGATCGAGAAGCGCACCGGCAAGGAGGCCCGCACGACCGTGCTCGGCCACATCCAGCGCGGCGGCACGCCCACCGCGTTCGACCGGGTGCTGGCCACGAGGTTCGGCCTGCAGGCGATCGACGCGGTGCACGACGGCGACTTCGGCAAGATGGTGGCGCTGCGCGGCACGGACATCGTCCGCATCGGGCTCGACGAGGCCACCGCCGAGCTCAAGACGGTCCCGGTCGAGCGTTACGCCGAGGCCGAGGTCTTCTTCGGCTGAGTGTCGCCGGGCTGTAAGTGACTTGCAAGCGGCCGGCCGTACCTTCTGGAGCAGCGGGGTTACCGCTACAACCCCCCTTCAGGGTACGGCTTGCGCCGCGGCGAGTCGGCGGCCCACCACGCGTCGCAAGCCGTACCTAGGAGATAGCTCAACCGCGGGGCGTGCCGAAGTAGTCCACATCCGGCGCGCCCTCGCCGTCGCGCGGGTGGGGGCCGGCCGCGCGGGTGAGGTACTCCTGCTCGTGGCGGAGCTCCCGCTCGCTGGGGGAGAGCATGACGGCCAGCAGCAGGCCGACCGTGACGACGGTGATGCCGACGAGCAGCGGCAGCAGGAAGTCGATGCCCGGCGTGCCTCCCACCGGCCCGGGCGTGTGGTGCGGCTCCACGGACATCCCCAGCATGCCGGTGTAGTGCATGCCCGACACCGCCACGCCCATGAGCAGGGCGGCGGCGCCGATCTTCAGCGCCCCGGTGACCCGACCGGCGAACCAGAGCGCCGCGGTGGCGGCGGCGACGGCGATGAGCACGGACAGGGCGACCGTGACCGGGTCGTAGGAGACGTGCGCGGACATCCGCATCGCGGCCATGCCCAGGTAGTGCATGCCGGCCACGCCGACGCCGGCCAGCACGCCGCCGCTCAGCAGGAACGCCGTCCGCTGCCTGCCGTGGTGGGCCAGGAACAGGCCGGCGCCGACGACCACGATGGCCAGCAGGGCGGACGCGGCGGTGAGCGGCACGTCGTACTGGATCACGGTGCCGGCGACCGAGAAGCCCATCATGGCGATGAAGTGCATGGTCCAGATGCCGGTGCCGCCGATGGCGACGGCCGCGCCGATCAGCCAGTAGGCGCTCTCGCGTCCTTCCGCGAGCCGTGCGCGGGAGCTGAGCAGCAGGCCGAGCATGCAGCCCAGGCTGGACATGGCGTAGGCGAGGACGGGCGTGAGCCCGCCATGCGCGAAGTGGTCGATCGGCGACATATCCCGCCCCTTGGTTCGGTTGGCAGGAGTATGCGGGCGGGGTAGATGAAAGCGCAACTAACGATTTCGTGTCGGCCGCAAGGGTCCCCACCTGGGAGAGGGCCGGCAAAGGCGAGGCAAGCTCACGACGTTCGCGAGCGTCCCGCGCGGACTAAACTCGATGCCGCGAGGCGTTGTTTCTACCGCGCATCCCCTGTCTCCCCCGGAGGTTCCACCATGACGATGCCAGCCCTGGGCGAGCCGTGCGTTCTGCTCAAACTGGGCGAGATCGTCCTCAAGGGCAAGAACCGCGAGCTGTTCGAACGCCGGCTCATCGGCAACATCCGCCAGGCGCTCAAGGAGTTCGACCTCAAGGTCGACGTGCGCAGGCGCCACGGCGTCATCGCGATCTTCCTGCCCGAAGGCACCACCGCCGAGCAGGCGCATGCCGTGGCCGAGCGGGTCGCCGACGTGCCCGGCCTGGTGTGGATCCACCCCGCCTGGCGGGTCGCCAAGGACCCCGAGACCGTGCTCAAGGCCGGGCTCGCGCTGTTCGCCGAGCGCGAGGAGGTCAAGCGCAAGGCCAGCTTCGCGGTCCGCTCCCGCCGCCGCGACAAGCGCTTCCCGCTGCGCTCCAACGAGCTCGACCGGCTCGTCGGCGGCGCCATCAACGACGAGTACGGCCTGCCGGTCGACCTCAAGAACCCCGAGCTGACCCTCTTCGTCGAGGTCGACAGGGACGAGGTGTTCGTCTTCACCGGCGGCCTGCCCGGCCAGGGCGGGCTCCCGGTCGGCAGCAGCGGCCGGGCGCTGGTGCTCATGTCCGGAGGCATCGACTCGCCGGTGGCCGCCTACCGCATGATGCGGCGCGGGCTGCACGTCGACTTCCTCCACTTCTCCGGCATCCCGTTCACCACGTCCGAGTCCATCTACAAGGCCTACGCGCTGGTCAGGAAGCTCGACCGGTTCCAGGGCGGGGCGCGGCTCTGGGTGGTGCCGTTCGGCAAGGCCCAGCAGTCGATCCGCAACTCCGGCCAGGACCGGCTCGCCGTGATCGCCCAGCGGCGGCTGATGCTCAAGACGGCCGAGGAGGTCGCCCACCGCATCCGCGCCGGGGCCCTGATCACCGGCGACGCGCTCGGCCAGGTGTCCTCCCAGACGCTGGCCAACATCACCGCCCAGGACCACGCCGTCGACCTGCCGATCCTGCGCCCCCTGGTGGGCTGGGACAAGACCGAGATCATGGCCGAGGCCCGGCGCATCGGCACGCTGGAGATCTCCGAGCTGCCCGACGAGGACTGCTGCTCGCTCCTGGCCCCGCGCCGCGCCGAGACCCGCGCCAAGATCGAGGATCTCAAGCAGATCGAGAAGCGCCTCGACGCCGAGGAGCTGGCCGTCCAGCTCGCCGACTCCATCCAGGAATACAAGCTCTGACATCGGCGGGGCCCGTGGCGGGCCCCGCCGGGGTCTCAGACCGTCAGCGCGGCGGCGGCCGTCTTGCCCAGCAGCGGCGGGAAATCGCGCATCACCTGGGCCAGCTCGCCCAGGTCGGTGTCGACCAGCGCCTGCGGCCCGTCACACAGCGCCTGCTCCGGCCGCGGGTGCACGTCGATGATCACCCCGTCGGCGCCGGCCGCGATGGCCGCCCTGCTCAGCGGCAGCACCAGGTCGCGCCGGCCGCCCGAGTGGGACGGGTCCACGATCACCGGCAGGTGCGACAGGCGCTGCGCCACCGGCACCGCCGACACGTCCAGCGTGTTGCGGGTGGCGGTCTCGAAGGTTCTGATGCCCCGCTCGCACAGCACCACGTCCAGGTTGCCGCGCTGCGCGATGTACTCGGCCGCCATCAGCCACTCCTCCATGGTGCTGCTCATGCCGCGCTTGAGCAGCACCGGCTTCCCGGCCGCGCCGACCGCCTGCAGCAGCCCGAAGTTCTGCGCGTTGCGGGTGCCGACCTGCAGCATGTCCACGTACGAGGCCACCAGCGGCACGTCCTGGGCCTCCACCACCTCGGTCACGATCGGCAGCCCGGTCCGCTCGCGCACGTCGGCCAGGATGCGCAGCCCCGCCTCACCCAGCCCCTGGAACGCGTAGGGCGAGGTGCGCGGCTTGTAGGCGCCGCCGCGCAGCAGCGTCGCCCCGGCGGCCTGGGCCATCCTGGCCGCGTCCAGCGTCTGCTCCGGCGTCTCCACCGCGCACGGCCCGGCGATCAGTGTCACCGTGCCCGGCCCGATCGGCACCCCGCTCACGTGGACCGTCGAGCGTTCGGGATGGTTCTCCCTGCTGACCAGCTTGTACGGGGTCGAGACGCGCATCACGTCGCGCACCCCCGCCATGCCGCGCAGGCTGGCGGCGTCGAGCTGGGTCACGTCGCCCACCAGGCCGACGATCGTGCGCTGCACCCCCTTGCTCACGAACGCCTCCACACCGGCCGACTGCACGACGCCGACGACGGTCGCCACGTTCGCGGAGGTGGCCTCCGGGCCCATCACGATGACCATGTGTACTCCTTCGGGAAACGCAGAAGGCCCCGGGTCCTGTCGGACCCGGGGCCTTCGTGCTCGCCTATGTCTGCTAGCGCAGCGCTAAGTGGCGAACGGTCCGACCGATGGGTCCGTCGCCATACCAAAACAGGAACGCGGTGCGCATAGTGCCGCAATAGTACCCCACCTCGACCCGCTGCCGAGCCGCACACCGACCGGTGGGAGGATGGCACCCGACCGCGATACCGGTGAGGGGAGCAGTAATCGTGGAGGAGACGCGCCTGCCGCCAGGCCAGTACGTCCCCCGCGGCCTACCTGTGATCCACTACGGCCGGGTGCCCCCGTTCAAGCCGGAGTCGTGGGACTTCCAGGTGTTCGGCGCCACCGCCTCGGGCGAGGAGCGCCGCTTCGGCTGGGAGGAGTTCGCCGGCCTGCCCCGCGTGACCCGGGTCGCCGACTTCCACTGTGTGACCAAGTTCTCCGTGCCGGGCCTGGAGTGGAGCGGCGTGCCGCCGGCCGCCCTCGCCGCGGCCGTGCCGCCCGACCCGGGCGTGCGCCACGTGATGATCTGGGCCGAGTACGGCTACAGCGCCAACCTCCGGTGGTCCGACTTCACCGCGCCCGCCACGCTCTTCGCCACCGAGCTGGCCGAGAAGCCGCTCTCCGCCGAGCACGGCGCGCCCGTCCGCCTCGTGGTGCCCCATCTCTACGGGTGGAAGAGCGTCAAGTGGGTGCGCGCGATCGAGTATCTCCTGGAGGACCGCCGGGGCTTCTGGGAGGAACGCGGCTACCACAACGTCGCCGACCCCTGGCGCGAACAGCGCTACTCCTACCAGGAGGATCCGGGCGACGGCCCCCCATGAGGTGACCTGCGGGTTTCCGCCCACGCCTGGGTGGTTGTTGGCTACGGTTGCCCGCATGCTGACCACCGCCTGCGTGGTGCTCCCCTGTCTCGCCTTCATCCTCGGCCACACCCTTGCCCGGCGCCGCGCCGTGCCCGACCGCCGCCCGGACCGGGAGGCGACCTTCACGACCCTGCACCTCGCCGCCCTGGCGGCCCCCGCCCTGCGGGCCGGGCTCAACCGCGACTCCGCGCGCAGGGCCGTACGCCATCTGCACGCCCTGCTCGGCACGTACGCGGTCGCGATCACCTCCACCGAGGCCGCGCTGGCGTGGGACGGCCCCTGCACCGACGAGGTCCTCACCTACGCCAGGTCGGCGCTCGCCTCGGGGCGGGCGCAGGTGTTCGCCGGCGAGCCGTACGGCGCGGTCGTGGTGCCGCTGACCGTCGACGGCAGGATCGTCGGGACGCTGGCGGCCTTCGACGACGAGCTCAGCGCCGGCCTGGTGCGCACCGTCGGCGAGGTCGGCCGATGGATGTCGGGCCAGCTGGAGCTGGCCGAGCTGGACACCTCGCGGCGGCGCGCGCTGGAGGCCGACAGGCGGGCGCTGCGCGCGCAGATCTCGCCGCACTTCGTCTACAACGCGCTCACCACCATCGCCTCGTTCGTCCGCACCGACCCCAAGCGCGCCCGGGAGCTGCTGCTCGACTTCGCGGACTTCGCCCGGTACGCGCTGCGCCGGGCGCACGACTTCACCACCCTCGCCGACGAGCTCACCTGCGTCGACCGCTACCTGCTCCTGGAACGTGCCAGGTTCGGCGACAAGCTGCGCTTCAGCCTCCAGGTGGCGCCCGAGGTGCTGCCCGTGCCCGTCCCGTTCCTGTGCCTGCAGCCGCTGGTCGAGAACGCCATCAAGCACGGCATGCGGGGCCGCGCCGGCGAGGTGCGGATCGTCGCCTGCGACGCCGGGCCGGAGGCGCACATCACGGTCGAGGACGACGGCGCCGGGATGGACCCCGAATGCGCCAGGCGCGTCCTGGACGACGACCCCGGCCGCGAGGGCACCGGCATCGGCCTGGCCAACGTGGACCTGCGCCTGCGCCAGATCTACGGCGACGGCTACGGGCTGGTGGTCGAGACGGCGCTGGGCGCGGGCACGAAAGTGCGGCTGCGGGTGCCCAAAGCGCAGTTGACCTCTCTGTGACGCGATTGTGACGCAGCGTGTTCTTGGGCCTTGTGGGGCAGGCGTTTCTGGTGCAGCGTAGTGACATGCTTCGTGTTCTGGCCGTCGACGACGAGGTGCCCGCGCTGGAGGAGCTCGCCTACCTGCTGCGCCAGGACAGCCGCGTCGAGCAGGTGCTGACCGCCTCCGACGGGGTCGCGGCGCTGCAGGACATGGTCCAGATGGTGGCCTCGGGCGAGCGGCTCGACGCCGTGTTCCTCGACATCCGCATGCCCGGCCTCGACGGCCTCGACCTGGCCCGGCTGGTCGGCGGCTTCCCCAGCCCGCCGAAGCTGGTGTTCGTCACCGCCCACGACGAGTGCGCGGTGCAGGCCTTCGAGCTGGAGGCCGTCGACTACCTCCTCAAGCCCGTCAGGGCGGAGCGGCTGTCGGAGGCGGTGCGCAGGCTGGAGGTCTCCTCCTCGCCGCCCGCCGACCCCTGCCATGACGACGTGATCCCGGTCGAGCTGGGCGGCCGCACCCGGTTCGTGCCGCAGCAGGCCGTGCGGTTCGCCGAGGCGCAGGGCGACTACGTGCGCCTGCACACCGTGGACGGCAGCTACCTCGTCCGCATGTCCCTGGCGGCGCTGGAGCGCCGCTGGGCGGACGCCGGGTTCATCCGGGTCCACCGCAGCACACTGGTCTCCAGCCGCCACGTGAGCGAGCTCAGGTTCGAGGGCGGCCGCGTCACCCTGACCGTCGGCACCGAGACCCTCCAGGTCAGCCGCAGGCACAGCAGGCAGGTTCGCGAGCAGCTGGTCCGCCAGCACCGCGGCGTCATGTCCTGACCCCCGCTCGTCCCCGGGCGGGCGTGAACGAGGAGCCGCCGCACACCCGTCCGCCGGGCTGCCGGGGTCCTGTTGACGATCGTGATTTCCCAGGTCACACGGCCTCGCGCGGCCTCATCGCGGATCCACCGGGAACCCCAGGGGAGACCCGGGGCGGGCACGGAGCGACCGCTCGGCGCGCCCCGGTGACCGCTCGTCGTGTGCGCACTCTCCGCACATCGATGGCTACACGCCGTTCAGCGAGCTGTCAGCCAAGGGGGTTTCCCCAGGTAGATCACGACCGTAGTGTTTCGGCATCGGAGCCACCCGGCGCATCTGGGGGGACGAGCCGGAAGGCTCACCGCATGTGCCGGATCCATGGTGACCACCAGGTCACCTCGGCTGTCGGGCCCTCAACCGGGGGGTTGGGCCCGCCGGCCGGACACGTGCAGGGGCGCCCGCCGGGGCCGCGGCCAGACCGCGATCCGGCCACACGGGGGCGGCCGGATCCCACCGGCGGGCGCCCCTTGCACGTAAGACGCCTCGTCAGCCCTCGTCGCGCAGGCGCTTCAGAGTGGCGATGTCCTCGCGGTGCTTGTCGGCCTTGCCGGGGGTCTCGATGCACAGGGGCACACCCGCGGCCGCCGGATGACGCATCAGCTCGGCGAAGGGGCGGGTGCCGATGTGGCCCGCGCCGATGTTCTCGTGACGGTCCTTCTTGGCGCCGCACACGTCCTTGGAGTCGTTGGCGTGGACGAGCTTCAGCCGGCCGGGCGCGATCTTGTGGAGCAGGTCGAGCGTGGCGCCGACGCCGCCCTCCGCGGCCAGGTCGTGGCCGGCGGCGAAGGCGTGGCAGGTGTCGAGGCAGACGCCGGCCCGCGGATGCCAGTCGAGCGCCGCCAGGTAGGGCTCCAGGTCGTCGACCGTGGCGCAGAGCATCGCACCCTGCCCCGCCATCGGCTCCAGCAGCAGGTCGGGACCGCCGTCGGGGATCTCGTCGAGCAGCGGAAGCAGGTGCTCGCGGAGCTGGCGCATCGCGTCGTCGCGCGGCTGCGACACCGCCGACCCGGTGTGCACCACGACGCCCTTGGCCCCGATGTCGGCGCCGCGCCGCAGCGTGTGGCGGACCACCGCCACCGAGTTGGCCAGCGTCTCGGCGCTGGGCGAGCCGAAGTTGGCCAGATACGGGACGTGGACGAAGGTCTCGACACCGGACTCGGCGAGCGCCGCGTCCTGGTCGGGCTTGCCGGGATTGAGCGCCCAGCCGCGCGGGTTGGTGACGAAAACCTGGATCATCTCGGCGCCGATGTCGGCCATGTAGGCGAGGCCGCCCTTGGCCAGGCCGCCGGTGACGAGCACGTGGCCGCCGATGAGAGAGCGTGAGGTCATGATGCCCCCCAGTCTACGGGCGGGGGGAGTCCGCGCTGGTCAGCGGCCAGGAGCCCGCCGGGGTTGGAGCATGACACGAAAAGTCTTGGCCAACCCGGGCGCCGGTTCGGAGTTCTCGCGGATGGACCGGGCACGACCGGCGTGTGTGTACTCGTCTCATGCCGCACACGCCCGCGGGTCTGGCCGCCTTCAACGCCCTGGACCGGGAGGGCGCGGAGAAGGAGCTGCTCGCCTGCTGCGCCTCCCGCGCCTTCGCCCGGGAGGTCGCCGCGGGCCGCCCGTACCCGGACCAGGACAGGCTGGCCGACGCCGCCGGGCGGGCCGTGCTGGCGCTCGGCTGGCCCGACGTGCTGGAGGCGCTGGGCGCGCACCCGCGCATCGGCGAGCGGCCGGCCGGCGACTCGCGCGAGGCCGCCTGGTCCCGCCGCGAGCAGGCGGGGGTCGAGGACGGGCTGCGCGCCGCGCTCGCCGAGGGCAACCGCGCCTACGAGGACCGCTTCGGGCACGTCTACCTCGTCTGCGCCACCGGCCTGACCGGCGCCGAGATGCTCCGGCTGCTGCGCGAGCGCCTCGGCCACGACGAGGAGACCGAGCGCCGCACCGTACGGGAGGAACTCGCGAAGATCACCCGGCTGCGGGCCGGCAAGCTGGCGGAGGGCGTCCGATGAGCTTCTCGACGCACGTGCTCGACGCGACGACCGGCCGGCCGGCGGCCGGGATGCGCGTACGGCTGGAGCACGAGGGCGCGGTCGTGGCCGAGGGCGTCACCGACGCCGACGGCCGGATCAAGGGCTGGCAGCCGGGGGCCGGGGTGCACCGGGTGGTGTTCGACACCGGCGCCCACCTAACCGACACCTTCTACCCGGAGGTCGTCATCACCTTCACCGTGGCCGACCCCGGCGACCACTACCACGTGCCGCTCCTGCTCAGCCCGTACGCGTACTCGACCTACCGAGGGAGCTAGATGGCGATCGTTCTCGGACCCAACCGCTACGGCAAGGCGGAGACCAGGCTGGTACGGGTCGTCAGGGACGGCGGCGTCCACCACGTCAAGGACGTCAACGTCAGCACCTCGCTGTCCGGCGCCATGAGCGAGGCGCACCTCACCGGCGACAACGCCGCCGTGCTGCCGACCGACACGCAGAAGAACACCGCGTACGCCCTGGCCCGCGAGCACGGCGTCGGCCAGATCGAGGACTTCGCCCTGCTGCTGGCCCGCCACTTCACCGGCCACGACACGATCCACCACGCCAGGGTCGCGGTCGAGGAGTACGGGTGGAACCGGATCGGCGACACCGGCCACTCCTTCGCCCGCGACGGCGGCGAGGTGCGCACCTGCGTGGCGCACCACGACCGCGACGGCCGCGCCAGCGTGGTGTCCGGGCTGACCGGGCTGGTGGTGATGAACACGACCGGCTCGGAGTTCCACGGCTTCCTCACCGACCCCTACACCACGCTGGAGCCGGCCACCGACCGCATCCTCGCCACCGCCGTGGACGCCCGCTGGCGGCACGCGGGCACGAGCGCCGACTTCGCCGCGTCCTTCGCGCTCGTGCGCGGCCGCCTGCTGGAGGCGTTCGCCGGCACGCACAGCCTGTCGTTGCAGCAGACCCTGTACGCGATGGGGGAGCGGGTGCTGGCCGCCTGCCCGGACATCTGCGAGATCAGGCTCACCCTGCCGAACAGGCACCACTTCCCCGTCGACCTGGCCCCGTTCGGGCTGGACAACGAGAACGAGATCTTCTACGCGGCCGACCGGCCCTACGGCCTGATCGAAGGCACGGTGCTGCGCGACGACGCGCCCGGCGCCGGATTCGCCTGGGAGTGAGAGCGATGGAATTCCTGCGCCCCACCACGTGGGCCGAGGCGCTGGCCGCCAAGGCGGACCAGCCGGACGCGGTGCCCATCCAGGGCGGCACCGACGTCATGGTGGAGATCAACTTCTCCGTGCGCCGCCCGCCGGCCCTGCTCGACCTCACCGCCGTGCCCGAGCTGGCCACCTGGTCCCTGGACGGGGGCCGGTACCGGATCGGCGCCGCCGTCCCGTACAGCGTGATCATCGGCGAGCTCGGCGGCGCGCTGCCGGGGCTCGCGCAGGCGGCGCGGACGGTCGGCTCGCCGCAGATCCGCAACCGGGGGTCGGTCGGCGGGAACCTCGGCGCGGCCTCGCCGGCGGGCGACAGCCACCCGCCGCTGCTCGCCGCGGGCGCCGCCGTCGAGGTGGAGTCGCGCGAGCGCGGCGTCAGGATGATCCCCGCCGACGCGTTCTACCTGGGCGTCAAGCGCTCCGCGCTGCTCCCGGACGAGCTGATCAGGGCCGTGCACGTCGAGCCCGCGGCCGGGCCGCAGTACTTCTCCAAGGTCGGCACCCGCAACGCCATGGTGATCGCCGTCTGCTCGTTCGCCGTCGCGCTGCACCCGGACGAGCGGCGCGTCGGCACCGGGCTCGGCTCGGCCGCGCCCACCCCGCTCCGGGCGCGGGAGGCGGAGGACTTCCTGGCCGCCGAGCTCGACTGGTCGGCGCCGCTCCAGCCGGCGCTGCTGGCGCGGTTCGGCGAGCTGTGCGCGGGCGCCGCCGCGCCGATCGACGACGTGCGCGGCACCGCCGGCTACCGCCGCCACGCCATCGCGGTGCTGGCCCGCCGCACGCTCACCTGGGCGTGGCACGACCATCTGGAGAGGAGGGCGGCCTGATGAGGGTGACGTTCACGGTCAACGGCCGCGAGGAGACGGCCGAGGACGTGTGGGAGGGCGAGAGCCTGCTGTACGTGCTGCGCGAGCGGCTCGGCCTGCCCGGCTCCAAGAACGCCTGCGAGCAGGGCGAGTGCGGCTCCTGCACGGTCTACCTCGACGACGCGCCGGTGTGCGCCTGCCTGGTCGCCGCGGGTCAGGCCCAGGGCCGCCGGGTCCGTACCGTCGAGGGCCTGGCCGAGCGAGGGCTCGACCCGGTGCAGGAGGCGTTCGTGGAGACCGGCGCGGTGCAGTGCGGCTTCTGCACGCCCGGCCTCGTCGTGCAGGCCCACGACCTGCTCGAACGCGTCGAGCGGCCGTCCGACGCGGAGATCCGCGAGGCGCTGGCCGGCAACCTGTGCCGGTGCACCGGCTACGAGAAGATCCTCGACGCCGTCCGGCTGGCGGCCGAGCGCAAGGCGGCGGCCCGGTGAGCATCCTCATCGAGAACGCGTACGTCGCCCCCGTCGCCGGCCAGGAGATCGAGCGCGGCTGGATCCTCGTCGACGGCGACCGGATCACCGCGCTCGGCCCCATGGACCGGCCGCCCGCCGCCGACGGCGCGACCAGGATCGACGCCACCGGCTGCCTGGCCACCCCCGGCCTGGTCAACACCCACCACCACCTCTACCAGTGGGCCTCACAGGGGCTCGCCCAGGACGCCACCCTGTTCGAGTGGCTGGTGGCGCTCTACCAGGTGTGGGCCGCGATGGACGCCGAGGTCGTCAGGGGCGCCGCCGGGGCCGGGCTCGGCTATCTCGCGCTGTCCGGCTGCACCACCTCCAGCGACCACCACTACGTCTTCCCCAAGGGCCGCGGCGACCTGCTCGCCGCCGAGATCGAGGCCGCCCGCGAGCTGGGCATCCGCTTCCACCCGGCCCGCGGCTCCATGGACCGCGGCCAGTCGAAGGGCGGGCTGCCGCCGGACGTGGTCGTGGAGGAGCTGGACGAGATCCTCGCCGCCACCGCCGACGCCGTGGACGCCTACCACGACCCGTCCCCGTCCTCGATGCTGCGGATCGCGGTCGCGCCCTGCTCGCCGTTCTCCGTCAGCGGCGAGCTGATGACCGAGGCCGCCAGGCTCGCCCGCGACAAGGGCGTGCGGCTGCACACCCACCTGGCCGAGACGCTCGACGAGGAGGAGCACTGCCTGGCCCAGCTCGGCATGCGCCCGGTCGACTACATGGACAAGCTCGGCTGGCTCGGCCCCGACGTGTGGGTGGCGCACGCCGTGCACCTCAGCGACGCCGACATCGCCAAGCTCGCCGCCACCGGCACCGGCTCCGCCCACTGCCCGTCGTCCAACGGCCGGCTCGGCGCCGGCATCGCCCGCGTGTCGGAGATGCTGCGGCGCGGCGCCAACGTCGGGCTCGGCGTCGACGGCAGCGCCTCGTCGGAGCTGACCGGGCTGGCCGGGGAGATGCGCCAGGCGCTGCTCTTCCAGCGGGCCCGCTACGGCCCCGCGGCGCTCACCGCCCGGCAGGCGCTGGAGATCGCCACCCTCGGCGGCGCCCGCAACCTCGGCCGCCAGGACGAGCTCGGCACGCTGGAGCCCGGCAAGCTCGCCGACCTGGCGCTGTGGCGGGTGGACGGGCCGTTCACCGCCGCCGTGGCCGACCCGGTCTGCGCGCTCGTCTTCGGCCCGCAGCCGCCGCTGGCCCGGCTGTTGGTCGGCGGGCGGACCGTGGTCGAGGACGGCGAGCTGCGCACCGTCCCGCACGACGCCACCGGCCGGGCCGGCGCCGACGCCCACCGCCGGCTGCTGCGGATGGCGCGCGAGCAGGGCTTCGCCGCCTCGCGTGAGCTCCCGGACGCGCGGATGTGATGATGGTGGATCTCGCCGCCATGTCGCCCAAGACAGGAGTTCCCCAGTGGTCCAGCACGTCCTCGTCGCCCCGGACAAGTTCAAGGGATCGCTGACCGCGGCCGAGGTGGCCGCGACCGTCGCCGCCGCTCTCGGCGTCCCCGCCGTCGAGCTGCCCGTCGCCGACGGCGGTGACGGCACCGTCGACGCCGCCGTGGCCGCCGGGTTCGACCGCGTGACCGTACGGGTGACCGGGCCCACCGGCGAGCCCGTCGACGCCTCGTACGCCAGGCGCGGCGAGACCGCCGTCGTCGAGCTCGCCGAGGCGTCCGGCCTGCGCCGCCTCCCGGCGGGGCCCGAGCCGCTCACCGCCACCAGCCACGGCACCGGCGAGCTGATCGCCGACGCCGTCAAGCAGGGCGCCACCCGGGTCGTGCTCGGCCTCGGCGGCAGCGCCTGCACCGACGGCGGCGCGGGCATGGTCCAGGCGCTCGGCGCGCGCCTCCTCGACGCCGGTGGCCGCGAGCTGCCGCGCGGCGGCGCCGCCCTGCGCGACCTCGACCGCGTCGACGTCTCCGGCTTCCTCGACGTCTCCGGCGTCGCCTTCGTGGTGGCGAGCGACGTCGACAACCCGCTGCTCGGCCCGCACGGCGCCGCCGCCGTCTACGGGCCGCAGAAGGGCGCCACCCCCGAGCAGGTCAAGCTGCTCGACGCCGCGCTCGGCCGGCTCGCCGCCGTCGCCACCCGCACCCACGGCCTGGCGGGGGCCGTCGAGCACGACGACACGCCGCGCGCCATGGGCGTCGCGGGAGCGCCCGGCGCGGGCGCGGCCGGCGGCGTCGGCTTCGCCGCGCTCGCCTTCCTGCACGCCGACATCCGGCCCGGCATCGACTACCTGCTCGACCTGCTCGGCTTCCACCAGCACGTCAAGGGCGCCCGGCTGGTGATCACCGGCGAGGGGTCGCTCGACGAGCAGACCCTGCGCGGCAAGGCCCCCGCCGGCGTCGCCCGCGCCGCCGCCGCGGCGGGCGTCCCCGTCGTGGCCGTCTGCGGCCGCCGCACCCTCACCGACGAGCAGCTGCGCGAGGCCGGCATCGAGGCCGCGTACGCGCTCGCCGACCTGGAGCCCGACCTCGGCCGCTCCATGGCCGAGGCCCGCCCGCTCCTCGGGCGCCTCGCGGCCCGGCTGGCCGCCGACCGGCTCTCCTGAGGCGGGCCCGGCAGGAGCCCGCGTCCAGGGAGCCCAGAACGAGCCCAGAACGAGCCCAGAACGAGCCCAAAACGAGCACAGGACGAGCAGCGAACGAGCGCTGAAGGAGCACGCCCGTGTACGACCTCGTGGTCCGATCACGCAGGACCGTCACCCCGGACGGCGAACGGCCGCTCGCCGTCGCCGTCCGCGACGGCCGGATCGCGTCCCTGCACGACCACGCCGCCCCGCTGGACGCCGCCGAGGACGTCGACCTGCGCGACCTCGCCCTGCTGCCCGGCCTCGTCGACACCCACGTGCACGTCAACGAGCCCGGCCGCACCCACTGGGAGGGGTTCGCCACCGCCACCAGGGCTGCGGCGGCCGGCGGCGTCACCACGATCGTCGACATGCCGCTCAACGCGCTGCCGCCCACCGTCAGCGTCGCCGCGCTGGAGGCCAAGCTGGCCGCCGCCGGCGGGCGGTGTCACGTCGACGTCGGCTTCTGGGGCGGCGCCGTGCCCGGCAACCTCAAGGAGCTCCGGCCGCTGCACGACCGGGGCGTGCGCGGGTTCAAGTGCTTCATGTCGCCGTCCGGTGTGGACGAGTTCCCCGAGCTCGGCCTCGGGGAGATCCGGCAGGTCATGACCGAGCTGGCCGGGTTCGGCGGGCTGCTGGTCGTGCACGCGGAGGACCCCGCCCTGCTGACCGGCTGCGCCGGGCCCGGGTACGCCGCGTTCCTGGACTCCCGGCCGGAAGCGGCCGAGCGCAGTGCCGTCGAACAGGTCGTCCGGCTCGCCCGCGAGACCGGCGCCCGCGCGCACATCCTGCACGTCTCCGGCGCCGGCTGCCTCGACGTGCTGGAGGCCGCGCGGGCCGAGGGCCTCCCGGTCACCGGCGAGACCTGCCCCCACTACCTGACCCTCACCGCCGAGGACGTGCCCGACGGCGACACGGCCTACAAGTGCTGCCCGCCCATCCGCTCCGCCGCCAACCGCGACCGGCTCTGGGACGGCCTCGCCCGGGGCGTGCTCGACTGCGTCGTCACTGACCACTCGCCGTCCACGGCCGACCTCAAGGTGCCCGACTTCGCCGCCGCCTGGGGCGGGGTCTCCTCACTCCAGCTCGGGCTGCGCGCCGTCTGGACCGAGGCGTCCCGGCGCGGGCACGGCCTCGGCGACGTCGTGCGCTGGATGTCGGCCGCCCCCGCCCGGCTGGCCGGGCTGCGCGGCAAGGGCGGCATCGAGCCCGGCAACGACGCCGACCTGGTGGCCTTCGACCCCGACTCCGCCGAACCCGTCGACGCCCGGCGGCTGCACCACAAGAACCCCGTCACCCCGTACCAGGGACGCCGCCTCAGGGGCGCCGTGCTCACCACCTGGCTGCGGGGCAGGCCCGCCGACGACGTCCCGCACGGGACCTTCCTGCTGGGAGCGTAGATGCGCGACTTCACCCGCCTGCCCGACCTCGCGCTGCGCCACCACGGCGGGTCCGTGATCGCCGCCAGTGACGAGTCGTTCGCCGGGAAGGAGAACCTCATCCGGCCCGGCAAACCCGCCTTCCAGCCCGCGACGTTCGCCGGCACGGGCCAGGTCTACGACGGCTGGGAGACCCGCCGCCGCCGCGGCCCCGGCCACGACTGGGCGATCGTCCGCCTCGGCCTGCCCGGCGTGATCCGCGGCGTGGTCGTCGACACCGCCTGGTTCACCGGCAACCACCCGGCGCACGCCGCCGTCGAGGCCGCCCACGTGCCCGGCCACCCGTCCGCGGCCGAGGTGGAACGGGCCGGCTGGGTCACCATCGTGCCCATGAGCCCGCTCAAGGGCGACAGGGAGCACCCCTTCGAGGTGGCCGACGAGAGCCGCTACACCCACGTACGGCTGAACATGTATCCCGACGGCGGCATCGCCCGGCTGCGCGTGCACGGCGAGGCCCGCCCCGACCTGTCCGTGTGGGACGGGCTCGGCCTCGACCTCGCCGCGCTGGAGAACGGCGGGCTGGTCACCGCCTGCTCCGACGAGTTCTACTCCTCACCCGGCAACGTCATCGCCCCCGGCACGGCCCGCAACCAGGCCGAGGGCTGGGAGACCGCGCGCCGCCGCGACGGCGGCAACGACTGGCTCGTCATCCGCCTGGCCGGACGCGGCCGCGTCAGCCTCGCCGAGATCGACACCACGAACCTGGTCTTCAACGCGCCCGCCGCCGTGACGCTCACCGGCCTCGACGGCGACCGCGAGGTCCCGCTGCTGCCCGGGACGCCGCTCCGGCCCGACACGCCGCACCGCTTCCGGCTCGGCCCGCACGACCCCGTCGACCACGTACGCGTCGACATCCACCCCGACGGCGGCCTGGCGCGCGTGCGGCTCTGGGGCCACCTGGCCTAGTGCCAGAGGTGGACCTCCGAGCCCGGCGGCCGCTCGGAGTTGGGCCCCGGGCGCTGGAACCGCACCACGCCGCTGTTGGACAGGTTGTGCACCCGCACCCGGAAGCCCTGCGCCTGCAACTCGTTCTTGGCGTCGTTGATGCCCTTGCCCATCACGCCCGGCATGATCCGGAACTCCTGGTCGTCGCGGGCCTCGTTGTCGCCCCGGAACCAGTGCCAGAAGTCCGTCTCGCAGCGCGCCACCGTGACCATCGCCGGGATGCCCTGGTCGACCTCGGACTTGGGCTTCGGCGACTGCGCGATCACGGTGCACGGCTCGGCGTCGTCGTCGACCTCGTTGACCTGCACCTGGAAGCCCTGCTGCGTCAGGAACGCGGCCGCCTCGTCCTTCGGCATGCCGGACACGTCGGGCATGACCAGGCCGGCGCTCACGTAGATGTCGACCTTGGCGCCTTCCTTGACCTTCTCGCCCACCTGCGGCGAGGTGCGGATCACGTGGTTGCGCTGCACCTCGAGGTTCTTGACGCGGCGCATCTTGCCGACCGTCAGCCCGGCCTCGCCGATCGCCGCCCTGGCGTCGTCCTGCGTCAAACCGGCGGTCTTCGGCACCAGCACCCGCTTCGGGCCCAGCGAGGGCACCAGCGTGATCGTGGTGCCGGCCTCCACCTCGGTGCCGTGGACCGGCTCCATGGCCAGCACCGACCCCTCGGCGACCTTCTCGTCATGGCGGCCCTCGACCCTGGCCACCTGGAAGCCCTGCGCCCTCGCGCTCTGCTCGGCCACCGCGAGGTTCTTGCCCACGAGATCGGGCACGATCTTGTAGCTCTTCTGCGCGAAGTAGAGCCCGGTCGCCGCCACCGCCCCCACCATGATCACGGCCAGCGCCGCCAGGAACCAGACCGGCTTGACCCGGCCGCCCCGCGAGCGCGCCGGCGGAGGCGTGGGGACCTCCGCGCGCGGCTGGATCAGGGTGTGGGCCGGAGCCGCCGGCGGGCTGGTGAACGCGCCGGTCGGACGCGCCTGCTGCGCGCCCGACAGCCTCGGCAGCGTCCGGTGCGCCTCGACCGCCTGCACCAGCATCGCCGTCGCGTCCGCGGGGCGGTCGTGCGGCTCGCGCGCCGTCGCCTGCGCCACCAGCGTGTCGATCAACGCCGGCACGTCTGACGCCAGCGACGACGGCGCGGGCACCGTGTCGTGCACGTGGCGGTAGGCCACCGACATCGGCGTCTCGCCGTCGTACGGCTGCCGGCCCGTCACCAGCTCGAACAGCATGATGCCGGCCGCGTAGACGTCGCTGCGCACGTCGGCGCCGCCGGTCGTCACCTGCTCGGGCGACATGTAGCCGATCGTGCCGATCATCACGCCGGTGCGCGTCTGGTTGGTCGCCTCGATCGCGCGGGCCAGGCCGAAGTCGACCACCTTGATGCGGCCGTCGTCGGCCAGCAGCACGTTCTCGGGCTTTACGTCGCGGTGGACCATGCCCGCCTGGTGGGCGGCGCCGAGCGCCGCCAGCACCGGGATCATGATCTCCAGGGCCTCTCGGGCGGGCAGCCTGCCACGGTCGCGCAGCACGTCACGGAGCGTCTTGCCGGGCACGTACTCCATCGACAGGTAGACGACGTCGCCGTCGGTGCCCTGATCGAAGACGTGCACCACGTTCGGGTGCGAGAGGCTGGCCACCGACTTCGCCTCGCCGATGAACCTGCGCACGAACGCCGGGTCGTCGGCCAGCGAGCGGTGCATCACCTTGAGCGCGACGGTCCGGTCCAGCCGGATGTCGAGCGCCAGGTAGACAGTCGCCATGCCACCCCGGGCGATCCGGGACTCGACGCGGTAGCGCCCGTCGAGCAGCCGACCTACCAGAGGGTCCGCAGTCGTCGTGTCCACCCGGCTGAGTTTACGGGCGTTTCGCCCCCGGGAGGGCCTGACCATCCGAAAGTGATGCCGACCCGTGCCGTTCCGTGACGCAAGCGTACTCCTGGGCCGGTGGAGAACCGCATTTCCGGGGCTCGTACCGCTCCCGGAAGTCCCTGAGAAGAAGTTCTCCTGGAAGGCCCGCGGGCTTTCCAGGAGAACCGGCACCGTCAGGGAGACATCGGGGACGAAGCCTCCGCGTACCGGCGGCGGGGGATCCGGCCCGCCAGCCGGGCCGCCCGCCCGGCCTGGACGGCCGACCGCATCGCCGAGGCCATCAGCTCGGGCCGCTGCGCCCGGGTGACCGCCGTCGCCAGCAGCACCGCGTCGCACCCCAGCTCCATCGCCAGCGCCGCGTCGCTGGCCGTGCCGATGCCCGCGTCCAGGACCACCGGCACCTCGGCCGCCTCCACGATCAGCTCGATGCTGTGCGGGTTCCTGATCCCCAGCCCGGAGCCGATCGGCGAGCCCAGCGGCATCACCGCCGCGCACCCCGCCTGCTCCAGCCGCCTGGCCAGCGCCGGGTCGTCGCCGATGTACGGCAGCACCACGAACCCGTCGGCCACCAGCCGCTCCGCCGCGTCGAACGTCTCGATCGGGTCCGGCAGCAGCGTCCGCTCGTCGGCGATGACCTCCAGCTTGACCCAGTTCGTGCCCAGCGCCTCGCGCGCCAGCCGCGCCGTCAGGACGGCGTCGCCGGCGGTGAAGCAGCCGGCCGTGTTGGGCAGCACCTTGATGCCGCGCCGGCGCAGCACGTCGAGCACCGACCCGCGGGCGTGCGGGTCGAGCCGCCGCATCGCCACCGTGGTCAGCTCGGTGCCCGACGCCTCCAGCGCCTGGTCCAGAACCTCCAGCGAGGGGGCGCCGCCGGTGCCCATGATGAGCCGGGAGCCGAACTTCTCCCCGGCGATGACCAGATCATCCACCTTGCACCGCCGTCAGCACCTCCACGCGGTCGCTGTCGCGCAGCGCCGTCGTCTCCCACGCGCTGCGGGTGACCACCTCGTCGTTCACGGCCACCGCCACGCCGGTGGCGGACTCGGTCAGGGACCGTACGGCCTGCGCGACGGTCATGCCCTCGGCCACCTCGCGGGCGGCCCCATTGATCATCACATTCATGAAACATCCTTGAATCTCGCCGGTGAGCACAATGTCGCGAGGTCGGCCTCCTCGCCTTCGAGGATCGCGGCGGTGAGCGGCGTCAGCAGCACCCCGCCACGATGGTGACCGGTCGCCAGCACCAGCCCCGGGATCCCGCTCGGCCCGATGACCGGCAGGTTGTCCGGCGTGCCGGGCCGCAGCCCCGCCACCACGTCGGCCACCTCCAGCTCCGTGACGCCCGGCACCAGCTCCCTGGCGTCGCGCAGCAGCTCGTAGACCCCGCCCGCGGTCACCCTGGTGTCGAAGCCCAGCTCCTCCTGGGTGGCTCCGACCACCAGTTCCCCGTCGCCCCGCGGCACCAGGTAGACCGGGTTGCCGTGCACGGTCCCGCGCACGCACCGCCCGATCAGCGGCTGGGCCGACCTCAGGCGCATGATCTGCCCCTTGACGGGCCGTACCGGCACATCCGCCAGCTCCCCGCTCCACGCCCCCGCCGCCAGCACCACCCGCTCCGCGACCAGCGTCTCGGGCTGCCGTCCCCGCGGCGCACCCGGCGAGATCCCGGGGATGGCACCCGACTCCGGAGGGGCCAGCCGTACGCCGGACACGCGGTCGCCGTCACGCAGCAGCTCGGTCACCCGGGCGCGCACCACCGGGACGCCGAGCCGCTCCAGCGCGGCGAGCAGCGCCGCGGTGACGCGGCGAGGATCCACCCACGCGTCCGTACGGGCCAGCAGCCCGCCCCGGACGGAGGGCGCCAGCATCGGCTCCAGCCGCCGGCACTCGCGCCCGGTCAGGCGCTCGACCGGCAGCCCCAGCTTCTCCATGAACCCGGCCTGCTCGTCGAGCATCGCCAGGTCGTCGGGCCCGAACGCGACGTCGAGCGTCCCGTCGTCCCGCAGATCCAGCCCGGCCCGCGCGGCCGCCAGCCGTTCGCTCCCCTCACCGGATTCCCCGAACCCCCAGGGTGACGGTGACGCGGCGGCCCGCCCGTCCTCGCCGCCGGCCGACGGACGCCTCCCGCCGGCGGACGATTGGTCGAAGGCCGGGAAGAGCCCGTCGCCGGGGACGGCGGACGCAGCCGCCGGGCCGGCGCCCGTGGGCGTGGAACCGGCGTGCCCCGTCTCGCCGTGAGGGGTGACCACGTGGGTGCTCGCGGGAGGAGCGGCGGAGCTCGTGCGCCCGGTCCCGCCGTGAGGGGTGGCCACGTGGGTGCTCGCGGCAAGCGTGCTCTCGGCGGGGACGGCCGAGCCGGACTGCCCGGCGTGAGTGTTCGGGGTGGTGGTCGTCCGAGGGGCGGAGACGCTCGTGTCGGACTGAGCGGTGAGAGTGGTGGCCGGTCCGTCGGATCCGGGAGCGGCGAGTCCGGCGTCGGCGGCGAGGGCGGCGGCGAAGGCGGGCCAGCGGCGCAGGGAAGCGACGCCGAGACGGAGAAGGGGCTCTTCGGTGTAGGCGACCTCGCTGATCGGGGCCAGCATGCCCGCCGCCGCGTAGGAGGCGCCACGGGCGGGAGACGGGTCGACCACCACGACCTCGCGGCCCTGCCTGGCAAGCCGCCAGGCGATCGACAGGCCGACGACGCCGCCTCCGACGATCACATCCATGTCCGCTCCCTTCGCCGGCATGATCCGGATCAGGTGTCTTGCGGTCGAAGGCCCGGTGAAGCCTTCCTCTCAGCCCGGTGACGGCCGGACTCCCGCGCGTCGTGCACCCCCACCTTACGACCTCCCACGACAGACCGGCACGCCGGTGCCGGGGGAGGTCGCCCCACCCGCGCCCGGCCGCCGCCGAGACCGCGAAGATCGCGACCGGGCATCCTTGGAGACCGAGTTCCCGCCCTCACCGACGGCCGGCCGACCGGCCATGGATTCACCGGCCATGGATTCACCGGCCATGGATTCACCGGCCATGGATTCACCGGCCATGGATTCACCGGCCATGGATTCACCGGCCATGGATCCACCGGGCGCGGATCCACCGGGCGGTCCTGGGTCCTCCGGGCGGTCCAAGGCCCTTCGGGCTGCCCTGGGCCTTCGGGCGGTACCGGGCCCTCCGGGTGGTATCGGCCTTCGGGAGGTTCTGGCCCTTTCGGGCGCTTCTGGGTTCTCCGGGCTGTCCTGGGCTCTTCGGTGGTCTCGGGCTTCCGTGGGGTTCGGAGCTTCTCGGGCGGCACCGGCGTTCTTCGGGTGGGTCCTGCGGCAATCCTCGGCTGGGCTACTCCGGCAGGGCGCGATCATGCTCGCGGACATAGCAGAGCGGGTGGCTGTCCCGAACCGCCCCTACCCCCGGTGAGTTCCGTGGGTGCGTATGTCGTCCGCCCAACCTCCATGGATGATCTCCGGCGGCGAGGAGGTGGAGTGCCAGGTGGGGGAGGAATCGGGGCTCGGGGCGACGCTGTGGGGCGGCCCCCGTTATGGTCGCTTACGTGAATCATGTCGTGGTGGTGGGAGCCGGACTGTCAGGCGTCAGGAGCGTCGAGGCGCTGCGCGCACGCGGGTTCGGCGGCAGGATCACGCTGATCGGGCAGGAGCGCCACCGGCCCTACGACCGGCCGCCCCTTTCGAAGTCCGTGCTGCTGGGCGACGCCGACTCCAGCTTCGTCGACTCCGACCTGGCGGCGCTCGAAGTGGACTTCTGGCCGGGCGTCGCCGCCAAGGCGCTGCGCGAGGGCGCCGTGGAGACGACCGAGGGCGAGCTGGGCTACGACGGGCTGGTCATCGCCACCGGGGCCGAGCCGATCCTGCTCCCCGGTGACGGCCCGCAGCACGTCCTGCGTACCCTCGACGACTCGCTAGAGCTGCGCGCCCGGCTGGTTCCGGGCGCGCGGGTGGCGGTCATCGGCGCGGGCTGGATCGGCGCCGAGGTGGCCACGGCCGCACGCCGGGCAGGCTGCGCGGTGACGGTGGTCGAGGCCGGCCCCGCCCCGCTCACGCACGCCGTCGGCGCCGAGCTCGGCGCCCGCACCCAGCACTGGTACGAGGGCATCGACCTGCGCCTGGACACCATGGTCGCCTCCGTCGAGGAAGGCGGCGTGGCGCTGGTCGGCGGCGGGTTCGTGGACGCCCACGTGGTGGTGACGGGCATCGGCGTCCGCCCGGCCGTCGAGTGGCTGGCCGACGCCGACCTCGATCTGCACAACGGCGTCGTCACCGACGAGCACCTGCGCACGTCGCTGCCGAACGTGGTCGCCGTCGGCGACTGCGCCGCCTGGTGGTCGCGCCGCTTCGGCACGCGGCTGCGGGTCGAGCACTGGGACACCGCGCTGGGCGCGCCCGAGGTGGCCGCCGCGACGCTGCTGGGCGAGGAGGCGGTGTACGACCCGGTCCCGTACTTCTGGTCGGAGCAGTTCGGGCACATGGTCCAGTACGCCGGCCACCACCCGGCCGGCGAGCGGCTGGTCTACCGGGGCGAGGCGACGGGCAAGTGGTCGGCCTGCTGGCTCGCCGGCGACGACACTCTCGCCGCGGTGCTGGCCGTCGACCGGCCGCGCGATCTCGTGCAGGGGCGCCGGATCATCGAGGCGGGCCACCGGCTCGACACGGAACGCCTGGTAGATCCGGACGTGCCCCTACGGGATTGTGTTGTTTGAGCAAGCGCGGCATGTGGTAGTTGTGGTTTCGTGACGCTTTCTGTTGCACAGATCGACCGGGAGACCGATGCCCTCGTCGACGAGTGGCTCACTCTCCCCGAAGTGGCCGACCGCATGGGTCTCACCATGGGTCGCGCCAAGCAGCTCCTCAAGGACCACAAGCTCCTCGGCGTGCGCCGGGGCAGCGGCGGGCCACAGGTGCCCGCGGTGTTCCTCGACGGCCGAGATGTCATGAAGGGTTTGCCTGGCACACTCACCGTCCTGCAAGACGCGGGCTACGACGACGTCGAGTCGCTGCGCTGGCTCTTCACCCCCGACGACTCACTGCCAGGCTCGCCCGTCGAGGCGATCAGGGCGGGCCGCCACACCGAGGTCAAGCGACGTGCCCAGGCCCTCGCTTTCTGACGCCCGCCTCTACCTCTGCACCGACGGACGGCGCGAGCGCGGCGACCTCGCCGAGTTCCTCGACGTGGTGCTCGCCGGCGGCGTGGACATCGTCCAGCTCCGCGAGAAGGGGCTGGAGGCCCGCGAGGAGCTGGAGCTCCTTGAGGTGTTCCGCGACGCCTGCGACCGCCACGGCAAGCTGCTGGCGGTCAACGACCGGGCCGACATCGCCTACGCCGCCCGGCCCGACGTGCTCCACCTGGGGCAGGACGACCTTCCGGTGACGGTCGCGCGAGAGATGCTCGGCGACGACATCGTCATCGGCAGGTCCACCCACTCCGTCGCCGAGGCTTCCGCCGCGGCGGTGGAGGAGGGCGTCGACTACTACTGCTGCGGCCCGATCTGGCCCACACCCACCAAGCCCGGCCGTCACGCGCCCGGCCCGCCGCTGCTCCGGCACGCGGCGTCGCTCGACGCGGATCGGCCGTGGTTCGGCATCGGCGGCATCGACCTGGCCAACCTGGACGAGGTCATGTCGTACGGGGTCAGGCGGGTCGTCGTGGTGCGCGCGATCACCGACGCCGAGGACCCGGGCGCGGCAGCGGCCGAGTTCGCCAAGCGCCTGACCGACGGCCCCGGCTGACCTCGGCCGACGCTCTCGCCGGGTCATGGCTGGCGTGTTCGGCCTGGACCGGGAGGCTCAGGTCTTGCGCGCGGTGGCGGCCACGGCCAGTTCGGACAGGGCCGTGCGGGCGTCCGCGGTGATCGGCGCCTGCTCCAGCGAGGCCAGGGCCTCACCGAGGTAGTCGGCGATCATGTCTTCGCACTCCCGCAGCGCGCCCGTACCCTCGATGATGTCGCGGAGGGCGGCGACGCCGTCGCCGTCGAGCCCGGGGTCGCCGAGCAGGCGCCGCACGGTCGCCGCGTCGGCCGGGGAGGCGGCCGCGAGCGTACGCGCCACGAGCATCGTCCGCTTGCCCTCGCGCAGGTCGTCGCCGGCGGGCTTGCCGGTCGTCGCCGGGTCGCCGAACACGCCGAGGATGTCGTCACGCAGCTGGAAGGCGATGCCCACGCGGGTGCCGTACGTGGTGCACAGCTCGTCCACCCACGGCACCCGCCCGCCGGCCGCCAGCACCAGGCCGAGCCTGAGCGGCTGCTCGACGGAGTACTTGCCGCTCTTGTAGAGGGCGACCCGCAGGGCCGAGTCGAAGGTGTTCTCGCCGTTCGCCTGCTCCAGCAGGTCGAGATACTGGCCGCACATCAGCTCGGTGCGCATGTGGTCGTGCACCGGCTGGGCCGCCGCCAGCGCCCGCGCGGGGAGCCCGCTGGTGCGCCACATCTCGCCCGACCAGATCAGCAGCAGGTTGCCCAGCAGGATCGCCGCGCCCTCGCCGAACTGCTCGGCCGACCCGTGCCAGGCCGACTTCTCGTGCAGCGCCTGGAAGCGGCGGTGCGCGGCCGGCATCCCGCGGCGCAGGTCGCTCTTGTCCATCACGTCGTCGTGCACCAGCGCGCTCGCCTGCAGCAGCTCCAGTGAGGCGGCGGCGGAGAAGACGCCGGGCTCGTCGCCGCCGCCCGCGGCCCGCCAGCCCCAGTAGCAGAAGGCGGGGCGCAGGCGCTTGCCCCCGGCCAGCAGGTCCTCCGCCGCGTCGCGGAGCGGCCGGAAGTCGGGCTCGCCGTCGGAAGGGAGGCGCCGTTCGACGAACTCCCTGAGGCGGAGGTCCACCTGGGATCGCAGGTCGTCCATGCTCGCGGCGTCAATGGTCATGCTCTGAAGACTAGTGGCCCAGCAGGGAAAGGCCAGCGACCAGGTTGGGGCGGGTCACGAGTGGGCCTGCGGGTACGCTTGGGCCATGGCGCTTGGTCAACCCTCCATCCTGCCCGGCCGTGTCCCCACCGTCCGCGAGTTGCTCGCCTCCGGTGGCCGGTCGTTCTCCTTCGAGTTCATGCCGCCGAAGACCGACGAGGGCCAGCGGCAGCTGTGGAAGGCGATCAGGGAGCTGGAGTCGCTGCGGCCGACGTTCGTCTCGGTGACCTACGGCGCCGGCGGCTCCAGCCGCGACCGCACGGTCGACATCGTCGAGCGGCTGGCGCACGGCACGACGCTGACCCCGGTCGCCCACTTCACCGCGGTCAACCACTCGACGCGCGAGCTGCGCCACCTGATCGGCCGCTTCGCCGACGCGGGCGTGCGCAACATCCTCGCCGTGCGCGGCGACCCGCCCGGCGACCCCACCGGCGAGTGGATCCCCCACCCCGACGGCGTCCTGTACGCGGAAGACCTGGTCAGGCTGATCCGCCAGTCGGGCGACTTCTGCGTGGGCGTGGCCGCGTTCCCCTACAAGCACCCGCGCTCTCCGTCGATCGAGTCCGACACCGAGTACTTCGTGCGTAAGTGCCAGGCCGGCGCCGACTACGCGATCACGCAGATGTTCTTCCGCGCCGACGACTACCTGCGGCTGCGCGACCGGGTCGCGGCCCGCGGCTGCGACACGCCGATCATCCCGTGCGTCATGCCCGTCACGCAGATGAGCACGATCGCCCGGTCCGAGCAGTTGTCGGGCGCGCCGTTCCCGCCGGAGGTGGCCGCCCGGTTCGAGAAGGTCGCCGACGACCCGGCCGCGGTGCGCGCGCTCGGCATCGAGCACGGCGCCGAGCTGTGCCAGCGGCTGCTCGACGAGGGCGCGCCCGGCATCCACTTCATCACCTTCAACCGGTCGAGCGCCTCGCGGGAGGTGTTCCAGCGGCTGCGGCACGCACCGGCCCTGACCGTCTGACGCGCGGGCGCGACGGGTGTTGACTGGGAGCGTGATCGCCGACTTCTGGTTCGACCCGTCCTGCCCGTACACCTGGCTGACCTCGCGGTGGCTCCTGGAGGTGACCGGGGTCCGCCCGGTCGAGGCGCGCTGGCACGTGCTCAGCCTCGCCGTGCTCAACGAGGGCCGCGACGACGATCCCGAAGGCGATCCGGAGGGCTACCTGTGGGTGCCGGCGCGGATCGCGGCCGTGGTGGCCGACCGCTATGGCCAGGAGGCGCTCGGCCGCTTCTACACCGCGCTGTGGACCACCGGCGGCGCCGACCAGGACTGGATCGGCGACCTGCGCACGGCGCTGACCTCCGCGGGCCTGCCCGCCGACCTGGCCGAGGCCGGGCTCACCGACGAGCACGACCATCTGGTACGGGCCTCCCACGCCGAGGGCATGGCGCTCATCGGCGGCGAGGCCGGCACCCCGGTGGTCGCGGTCAGCGGGGCGGGCCAGGACCGGGTGGTGTTCTTCGGCCCGGTCATCTCGCGGGTGCCGGAGGGCGAGCAGGCCGGGCGGCTGTGGGACGGCACGCTCCTGGTCGCCGGCACCCCGCACTTCCACGAGCTGAAGGGCCTGCCCCACGAGGAGCCCGCCACCTCATGACCTACGAGCCGACGCTCCCGCCGGAGCACGTCGAGCGCATCCGCCGCTGGCACGAGCGGGCCTACGCGGCCGCCAGGGCCGAGGCCGGCGACGACGGCCGGACCTTCCACCATCTCGGCCTGACCCTGCACGTGCCCCCGCAGGTCCAGCCGATCGCCGGCATGTCGCACCCGCTCGGCGAGGCGGTCCTCGCCGAGGTGCGCGACGGCGACCGGGTGCTCGACATGGGCACCGGCTGCGGGGTCAACGCCATCCTGGCCGCCTCACGGTCCCGCGACGTGGTCGCGGTGGACGTCAACCCGCACGCCGTCGAGGCGGCCCGGGGCAACGCCGCGCGCAACGGCGTGGCGGACCGGGTCACGGTGCTGGAGAGCGACGTGTTCGCCGCCGTCGAGGGCGACTTCGACCTGATCGTCTTCGACCCGCCGTTCCGCTGGTTCGCGCCCCGCGACCTGCTGGAGAGGGCCACGACCGACGCGGGCTACGCCGCGCTGACGAGGTTCTTCCGTGACGTGCGGGGATACCTGCGGCCGGGCGGGCGGGTGCTGCTGTTCTTCGGCACCACCGGAGACCTGCCGTACGTGTGGCGGCTGGTCGGCGAGTCGGGGTTCGCCGCCGCGGAGGTGAGCCGGAAGGAGCTCGTCAGGGACGGCTGGCGGGTGGAGTACGTGACCTTCCGGCTGACTCGGGACGCCACCCGCCCGCAGGGGGACCGAGCGGGTGGCGTCGGGGATGGGTGTGCGGAAGGTAGCGGGTGAGTAACTTTCCGTAAAGGTGATGCCCTCCGTCATGACCCGCAAAACCTCAGGTCATGACCCGGTCAGAGGGAGTCGCCTGCCGACGATGGCGTACTCCTCGAACCCTCCGGGGAAGATGAACCGGGACAGCAGGTCCATGAACCCCATGGACGCGTAGAGGTGGCGGGCGATCGTCGGCCGGTCGTGGGTGGAGAGCACGGCCGTGCGTTCCGCCCGGCCCGCGCACAGGGTGGTGATCATGGCGCGGCCGATGCCCTTGCGCTGGAAGTCGGGATGCACGTGGATCTCGGCCAGCTCGAACGCGTGGCCCAGCCACGCGTCGGCCGCGTCGACGCCGGCCTGGTCGGCCAGCGCGCGGTGGACGACGTCGTGCCACCACTGGCCGGGCGCGCCGCGGAAGCCGTACGCGAAGCCGACGATCTTCGGGCCCTCCGGAGCATCACGCCATTCGGCGAAATAGCACTGGAAAAATGGATATGTCCCGTGATTGCGCATGATGGCGGTACGACCGGCGATCTGTTCCTCCGGCGTGCGCATGGCGGCGGCGTAGATGTCGATCACCGTGTCCAGCCGTTCGGTGAACTCGGCGGGTCCCGCGCCGCGAAACTCGATCACCGTCGCACCCTATTCCCTGCCGTCCGCGGTCATTCGACATCCACGGGCGTGCCGCCGGTGATTCGCAGGAGCTCGTCGAACGTGGTCGGGAAGACGGTGTGCGGATGGCCGCCGGCGGCCCACACCACGTCGTGCTTCTGCAGCCAGGTGTCGACCAGCGTGCGCACCGGCGCCGGATGGCCCACGGGGGCGACTCCGCCGATCGGCTGCCCGGTCGCCTCTCTGACGAACTCCGGCGTCGCCCGCCGTACCTTCGAGACTCCCGCCGTGCGGGCGACGAGCTCCACGTCGACCCGGTGCGCGCCGCTGGTCAGCACCAGCAGCGGCGCCCCGTCCGCGTCGAAGATCAGGCTGTTGGCGATGGCGCCGACCTCGCAACCGAGCTGCGCGGCGGCCGTGGCCGCGGTGGGCGCCTTCTCGGGCAGCACCACGATCTCACCGGTCGCGCCCAGGCTCCGGAGGGCGTTTTCCACTCTTACCGCGTTGGCGGGCAACTTCTCGGGCATGCGGACACTCTAAACAGATTGACTCCCGCATTACCCCGTTGAGCGGTGGTGTAGGGTCCTTTGATTCGCTTGTTACCTGCTTGAGAGGTGATACCGGTGAGGGCTCGACGGCTTCCGGGAGTGCTCGCCCTCCTCACCGCCGGGGCGGTCGCGCTCGCCGGTTGCGGAGTGGCACCCGCCGAGACGGCGTCCCGCTCGATCACCGCCGCCGCGGGCCGGCTCGCCGAGCCTCCCCCGGCCGTGACCGCGCCGGACAAGAAGCTGAAGCTGGGCGCCAAGGGCAAGGCGGTCGTCTGGCTGCAGAAGCGGCTGCGCGAGCTCGGCTACCGGCCGGGCAAGGCCGACGGGCGCTACGGCGGCACCACGCTGGGCGCCGTGTGGGCGTTCCAGAAGGTCAACGGCATCAAGCCGACCAGCACCATCGGCAAGGCCACCTGGCGGGCGCTGGAGCAGCCCAGGACCCCCAAGGTCCTGGCCCGGAACGGCAAGCGGACCCGCGCCGAGGTCAACCTGAGCACGCAGATCATGACCCTGTACGTCGGCGGCGAGCTGAAGCTGATCAGCCACATGTCGTCCGGCAGCGGCGTGCCCTACTGCGAGACCACCGTGTGGCAGGGCAAGGAGCAGCGCTTCTGCGGCTCGGCCACGACGCCCACGGGCACGTACAAGACCACCTGGCGGCGCGACGGCTGGCACAAGTCCTACCTCGGCGAGCTCTACAACCCGATCTTCTTCAACGGCGGCATCGCCTTCCACGGCGCGCTCTCGGTGCCGCTGTATCCCGCCTCCCACGGCTGCGTGCGGCTGCCGATGAACGTGGCGGAGGAGCTGCCCGGCCTGCTGGGCACCGGGGTCCCGGTCCACGTGCGGGGGAAGTTCAGGCGGTGACCGCGCCGGCCCGCCGGCTCACACGTTCGACAGCCCGCGCATCGAGATCTCCGCAGCGGCCGTGATGGCCTCCCACACCTGTTCCTGCGAGTCGCCCCTGGTCAGGCTCATCACGGCGGTCAGCTTGACCGCGCCGACCAGCGAACCCACCATCGCGGCCGCCTCCAGCGCGCCGAGCTCGCCCTCGTACGCCCGCTCCACCGCCTCGGCGAGCTGGAGCTGCTGCTCGAACAGCACATGCAGGGCGCGTGCCTGCAGCGAGGGCACGGTCAGCATGAGCTCCATGCGGGCCGCGGCCTCCGCCAGGTCGAAGTTGCCGGGGTCGACGGCCCATTCCAGGCTCGCCCGGATCACCCGCACCAGCAGCTCGGCCACCGGCTCGCCGGGCCGGCGCCCGGCCACCAGGTCGAGGACGTAGCGCATCCGCTCCGGGCCGTCATAGAAGATCACGTCTTCCTTGCTGGCGAAGTAGCTGAAGAAGGTGCGCGCCGACACCTCGGCCCCGGCGGCGATCTCGGCGATCGTCGTCTCCTCGAACCCCTTCTCCTGGAACGACCGGAGCGCGGCGGTCACCAGCGCCCGGCGCGTGCGCTGCTTCTTGCGCTCCCGTAGCCCGGTCATGCGCGTAAGGATACCTCTGCTGCACACATTGCAAAATTGCATTCAATGAGGTTTTCTTGGTGGCGTCCTGGAGAAGGAGGCAGCCATGACCGACCTGACCCTGACCACGCGGCGGGAACGCCCGTTCGACCCGCCCGAGACGTACGCGAGGCTGCGCGAGCGCGGCGACGTGCACCGGATGAGGTACGCCGACGGCCACGAGGGCTGGCTCGTGACCGGCTACGCGGCCGCCCGCGCGGTGCTGGCCGACCAGCGCTTCAGCAACCGGCCCGAGCTGGCGCACCCGCCCCTCGCGTCGCGCGCCGACCTCGCCGAGGAGATCCGCTCGCAGGAGTTCGAGGTCCCGCCCGGGTTCTTCCTGCGCACCGACGCGCCCGAGCACACCCGCTACCGCAAACTGCTCACCGGGCAGTTCACCGTACGCAGGATGAAGCAGCTCGAAGCCAGGATCGAGGAGATCACCGAGGCCCGGCTTGACGAGATGGAAGCCGCGGGCGGGCCGGTCGACCTCGTCGACGCCTTCGCGCTGCCCATCCCCTCACTGGTCATCTGCGAACTGCTCGGCGTCCCGTACGAGGAGCGGGCGGCCTTCCAGGAGGACACCAAGATCCTGGTGAGCCTGGACGCGCGGGCCTCCGACGCCCTCGCGGCCATCGGCCGCGTCTTCACCTACCTGTACGGGCTCGTCTCGCGCAAGCGTGAGCACCCGGGGGAGGACCTGCTCAGCGGCCTCATCGAAGGCGGCGAGCTGAGCGACGACGAGCTCACCGGCGTCGCGTTCCTGCTCCTGGTCGCCGGGCACGAGACCACCGCCAACATGCTCGGTCTCGGCACCTACGCGCTGCTCGCCGACCCCGCCCAGCTCGCCGCGCTGCGCGACGACCCGTCGCTGATCGGCAACGCCGTCGAGGAACTGATGCGCCACCTCACGATCATCCACGTCGGCCCGGTCAGGACCGCCCTGGAAGACGTCGAGATCGACGGCCACCTCATCAGGAAAGGCGAGTCGGTCACCCTGCACCTGCCGGTGATCAACCGCGACCCGTCCCGGTTCCCCGGCGGCGACCGGCTCGACGTCACCCGGCCCGCGACCGGCCACCTCGGGTTCGGCCACGGCATCCACCAGTGCCTCGGCCAGCAGCTCGCCCGCGCGGAGATGCGGATCGGGTTCGCGGCCCTCCTGCGCCGCTTCCCCGGCCTGCGGCTCGCGGTGCCGGCCGACGAGGTGCCGCTCAGGGCGGACATGGCCATCTACGGCGTGCACCGGCTGCCCGTCACCTGGTAAGCAGGGATTCATGAAGATAGAAGCCGACACGAACGTGTGCATCGGTGCGGGCATGTGCGCGCTCACCGTGCCAGAGGTTTTCGATCAGAGCGAGGAGGACGGGACGGTCGTGCTCCTGCAGCCCGTGCCGCCCGCCGAGCTGGAGGAGGGGGCTCGGCGAGCCGTGACGCTGTGCCCTTCGGGCGCGCTCAAGGCTGTCTGAGAGCGTAGACGCGGGTCGTGCCGAACACGCCGTCGCCCGTCCCGCGCCGCACCGTCCGCACGTGGCGGAAACGGCCCGTGCCGAGCAGGCAGGCCTCCTCGACGGGGTTGAAGTAGACGACGGTGACGGGGCGCGGGCTGCGGTCGGCGGAGGCGATCAGCCGGTCCACGGCGGCGGCGAAGATCCGCCCGCGGAACGGGTTGTTCAGGAACACCACGCTGACGTCGTCCGGGATGTCGTACTCCAGCACGTCCGAGTGCACGAACTCGACACCGCCGGCACGCAGCCGCAGCCGCGTGCCGGCCAGGTTGGACCGCGCGATCTCCGTCAGCTCGGGCGACAGCTCCACCCCGATCACCCGCCCGAACGGGTAGCGGCTGGCGGCCTCCAGCGCCATCCGGCCCTTGCCCGCGCCGAGATCGAGGAACACGTCGTGCTCGCTCACGTCGCTCACGGGCAGCGCCCGGCGCAGCGTGCCCCAGTGGGCGGGGGAGTAGTAGACCCGTTCCGGGTGATCGAGACCGAACTCGCTCAGGTCGGCGAAATCCGCCGTGTTCACCCCGTACCGGCCGTCGTACACCAGCCGCGCCAGCTTCTGCCGCAGGCCCCGCAGGACGACCGGGCCGCCCACGTGCAGGACGTCTTCGCCCAGCGGCAGTTGCGCCTCCCACGCGAACCCGACGGCGGCGGCCGCCCCGGCGACCAACGCCACGGGCCGCGCCACCCACCCGAACGACCCACCGCCCTCCCGCGTTCCGGCCTCGACGGTCTTCCGTCGTCCGCGACCGCCTTGCGCCTGGCCGAGGCGGTGTTCTGAGGGGCCGGGGAGTCGTTGTGGGAGGAGTGCCGGGGCTGTGCCGGCTCGGCCGCTCATGCGGGCCGGCCTGCGAGTTCGCGGTTCACGCGTGCGGCCACGCGGTGAGCGCGCCAGCCGATCAGGCACAGGCCGCCTATGAGCAGCCCGGCCTGCGCCAGGATCGTGGCCACCTGGACACCCTCCGGCAGCCCGACCGCCAGCTCGGCGGCGGCTGACACCACCAGCACCCCCGCCATGGCGGCGGCCAGCATGCGCATCGGGACCTTGGCCCAGGTGTGCGCCGCGTCCCATGCCTCGCATGAGGCGAGCGTCTCCCGAGTGCGCAACCCGGCCAGGCCGTTGCGGCTGTCGACGGCACCGGATTCGTCATGGAAGGGGATGAGGAGGAGCGCCAGGGCAGGAGCGGTGAGAATGGCGTTGATCAGGATGGGCCCCATCCCGCCATCGTAACCACGACCCGCGATCTCGGGAACGCCGCCAGAGCGGCCTCTCTCCGCTCGCGAAACGGCGCTGAGCCGACTCCTCCCGTTCCGAAAGCACGACCCCGTCCACCTCGTACACCTGCCCGAACATCTCGCCGTCTCCGTAGTGCAGGTCTCGGAGTTCCCTTGAGAACGCCCTGTGGCATGTCGTCTCCCCGAGGCGCTCGGTGAGTGTCGGCACTCCCTGGAGCACGTCGTCTCCACGGGGACGCTCATAAGAGCGTCAGCTTTCCTGAGAGTGTCCGTGGCATGCCGTCCGTGGCCAGGAGCGGCGTCGGGTCGGAAGCCTCGGATTCGCCGGAGGGGCGGGGGTTCAGGGGCGTTCGCAGGTGAGGTGAGCGGCGTTGCAGCCCGCCGGTGACACCGTCATGGTCATCGAACCTGTGTTCGTGGAAGCAGTTGACACCGCGCGTGATCGAAATTATGTTCGACCATGTGACGTGAGGCTCGCGGCTCACGTCGGAAGGACCTGGTCGCGGGCCATGCGCTCCCCCAGCGCGGACCCGCGGTCAGGCTCCGAGGGCGAAGGGCGCGTCCTCGTCGTCGGCGGAGACGAGTGGGCGCGTCCTGGCCGGACGGGGAGAGGGGAAGCTCCTCGTCCGGCCGGCCCGGCGGAAATGTCGGTGGGGTCTGCGATCGTTGACCTCAACGGCGGACACGCCGGGAGTCGCCACGACTCTAGGAGGCGAACGACATGGCACCACGGCCCAGAGAAACGCCCGGGCCCCGGCTATCGCCTGCGGTTCGGGCTCACCTGACGGATTCACGTTCCTGCCTGGCGGAGGCGGCGACGGCTCGCTCCCCGGCATCGCGCTACGTGTCGGCCCACCTGGCCGCCCTGCGCGCCGCCGCGGCGATCCTGGCCGCCCGCCCGCAGCCCACCCAGGGTCGCAGGCGCCGCCTGCGCAGCGCATGGGAGCTGCTGCCCGAGACCGAGCCGTCGCTCGCCGAGTGGGCGGCCTACTTCGCGGCCAGCGCGGCCAAGCGGGCCGCCGCCGAGGCCGGCCTGGTGCGCGGCGTCAGCGCCGCGGACGCCGACGAGCTCCTGGCGGAGGCCGAGACCTTCGTCTGCACGGTCGAGGACATCCTGGGCGTCCCTTCCCAGCCCCAGCTCCCCGTGGACGTGCCCCTGGCGGGTTGACATCCCACCCACCCCCTACGAGCGCCCCGGTCTCCCTGCCGTCCACGCCCTCGCAGGAGGAGACGTAACGGGGCCAGGCGCCGGCCGTTCCGGCGGTCACCGCGCCGGTGGGATGTCCGCCGCTCTTTCCGGCACGTTGCTCGCCTTGCCGAGCCAGAGCCGGCCTGCTGTGGGTCCCGAGCCCGCAGTCCCGCGTCCCGCAGACGCCCGCAGTCTGCGTCCCGCGGACGCCCGTTGAGCTGGAACGCCCCGGGGCCCTGCGCTGCGCACGCGAGCTGCTCGATACACCCGATGGCGGCGAAACCCGCCTCCTCCGCCGTCCGGACGACCCGGCGCATCCCGTAGGGGCGGACGAGGGCGGTCGTAGCGCGCGTGTTGAGGGGGTAGCGCCTGCCGTCTGCCTGCGAGCCGCGCACGTGAGCTGACGCCTACCGACGCCCGTGAGCCGACGCCCGTGAGGCGTCCCCGCGTCGCGACGCTCGTGGGTCGACGCTTGAGCCCGGGCAAGCCCGATGAAGACACCCCAGATGGGCGGCTCCTGTCAGGCGCTCCCCGAGGTCAGAGGCATGTGGTGCCTCATTCTGCTCTGCGCCGGCGTCGAGCCGATGTCGCGGCGAAGCTGTGACGAGGGCGGCCCTGGTTACCGTGTCGGCTTCGAAAGGGGAGCCGCGCCGCCGGAAGCGTCGGCGGTCATGAGCAGGGAGACAGCATGGGAAAGCGCAGAGCCGGGTTCGCCACCGCTGCGGCGGCCGCCGTCCTGGTGGCCGGAGCGGTGTTCCCGGGCGCCGCGCCGGCGGCGGAGCCCGTCGTGTGCACGTACAAGATCACTGCTGGTCACTGGTTCGTGGACCTGGGCAGGAACAAGGTCCGCTGGGCCGTGAAGGGGCAGTTGGAGTCCGGCTATCGGTACAACACCCGCTATTTCGGGTCGGTGCTGTACCGCGCCATGAGGATGAGCCCGGTCTGGGGAGAGGCGGCCAAGATGTCGCTGCAGGCGGGCTCCTGCCGTGAGTAGCGGCACTTCTCCCGTCTCGCGCCCCAGTGAGGATGGCCCGCGCCGTGGCCGCCGGAGGGCCGTGTTTCCCGCGCCCCGCACGGGAGCGTGAGGTTGACAGGCGAGTGAAGGGCGCCGGGGACTAAACACGAGGTTTGTTGGATTATCGAGAACCCCGCTGAGGGAATGGCGGCGGACCGCTTTTTGGGCCCGGCGAAATGTCTGTTGTGCGGGGCTTTGTCAGAAAACAAGCAAGGGGCACGCCCGGATGGGCGCGCCCCTTGCCGCGGCTGTGGGAGCCGGGTCAGAACGTCTCGACCGCCCGGCGGGCCTCGGCGTCGAGGACGCCCCAGCTGATCAGCTCCTCGGTGAGCTCACTCGGCGACTTGTCATAGATCACGGCCAGGGAGCGCAGATCCTCCTGGCGGATCGACAGCACCTTGCCGTTGTAGTCGCCACGCTGGCTCTGGATCGTGGCGGCGTAGCGGGCCAGCGCCCCCGCCTTCTCCTTGGGCAGCGTGGCCAGCCTCTCCAGGTCGATCACAAGCTTGGGCGTCGGCCCGAGCGGGCTCGGCGCGGCACCGCCGGGCAGCAGCTCGGAGACGGGCACCCCGTAGAAGTCGGCAAGCTCGGCAAGCTTCTGCACCGTGACCGCACGGTCGCCGCGCTCGTACGAGCCCACGACCACGGCCTTCCACCTGCCACGCGACTTCTCCTCGACTCCATGCAGGGACAGGCCCTGCTGGGTGCGGATCGCGCGGAGTCGTGCACCAAGCGACTTTGCGTACTCAGACGGCATCGTGTGGCCCCCCGGCTCCTCGTATCTATAGCTCTCAGTAGATTGTGCTCCCTTGCGGCGAATGCCGTTGCCACCGGGGGTCCGATGCCGGTCGGGCACCAATCGGTAGCGATGGCCCTGAGGTCACCCCAGGACGCCGCGCAGGTGCTGGTTACGCACAGTGACGGTAAAGGGGTCGACGCCTAAGGTCAAGCTGATTGGAAAAAAGATGCCGAATCCGGTCCAGCATGGAACGCCTCATTAGCCCCTTCTGTCCCCGTAGTAACTGTACTTCGTCATAGTTTGCCGAGTAACCACAGCGGTTTCCGCACCGGGGGCGAAGAAGTCAGGCCTGGCGTGTCAGAACCATGACGGGACAGGTCGCCGCCCGTACGATCTTGATGCTGGTGTCGCCCAGGAACACCCGCCTGAGCGGCCCGGTGCCGCTGGAGGCGCAGATGATCAGCTCGCCCCGCTCCCAGGTGCCCGCCCGCATGGCCGCGGCGACGCTCCGGCCCTCGAACACCTCCACGTCCACGCGGGTGCCCAGCCGCTGCCCGCGGGCGGCGGCGGTCAGGTCGGCCATGGCCTGGTCGCGCATCCCCGTCAGCATCTCCTCGCCCAGCGGATGCCGGCGGTGAGCCGCCTCGACCAGGGTGACCAGCCGCAGCGGCAGGTCCAGCGCGGCCGCGATCCCGGCCGCCCCCTTGACCGCCGCGTCGGCGCAGCGGCCGCGCCGGTAGGCGAGGGTCAGCCGGGTCAGCTCGGCGGGCGGGTCCTCGGCGTACCCGCGCGGGGCCAGCAGCACGGGCACCGGAGAGGAGTGCAGAAGCTGGTCGGCGGTGCTGCCCAGCGAGATGCGACCCCGCCGGCCGCGCGGCGCCGAGCCGATCACCACCACGTCCGCGCCGCGCTTGCGGGCCAGCTCCACCAGGCCGCGCCCGCTGCCCCGGTGGGTGTAGGCGACCAGGCCCGCTTCGTCGCCGGCGAGCTCGGCCGCCTGCGCCAGCGTGGCCTCGGCCTGCTCCTGGAGGAACGCCGCCCACGCGGTCGCCTCCGCCCGGGCGGGCCCCGGCGTGCTCCACGCGGGCGGCTTCACGAACGCCACCTCCAGGCGGGCGCCGGCCTGCCGGGCCAGTAGCACGGCCACCGCCAGGCCGTCGCGGCCACGAGGCTCGGGGACGAACCCGCTCAGCACATTCTCGATCTTCATCTAGGGCACCTCGGCGTTCAGCCGCGAGTGGCGGTAGCCGTACAGGAAATAGCAGAGCAGCCCGGCCAGCATCCACAGCCCGAACGCGACCCAGGTGACGCCGGCCAGCCCGCCCATCACCAGGAAGCAGAACACCACCCCCAGCGCCGGGGTGACGGGGAAGAACGGCGTGCGGAAGCCGCGCGGCAGGCCGGGGCTGCGGTAGCGGAGCACCAGCACGCCCGCGTTCACGATCGCGAACGCGAACAGCGTGCCGATGCTGGTCGCCTCCACGAGATGGCCGAGCGGCAGAAGCCCGGCCAGCACGCAGACGAAGGCGGTGACGATGAGGGTGTTGGCCGCCGGCACCTGCCGCCTGGGGCTCACCCGCTGGAACACGCGCGGGACGAGCCCGTCGCGGGACATGGCGAAGAGGATGCGCGTCTGCCCGTACATGACCGTGAGCACCACGCTGGCGATGGCGATGACCGCTCCGAAGGAGATGATCAGGCCCGCCCAGGTGGAGCCGGTGGCCAGGTCGGCGATGAGCGACAGGCTGGCCTCGGTGCCCTCGGGGTCGAAGTCGGTCCACGGCATCGCGCCGATCGCGGCCACGGCCACCAGCACGTAGACGACGGTCACGATGACCAGCGACAGCACGATGGCCAGGGGCAGGTCGCGCCTGGGGTTCCTGGCCTCCTCACCGGCCGTCGAGGCGGCGTCGAAGCCGATGTAGGAGAAGAACACCTGCGAGGCCGCCGCCGTGATGCCGGCCACGCCCATCGGCGCGAACGGCGCGAAGTTCCCCGCGCTGAAGCCGGTGAACGCCACCAGGCAGAAGAACAGCAGCACCGCTATCTTGATCAGCACGAACACCACGTTCGCCGCCGCGCTCTCGGAGGCCCCGCGCAGCAGCACCCAGGTGGCCAGCACCACGATGAGGATGGCGGTGAGGTTGACCACGCCGCCGTCCTGGCCGGGTGACCGGGTGATCGCGTCGGGCAGCGTCCAGCCGGCCAGGCTCCGCAGGAACGCGTTGAGATACTCGCCCCAGCCGACCGCCACGGCCGCCACCGAGACCGCGTACTCCAGCATCAGGCACCACCCGCACACCCAGGCGACCAGCTCGCCCAGCGTCGCGTACGCGTAGGAGTAGGACGACCCGGACACCGGGATGGTCCCGGCGAGCTCCGCGTACGAGAGCGCGGAGAAGAGCGCGGTGATCGCGGCCAGCACGAACGCCAGGACCACCGACGGGCCCGCCTTGGGCACGGCCTCGCCCAGGATGACGAAGATGCCGGTGCCGAGGGTGGCGCCGACGCTGAACAGCGTCAGCTGCCACAGCCCCATCGTGCGGCGCAGCTCGCCGCCCTCGCCGCGGCCGCTCTCGGCGACGAGCCGCTCGGTGGGCTTGGTCCTGAAGAGCCGTCGCACGACCGCCATGACTGCCTCCTAGAGCGTGCCGGTCCGCGGCCAGCGCGCGTTGGGCGTCACGATCGTGCCGGCGTCGCCGGCCAGGATCCGCTCGGCCTGGTCGAGCCGGCCGATGGCGGCCATGTCGCCGGTGTGCTCCACGAACCGGCAGGCCGCCTCCACCTTGGGGCCCATCGACCCGGCCGGCAGGTCCAGCGCGCGCAGCTCGTGCGGGGTGGTGTGCGCGATCCCGGACTCGCGCGGGGTGCCGAAGTCGCGCATCACGCGGGGCACGTCGGTCAGGCTCAGGAACGCGTCGCACTCCAGCGCCTCGGCCAGGAGCGACGCGGTCAGGTCCTTGTCGACGACCGCCTCGACGCCGGTGAGCCGGCCGCGCTCGTCGCGGATCACCGGGACGCCGCCGCCGCCCGCGCAGACCACCACCACGCCCTCGCGCGCCATCCGGCGGATCAGCCGGGTCTCCACGACCCGCCGCGGGGTGGGGGAGGGCACCACCCGCCGCCAGTGCTCCCCGTCGGGCTTGACCGTCCAGCCGTGCTCGCGGGCCAGCTTCTCGGCCTCGTCCCGCTCGTACACCTGCCCGACGAACTTGGCGGGGTCGCGGAAGGCCGGGTCGACGGCCGACACGAGCGTCTGCGTGACCATGGCGATGACCTGCCGGCCGGGCAGCGCGTTCTGCAGGGCCTGCAGGATCCAGTAGCCGATCATGCCCTGGGTCTGCGCGACCAGCGTGTCGAACGGGTAGGGCCGGCTCAGGCCGGGGTCGGCGGCGCTCTGCAGGGCCAGCATGCCGACCTGGGGTCCGTTGCCGTGGGTGATGATCAGCTCGTGCCCGGCCGCGAGCCCGGCCAGTGTCCTGATCGAGGAGCTCACCTCGGCGGTCTGCGTGTCGGCGTCGGGCCGCCGCCCTCGCCGCAGGACCGCGTTGCCTCCCAGCGCGACGATGACCCGCACGGCTCAGATCCCGTCCCGTTCGAGGGGGCAGCTCATGCAGCGCGGGCCGCCCCGGCCGCGCCCCAGCTCGCTCCCGCGGATGGTGATCACCTCGACGCCGTTCTGGCGCAGGTGGTTGTTCGTGGTGGTGTTGCGCTCGTACGCGATCACCACGCCGGGCTCGACGGCCAGCACGTTGCAGCCGTCGTCCCACTGCTCCCGCTCGGCGGCGTAGACGTCCTGGGTGGCCGTGAGCACCTTGATGTCGTCGAGGTCCAGGGCGCGGGCGATGGCCCGGTGCATGTCGCGCGGCGGGTGGTCGGTGACCTTCAGCTCCTTCTCGGTGTCGCCGGGCTCGATCGTGTAGGAGGGCAGCATGCCGAGGCCCGCGTACTTGGTGAACACGCCGACGTCCACCATCGTCATCACCGTGTCCAGATGCATGAACGCGCGGGTGCGGGGCATCCGCAGCGCCACGATCCGGCTCGCCGAGCCCGTCCGGAACAGCCGCCTGGCCAGCATCTCGACCGTCTGCGGCTGGGTGCGCTCGCTCATCCCGACCAGCACCGCGCCGCGCCCGATCACCAGCACGTCGCCGCCCTCGATCGTGGCCGGCGCGATCGCCTGCCCCGGCAGCCAGACCCGGAAGCCGCCCGGCCGGTCGAAGCCGGAGGCGAACATCGGGTGGAAGGCGTAGACCGCCTCCATGTGCACGGTCTCGCGCATCCGGGCCTTCTTGCGCATCGCGTTGACCGACACCCCGTCGTACACCCAGCAGGACGGGTCGCGGGTGAACAGGTGGTTGGGCAGCGGCGGCAGCACGAAGTCGTCGTCGTCGAGCGAGTGGTAGGCCACCGACGTGGGGTCGCAGTCGCGTTCGAGCAGGTCCCGCTTGGTGATGCCGCCGGTCAGGAACAGCTGCAGGGTGGCCGCGTCCATCGCGTCCAGCGTGTTGCGCACGTCGTCGACCGCCAGCGGGCCGAGGAAGCGCTCGTCCACGGTCTTGTCGAGGATGTGGCGGCGCGCCTCGGGGATCTCGACCGTCTCCCTGATCAGCTCGTCCAGCAGATGGACCCGCACGCCCCGCTCGCGCAGCACCCGCTGGAACTCCTCGTGCTCCTCCACCGCCCGCTGCACCCACAGCACCTCGTCGAACAGGAACGCTTCCTTGTTGGAAGGCGTGAGCCGCTTCAGCGCGAGGTCGGGCCGGTGCAGCAGCACCTGCCGGAGGGCGCCCACCTCGGAGTCCACATGGAAGGTCATTGTGTCTCTATCCCCAGGCTCGTCCCGGGATCACCTCGATAGGCGGGGTGGGGCGTCCCGTTCCGGCAGGTGGCGCCTGGTACTGTGTGTCGCGACCAACACCCTTTAAGACCCGTCCAGTGAGGCGGGAAAGGTGGTGAGATTCCGGCATGTCCGAATCCAGGGCCGTTCTCGAGGGCCCGGACATCCATCGGGCGCTGACCCGCATCGCCCATGAGATCCTCGAACGCACCAAAGGCGCCGACGAAGTCGTCCTGATCGGCGTCCCCACCCGCGGCGTGACCCTCGCCCGCCGGCTCGGGGAGCGCATCGAGCAGTTCGAAGGGGTCAAGATCCCCGTCGGCTCGATCGACATCACGATGCACCGCGACGACCTGCGCCAGGGCCCCGCCCGGCCGCTCGGCCGCACCGACCTCCCGCCCGACGGCGTCGACGGCAAGATCGTGGTGCTCGTCGACGACGTCCTCTACTCCGGCCGCACCGTCCGCGCCGCGCTCGACGCGCTCAGCGAGTTCGGGCGCCCGGCCGCCGTCCAGCTCGCCATCCTGGTCGACCGCGGCCACCGCGAGCTGCCCATCCGCGCCGACTACGTCGGCAAGAACCTCCCCACGGCCAAGAGCGAGAAGGTGAAGGTGTCCCTGCGGGAGACCGACGGGCGCGACGCCGTGATCCTCAGGAAGGGGGACGCCAGGTGAACCGCGACCTCATCTCCGCCGGCGACCTCACCCGTGACGACGCGCTGCTCATCCTCGACACCGCCGAGGAGCTGGCGAGGGTCTCGGAACGTTCCATCAAGAAGCTGCCCACGCTGCGCGGCCGCACGGTCGTCAACCTGTTCTTCGAGGACTCGACCCGGACCCGCATCTCCTTCGAGGCGGCGGCGAAGCGGCTGTCCGCCGATGTGATCAACTTCTCGGCCAAAGGGTCCAGCGTCTCCAAAGGAGAGTCGCTCAAGGACACCGCGCTCACCCTGGAGGCGATGGGCGCCGACGCCGTCGTGATCCGTCACGCCGCCTCCGGCGCCCCGCACCGGCTGGCCACCTGGGTCCACGGCAGCGTGGTCAACGCCGGCGACGGCACCCACGAGCACCCCACCCAGGCGCTGCTCGACGCCTTCTCGATGCGCCGCCGCCTGGGCGGGCTCGACGGACGCAAGATCGCCATCGTGGGCGACGTGCTCCACAGCCGGGTCGCCCGCTCCAACGTGCTGCTGCTGCACACCCTCGGCGCCGAGGTCACGCTGGTGGCGCCGCCCACCCTGCTGCCCGTCGCGGTCGACATCTGGCCGTGCGCGGTCTCGTACGACCTCGACGCCGTGCTGCCCAAGTCCGACGCGGTCATGATGCTGCGGGTGCAGAAGGAGCGGATGAACGCCTCCTACTTCCCGAGCGAGCGCGAGTACTCCCGCCGCTACGGCCTCGACCGCGACCGGTTCGCCAAGATGCCCGACGACGCCATCGTGATGCACCCCGGCCCGATGAACCGGGGCATGGAGATCGCCGCCGAGGTGGCCGACTCCCCGCGCTCGACCATCGTCGAGCAGGTCGCCAACGGGGTGACCATCCGCATGGCCGTGCTCTATCTGCTACTCGGGGGAGACACAGCATGATCATCCGTAATGTACGCATCCTGGGCGGTGAGCCGGTCGACGTCCGCGTCGGCGACGGCGTCATCGCCGAGGTCGGCGCGGGCCTGACAGGTGGGGGAGAGGAGATCGACGGCGGCGGCGCGATCGCCCTGCCCGGCCTCGTCGACCTGCACACCCACCTGCGCGAGCCGGGCCGCGAGGACGCCGAGACCGTCGAGACCGGCACCCGTTCGGCCGCCCGCGGCGGCTACACCGCCGTGCACGCCATGGCCAACACCTCCCCGGTCGCCGACACGGCCGGCGTGGTCGAGCAGGTGTGGCGGCTCGGCCACGAGCACGGCCACTGCGACGTGCAGCCCGTCGGCGCCGTCACCCTCGGGCTGGAGGGCCGCCAGCTCGCCGAGCTGGGCGCGATGGCCGACTCCGCGGCCCGCGTCCGCGTCTTCTCCGACGACGGCAAGTGCGTCTCCGACGCGGTGCTCATGCGCCGCGCCCTGGAGTACGTCAAGGCGTTCGACGGAGTCGTCGCCCAGCACGCCCAGGAGCCCAGGCTCACCGAGGGCGCGCAGATGAACGAGGGCGTCGTCTCCGGCCGACTCGGCCTCACCGGCTGGCCCGCCGTCGCCGAGGAGGCGATCATCGCCCGCGACTGCCTGCTGGCCGCGCACGTCGGCTCCCGCCTGCACGTCTGCCACGTCTCCACCGCCGGGTCGGTCGAGATCCTGCGCTGGGCCAAGTCCAAGGGCTGGGACGTCACCGCCGAGGTGACCCCCCACCACCTCCTGCTCACCGACGAGCTGGTCGAGGACTCGCCGGTCGGCGCCTACAACCCCATCTACAAGGTCAACCCGCCGCTGCGCACCCGCGCCGACGTCGAGGCGCTGCGCGAGGCCCTCGCCGACGGCACGATCGACGTCGTCGCCACCGACCACGCCCCCCACCCGGTGGAGGACAAGGAGAGCGAGTGGTCGGCCGCGGCCATGGGCATGATCGGCCTGGAGACCGCGCTCAGCGTGGTGCAGGAGACCATGGTCGACACCGGCCTGCTCGACTGGCCCGGCGTCGCCGAGCGCATGTCGTACGCTCCCGCCCGCATCGGCCGGCTGACCGGCCACGGCCACCCGATCGAGGCCGGCGCCCCCGCCAACCTCACCCTCTACGACCCCTCCCACCGCAGCCCGGTGGACCCGTCCTCCTTCGCCTCCAGGAGCCGCAACACCCCCTACACCGGGCTGACCCTGCCCGGGCGGGTGGTGGCGACGTTCCTGCGCGGCAAGCCCACCGTCCTCGAAGGGAAGCTGGTGTGACCAGAGCCGTGCTCGTACTGGAGGACGGTCGCGTCTTCCACGGAACCTCCTACGGCGCCGAAGGCGAGACGTTCGGCGAGATGGTCTTCAACACCGGCATGACCGGCTACCAGGAGACGCTCACCGACCCGTCCTACCACCGCCAGATCGTCGCCATGACCGCCCCGCACATCGGCAACACCGGCGTCAACGACGAGGACCCGGAGTCCGGCCGCGTCTGGGTCGCGGGTTACGTCGTGCGCGAGCCGTCGCGGGTGGTGTCCAACTGGCGGGCCACCCGTTCGCTCGGCGACTACCTGAAGGACCAGGGCGTCGTCGGCATCGCCATCCCCGGCACCCGCGCGCTCACCCGCCACCTGCGCGAGCGCGGCGCCATGCGGGCCGGCATCTTCTCCCGCCCGGCGAGGCCGGTCGAGGAGCTGGTCGAGCGGGTGCGCACGGCGCCTTCGATGGTGGGCGCCGACCTGACAGGCGAGGTCGCCACCACCGAGCCGTACGTCGTGCCCGCGATCGGGCCGAAGCTCTACACCGTGGCCGCGATCGACCTCGGCATGAAGGCCATGACCCCGCAGCGGATGGCCGAGCGCGGCTGCGAGGTGCACGTGCTGCCCGCCACCGCCACCTTCGACGACATGATGGCCGTCGGCCCCGACGGCGTGTTCTTCTCCAACGGCCCGGGCGACCCGGCGACCGCCGACGTGAGCGCGCTGCGGAAGGTGCTGGAGGCGAAGGTCCCGTTCTTCGGCATCTGCTTCGGCAACCAGCTCTTCGGCCGGGCGCTCGGCCTGTCCACCTACAAGCTGCGCTACGGCCACCGCGGCGTCAACCAGCCGGTCCAGGACGTCCGCACCGGCAAGGTGGAGATCTCCTCCCACAACCACGGGTTCGCCGTCGAGGCGCCGCTCGGCGGGCCGTTCGAGACCCCGTACGGGCTCGCCGAGGTCAGCCACGTCAACCTCAACGACCGTTGCGTGGAAGGACTGCGCCTGCTCGACGGGCGCGCCTTCAGCGTCCAGTACCACCCCGAGGCCGCAGCCGGGCCCCACGACGCCGCTTACCTGTTCGACGAGTTCTGCGAGGTCATGAACCGTGCCCAAGCGTGACGACATCAGGTCCGTGCTGGTGATCGGCTCCGGGCCGATCGTGATCGGGCAGGCGTGCGAGTTCGACTACTCGGGCACCCAGGCCTGCCGCGTGCTGCGGGCCGAGGGCTTCCGGGTGATCCTGGTCAACAGCAACCCGGCCACGATCATGACCGACCCCGAGTTCGCCGACGCCACCTACGTCGAGCCGATCACCCCCGAGTTCGTCGAGAAGATCATCGCCAAGGAGCGGCCCGACGCGCTGCTGCCCACCCTCGGCGGCCAGACCGCGCTCAACACCGCGGTCGCGCTGCACGAGGCGGGCGTCCTGGAGCGCTACGGGGTCGAGCTGATCGGCGCCGACTTCGACGCCATCCAGGCGGGCGAGAACCGCGAGCGGTTCAAGGAGATCGTCGCCAAGGTCGCCGCCGAGCGCGGCCTGAACGCCGAGTCGGCCCGCTCGGTCATCTGCCACACCATGGACGAGGTGCTGGCCGGGGCCGGAGAGCTGGGCTACCCGCTGGTCGTGCGGCCGTCGTTCACCATGGGCGGCGCCGGGTCCGGGTTCGCCTACGACGAGGCCGGCCTGCGGCGCATCGCCGGGGCCGGGCTCGACGCCTCCCCGACCACCGAGGTGCTCCTGGAGGAGTCCATCCTCGGCTGGAAGGAGTACGAACTGGAGGTGATGCGCGACAAGAACGACAACGTGGTCATCGTGTGCTCCATCGAGAACATCGACCCGATGGGCGTCCACACCGGAGACAGCGTCACCGTCGCGCCCGCGCTCACCCTCACCGACCGCGAATACCAGAACATGCGCGACGTGGCCATCGCGGTCATCCGCGAGGTCGGCGTCGACACCGGCGGCTGCAACATCCAGTTCGCGGTCGACCCGCGCACCGGCCGGATGATCGTCATCGAGATGAACCCGCGCGTGTCGCGCTCCTCGGCGCTGGCCTCCAAGGCGACCGGCTTCCCGATCGCGAAGATCGCCGCCAAGCTGGCCATCGGCTACACGCTCGACGAGATCCCCAACGACATCACCAAGGAGACCCCGGCCTCCTTCGAGCCCACCCTCGACTACATCGTGGTCAAGGTCCCCCGGTTCGCGTTCGAGAAGTTCAGCGGCGCCGACCGCACCCTCACCACCCACATGAAGTCCGTGGGCGAGGCCATGGCCATCGGCCGCTCCTTCACCGAGGCGCTGCAGAAGGCGCTGCGCTCGCTGGAGAAGAAGGACTCCTCCTTCTCCTGGACCGGCGACCCCGGTGCCAAGGACGAGCTGCTGGCCGCCGCCGGCACTCCGCACGACGGCCGGCTGCGCACCGTGCAGCAGGCCATCAGGGCCGGCGCCACGGCGGAGGAGCTCTACGAGTCCACCGGCATCGACCCGTGGTTCCTCGACCAGCTCTACCAGCTCGACGAGCAGGCCAGCGCCGTCGCCGGCGCGCCCGAGCTGACCGCCGACGTGCTGGCCACGGCCAAGAGCCACGGCTTCAGCGACGCCCAGATCGCCGAGATCCGGGGCATCGACGAGGCCCGCGTCCGCGACCTGCGCCACGCGCTCGGCCTGCGGCCCGTCTACAACACCGTCGACACCTGCGCCGCCGAGTTCGCCGCCAAGACGCCCTACCTCTACTCCACCTACGACGAGGAGAGCGAGGTCCCGACCGGCACCCGGCAGAAGGTGATCATCCTCGGCTCCGGGCCCAACCGCATCGGCCAGGGCATCGAGTTCGACTACGCGTGCGTGCACGCCTCCTTCGAGCTGTCCAGGGCCGGGTTCGAGACCGTCATGGTCAACTGCAACCCGGAGACCGTCTCCACCGACTACGACACCTCCGACCGGCTCTACTTCGAGCCGCTCACCCTGGAGGACGTCCTGGAGGTGGTGCACGCCGAGCAGCAGACCGGCCCCGTCGCCGGCGTCATCGTGCAGCTCGGCGGGCAGACGCCGCTCGGCCTGGCCCAGGCGCTCAAGGACGCCGGCGTGCCCGTCGTCGGCACCTCGCCCGAGTCCATCCACCTGGCCGAGGAACGCGGCGCGTTCGGGCGGGTGCTGGCCGAGGCCGGGCTGCCCGCGCCCAGGCACGGCGTCGCCACCACCGTCGCCGGGGCCGTCGAGGTCGCCGCCGACATCGGCTACCCGGTGCTCGTGCGTCCCTCGTACGTGCTCGGCGGCGCCGGCATGGCCATCGTGTACGACGACGAGACGCTCACCCGCTACATGGCCGCCCAGGAGGGCGGCCACCCGGTGCTCGTCGACAAGTTCCTGGACGAGGCCGTCGAGATCGACGTCGACGCTCTCTACGACGGCGAGGAGCTCTACCTCGGCGGCGTGATGGAGCACATCGAGGAGGCCGGCATCCACTCCGGCGACTCGGCGTGCGCGCTGCCGCCCATCACGCTGGGCAGCGCCGACATCAAGCGCATCCGCACCGCCACCGAGTCCATCGCCCGCGGCGTCGGCGTACGGGGCCTGCTCAACGTCCAGTACGCGATCTCGGCCGGGGTGCTGTACGTGCTGGAGGCCAACCCGCGCGCCAGCCGCACCGTCCCGTTCGTGTCGAAGGCGACCGCGGTGCCGCTGGCCAAGGCGGCGGCCCGGATCATGCTCGGCGCCACGCTGCGCGAGCTGCGCGCCGAGGGCATGCTCCCGGCCGGGGGCGACGGCGGCACGCTCCCCCTGGACGCGTCCATCGCGGTCAAGGAGGCGGTGCTGCCGTTCAACCGGTTCCACGGCGTCGACATCGTGCTCGGGCCCGAGATGCGCTCCACCGGCGAGGTCATGGGCATCGACGCGTTCTTCGGCGTGGCCTTCGCCAAGTCCCAGGCGGCCGCCTACGGCGAACTCCCGACGAAGGGACGCGCGTTCGTATCCGTGGCCAACAGGGACAAGCGTGCCATGATCTTCCCTGTGAGGGCGCTGGCCGACCTCGGTTTCGAGATCCTCGCCACCGAGGGCACCGCCGAGGTGCTGCGCCGCAACGGCGTCCATGCCAAGATCGTGCGCAAGCACGGCGAGGGGACCGGTCCAGGAGGTGAACCCACCAGCGTGCAGGCCATCCTCGACGGGGAGATCGACCTGATCGTCAACACCCCGTTCGACAGTCCCGGCCAGGCCGGATCGCGGCTCGACGGCTACGAGATCCGCACGGCCGCCGTGCTGCGCGGCATCCCGTGCATCACCACGGTGGCGGGGCTCGCCGCCGCCGCGGCCGGCATCCAGGCCATCGTGCGGGGCGACGTCGGCGTACGGTCCCTCCAGGAGCACGCGAAGGCACTACGGGGCTGACACCCCCGGGAGGTGAAGCAGACTGGCCGGCACTCCGGTGCAGGTGACGGGCACGGTGCTGACGACGCGCCGGGTCGACGCCTACCATGCGCTGACCGTGGTGGCGCCCGGCATCGCCGAGCGTCACCGCCCCGGCCACTTCGTCTCCGTCGCGGTCGGGGGCGCGCACTCGTCCATGGTGACGCGGCGCGCCCTGACCGTCCACGACGTCAAGGCCGACTACGGCGGCACGGTCGAGCTGGTCTTCACCGTGCGCGGCCCGGGCACCGCGTGGCTGGCCGAGCGCCGCGCCCGCGACACGCTCGACCTGGTCGGGCCGCTCGGACGGCCGTTCCCGCTGCCCCGCGACCCGGTCCACTGCGTGCTGGTCGGCGCCGAGTACGGCTCGGCCGTGCTGTTCCCGCTGGCCGACATGCTGCTGGAGCGAGGCTGCCGGGTCGACTTCGTGCTCGGCGCGGCCAGCGCCGACCGGGTGTTCGGGGCCATGCGGGCCCGGCGCATGGCCGAGACCACCACGCTGACCACCGAGGACGGCTCGCTCGGGCTGCGCGGCAGGGTCACCGACGCGCTCCCGTCGGTGATCGCCGACACGCGGGCCGACGCCGTCTACGCGTGCGGGCCGATGGAGTCGCTGCGCGCCGTCACGGCCGTCGCGATGGAGTTCGACATCCCCGTCCAGGTGGCGGTCGAGGAGTCCATGGCGTGCGGCATCGGCGTCTGCATGACGTGCGTGCTGCCGGTCATCGGTGACGACGGCGCCACCCGGATGGTCCGGGCCTGCGCCGAGGGCCCGGTGTTCCGCGGTGAGCGGGTGCGCTTCGAGGACGTCGGGACGATCCCGTTCGACGCGCTCGGCGCCCCCGGAGGCGGTGCCCGCCATGCCGGATAGCGGGTGATGGCCGTGGCCGTCGACATGCGCACCTTCCTCGCCCACGTGGAGCTGGCCAACCCGGTCACCACGGCGGCGGGCTGCGCCTCAGCGGGCCGTGAACTGGCCCAGTTCTTCGACCTGCACCGGCTGGGCGCGCTCACCACGCGCTCGGTCACCATGGCGCCGCGCGCCGGGCGGCCCACGCCCCGGATGGCCGAGACGCCCTCCGGCATGCTCAACGCCGTCGGCCTGCAGGGGCCGGGCATCGACGTCTTCCTCGAACGCGAGCTGCCCTGGCTGGCCCAGCGCGGCATCAGGACCATCGTGTCGGTCGGCGGCGGCTCCGTCGCCGAATACTCCGAGCTGGCCCGCAGGCTGGCCGACGCGCCCGGCGTGACCGCGCTCGAGGTCAACCTGTCGTGCCCCAACATGGAAGACCGCGGCCGCGTCTTCGCCCGCGAGGGCGGCACCGCCGCCGAGGTGATCGCCTCCGTCCGGTCGATCATGCGCTACGACGTCCCGGTCGTCGCCAAGCTGGCCCCCGACGTGGCCGACATCGTGGCCGTCGCCCGCTCCTGCGTCGACGCCGGCGCCGACGCCCTCTGCATGATCAACAACCCGCTCGGGATGGCCATCGACACCGAGACGCTGCGGCCGTCGCTGGCCGCCGTCACCGGCGGGCTGTCCGGCCCCGCCATCCTGCCGCTCGCCGTGCGCTGCGTCTGGCAGGTGCACGCCGCGCTGCCCGGCGTCCCGCTCATCGGCGTCGGCGGCGTCATGACGGGCAGGGACGCCTTCCAGCTCGTCCTGGCCGGCGCCTGCGCGGTCGGGGTGGGCACGGCGCTGTTCAACGACCCGTACGCTTGCCTGCGCATCGAGCGCGAGCTCGAAGACCTGCTGCAGGCGCGCGGCTTCCAGCGGCTGGCCGACGCGGTCGGCCTGGCCCACCGCCCGCCGGGCGGCGCCGCCCGGCACCTGCTCGTCGACACCGAGGAGAGCACCTCTTGACTCCCGCACCCATCGCCGTCGCCCTCGACGCCCCCGACCTGGAGACCGCCGCCCGGTGGGCCGGGCTGGTGACCCCGCACGTCACCACGGTGAAGGTGGGCCTGGAGCTCTACCTGCGCTACGGGCCCGACGTGATCGCCTCCGTGCGCGGGGCCAGTGGGGTCAGGGTCTTCCTCGACCTCAAGCTGCACGACATCCCCAACACCGTCGCGGGGGCCGCCGGGGCCGTCGCCCGGCTGCGGCCCTCCATCCTGACCGTGCACGCCGCCGGCGGCCCCGCCATGATCCGCGCGGCGGTGGAGGCGGCCCCGCACACCCAGATCGCCGCCGTCACCGTGCTCACCTCGCTCGCCGAGGAAGACCTGGAACGCATCGGCCTCGCCGGGCCGGCGTCCGACGCGGTCCGCCGCCTGGCCGCCCTGTCCGTGGCGGCGGGCGCCACCGCGCTGGTCTGCTCACCGCACGAGCTGCGCGCGGTCCGCGCCGAGGTGGGCGACGACATCACGCTCATCACCCCAGGCGTCCGGCCGGCCGGCGCGGCCACCCAGGACCAGGCCCGGGTCGCCACCCCCGAACGCGCCCTCGCCGACGGTGCCGACCTCCTGGTGATCGGACGGCCCATCACCGGCTCCCCGGACCCCGGCGCCGCGGCCGCCGCCATCGCCGCCTCCCTCCGCCGCACCAGCCACGCCTGACAGCCGGCGCCGCTCGTACGGGCCGTCAGGCGGGCGGCCCTGTGCCGTGTCCGTCACGGAAGGAGGGGCCGCCTCTCTCCGCTGCGCCAGCCACGCCTGACGGCCGGTGGGCGGCTATCGGCCGGTGTTGCTCGTACGGGCCCGTTCGGTCTGGCCCGGCGGCCAGGCCAGCAGCAGCGACCCCCAGACGGTGTCGCCGGCGCAGATGGGAGCGGCGGCCATCGAGAAGTCGTACGGCAGGGACAGCGCCGCACCGGGTAGTCACGGGCCAGCTCCTCCTGGTCAGCCAGCCAGACCAGCCGCCGCTCGCGCAGGGCCACCGCCGACGGCTCGGGTCAGTCGGGCGGCCCTGCCGCGTCCTTCACGGGATGGCGGGCGGCCTCTCCGCCGCGCCTGACTGCCGTTGGGCGGCCCTGTGCCGTATCCGTCACGGAAGGAGGGGGCTGCCTCTTTCCGCCGTGCCAGCCAGGCCTGATGCTGAGGGGCGTACGGCGGCCGGTGGCGCCCCGTACGGGCTTGGCCGCCGTGTCCTTCACCGAAGGGCGGACACCACCGGCGTTGAGCGCCTAAGGCTGTGTGAGCGGGCGGCCCCGCGGTCCCCCCATGCGGGTTTGCGAGCTGGGTGACTGGTCTGAGGCCCGCGCTTCGGAAGACCGGGTGCTCCCGCATGGCGGGCGATTCTGTGGGGGGTGCGGGAGGTGTCTTGTCTGAAGGCTCGCGGAGGTTCGCGTTGATGGCGGGGCGCCCGGAGGTCGCCTCCCTTTGCTGCACCAGCCACGCCTGACGGCCGGTGGGCGGCTGTCGGCCGGTGCTGCCCGTACGGGTCTGAAGCCGGGCGCCCTTGCGGCGTTCTTCACGGAATGAGGGCCGCCTCTCTCCGCTGCGCAAGCCGCGCCTGATGCTGACGGGCGTACGGCGGCCGGTAGCGCCCGTATGAGCACCGCCGCCGCCCTTCACCGTGGGGCGGACACCATCGGTGGTGAGTGCTTAAGGCCGCGTGAGCAGGTGGCCCCCCGATCTCCGGGTGACTGGGAGGTCTCTTGTTTGAGGGCCCGCGCGTCGAAGGGCCGTAGGACCTGATGCCCTGTGGCTTCCCACATGGGCGGGCGATTCTGTTGGGGTGCGGGAGCGTCTTGTCTGAAGGCACGCGCGGGCTCGCGTAGAAGGCGGGGCGCCGGAATTTCTCGTAGGGGGACGGGGTGATGCGGCGTACCGGAGGCGTGCGGTGGCGCGCTGCGGGCGGTCTTGACACGCGATTCCACAAGGGAGCTCCGGACGGCGGGGGAGGGGCGTGAAAGGGCGCGGCGCGACAGCCTCGGCAGCCGAGATCGTCAACGCCGTGCCGGACCGTCGCCGGACCCCGCCGGGCATGGCACGGTCCAGGTTTCGGACACAGGTCAGCCCTGCTTTCGGACATGGTCGGCGGGTCCGTACGTGATCATCGTAGCGCCCCTCGCGACCTCCGGGGGCGCGGTCGAGAACAGGGAAGTGGAGGCGATTTGATCAGCACTGTGTGATTTTACGGTCACCCAAAGTGATGAAGTGGATTTTGTAGCGAGAGAAACCGCTCTTGGCGTTGCTAAGGGGGCGATGACCAGCTAGTTTCCCTTCCCGTCCGAGTACATCGACAGAAATTCGAGGTGACCCGGCGTGGCTCTTCCTCCCCTGACCCCCGAGCAGCGCGCCGCAGCCCTGGAGAAGGCTGCAAAGGCCCGTAAAGAGCGTGCCGAGGTCAAGAACCGGCTCAAGCATGGCGCGGTTTCTCTGGCCGAGGTGCTCAAGGATGGGCAGACCGACGACGTCATCGGCAAGATGAAGGTGTCGGCATTGTTGGAATCGCTTCCCGGCGTGGGCAAGGTCCGCGCCAAGCAGCTGATGGAGAAGCTTGCCATCGCCGAGTCCCGCCGCGTGCGGGGCCTCGGCGCGAACCAGAGGGCCTCCCTCGAGCGCGAGTTCGGTGGCAACGAGAGCTAATCTCGATTCCACAAGAAGCGCTGGTTCGACGGGGGGTAGGAAGTGGCCGACAGGTCCTGGTCCGGCGGTGTGACGGCCCACGAGGCGGCCGGAGCCGGAAGTGGAGTCGGAGACTTCCTCCCCTCGAGCGAGAGGCGGCTGACGGTCCTGTCGGGGCCGTCGGGCGTGGGCAAGTCAACGGTCGTAGCCGAGCTCCGGCGGGCGCACCCCGAGGTGTGGCTGTCGGTCTCGGTGACCACCAGGCGACCCCGTCCGGGCGAGGTGGACGGGGTCCACTACTTCTTCGTCGACGGCGAGGAGTTCGACCGGCTCGTGGAGCGGGGCGAGCTGCTCGAGTGGGCGGAGTTCGCGGGCAACCGCTACGGCACGCCGCGCCGGCCCGTGCTCGACAAGCTGGCCGCCGGCGTGCCGACCCTGCTGGAGATCGACCTCGAAGGCGCCCGGCAGGTGCGGCGCAGCATGCCGGAGGCGCTGCTGATCTTCCTGGCCCCGCCCAGCTGGGCCGAGCTGGAGAAGCGGCTGCGCGGCCGCGGCACCGAGCCCGAGGACGTGATCGCCCGCCGCCTGGACGCCGGGCGGATCGAGATGGCGGCCGAGAAGGAGTTCGACCTCTCACTGGTTAACACGGACGTCAAACTCGTGTGCCACCGGCTGATAGCCTTGATGACTGACCCTCAGGGGGTCACCGCAACCACCAACCGAGAGGTCTGATCAATCGTGGCAGGAATTGCCCCGGTCGCTGAGGGCATCACCAACCCGCCGATCGACGCGCTGCTCGACATCGTCGACAGCAAGTACTCCCTGGTGATCATGGGTGCCAAGCGCGCCCGCCAGATCAACGCCTACTACTCGCAGCTCGGCGAGGGCCTCCTCGAATACGTCGGTCCGCTGGTCGAGACCCACGCGCAGGAGAAGCCGCTGTCGATCGCGCTGCGCGAGGTCTCCGAAGGCCTGCTCAACGCCGAGCCCATCGAAGGCGCGGCCTGACCCTTTCGATGAAGGTCGTCCTTGGTGTCAGCGGCGGCATCGCCGCCTACAAGGCGTGCGAGCTGCTGCGCCTGTTCACCGAATCCGGGCACGAGGTGCGGGTGGTCCCCACCCGCGACGCCCTGAGGTTCGTCGGAGAGCCCACCTGGGCCGCCCTGTCGGGCAACCCGGTGACGACCGACGTCTGGGAGTCCGTCCACGAGGTGCCCCACGTGCGCATCGGCCAGGCGGCCGACCTCGTCGTGGTCGCGCCCGCCACGGCCGACGTGCTGGCCAAGGCGGCCCATGGGCTCGCCGGTGACCTGCTCACCAACACGTTGCTGACCGCGCGCTGCCCGGTGGTGTTCGCGCCCGCGATGCACACCGAGATGTGGCAGCATCCGGCCACCCGCGCCAACGTCGCCACCTTGCGCGAGCGCGGATCGGTCGTGATCGACCCGGCCGTCGGCCGGCTCACCGGCGCCGACACGGGCCCCGGGCGGCTGCCCGACCCCGCCGAGATCTTCCAGGTCTGCGTGCGCGCGCTGCGCGGACGCCCGCTCGACCTCGCCGGCCACAGGGTCGTCGTCTCCGCCGGCGGCACCCGCGAGGCCATCGACCCGGTCCGCTACATCGGCAACCGCTCCTCCGGCCTTCAGGGGTACGCGCTCGCGCGCACCGCCGTGGCCAGGGGCGCCGAGGTGACGCTGGTGGCCGCCAACGTGACGCTGCCCGACCCGGCCGGCGCCGCGGTCGTGCGCGTCGGGTCGGCCGCCGAGCTGCGGGAGGCGGTGCTCGCCGCGGCCGACGACGCCGACGTGGTGGTGATGGCCGCCGCGGTCGCCGACTTCCGGCCCGCCGAGCGCCACGACGCCAAGATCAAGAAGACGGACGGCGAGCCCGCCCCCATCCACCTGGCCAAGAACCCCGACATCCTGGCCGAGCTGGGCGGCCGTCGCAAGGAGCGGGGCGGGGATTCGCCCCGGGTGCTCGTCGGGTTCGCCGCCGAGACCCACGACGTGCTCGCCAACGGCCAGGCCAAGCTCGCCCGCAAGGGCTGCGACCTGCTCGTCGTCAACGAGGTCGGCGAGAGTCTCGCCTTCGGCACCCCCGACAACGCGGCCACCATCCTGGTGGCGGGGGGCGAGCCGGTCGAGGTCCCGCGCGGTCCCAAGGACGACATCGCCGACGCCGTCTGGGACGCCGTCGCCCCCCGGCTGCGCTGATCTCTTTTCCGCCCGTGCGGCGCCGGGGAAGGTGACCGTTCCTACGCGCGGGACGTACGGGACAAATGGGTTAGAACGATTGCCCTATCACCTGTTGCAGCTTTCCGGAATGCCTGCTGATACTGGGGCGAAGGGGGGCGGCATGCCGGTGAATTCTGCTGTCAGAGACCGCTGCAGGACGGTTATGGGACACAAAGGCGCGATCCGCTACGTGTTCCCCGCGCTGTCCGTCGGGCCGGGCGGCTCGGCCAACTTCCTGATCGTGGTCACGGACCTGGCCGTGGCGGTGCTGTCCACGCGGATGTTCCGCGGCGACCGGCCGATCTCGGTGTACGCGATGTACCCGCGCGACACGCGGCTCGGGCCGATCACGCTGGCGCCGGGGCCCGTCATCGAACTGGGGGAGATGACCTTCGAGTTCGACGACGAATACGCCGCCGTGGTCGCCGCCGCCGACGCGGAGGTGTTCGCGCCCGAGACGCTTCCCCCGGATCCCCTTCCCCACCTTTGACCGGGGCGGGCTCCTTTTCGTACTTACGCTGGCTCCCTCGTCCGTACGCGGGCTCCTTCGTTCGTACGCTGGCTCCTTCGTCCGTACGCGGTCGGCAGCCTGGCCGCCGGGCGGGCCGAGCGCTCGCGGAGTGACTGCGGGACCACCGCCCGCGGTGACACGCCCGATGGAGCGGAACCGCTGGAGCGTGGCATGGGCCGCGCAGGAGGGATCCCCGGCGTAACGATCGTGGACGGTTTCGCGGCGAGGCGCCGGGTACGGCTAGACTTCTGCGAGGCTCTGGCGTGCCAACCCGTCTTGAGCCCTTAAATCCGTCAGCAGCCGCTGCATGAGGAGCCACTGAGTTGTCACGTCGCCTGTTCACCTCCGAGTCGGTCACCGAGGGCCATCCGGACAAGATCGCCGACCAGATCAGTGACGCGATCCTGGACGCCATGCTCAAGGACGACCACAAGAGCCGGGTCGCCGTCGAGACGATGATCACCACCGGCCAGGTCCACGTCGCGGGCGAGGTGACGACCGAGACCTATGTCGACATTCCCGGCGTCATCCGGGAGAAGATCCTGGAGATCGGCTACGACGCCTCCTACAAGGGCTTCGACGGCGCCTCCTGCGGCGTGTCGGTGTCCATCGGAGCGCAGTCGCCCGACATCGCCCAGGGTGTCGACGACGCCTACGAGCACCGCGTCGAGGGTGACGTCGACGAGCTCGACCGCCAGGGCGCGGGCGACCAGGGCCTGATGTTCGGCTACGCCTGCCGCGAGACGCCCGAGCTGATGCCGCTGCCGATCATGCTCGCCCACCGCCTGGCCCTGCGCCTGTCCGAGGTCCGCAAGTCCGGCACCGTGCCCTACCTCCGCCCCGACGGCAAGACCCAGGTCACGGTCGAGTACGACGGCGACCGGCCGGTCCGCCTCGACACCGTGGTGGTCTCCACCCAGCACGCCGCCGAGATCGACCTCAAGGAGATGCTGACCCCCGACATCAAGGAGCACGTCGTCGACGTCGTGCTCGCGGGGCTCGACATCGAGACCGACGGCTACCGCCTGCTGGTCAACCCGACCGGCCGCTTCGAGATCGGCGGCCCGATGGGCGACGCCGGCCTCACCGGCCGCAAGATCATCATCGACACCTACGGCGGCGCGGCCCGTCACGGTGGCGGCGCGTTCTCCGGCAAGGACCCGTCCAAGGTCGACCGCTCGGCCGCCTACGCCATGCGCTGGGTCGCCAAGAACGTCGTGGCCGCCGGGCTCGCCGACCGCTGCGAGGTCCAGGTCGCGTACGCGATCGGCAAGGCCGAGCCCGTCGGCCTGTTCGTCGAGTGCTTCGGCACCGAGAAGCTGCCGGTGGAGAAGATCCAGACGGCCGTCCTCGACGTGTTCGACCTGCGTCCCGCGGCGATCATCCGCGACCTCGACCTGCTGCGGCCGATCTACTCCGAGACCGCCGCCTACGGCCACTTCGGCCGCGAGGGCTTCTCCTGGGAGTCCACCGACCGCGCCGAGACCCTCCGCACGGCCGCCGGCCTCTGACACCCGGCACCTCGGGAGCTCCCGCGCCCTCCCGGCGCAGGCGCTCCCGCAGGGCTGCCTCCCTTCCCGGGCCTGGCGTTCTGTAAGGGTTGCTCCGGTCCTGTGCCTGGCGCTCCGGGAAGGTTGTTTCCGTCCTGTGCGTCGTGCGGCGGGAGGGTTCTTTCCCTCCTGTGCGTGTGTGGCGGGAGGGCCGCCGTCCCTGCTCGCCGCCTACGGCCGCTTCGGCCGCGAGGGCTCCTTCTGCGAGTCCACCGACCCGCGCCGAAATCCTCCGCACCGCCGCCGGCCTTTGACATCCGGCACGCTCGGGAGCTCCCCGCCCCTGGAAGCTCCCGCGCCCCTTGGCGCAAGTGCTCCCGTAGAGCTGCCTCCTCCCGCGCCGGGCGCGCCGGGAGGGTTGCTTCGGTTCTGTGCCGTGGTGCGTCGGGAAGGTTGTTTCCGTCCGTGCCGTGGTGCGTCGGGGGCCTGCTTTTCCCTCTTGTGCCTGGCGCTCTCGATGGGTTGTTTTCGTCCTGTGCCTGGCGCGCCGTGACGGGTGTTGCCGTCCTGCACTCGGCGCTCTGGGAGAGCTGCCCCCTCCCGCACTCGGCGCTCCGGGAAGGTTGCTTCCGGCCTGCGCCCGGTGCTCCCGAAAGGATGCCGGGCCTTCCGCACTCGGTGCCACGAGAGGTTGTCGTGTTTTCGGCGTAGGGGCGTTTTCGCCAGGTTCGTCGCGCCTTCGGTGCTCGGTGGGAATGAGGGACGCTCCTTCGGGGCTCGGGCTCTGTCGTGGGGTTCGATGCCGCCGTCTCCGTGGTCTGCCCCGCGATGTCGCGGCGGGCCGATCATGTGATGTGCACGACCGTTCATGCAGGGTCCGCGCCGTCGAAGGAAGTCCTTCCCCTGAACGTCTCAGCGCGGCCACCCTGTCATGAGCGGCTGACCGTGAGGCTGCGGCCGCCCGGCTTGCTTCGTCCTCGCCGTTGGGCCACGGCCAGGTTCGGCGCCCGCTCCCGAGTGGATCCTTGGACGAGGGCTGGTCGGGGCAGGCAGGTCTGGGGGAAGGGGCGGGCGTTCCGGGCCGTCGCGTCTGGTAGACGTAGTGCGTGACCGACTCCGACGACGCGCTCCTGCCGCTCGACGCCGTGCGGCCCGCGGCGTCGCCGAAAGGGGCCAAGGGAGCCGTCGTCCCCGCCGCCGAGCTGCCCGTCGCCCGGGTGGCCGTGGACAACCCGCTGCCTCACCTGGACCGGCCGTTCGACTACCTGGTGCCCGCCGCCATGCACGACACGGCGCGGCCGGGGGTGCGGGTGCGGGTGCGGTTCGCGGGCAAGCTGGTCGACGGGTTCCTGCTGGAGCGGGCCGGGCAGAGCGACCACGCGGGCAAGCTGACGCCGCTCGAACGCGTCGTCTCACCTGAGCAGGTGCTGACGCCCGAGGTCGCGGGGCTGGCCAGGGCTGTGGCCGACCGCTACGCGGGCACGCTGGGCGACGTCCTCCGCCTCGCGATCCCGCCCCGCCACGCCAGGACGGAGGCCGCCACCCGCCCCGTTCCCGAGACCTCGGGCGAGCAGGCCGCGTCCGAGCGGGAGCCCGAACCACAGGATGCTCCCGATGCGGGGACGTGGGCGGACTATCCGATGGGCCCCTCGTTCATCGACGCGCTGCGCAACGGGAGGGCGCCGCGCGCGGTGTGGACGGCGCTGCCCGGCGGGGGCGGATGGGCGACGGGGTTCGCCGAAGCGGTGCGGGCGACCCTGGAAGGTGGCAGGGGCGCGCTGGCCGTGGTGCCCGACGGCAAGGACGTGGCGCTGCTCGACGAGGAGCTCAGCCGGGCGCTGGGGCCCGGACGGCATGTGGCGCTCACCTCGGACCTGGGCCCGGCCGAGCGGTATCGGCGGTGGCTGAGCGTGCTGCGCGGTCAGGCGCGGGCGGTGGTGGGCACGCGGGCGGCGATGTTCGCGCCCGTCGAACGGCTCGGGCTGGTGGCTGTCTGGGACGACGGGGACGACCTGCACGCCGAACGGCTGGCCCCGTACCCGCACGCCCGTGAGGTGCTCGGGCTGCGCGCGCACCGGACCGGCGCGGCCATGCTGATCGGCGGATACGCGCGTACGGCCGAGGCCACGCAGCTCATCGCGGCCCGGTGGGCGCGGCCGATCGTGGCCGCGAGGCAGGAGATCAGGCGCAGGGCGCCGCGCGTGCGCGCCGCGGGGGAGGACGCCGAGCTGGCCAGGGACCAGGCGGCGCGGGCGGCGAGGCTGCCCAGCGTGGCGTGGCGGGCGCTGCGTCAGGGCCTGGACCACGGGCCCGTCCTGGTGCAGGTCCCCAGACGGGGATACCTGCCCGCGCTGGCGTGCGCGCACTGCCGCGCCCCCGCCCGGTGCGCCCACCCGCCGACCCGCATGAGCGCCCTGGAATGGGCCGGCCCGCCCTCCGGCGAGGGACAGCTCCCGTACGAGGAGACCGGGGAGGGCGCGGCCGGGTCGCGTCAGGACACGTACGGCGAGGCGGGGCGCGGGTCGCGGGACGCGGCTCCGGGTGGGTCACGCCGTGGCGTGCCCGATGGCGGCGAGGCGGGGCGCGGGTCGCGGGACGCGGCTCCGGGCGGGTCACGCCGTGGCGTGCCCGACGGCGGAGAAGCGGGCGGCGGGTCGCGGGACGCGGTTCCGGGTGGCTCACGTCATGGTGGGGAAGCACCGGCTCCGGACGGGGCGCGTCGCGGCGGGCCCGACGGCGGGGAAGCGGGGCCTGGGGAGGGGGGCCGGGGGGCCGAGGAGTTCTGTCACGGGCCGCTGGCGCTGCGCACCGGGCATGCGGCGCCCTACTGCCGCTGGTGCGGGCGGGTCGACGCCGCCTGGAAGTGCCCGGCCTGCGGGAGCCACCGGCTGCGTGCCGTGGTGGTGGGGGCCCGGCGCACGGCGGAGGAGCTGGGCAGGGCGTTCCCGTCCGTGCCGGTGCGGACGTCGGGGCGGGACGGGGTGCTGGCCCGGCTGCCCGCCGGTCCCGCGCTGGTGGTGGCCACGCCGGGGGCGGAGCCGGTCGCCGAGGGCGGGTACGCGGCGGCCGTGCTGCTCGACGGGTGGGCGCTGCTGGGCCGGGCCGACCTGCGGGCGGGGGAGGAGGCGGTGCGCCGGTGGATGAACGCCGCCGCCCTGCTCCGCCCGGCCGCCGAGCTCGTGGTGCTCGCCGACGCCGCGCTGCCCGCCGTGCAGGCGCTGGTGCGCTGGGACCCGGTCACGCACGCAGAACGCGAACTCGCCGACCGCGCCGAGCTGGGCTTCCCGCCCGCGGTGCGGATGGCCACGCTCACCGGCGCGGCCTCGGCCGTGCGGCAGATGCTGGAGGAGTCCCGGCTGCCCGGGGGAGCGCAGGTGCTCGGCCCGGTGCCGGTCGACGACGCGGGCCGGGAACGCGCCATGGTACGGGTGCCGCGCGGTGGAGGTGCCGCTCTGGCCGCCGCGCTCAAAGGGGCCAGCGGGGTGCGTGCCGCGAGAAAGGCAGCAGAGGTGGTGAAGGTGTGTGTCGACCCCCTCGACCTGATTTAGACCGTTTCCCCGATTCGCTCATCCGTAAGCCAGCCGTTAGCGTGCCTGTGTGTCGATCGAATGGGTGAACTCGGCCATCGACGACCTGCGCGCCTGGGGGCGCGCCCGGGGCGTCGAGGTGGACGCGGACGAGGTCCGCTTGCTCTGCGACTACGCCAGCGACTACCTGAACGTCAACAAGCTCGCCGACTTCACGCCCGCCACGTTCGACGAGCTGCTGCTGTCCATCTATCCGCGCAAGGTCATCGCGCCCCCGGAGAGCGCCGAGGAGACCGTGGCCGCCGGGCGCACGCTCGTCCGCTACCTGCAGGAGTCGGGCGAGGTCGGCGACGAGACCGCCGCCGCCATGCGCGAGCGGCTGGCCGACATCGAGACCCGCATGCCCGACGCCCTGGCCGACACGGCCAACTTCGGCATGGCCAAGAGCCTGTTCAGCTCCATCGGGCCCGAATCCCTGGAGCAGTCCATCGCCATCCCGTCCGGTGAGGTGCCCGATCTGGGGGAGGCGCCCTGCGACTGCCCCGGCTGCACCCCGCGTCCCGCCGTCCGGCCGGCCGCGCCCGAGGAGCTGGAGGCGGAGCTGCGCGGCGTCCCGCTCCTGGCCGCGCTCGACCGCGGCGCGGTCCCCTACCTGGAAGGGCTGCGCGCGCCCGGCGGCCCGCTGGGCAGGTGGGCGGCCGTCGTGGCCCACCTGATGGAGGGCGACACGGGCGGCGGGGTCACCGGCTCGGCGGGCGTCGACGAGGAGCTCTACGACCTGTTCGACATGCTCTACCGGGTGCAGGCCCCGGTGCCCGCCGAGGTGATCGGCGAATACCTGGAGGAGCTCGTCGAGGACGAGGTGGACGTGCCCGCCGTGCTCGCCCGCCTTGCCTGGTGCGGCCTCGTACGCCTCACCGGAGACGGCGCCCACCCAGCGGCCGGGCTCACCCCCGCCGCCGTGTGGGCGCTGCGCGAGCACTACCTCGCGCTCGGACTCGACGCGCCGCAGGCGCCCGACCTGGCCGAGGCCGACGCGCGCGGGCTCATCGAAGGGCTGCTCGACGGCGTGCCTGCCGAGCTGGCCGAGTCCGACATCGACCGCTGGCTGGCCGCCAGGAGCCCCGAAGAGGCCGCGGCCGAGCTGTTCGACGCCGCCTCGGGAGCGCCCGCCGTCGCCCGCGGGATCGCCGTCACCATCGTCGACCGGCTCGGCGCCGGGGCCGAGCCCGCGGTGCGCGGCGGCCTCGACGAACCCGAGCTCCGGCCGCACGCCATCCACTGGCTCATCTCGCGCGGCCTGCCCGCCCCGCATCTCACCCACGACGAGCTGCTCTGGGTCAGCGTCGACATGCTCGCGCTGGCGATGCCGCACGCCCAGGAGGCCCCGGAGATCTTCGCCGAGAACATGGGCGCCTCGGGCCCGCCCGCCCACCTGATCGAGGAGATGTGGCAGGTGGACCATCCCGACGTGGTCGAGGTCCTGGAGCTGCTCGGGCGCTCGCTGCCCGACACCACCACGGCCAAGGCCGCGCGCAAGGCCGCTTTCAAGGCACGCTCGCGGGCCATCCGTTGAGTACGCCTCTGTGACTCACGTGCAGTAAGTTTCGTGGGTGGCAAACAACGTCTTCGACCTCGCCGAGCTGCGCAAGCTGATCGATGAGCAGGCCGCTCCGCCGGGGCCGCCTGAGGAGACGCCCGTGGAGCACGAGGCGCTCACCTTCCCGCCTGTCACCCTCGCCGACGACGCCGAGCTGGCGAGGGCGGTTCCCCAGGTGCCGCTCGTCGCCGACGCGGTGCGCCTGGCCGGCTGGACGGGCACCCGCCCCGTCACCCCCGAGGGCCTGCCGACCGAGGCCGACGCCGCGGCCGCCGCCGCCGAGCTCGGGCTCGACCCCTCCCGCCTGCGCCTCGTCTGGATCGTCGCCGTCAACACCGGCCTGCTCCAGATCCTCGGCGGCCGCGCCTCCCGCGGTCCGCTGCCGCAGCGGCTGACCGTCGAGGCCACGCTCGAGTTCTGGGACGGCGTGGTCATGGACGTCCTCGACCGCGCGGACGAGGGCCTGACCGGCTCCGCCGTCGTCGACGGCCACCTGGCCGAGATGCTCGCCACGATCTATTCCGTACGGTCCGGCGTCGCGGTCGCCAACCTGGCCCGCGGCATCCTGCAGTCCCACGAGGTCGCCTGCGCCCCGGGCGAGACCGGGATGCGACGGATGGCCGCCGACCTGCCCGGCGAGCTGCTGCAGGCGCTGTCGCTGCTGGCCTACTGCGGCGTGGTCGAGCAGACCGCCGCCGGCCGCACCGCGCTCACCCCGCTCGGCGTCTGGGCCATCAGGCGCGATCTGCTGCGCGAGGGCCACGACGCGCCCACCTCCGCGGAGGTCGAGGTGTTCGCCGACCTGACCGCGGCCGAGCTGGTCGACGCCCTGGTCAGCGGGTCCGCCACGCAGAGCGCGGTGGCGGGGTGGCTGGAGCGCCGCCCGCCCGAGGAGGCCGCGCGCGAGCTGATCGCCATCGCCGCCGAGGGCACCGCCGGCCGGCGCGGCGCGGTGGGAGCCGTCCTGGAGGAGCTCGGCCCCGAGGCCGAGTCGCCCCTGCGCGAGGCGCTCGATCTGCCGCTCATGCGCCGCTACGCCGCCTCCTGGCTGCACATCCGCGACCTCGACGCGCCCCCGCTCAGCCCTGAGGACCACACCTGGATCGCCGTCGACTCGCTGGCCGCCCTCATGCATCTGTCCGGTCACGCCGCCGACCGGCTCGACACGCCCGAACCCCGCGAGGACCTCATCCGCCTCGTCGCCGAGATGCCCTCCGTCGGCCACCCCGACACCGTCGCCGTGCTCGACATGCTCGCCCGCGCCCACGGCGACGAGGCCGTCGTCAAGGCCGCGCGCAAAGCGGCGATGAAGGCTCGCTCGTTCGCCCACTAAACTGAGCTGATCCCTCGAAGAAACGGAGTGACCCTTGGCGATCCAGGCGATCCGGCTGTTCGGAGACCCGGTGCTGCGCACCCCGGCGGCTCCGGTGGTCGACTTCGACAAGGAGCTCCGCAAGCTCGTCAAAGACCTCACCGACACGATGATGGACGCGCCGGGCGCCGGCCTCGCCGCCCCGCAGATCGGCGTCGGGCTGCGGGTGTTCACCTATTACGTGGACGACCAGCTGGGCCACCTCATCAACCCCGACCTCGACCTGTCCAGCGAGCTCGACGAGGAGGGCGAGGAGGGCTGCCTGTCCTTCCCCGGCCTGTCCTTCCCGACGCCGCGCGCGATCCGCGCCGTCGCCAAGGGCTTCGACATGCACGGGGAGCCGGTCGTGCTGGAGGGCACCGACCTGATGGCGCGCTGCTTCCAGCACGAGACCGACCACCTCGACGGCATCCTGTTCATCGACCGGATGGACCCCAAGCAGCGCAAGCTCGCGATGAAGGCCGTGCGTGAGGCCGAGTGGAGCGGGCTGCAGGCGCCCGCGGTCAAGTTCTCGCCCCACCCGACCGGCGGAAAGGCTCTCTGACGATGCGGCTGGTCTTCGCCGGCACCCCGGAGACGGCGCTGCCGTCGTTGCGCGTCCTGCTCGACTCGCCGCGTCACGAGGTCGTCGCGGTCGTCACCCGCCCCGACGCCCAGTCGGGGCGCGGACGCAAGGTGCATCCGTCGCCGGTGGCCGAGCTGGCCGAGGAGAGCGGCATCGAGGTGCTGCGCCCGGTCAAGGCAGGCGACCCCGCCTTCCTCGACCGGCTGCGCGCCCTGGAGCCCGACTGCTGCCCCGTCGTCGCGTACGGCGCGCTGCTGCCGCAGGCCGCGCTCGACATCCCCCGGCACGGCTGGGTCAACCTCCACTTCTCGATCCTGCCGGCCTGGCGCGGCGCCGCCCCCGTGCAGCACGCCGTGCTCCACGGCGACGAGATCACCGGCGCGACCACGTTCCGCATCGTCAAGGAGCTCGACGCCGGTCCGGTCTTCGGCGTCGTCACCGAGGAGGTCAGGCCAGGCGACACCAGCGGCGCCCTGCTCGAACGGCTGTCGGTCTCCGGCGCCGGGCTGCTCGCCGCCACCCTCGACGGCATCGAGGACGGCAAGCTGGAGGCACGCCCGCAGCCGTCCGAAGGGGTGAGCCTCGCTCCCAAGATCAGCGTTGAGGACGCCCGCGTCGACTGGTCCGCCCCCGCCATGAGGATCGACCGGCTCATCCGCGCCTGCACCCCCGGCCCGGGGGCATGGGCCGAGTTCCGCGGCCAGCGGGTCAAGCTCGGCCCGGTGCGCGTCGCCGCCGGAGAGGAGCGCCTCGCCCCCGGCGAGATGGCGGCCGGCAAGCACCGCGTCCTGGCCGGCACCGCCACCGACCCGGTCGAGCTGGGCGAGGTCCAGCCCCAGGGCAAGCGCCTGATGAGCGCGGTCGAGTGGGCCCGCGGCGTTCGCCCGGAGGCCCGGGAGTGCCTCCGGTGAGCGACCAGATCTGTCGAGACGGTGCGCCCGGCCGTGAGGCGGACGCCCCGCGGGGCGTGACCGCCGGGTTCGCGGAGCTCGGAGCGAAGGAAGCCCGGCCTCGTCGATGCGCGGGCGTCGCCGGCCGAGGCGTGACGGAAAGTCGGAGGGCATGAGACCACGGGGTGCCGCGGGCAGGGGCGGTGCGGGAAGGCCGCGCAGGCCGGTCCGCGACCAGGCGCGCAACACCGCCTTCGACGTCATGCGCGCCGTGGCGGAGCGCGACGCGTACGCCAACCTGCTCCTGCCGCGGCTCCTGCGGGAGCGCGGCATCGGGGGGCGCGACGCGGCGCTCGCCACGGAGCTGACCTACGGGACGCTGCGCGGGCTCGGCACCTACGACGCGATCATCGAGGTGTGCGGCGACCGCGCGCCCGACCCGGCGGTGCGCGACGCGCTGCGGCTGGGCGCCCACCAGCTGCTGAAGATGCGCGTCCCGCCGCACGCCGCCGTCGGCACCAGCGTCGACCTGGTACGGCTGCGCGTCGGGCAGGGGGCGGCCAAGTTCGTCAACGCGGTGCTGCGCAAGATCGCCGGGCGGACGCTGGAGGAGTGGGTGGCGATCGTCGCGCCCGACCCCGAGCGTGACCCGGCGGGTCACCTGGCCGTCGCCCACAGCCACCCGCGCTGGGTGGTGACCGCCTTCCGCGACGCGCTGGGCGAGGACGCCGCGGAGACCGCGGATCTGATGGCCGCCGACAACGACCGTCCGCTGGTGACGCTGGTGGCGCGTCCCGGGCGCTCCTCGGCGAAGGAGCTGCGCGACGCGGGGGCCGAGCCCGCCCGCTACTCCCCGTACGGGGCCTACCTGCCCGAAGGCGACCCCGGCCAGATCGCGGCGGTGGCCGAGACCCGGGCCGCGGTGCAGGACGAGGCCAGCCAGCTCGTGACGCTCGCCCTCACCCGCGTCCCGCTCGACGGCCGCGACGAGCGCTGGCTCGACCTGTGCGCGGGCCCGGGCGGCAAGGCGGGCCTTCTCGACGCCATCGCGACCCACGGCGACCTCGAAGGACTCGCGGCCCCGTCGGCCCAGCGAGGCGAGGAGGGGCCGGGTGGCGGAGCGCCCCGCGCGTTCCCCGGTGGGGCGTGGGTGATGGCCAGTGACGTGCAGCACCATCGGGCGCGGCTGGTGTTGCAGACCACGGACGACGCGCTGGTGATCACCGCTGACGGCACCGCGCCGGCGTGGCGGCCGGGGGCGTTCGACCGGGTCATGCTCGACGCTCCCTGCACCGGGCTGGGGGCGCTGCGGCGCCGGCCGGAGGCGCGGTGGCGGCGCGAGCCGTCGAGCGTCGCCGAGCTGAGCCGGCTCCAGCGGGAGCTGCTCGGCACCGCGCTGGACTCGGTCAGGCCCGGCGGGGTCGTCGCCTACGTCACCTGCTCGCCGCACCTGGCCGAGACCCGGGTGGTGGTGGGCGACGTGCTGGCCCGCAGGGACGACGTGGAGCAGCTCGACGCACGCGACTACCTGCCGGGGATCGACGGGCTCGGCGAGGGGCCGCACGCGCAGTTCTGGCCGCACCGGCACGGCACCGACGCGATGTTCCTGTCCCTGCTCCGCAAGCGCCCGTGACCGGCGAGGTCCTCTCGACGCGGAAGTGAGACGGCCCGCTGGGCGGGGCAGGGACACCGGCACCCAATAGACTCGGGGCATCATGGCCGTACAGATCTCTCCCAGCATCCTCTCCGCCGACTTCGCGCGGCTCGCCGACGAGGCCGCCGCGGTGCCGAACGCCGACTGGCTGCACGTGGATGTCATGGACTACCACTTCGTCCCCAACCTGACCCTCGGGCTGCCCGTGGTCGAGGCGCTGCGCAAGGCGACCTCGCTGCCGCTCGACTGCCACCTCATGATCGACGACCCCGACCGGTGGGCGCCCTCGTACGCGGAAGCGGGGGCGGGGAGCGTGACCATCCACGCGGAGGCGTCCTCGGCCCCCGTGCGCACCCTGCGGGAGATCCGGTCGCTGGGCGCCAGGGCGGGGCTCGCGCTCAACCCGGCCACCGCCGTGGAGCCGTACGAGGATCTCCTCCGCGAGATCGACATGCTGCTGCTGATGACGGTGGAGCCCGGGTTCGGCGGGCAGTCGTTCCTCGACATGGTGCTGCCGAAGATCCGGCGGGCTCGGGACCTCATCGAGCGGCACGGCGGCCAGGTGTGGCTCCAGGTCGACGGCGGCATCGCCGGCGACACCATCGAGCGGTGCGCGGAGGCGGGAGCCGACGTGTTCGTGGCGGGCAACGCTGTCTACGGCGCCGACGACCCGGTCGCGGCGATCGACTCGCTGCGCGCCCTGGCCGACGGGGCGTCCTGACCGGCCCCCGCCACGAGGCGGGGGCTTCGGGTCAGTCCTGGAGCGCGGGGTCGAGGACGATGTCCTCGCCCTCCGTCGTCGGCTCCTCGGGGAAGTGACAGGCGGTCAGGTGGCCGTCGCGGTTGCCCGACAGCCGCAGCAGCGGCGGCTCCTCGGTCGCGCACGTGTCCTGCGCCTTCCAGCAGCGGGTGCGGAAGCGGCAGCCGGACGGCGGGTCGACCGGGGAGGGCACGTCGCCCGCCAGGCGGATGCGCTCGCGGGGCGGGGCGTCCAGGTCGGCGTCGGGCACGGCCGACAGCAGGGCGTGCGTGTACGGGTGCCGGGGCCGCTCGTACAACGACTCCCGGTCGGCGATCTCCACCACCTTGCCGAGATACATCACCGCGACCCGCTGCGAGAAGTGCCGCACCACGGCCAGGTCGTGCGCGATGAACAGGAACGCGATGCCCAGCTCCCGCTGCACCCGCTGGAGCAGGTTGATCACCTGGGCCTGGATCGACACGTCCAGCGCCGACACCGGCTCGTCCGCGATGATCAGCCTGGGGTTCACCGACAGCGCGCGGGCCACGCCGATGCGCTGGCGCTGGCCGCCGGAGAACTCGTGGGGGAAGCGGTTGTAGTGCTCCGGATTGAGCCCGACGATCTCCAGCAGCTCGCGGACCCTGGCCTCCCGGCCGCCCGGCGGGTCGATGCCGTTGACCTCCATCGGCCCCTTGATGATCGACCCGACCGTGTGGCGCGGGTTGAGCGACGAGTACGGGTCCTGGAAGATCATCTGGATCTGGGAGCGGATCGGCTTCAGGTCGCGCCGGGAGGCGTGGCTGATGTCGCGGCCCTGGTAGCTGACCGTGCCCTTGGTCGGTTCCAGCAGCCGGGCGGCCAGCCGGCCGGTGGTGGACTTGCCGCAACCCGACTCGCCGACCAGGCCGAGCGTCTCGCCGCTGTGCACGGTCAGGTCGATGCCGTCCACCGCGTGCACGGCGCCGACCTGGCGCTTGATGAACGCGCCGCCTCTGACGGGGAAGTGCTTCTCCAGGCCGGACAGCTCCAGCAGCTTCTCCGTCACGTCGTCTCCTTACCGGCCGCTCGTTCGCGGATCTCCGTCTTCTGCTTCAGCGGCAGGTAGCAGGCGTCGCCGTGGCCGCGGTGCGGCGACAGCTCCGGCCGCTCACCCGTGCACACCTCGCGCCCCAGCAGTTCCATGAAGTCGCAGCGGGGGTGGAACGGGCAGCCGCGCGGGACGTTGATCAGGCTGGGCGGCGTGCCGCGCACCGGGCGCAGCGGCTCGTCCACCGCCTGGCGCAGGCTCGGCATGGACCCGAGCAGCCCCCACGTGTACGGGTGGCGGGGCTCGCGCAGCACCTCGCGCATCGTGCCCCGTTCCACGGCGCGGCCCGCGTACATGACCAGCACCTCGTGCGCCGTGCTGGCCACCACGCCCAGGTCGTGCGTGACCAGGATGATCGCGGTGCCGGTCTGCTCCTGCAGCTCGCGCAGCAGGTCGAGGATCTGCGCCTGTACGGTGACGTCCAGCGCGGTCGTCGGCTCGTCGGCGATGAGCAGGCCGGGGCCGCAGACCAGGGCCATCGCGATCATCGCCCGCTGCCGCATGCCGCCGGAGAACTGGTGGGGGTACTCGTCGACGCGGAGCTTCGGCTGCGGGATGCCGACCCGGTCGAGCATCTCGATGGCCCGGTCCCGCGCCACCGACTTGGAGACGCCCTTGTGCTTGCGGTACACCTCGGCGATCTGCGCGCCGACCGTGTGGAACGGGGACAGCGAGGTCAGCGGATCCTGGAAGATCATCGCGATCTTGTTGCCGCGCAGCCGCTCCATCGTGGACCGGGACGCCGTCAGCAGCTCCTGGCCGTCGAGCGTGATGCTGCCGGAGATCTGCGCGGTCTCCGGGTTGTGCAGGCCGAGCACGGCCAGGTTGGTCACCGACTTGCCGGAGCCGGACTCGCCCACGATGCCCAGCGTGCTGCCCCGTTCGACCTCGAAGGAGAGCCCGCCCACGGCGTGCACGACGCCGTCCTCGGTGTGGAAGTCGACGGTGAGGTCGTTGACTTCGAGATACATCAGCTCAGCCTCACGCGGGGGTCGATGACGGCGTACAGGGAGTCGACGACCACGTTCATCAGCACGATCGCGCCGGCCGCGAGCACCACCGTGGCCATCAGCGTCGGCAGGTCGGAGTAGTCGACCGCGCGCACCGCCAGTCGCCCGATGCCCTGCAGGCCGAACGTGGTCTCGGTGATGATCGCGCCGCCGATGAGCGTGCCCAGGTCGACACCGAAGATCGTGATGACCGGGGTGAGCGTTCCGCGCAGCGCGAACCGCAGCACCACGCTCCGCCCCGACATGCCCTTGGCCCTTGCTGTGCGGACGTAGTCCTCGTTGAGGTTCTCCACCATGGTGGAGCGGGTGATGCGGGTGTAGTTCGCGGTGAAGATGAGCGCCAGGACCAGCCAGGGCAGCAACAGCCCGTTGAACCAGCCGAGCGGATCCTCGGTGATGGGCACGTACTTGGGCTGGGAGAAGACCTGTGTCTGGTAGACGAACAGGTACATGGCCAGGGTGCCGACGAAGTAGATCTGCACCGACGCGCCGATGAGCGACGCCACGCTGGCGACCTTGTCGAGCGGCTTGCCCTGACGCAGCGCGGCGATGATGCCGGTGGCCACGCCGAAGATGAGGAAGATCACCGCGGCGCCGAGCGTGAGCGCGATCGTGACCGGCATCCGGTCCATGATCGTCTCGAACACCGGGGCCTTGTTGACGAACGAGAAGCCGAGACAGGGCGCCGGGCAGTTGCCGAGGCCCTCGTAGTCACGGCCGACGAAGATCCCGGACAGCCATGACACGAACTGCACCAGGAGCGGCTGGTCGATGCCCAGGTTGCGGCGGGCCTGCTCCAGCGTCTCCGGCGGGCACACCTTGCCGCAGGCCAGCCGGGCCGGGTCCGCGGGAATCGCGTAGAACAGGAAGAAGGTCACCGCCGAGATGACCAGCAGGATGACCGCCGCTCCCAGCACGCGGCGGATGAGGAATCGAAGCACGAGATCTCCAAGAGGGTGCCCCGGGCGCCCGCACGGACGCCCGGGGCGGTGGCACTACGGCTTCACGAAGATGGTGTTCGGGGAGACGATCCACATCTGCGGGTCGATCTCCGCACCACCGACCTTGGAACCGTGCAGCCAGGTCCCGATCCGGTTCTCGGCCACGACCAGCGGCGCGTGCTTCTCCTGGATCTCCTTGTCCAGCGCCATCCAGGCGGCGTTGGCCGCGTCGATGTCCGGGTTCTCGGAGATCTCCTTCATCTTCGCGTCCAGCTCCGGGTCGCGCAGGTGCGTCATGTTCTGGCCACCGTCGCTGACCGGGCCGAAGATGATCGGCATCACCGTCGAGCCGGACGGCCAGTCGGAGCCCCAGCCGCCCCAGTACAGGTCGAACTCGTTCTTGGTCTGGCTGATCGAGTCGTAGTACGTCTTGCGGTCCAGCGGCTTGGTCACGACCTTGATGCCGGCCTTCTCCAGGGCATTCTTGATCACGACCGTGATCTGCTCCTGGACCGGCGTCTGGTTGTGCGCGTAGACGATGGTCGGGTTCGGGTCGCTCGACTCGGCCAGCAGTTGCTTGGCCTTCTCGATGTCGCCCTCGGGCTTGGCCGCCTTGCCGTACAGGTCGTAGGACTCGTACCCGACCGTGGTGTTCTCGTTCAGGATCGTCGTCGGCAGCGCCGCGGCGGCCGGGCCGCCCATCGTCTGCTGGATCTGCTTCGACGGCCACGCGTAGTTGATCGCCTGGCGGATCTTGATGTCCTTCACCCGGTCGAGGTTGAAGTAGTAGTAGTTGCCGTAGGGCGAGGGGCTGACCATGCGCCGGTCGGCCAGGCTCTCGTCGGCGAGCACCTGCTGCAGCCGCTCAGGCGGCACCGCCGCGTAGAAGGTGAACGCCTGCTGGTCAGGGCCGTTGTCCGCGACGAGCCGGTCCGTGATCTGCAGGTTCTCCTGGCCGAACTCCAGCTTCCAGACGTCCGGGTACGCGCCGCGGACCGGGTCGGTGCTCGCGTCCCAGTGCGGGTTGCGCTCCAGTTCCATCGACTTGTCGACGGTGTGGGACTTGATGATGTACGGGCCGGAGGAGAAGGGCTCCTTGTCGTACTTCTCCTTGGTGTCCTTGGCCTTGGGCACGATGGCGTAGCCGCCCATGGCGAAGGCGTAGTTGGCGTCGGCGTGCGGCGCCTTGAAGGTGAAGACGATCGTCTTCTCGTCCGGCGTCTCGATCGCGTCGAGCCGCTTGCCGTCGTACGGACCCTCGTACGCCTTCTTGTAGTCCTCCTCGGTCAGCCACTGCTGGATGTACGCGGGACCCTGGGTGATGAACGGGGCGAACATCCGCTCGATCGTCCACTTCACGTCCTCGGACGTGATCGGCGTGCCGTCCTGCCACTTCACCCCGTCCTTGAGGGTGAAGGTCCAGGTCTTGCCGCCGTCGGACACCTGGCCGGCGTCGGTGGCCAGGTCGCCCACGAGCTTGTACTCGCCCTTGGCGACCCGCTTGTAGCCGGTCAGGCCGCGGTGGATGAGCAGCTGGAAGTTCGTCGCTGTGTTGACGTAGCTCTGGGCCGGGTCCAGGTGGGCGAAGTCGTCACGGTCGATCATGGTGACCGTGCCGCCCTTGACCACGCCTTCCGGCTCGATGGCCGGGCCCTTCGAGTCCTCGGCCGTGCCCAGGGTGATCACGGCAGGCTTGTACTCCGTCTGCGGCGGCGCCGACTCTCCGGAGCTGGGGGCGGCCGACGGCGCGCCCTGGTTTCCCGGCGCGCAGGCGCCGACCAGGGTCAGCGACGCCGCGGCGAGCACCGCGAGCACCGACCTCGTACGGTGGTTCATCTCTCTCCTCTAGCGCTTGATCTTGGGGTCGAAGGCGTCACGCACGGAATCGCCGAGCAGGTTGAAGGCGATCACGAAGATCAACAACGCGACGCCGGGGAAGATGAGGTACGTGATGTCGTTCTGGTAGACCTGGGTCGCCCGCAGGAACATGCGCCCCCAGTCGGGCACCAGCTCACCCATCCCGACGCCGAGGAACGACAGCCCCGCCTCGGCCGTCACCATGGCGGGCAGCAGCAGCGTCGACTGGATGAGGATCGGCGTCCACAGGTTGGGCAGCAGCTCCTTGAACACGATCCGGGCCGGCGAGGCGCCGGTGACCTTGGCGGCCTCGACGAACTCGCGCTCGCGCAGCGACAGCACGTAACCGCGCAGCAGCCGGGCCAGCCCCGCCCAGCCGAAGGCGCTGAGCATGATCGTGAGCGAGACGGCGCGCAGCCAGATCGGCGTCTCCTCGTCCGGCGGCACCAGCAGGCTCTCCACCACCGGGGTGAACGCGATGATGAAGATCGTCGACGGGAAGGACAGCGTCAGGTCGATGATCCGGCCGATGAAGTAGTCGGTCCTGCCGCCGATGTAGCCGGCCACGATGCCGATCACGATGCCGAGCGCGGTGATGATCAGGGTCGCGGCCAGGGCGATGCCGAGCGACGTCCTGATGCCGTACACCAGTTGCATGAACACGTCCCGGCCGAGGCTCGGCTCCAGCCCGAACCAGTACTCGGAGCTGATGCCGCCGTTGGGCAGGATCGGGTAGCCGTAGTCGTTCAGCAGTCCTGGGATGTCCTGCCCGTACAGGGTGTACGGGTCCTTGCCGTACAGCCACGAGATCACGGGCGCGAAGATCGCCACCAGGAAGAAGAAGATGACGATCACCGCGGAGGTGACGCCGACGCGGTCGCGGCGGAAACGCGTCCACATCAGCCGGCCGGGTGACCGGCCGGCGGTGTCCTGGGTTTCGGTCACGGACGTCGCGTCGGTGGTGATCGCGGTGGACGTCGGTGTCGTCATGTGGTCGGGGTCCCTCAGCACGTACGAAATCCGGGAATTCCGGGCCACAGGCGACGTTCTCAGGTCATCTCACTCTGTGACAATGCCTCCACGGTTTTTCGTAAGTTTGTTGTAAAAAATAGACTTTGTCGTATTCGCAAAGTCATTGACCTGCCATATCACCGGATGCAAGAATCAGAACCGTTTATACGCTCAGTAATCACGGAATCGCGGCACAACCACGACAGTCCTGTGACATAGCCCCCGGCCCTGGCGGGTAGGCCCTTACTCATGGAAGACCACGGGCTGTTCGGGCCGGAGTCCGTGACGTGGCGGGTGATGGGTGAACCGATTCTGCTGGTCGGCGGGTTCCGCGCGCTTCTCATGCAGAGCCTTCACCCGCGCGCGATGCGCGGCGTCATACAGAACTCCGCCTTCATGAATCCCGACGAGGCATGGTCGCGTTTCGTCCGGACCACAGAATTCGTCCGCGTGCGCACGTACGGGACACGAGCCGAAGTCGAGCAGGCCGGCCGCCGCGTACGCAAGATCCACGCCACGCTCACAGGCTGTGACCCCGACACCGGCGAGCGGTTCCGGCTCGACGAGCCCGCGTCGCTGCGCTGGGTGCACGTCGGCGAGGTCGACTCCTACCTGACGGTGGCCCGCCGGGCGGGCGTGCGGCTCAGCGACGCCGACGCCGACGCGTTCGTCGCCGAGTGGCGGCGCGCCGCCGAGGTCGTCGGCCTGGACCCGCTGAGCGTGCCCGGCTCGGTCGGCGGGCTGCGCGCCTACATCGAGGCCGCCCGCCCGGGGCTGCGGCTGGTCCCCGAGGCCGCGAACCCGCTCCTGGCGTCCCTGCACACGCCGCTGCCCGGCCTGCTCGCCACGCTGCGGCCGGTGGTGCCGGCCTTGACCGTGCTCGCCTTCGCCACGCTGCCGCGCTGGGCCAGGCGGATGTACGGGCTGCCCGCCACGCCGGTCGGCGACCTGTGGGCGACCGCCACGCTGCGGGCCCTGCACGCCGGCATCGGCCTGGTGCCCGCGAACGTCCGCTACAGCCCCGACGCCCGCCGCGCCCGCAAGCTCATGGCCGCCTGAGCCGATCACGGGGAGGCCCCGGTCGCGCGCATGAATTCGGACATGGCACACTGGGATGGACAGAGCTAGCGTGCTCCGGGGTCGGTGAAAGTCCGAACCGGCGGTGACAGTCCGCGACCCGGCCGATGCCATCGGCCGGTTGACCCGGTGAAATTCCGGGACCGACGGTGAAAGTCCGGATGGGAGGCAGCACGCGGGTGCCCGGCATTGCGCCGGGTGCCCCACGGTGCGTTCGCGTACCGTGTTCGACCCCCCGGGGCCCGCCACGGCTTGGAGCTACTGGCGAGTAGGAGGCCCCCGGTGGCGGGATCCCCGCATGACGCGGTCCACATGGCGCGCGCCGTCGAGCTGGCCGCCCGCGGTCACGGTCACACCAGCCCCAACCCCGTCGTGGGCTGCGTCGTGCTCGACGCCGCCGGCCGGGTCGCGGGTGAGGGGTTCCACGCGTACGCGGGAGGGCCGCACGCCGAGGTCGCCGCCCTGCGTGAGGCGGGGGAGCGGGCCAGGGGCGGCACCGCGTACGTCACCCTCGAACCCTGCGACCACACCGGCCGGACGGGCCCGTGCAGCGGCGCGCTGCTGGAGGCGGGCGTGGCCCGCGTCGTGCACGCGGTCGCCGACCCCAACCCGAAGGCCGCCGGCGGCGCCGGGCGGCTGCGCGCGGCCGGAGTCGCCGTGACGGCCGGGGTGCTGGCCGAGGAGGCGGAGCGGGTCAACGCCGAGTGGCTGACCTGGGCCAGGCTCGGCCGCCCGCACGTAACGTGGAAGTTCGCCGCCACTCTCGACGGCCGCTCGGCCGCCGCCGACGGCACCAGCCAGTGGATCACCTCTCCCGAGGCCAGGGCCGACGTGCACCGGCTGCGCGCCCGCAGCGACGCGATCGTGGCCGGCATCGGCACCGTGCTGGCCGACGACTCCCGGCTCACCGCCAGGCCGGCCCTGACCGAGGGCCGCCCGCTGCGCGTGGTCGTCGACCCGGACGCCAGGACACCGGCCACCGCGCGGGTGCTCGACGGCGCGGCCCCCACGCTCGTCGCCGTGGCCGCCGACACCGTCACGACCCTCGGCGCCGACCTGCTGCGCGTGCCCCGCGACGGCCGCGGCCTCGACCTGCACGCCCTGCTCAAGGAGCTCGCCGCCCGCGAGGTGGTCAGCGTGTTCCTGGAGGGCGGCCCCACGCTGGCCGGGGCGTTCCTGGCCCGCGGGCTGGTCGACCGGGTCGTCGCCTACGTCGCGCCCGCCCTCCTCGGCGCCGGCGCCGCCGCGCTGGGCGAGGCCGGAGTGCGCACCATCGGCGAGGCGCACCGCCTGATCTTCGACGAGGTTTCCCCCATCGGGCCGGACGTGCGCCTCGTCGCACGCCCCGCGCCCCCGCACCCCCGCAGGGAGAAGTGAATGTTCACCGGAATCATCGAGGAGAAGGGCGAGGTCGTCGCCGTCGAGGCGGCCGGCGGCGGCGCCAGGATGTCCGTACGCGGCCCCGTGGTCACCTCCGACGCCCGTCACGGCGACTCGATCGCCGTCAACGGCGTCTGCCTCACGGTCGTGGACGTGCGCGGCGACGTCTTCAGCGTGGACGTGATGAAGGAGTCGCTCGACCGCAGCTCGCTCGGCGCCCTGTCGGAGGGCGGGGCGGTCAACCTGGAGCGCGCGGTCCGGGCCGACCAGCGGCTCGGCGGCCACATCGTGCAGGGCCACGTCGACGGCACCGCCGAACTGCTGTCCAGGGAGCCCGGCGACAACTGGGACGACCTGCGTTTCAGCCTGCCCGCGTCCCTGAGCAGGTACGTCGCGGAGAAGGGCTCGATCGCCGTCGACGGAATCAGCCTGACCGTGACGACTGTTGACGACGGAAGCTTCGGCGTGAGCCTCATCCCGACCACGCTCAAGCTGACCACCCTGGGCGAGCGCCAGGTGGGCGACCTGGTGAACCTCGAGGTCGACGTGATCGCGAAGTACGTGGAGAGGCTGGTGGGCGCCCGATGAGCTGGGCGGACGCATCGATCGACATCTTCGGCCTGCCCGTGAGGTGGACCGACCTGATCGGCAACATCTGCGCGCTGGCGACCGTGGTGTTCGCCATGCGCAAGTCCATCTGGACCTGGCCGGTGCAGTTCACCGGCGCCGTCCTGCTCTTCGCCGCCTCCATCAGCGCGCACGTCACCGGCAACGCGCTCAAGCAGGCCCTGTTCGGCCTGCTGGCGATCTACGGCTGGTGGAAGTGGCGCCAGGGCACCCAGCAGCACGAGCTGGCCGTGCGGCCCGCGACCGGGCGCGAGCGGCTCGTGCTGATCACCGCGGCCGTGCTCGGCACGATCGTGGTGGCGGCGCTGTTCAAGACGTTCAACCTGTCGTGGTACCCGGACGCCCCGCTGGCCGTGGTGGCCGCGGACGCCTACATCTTCGTCGGCGGCGCGGTCGCGACCTGGGCGCAGGGCCGGGCGCTGGTCGACTTCTGGATCGTCTGGGTGGCCGTCGACCTCGTGGGCGTGCCGGTCGCGTTCAACTCCGGGCTGTACGTCTCGGGCGCGGTGTACGCGATCTTCTTCGTGATGGTGCTGGTCGGGTTCGTCAAGTGGCTGCGCGAGTACCGCGCCTCCGCACCGGCCGTGGCGGTGGCGTCATGACCGGGGGCATCCTCGACCCGGTCGAGCGGGCGATCGAGGACATCAGGGCGGGCCGGCCCGTCGTGGTCGTCGACGACGAGAACCGCGAGAACGAGGGCGACATCATCTTCGCCGCGGCCAGGGCCACGCCCGAGCTGCTCACCTTCACCATCAGGCACACCAGCGGCGTCATCTGCGTGCCGATGGAGGGCCGCGAGCTCGACCGGCTCGGCCTGCCGCTCATGGTCCACCAGAACCGCGAGCGGCTGCGCACCGCGTACACGATCAGCGTGGACGCCCGCGACGGCGTCACGACCGGCATCTCGGCCGCCGACCGGGCCAGGACGATCCGGGCGCTCGCCGACTCCGCGACCGAGCCGTACGAGCTGGTACGGCCCGGCCACGTCTTCCCGCTGCGCTACCACGAGGGCGGCGTGCTGGTCAGGCGCGGCCACACCGAGGCGGCCGTCGACCTGGCCAGGCTCGCCGGGCTCAGCCCCGCGGGCGTGCTGGCCGAGGTGGTCAACGACGACGGCACCATGGCCAGGCTGCCCGAGCTGCGCGTCTTCGCCGACGAGCACGACCTCGCGCTCATCTCCATCGAGCAGCTCGCCGACTACCGGCGGCGCACCGAGAGCATGGTCACCCGGGTCGCCGAGACCAACCTGCCCAACGCGTACGGGATGTGGCGGGCGTACGGCTACTCCAGCTCCATCGACGGCGGCGAGCACGTCGCGCTGGTCTTCGGCGACCTCGGCGACGGCGAGAACGTCCTGGTCCGCGCCCACTCCGAGTGCCTGACCGGCGACGTGTTCGGCTCGCTGCGCTGCGACTGCGGGGTGCAGCTCGACCACGCCATGGCGGCCATCGCGGCCGAGGGCCGCGGCGTGGTCGTCTACCTGCGCGGACACGAGGGCCGCGGCATCGGGCTGCTGGCCAAGCTGCGCGCCTACAGCCTCCAGGACGCCGGGGTCGACACCGTCGACGCCAACGTCGAGCTGGGGCTGCCGATCGACGCCCGCGAGTTCTCCAACGCCGCCCAGATCCTCGCCGACCTGGGGGTCAAGGGGGTGCGGCTGCTCACCAACAACCCGGTCAAGGTCACGGGCATGGACGGCTACGGCATCAAGGTGCTCGGCCGCGAGCCGATGCCGGTCGCGGTGAACCCGTACAACGCCCGCTATCTGCAGGCCAAGCGCGACCGGCTGGGCCATTCCATCGAACACACGGACATCGGCGGCACCCAGGAGGCCTCATGAGCGGCGAAGGACGTCCCGCGATCACCACGGCGCCCGACGCGTCCGGGCTGACCGTCGGGGTGGTGGCCGCGAGCTGGCACGCCGACATCACCGACCGGCTGGTGGACCGGGCGGTGCGGGCCTGTGAGGACGCCGGCGCCACCGCCACCGTGGTGCGGGTGCCCGGCTCGCTCGAACTCCCGGTGGTCGCCCAGGCGCTGGCCCGCCGCTGCGACGCGGTGGTGGCGCTGGGCGCGGTCATCCGCGGCGAGACGGCCCACTTCGACTACGTGTGCGACTCGGTCACGGCCGGGCTGACCAGGGTCTCGCTCGACGAACGCACCCCGGTCGGCAACGGCGTGCTCACCTGCGAGAACCTCGGCCAGGCGCTGGACCGATCGGGGCTGCCGGACAGCAAGGAGGACAAAGGCTACGAGTCCGCGATCGCCGCGCTGGAGACCGCACTCCTCCTGCGGACCCTCGGCTGACCTGCGGTACATTCTCGACCGTGCCTGAGCTCGTGCCACCTCCCCCGCTGCCCGTCGTCTGGCGCCCGCGCCGGGGGAGGATCGTCGCCTACACCTTCGCCACCCTGATCGTGCTCGGCGCGGTGGTGATGGCGATCCTCATCGCCCCGCCGTTCCAGCTGGCCGACCGCATCGCGATCGTCGCGTTCGGCTGCGCGGTGGCGTTCGTGCTCCACCTGCTCGGCCGGGTGCGGGTGGAGGCCGACGACGAGGGCGTCACCCTGGTCAACGCGGCCCGCACCCACCGCTACACCTGGCCCGAGGTCCTCGACGTGACCTTCGTGCAGGGCGACCCGTGGCCCCGTGTCGACTTCTCCGACGGGCGGACGATCGGCGCGATGGGCATCCAGGGCTCCGAGAAGCCCGCGGCCCGCCGCGCCATCGCCGAGCTCACCGCCCTCATCCACGACCGCGGCGAGGCCCGCGAAGACTGACGTGAGACCTCACTTCACGTCATAGAGGGCGTCGATTATCAGGAAAACGGTGTGACCCGTAGCCTGAAAGCGTGCGTCGGCGGACAATGAGGGCGATGGACATCGAGTCGCCGGAAAAGCTCATCGAGCTGCTCGACCGGCATGCGTATCTGGCCGACGAAGGTCTGGCCACGGCCGCGTTCCTGGCGCTGCGGATGCGGCGGCCGCTGTTCCTGGAAGGGGAGGCGGGCGTCGGGAAGACCGAGCTGGCCAAGACCCTGGCCGGACTGCTCGGGGCGCCGCTGATCCGGCTGCAGTGCTACGAAGGGCTGGACGCCGCGCAGGCCCTGTACGACTGGGACTTCGCCCGGCAGCTGCTGCACCTGAAGGCGGCAGAGGTCGCCGGCGTGACCGACGTGCGGCGGCTCGAAGGGGAGATCTACGAGCGGCGCTTCCTCATCGCGCGGCCGCTGCTCAAGGCGCTGGAGACGCAGCCGAGCGTGCTGCTGGTCGACGAGATCGACCGGGCCGACGACGAGTTCGAGGCGTTCCTGCTGGAGGTGCTCTCCGACTTCACCATCTCCGTCCCGGAGCTCGGCACGATCAGGGCCGAGTCGCCGCCGGTCGTGGTGGTGACCTCCAACCGGACGCGGGAGGTGCACGACGCGCTCAAGCGCCGCTGCCTCTACCACTGGCTGGAGCATCCGAGCTTCGAGCGGGAGGTGGCGATCCTGCTGCGCCGCCTGCCCGCCTGCACCGAGACACTGGCCCGGCAGGTCGCCGGGGCCGCCGAGCGGCTGCGCGGGGCCGACCTGGTCAAGCCGCCGGGCATCGCCGAGACCCTCGACTGGACCGAGGCGCTGCTGACGCTCGGCGCCGACGAGCTCGACCCTGGCCGGGCGGCCGCCACGCTGGGCGCCGCGCTCAAGTACCGGGAGGACGTCGAACGCGTCCTGGGCAACGGGCTGCTCCGCCATGACTGATTTGGCCGCCACGATGACCGGGTTCGCCCGTACCCTCAGGGCGGCCGGGGTCGCGGCCGACCACGAGCGCACCCAGGGCTTCCTGCGCGCGCTGGAGCAGCTGGACGTCGCCGTCCCCGGCGACGTCTACTGGGCGGGCCGCCTCACGCTCTGCGCCGGCCCCGACGACCTGCCCCGCTACGACCGCTGCTTCCACGCGTACTTCGGCGGCGCCAAGGCCACCACCGCCCCGGCCGCCGTCACCTCCGTCACCCGCTACACAGCGGCGGGCGAGAGCGCGGAGGGCGGGCGCGAGGGCGAGGCCGCGCCCGCCACCGCCAGCAGCACCGAGGTCCTGCGCCACCGGGACGTCGCCAGGCTCACCGAGGCCGAGCGCGCCGAGGTGCACCGGATGCTGACCATGCTCAGGGCCAGGCGGGCCACACGCCGCTCGCGCCGGTACGAGAGCGCCCACCGGGGCGTGCTCGACCAGCGCCGCACCATCCGCGACGCGCTCAGGAAGGGCGAGGTGGCAAGGCTGCGGCGCCGGCGGCACACCACCAGGCCGCGCCGCGTCGTGCTCTTCGTCGACGTGAGCGGCTCCATGTCGCCGTACGCCGAGACGCTGCTGCGGTTCGCGCACGCCCTGGTGCGCAGCGAGCCGCGGGCCACCCGCGTGTTCTCGGTCGGCACCCGGCTCACCGCCGTCACCGCCGAGCTGCGCCACCGCGACCCCGGCACCGCGCTCGACGCGGTGTCGCGGGCCATCCCCGACTGGAGCGGCGGCACCCGGCTGGGGGAGGAGCTGCAGGAGTTCCTGTCCCGGCACAGCGCGCGCGGCGCGACCGTGGTCATCGCCTCCGACGGCTGGGAACGGGGCGACCCCGAACTGCTGCGCGCCCAGATGGCCCGGCTGGCCCGGCAGGCGCACCGGGTGATCTGGGTCAACCCACACAAGGGGTACGAGGACTACCAGCCGCTCACCGGCGGCATGCGGGCCGCCCTGCCCTACCTCGACGCCCTGGTGGCCGGGCACAGCCTGGCCGCCTACGAGGAACTCACCGAAAGGCTCGCCCATGCGTGACGTGCTCCCGGAGATCATGCGCTGGTGGAGGTCGGGGCTCGAGTTCGGGCTCGCGACGGTGGTCGGCACGTTCAACAGCGCGCCCAGGCCACCGGGCGCCGCCATGGCCGTGCGCGGCGACGAGGTGGTCGGCAGCGTGTCCGGCGGATGCGTCGAGGGCGCCGTGTTCGAGCTCGCCACCGAGACCCGCCGCCCGGTGCTGCAGAGGTACGGGGTCAGCGACGACGACGCGTTCGCCGTCGGGCTCACCTGCGGCGGCATCATCGACATCTTCGTCGAGCCGATCTCCCGCGACACCTTCCCCGAACTGGGCGACGTGGCCGCCTCGATCGAGGAGCGCGAGCCGGTCGCCGTCGCCACCGTCCTGTCCGGCCCCGGCGAGGTCGGCGCCCGCCGGATCATCTGGCCCGGCCGCTCCTCCGGCTCGCTCGGCCCCGGCCGCCTCGACGACGCGGTGGACGACGACGCGCGCGGCATGCTCGCCCAGGGGCTGACCGGCATCCGCCACTACGGCGGCGAGGGCGAGCGGCGGCTGGACGACCTGGCCGTGTTCGTGCACTCGTTCGCGCCCCCGCCGCGCATGCTGGTGTTCGGCGCGATCGACTTCGCCGCGGCCGTCGCCCGGGTCGGCAAGTTCCTCGGCTACCACGTCACCGTGTGCGACGCCCGGCCCGTCTTCGCCACCCCCAAGCGCTTCCCCGACGCCGACGAGGTCGTGGTCAAGTGGCCGCACGACTATCTGGCCTCCGTCCCGGTGGACGAGCGCACCGTGATCTGCGTGCTCACCCACGATCCCAAGTTCGACGTGCCGCTGCTGGAGGTGGCGCTGCGCACCCCCGCCGGGTACGTGGGCGCCATGGGTTCGCGGCGCACCCACGAGGACCGGATGGACCGGCTGCGCGAGGCCGGGCTGACCGAGGAGGAGCTGGCCCGGCTGCGCTCGCCCATCGGGCTGGACCTGGGGGCGCGCACTCCGGAGGAGACGGCCGTGTCCATCGCCGCCGAGCTGATCCAGCTCCGCTGGGGCGGGTCCGGCCGGCCGCTGTCGACCACCCGGGGCCGCATCCACCACGACGGGTAGGGGACGGCCATGAAGGGGAGCGGGGTGGCGGGGCTGCTGCTCGCGGCCGGCGAGGGCTCCCGGCTGGGCAGGCCGAAGGCGCTGCTGGAGCTGGCCGGGGAGCGGCTGGTCGACCGGGGGGTGCGGCTGCTGGAGGAGGGCGGCTGCCACCCGGTCGTGGTGGTGCTCGGGGCGGCGACCGTGCAGGTGCGGGGGGCGGTGGCCGTGCGCAACCCGGACTGGCGGTCCGGCATGGGGTCCTCCCTGCGGGCCGGGCTGGCGGCGCTGCCCGCCGAGTCGCGGGCCGTGGTGATCGCGCTGGTGGACCAGCCGCTGGTGCGGGCCGAGGCGGTGCGCGCGCTGATCGCCTCCGGGGCCGGGGTGGCCGTCGCCACGTACGGCGGCCGGCGCAGGAACCCGGTGCTGATCGAGCGCCGCCACTTCGCCGAGGTCGCCGCCCTGGCCCGCGGCGACGTGGGCGCCCGCCCGTTCCTGGCCGCCCATCCGGAGCTGGTGACCGAGGTGCCGTGCGCCGGCGACCCCGCCGACATCGACACCCCCGGCGATCTGGCCAGGCTGGAGCCTCGGCTGCTGGAACCTGAGTGAGCGGCCGCGGTCGCGTCGTCGTCAGAGACGGAACGAGGCGACGGCGGCCCGGTGGTCGCTGCCGGTGGCCGGGGCCACCTCGGCCCGCGTGGCGGTCATCCCGCGGAACAGGATGTGGTCCGGCCGCGTCACGGGGAACCCGGCCGGCCAGGTGAACCCGAACCCGTCGCCCGCGACCTCCTGCGCGTCGGTCAGCGGCGGCGTCAGCCCGCGCATGCCCCGGTCGGTGGTGGCCGTGTTGAGGTCGCCCAGCAGCAGGATCCGCTTGCTGCCGTCGCGGTCGATCAGCTTGCGCGCCTGCGCCAGCGAGGCGTCCCTGGAGGTGGTCTCGCCCGGCCGCGCCGAGGCGAGGTGCATCACGTACACGGTCACGTCGCCCTTGGGGGTCCGCACGGTCGCGCGCAGGGCGCGCACCCAGCCCATGCCGACGTCCAGCGGGCGCTCGCGGCTGATCGGGTAGCGGCTCCACAGGCCGACGGTGCTCACCGCGTAACGGTGCTCGAACATCCGGTTGAGCTGCTTGGCCGCCGGGCCGCCCGGGGTGAGCTCCTGCGCCGCCAGCAGGTCGAGGTCCTCGGCGACGGCGCGTACGGCCTCGCCCGAGGCGTCGTTGCGCACGCCCACGTTCACCGTGCCGACCGCCAGGTCGCTCGGCCCGCCTGGCGGGGTGCGCAGCAGCGCTGGACCGAACATGACGCCCCACACGGCCGCCGGAGCCAGCACGGCGCCGACGGCCGCGGTGGAGCGGGCCAGGGCCGCGCCCAGCAGCAGGACCGGCACGGCCAGGCCCAGCCACGGCAGCAGACTCTCCATGACCGTCGTGAAACCGCCCAGGGCCGGCACGTAGCGGTGTCCGGCCAGGACCACGGCGAGGACGGCGGACACGACGACGACGACGCGCTTCAGCACTCTGACCAAGGTAGCCCCTCGCTGGCTCCAGCGCGGACACGCTAACCTGACGGCATCGGAACGGAACATCATTCTGTGGTGGGAGCGGGCATGCGGATCGGAATGACACTGGGCTACTCCGGGGGATTCAAGGAGACGGTGGGAGAGCTCGCCGACTACGAGAAGGCCGGGCTCGACATCGTCTTCGTCGCGGAGGCCTACAGCTTCGACGCGGTCAGCCAGATGGGATACATCGCGGCCGTCACCGAGCGGCTGCAGATCGCCTCAGGCATCCTGCCGATCTACTCGCGCACGCCCGCCCTGATGGCCATGACGGCCGCGGGCCTCGACTACATCTCCGACGGCCGCTTCACCCTCGGCCTCGGCTCCTCCGGCCCGCAGGTCATCGAGGGCTTCCACGGCGTGCCCTACACCGCCCCGATCGGCCGCACCCGCGAGGTCATCGAGATCTGCCGCAAGGTGTGGCGGCGCGAGCGCCTGCAGTACGACGGCCGCCACTACACCCTGCCGCTGCCGCCCGACCAGGGCACCGGCCTGGGCAAGCCCCTCAAGATCATCAACCACCCGGTACGTTCCCGCATCCCGATCGTGCTCGCCGCCATCGGACCCAAGAACGTCGAGCTGGCCGCCGAGCTGGCCGAAGGCTGGGAGCCGATCTTCTACGTGCCGGAGAAGGCCGCCGACGTGTGGGGCGCCGCCCTGGCCGCCGGCAAGGCCAAACGCGACCCCGAGCTGGGCGAGCTGGACGTGGTCGCCCAGGCGTCCCTCTACATCGGCGACGACGCCGACGGCCTGCTGGACCTCGGCCGGCCGATGGCCGCCCTCTACATCGGCGGCATGGGCGCCAAGGGCAAGAACTTCTACAACAACCTGGCCAGGCGCTACGGCTACGAGAAGGAGGCCGAGCAGATCCAGGAGCTCTACCTCGACGGCAAGAAGGACGAGGCGGCGGCGCTGGTGCCGCGCGAGCTGCTGGAGAAGATGTCGCTGATCGGCGACGAGGCCTACGTCCGCGACCGGATGCGGGCGATGAAGGAGTCCGGCGTCACCACGCTGAACGTCACCCCGCTCGGCCGCACCCACGAGGAGCGCGTCCGCCTGATCGAGACCATCAAGGACATCGCCTCCTGATCACCGCCGCACCGGTACGCACCCGTCGAAACGCCCGCCTTCCCCGTGCTGGAGGAGGCGGGCGTTTCCGTTGGGGCCTAAGGTTGGTCGAAAACTGAAGTTTGAGCATTGGCGGAGATATGTCCGACGCGACGCCGTCCCTGGTCGCCGGGCGGTACCGGCTTGATGAGCGCATCGGCAGCGGTTCGATGGGCGAGGTGTGGCGGGGGTACGACACCCGCGCCGACTGGACCGTGGCCGTGAAGATGCTGGGAGCCAAGGCGGTGGGGGCGGCCACCAGGGAGGTGCTGCGCCAGCACGCCCAGGCCGTGGCCCGGGTGATCCATCCCAACGTCGCCATGGTGCTGGACGTGGGGGAGCACGAAGGGTCCCCGTTCCTGGTGACGGAGTTCCTCACCGGGCCGAGCCTCGGCGAGGAACTGGCCGGGCGCGGGCCGCTCAAGGTGGTGGAGGTGTGCGACCTGGCCGGGCAGGCCGCGGCCGGTCTGGACGCGGCGCACCGCGCGGGCCTGGTGCACGGCAAGGTCGGGCCCGACAGCTTCCGGATGGCCGGCAGCGGCGTGCTCAAGGTCGTCGGGTTCGGCCTGACGGGCCGGCCCGGCGGCGACCCCCGCTACCAGGCGCCCGAGCGGCTCGCCGGAGGCGACGGGCAGGCGTCGGCCGACCTGTACGGGCTCGGCGCGGTCTGCTACGAGCTGCTCACCGGCCAGGCGCCCGCCAGGGAGGGCGCGATCGCGCCGCCCAGTACCCTGCGCCAGGGCGTGCCCGCCGAGCTGGACCGGTTACTGCTCGCCATGCTCGACCCCGAGCCCGCCAAGCGGCCCGGCAGCGGCGAGGCGGTGCGCCGCGCGCTGGCCGCCATCGCCAGGCCACGGGCCGCCGCGCCCGCGCCGCCCGCCCCCGCCGCGACCCCGGCCGCACGGGCCGGGGACACCGCGATCTACGACGCGTCCGAGCTGGCGCCGCCCCCGCCGTCCGGCCGCGAGAACCGCCGCCTGTTCGTCCAGGCCGGCGTGGCCCTCGCAGCCATCGTGGCGGTCACCGTAGTCATGATCTTCCTGGCGAGCGGGGACGAGGACCCGCCAGAGGCCGCCCCCACCACGCAGGTCACCGGCGAGGCGCCGCCCTCACCGACCCCCACGCCGACCCCGACCCCCACGCCCACTTTCACGGCCGAGCCGGAGCCCACCGAGCTCCGCGGCACCGATGCCCTGCCCATCCCCAAGGGCACCGTCGGCCAGTCGGTCCCGCCGGGCGGCTGGGAGACCTGGGTGAGGAGGTTCGACGAGGCGGTCACCAGCCAGATGGCCGTGAACGGCATGCACCCGAAGGTGGCCGAGAAGGCCCAGGACAAGCTCAGGAAGGCCGGGCGGAAGTTCGCCGAGGGCGACGAGCGGGCCGGCGTCAGGGAGGTCTCCCACGTCATCCGCGATCTGCGCAAGGCCAGGGACAAGGGCGAGATCGCCCCGGCCGGCCCGCTGTCCGACTGGCTCAACGACTGGCAGATCTAGCGGATAGTGGACCAACCGGAGATCCGCGTACATTAAGCGCGTGACCGTCAACTACGCACAGCGGCGAGCTCGGCTCGCGGCCCTGCTGCCCGCCCACGAGGTCGACGCCATGCTGGTCACCTCGACCGTCAACGTCCGCTATCTCACGGGGCTCGTCAGTTCCAACGCCGCCGCTCTGATCAAGGCCGACGGCTCGGCGCTGCTGGTGACGGACAACCGCTACATCGAGAAGACGCACGGCCTCGACGTGCAGGCGGTCGAGGCCGCCGACGTGGCCGGGGAGCTCGCCGCCCCCGGCGTCGGCATCGAGGCCGCCCACATGAGCGTGGCCACCTACGAGCGGCTCGGGCCCGGGCTCGTGCCGCTCGGGCCCCTCGTCGAAGGGCTGCGCGCGGTCAAGGACGACGACGAGCTGGAGCTCCTCCGTACCGCCTGCGCCATCACCGACCAGGCCTTCGCCGACGTGCTGCACACCATCCGCCCCGGCGTCACCGAGCGCGACGTGGCCCGGCTCCTCGAAGCCCGCATGATCGAGCTCGGCGCCGCCAAGCCCGCCTTCGACACCATCGTCGCCGCGGGCCCGAACGGCGCCATCCCGCACCACGCCCCCACCGACCGCGAGCTGCGCTCCGGCGAGCTGGTCACCATCGACTTCGGCGCCGCCTACCAGGGCTACCACGCCGACATGACCCGCACCGTCTGCCTGGGCCCGACCGCCGACTGGCAGAGCGAGGTCTACGACCTGGTCGCCGAGGCCCAGCGGGCCGGCCGGCACGCCGTCACCCCCGGCGCCACCGCCAAGGAGGTCGACGCCGCCGCCCGCTCCCTCATCGCCGCCGCCGGCCACGGCGACCATTTCCGGCACGGCCTCGGCCACGGCGTCGGGCTCGAGATCCATGAGGAGCCGTTCCTGGGCCCCGCACGTACCGGTAGACTTGAGGATCGAGTTCCGATCACCGTGGAGCCGGGGATCTACCTCCCGGGCCGGGGCGGTGTTCGCATCGAGGACACCCTCGTCACACGACAGGGCGAGCCGGAACTTTTCACCAAGACGACCAAGGAGCTGCTCGTCCTTTAGAGCGGCCACACGCGGGAGAGAACGAGTGGCGACAACCAACGACCTCAAGAACGGCATGGTGCTGAAGCTCGACGGTGGCGAGCTGTGGTCCGTTGTCGAGTTCCAGCACGTCAAGCCGGGCAAGGGCGGCGCGTTCGTGCGCACCAAGCTCAAGAACGTGCTCTCCGGCAAGGTCCTCGACAAGACCTTCAACGCCGGCGTCAAGGTCGAGGTGGCCAACGTCGACAAGCGCGAGATGCAATACTCCTACCGCGACGGCGACGACTTCGTGTTCATGGACACCGAGACCTACGACATGGTCAACGTGCCCTCCTCCACCGTCGGCGACGCCGCCAACTACATGCTGGAGAACACCCTGGCCACCGTGGCCTTCCACGAGGGCTCCGCGCTCTACGTCGACCTGCCCGCCGCGGTCGAGCTCACCATCGCCAGCACCGAGCCCGGCCTGCAGGGCGACCGCTCCACCGGCGGCACCAAGCCCGCCACGCTGGAGACCGACGCCGAGATCAAGGTGCCGCTCTTCATCACCACCGGCGAGCGGGTCAAGGTCGACACCCGCACCGGCGAATACCTCGGCCGGGCCTGAGGTGTCGGCACGGGGCAAAGCACGCCGGCGTGCGCTCGACATCCTCTTCGAGGCCGAACTCCGCAGTGAGGATCCGCTGAAGATCCTGGCCGAGCGGGTCGAGCGCCAGGAGCCCCCGGTCAACGAGTACACCTCCACCCTCGTCGAGGGGGTCACCCGCCATCTCGCCCGCATCGACGAGCTGATCACCACCTACTCCGAGGGCTGGACCCTCGAACGCATGCCCGCCGTCGACCGCAACCTCCTGCGCGGCGGCACCTACGAGCTGCTGTGGATGCCCGACGTCCCCGAGGGCGTGGTCATCAGCGAGTGGGTCCACCTGGCCGGCGAGCTGTCCACGGACGAGTCCCCCCAGTTCGTCAACGGGCTGCTGGCGCGTTTCAAGCAGCTCAAGCCCAGCCTGACGCTCTAGCTCCCGTACGGGCCGGTCACGGCGTCCCCCTGACCGGCTCCTCCGCACGGCGAGCCCGCCGCCACATCCACGTTTCACACCGGGCGTAACCCGCACTGCGGCGTCCGCGCCGTGTTAGCGCCGTGCTCTCGCTGGGCGTGAGCCGACCGCCGCGCCGGTCACGCGCTGGGCGTAACCCGCCCGGCCCCGCGCGGGCCCCGCCGGTGCCAGCATGGGCGGCGTGCCTCCCGTGCCAGAGCCACGTGGCTGATCGGGTGTTCCGTCCAGCCGCGCTCGGCAACCCCCGGTTCCGCCTGCTGCTGCCCGGCCAGGTGGCCGCGGTCGCGGGCGAGCAGATGTTCGCCGTCGCGATCACCGTCTCCGTCCTCCAGGCGGGTGGTGACGCGGTCGCGCTCGGCCTGGTCCTCGCCGCGCGCGGGGTCACGCTCGTGGTGTTCCTGCCGGTCGGCGGCGTGTGGGCCGACCGGCTGCCGCGGCAGCGGGTCCTGATGGCCGCCTACGGACTCCAGGCCCTCCTCGCGGCGGCTCTCGCCGTGACCGGCACGTTCCCGATCTGGGCGGCGGCCGGGGCCGTGCTGCTGTCGGGGCTGGCCGAGGCGTTCGTCCGGCCCGCCTTCAACGCTCTGCTGCAGGGCGTGCTCGGCGACCACGAGCGCGTCTCCGGCAGGTCGCTGGTCAGCGTCGCGATCCGTACCGGCGTCATGGCCGGGCCAGCCGCGGGCGCAGGGGTGATCACCCTGTCCGGCACCGGGGCCGCGTACGGGATCACCGCGATGACCTTCGCTGTCGCGGTCCTGGCCCTCTGGCGGGCCGGGGAACCCCGGCGGGAGCCCGCCCGCAGGGCCTCGTTCGTCCAGGACGTCCGCGCCGGCGTCGCCGAGGCGCGGCGGCTCCCGTGGGTGCGCGCCATTCTGATCTTCTCCGCGGTCAACCTCATGTTCGTCATCGCGCCGACGCAGGTCCTGCTGCCGGTCGTGACCACCGCCGCGTTCGGCTCGCCCGCCGTGTACGGGCTGGCGCTCACCTGCTACGGGGCCGGCGGCCTGGCAGGCGGCCTGATCACGATGGCGTGGCGGCCGCGCGCCCCCGGGGCCGTGGCGCTGACCGCGATCGCCCTCTACGCCGCGGCGCCTCTCTCGCTGGTCCTCGCTCCCTCGCCGGCCGCGATCTTCCTGGCGTTCGCGATCGCCGGGGCGGGGGTGGAGACGTACGCGATCCACTGGGAGGTCGCCCTGCAGCGAGAGATCCCCGAGCACCTGATCGGGCGGATCAGCTCGTTCGCCTGGCTGTGCGGCTTCGGCCTGATGCCGTTCGGGCAGGCGCTGACCGGGCCGCTGGCCGCCCTCGCCGGGCCGGCGGCGGTGCTCGCGTCGGCGGCGGCCGTCATCCTCCTCGTGCCGCCGGCGCTGCTCCTGGTCAGGGGCATGCCGCGATTCCGGGACCCGCCGTGACCGGTTGCCCCGGCGGGACGGGCGGGGCGAGGATCGGGACATGGCCACCGAAGACGACGTCCGCAGGCTGGCGCTCGCGCTGCCCGAGACCGGCGAGAAGACCATGTACGGCACGCCCGCGTTCTACGTCCGCGGCAAGTGGTTCGCCAGGATGCGGGAGGAACCGGACGTGCTCGCGGTGCCGGTGCCCAGCGAGGAGGAGAAGCTGGAGCTCACCGCCGCCCGGCCCGGGGCGTTCTTCACCACGCCGCACTTCGACGGGTACGCCGTTGTGCTGGTCCGGCTGCCGGAGGTGGGCGAGGAGGAGCTGGGCGAACTGCTCACCGACGCGTGGCGGCTGCGCGCCCCCAAGCGGCTGGTGGCCGCCTTCGACGCCTGACGACCCGTACGGGAGCGGTCCAGATCGCAGGGGAGCGGGCGGCACCCGTACGGCGTAGGCTGGGGCGGACCCACGAGAAGAGGGAGGCGAGCCGACGTTGCGAGCTGAAGGCGTCACGAGGACCCCGGCGGTGCGGACCGCCGTCGTCTGGGACGCGCTGCGCGAGGTGCTGGCGGAGCTGGCCGGCGCCACCGGGCGCGACGCGCTCGACATCGTCGACGCGGGCGGCGGCACCGGAGGGTTCGCCGTGCCGCTCGCGGCGCTGGGCCACACCGTGACCGTGGTCGATCCCAGCCCCGACTCGCTGGCCGCGCTCGAACGCCGGGCCAAGGAGGCGGGCGTGGAGGTGCGCGGCCTCCAGGGCGACACCGCCGACCTGGGCGAGCTGCTCAGCCCGGGCTGCGCCGACCTGGTGCTCTGCCACAGCGTGCTGGAGTACGTGGAGGATCCCGTCGGCGCCCTGACCGAGATGGCCGGGCTGCTGCGTCCCGGCGGTGCGGTCAGCGTGCTGGCCGCCAACCCGGTGGCCGCCGCCATCCACCGCGCGCTGGCCGGGCAGTTCGACGAGTCCAGGGCCGCGCTCGCCGACCCGCTCGGCAGCTGGGGCGACCGCGACCCCACGCCCCGCCGCTTCACCGGAGAGACCCTCACCGGCCTGCTGTCGGCGGCCGGGCTCGGGGCCGGGCCGGTCCACGGCGTGCGGGTCTTCGCCGACCTGGTGCCCAGCCGGCTCGTCGACGGGGAGCCGGGCGCGGCGGAGGCGCTGGTGGCCCTGGAGAAGGCCGCCTCGGCCCATCCGGTGCTGCGCGACATCGCGACCCAGCTGCACGTCGTCGGCCGCAGGCCATCGGCCTAGAACGCCTGTTCGGATAGAATCGGCGGCGTGGCACGCAAGCAGATCACGGGCATCGGCCCCGCTCCGCGGACCGGGGCCGACGACACCGGCTGCCCGATCCTGCACGTCGACATGGACGCCTTCTTCGCCAGCGTCGAGCTGCTGGAGCGGCCCGAGCTGCGCGGCCGACCGGTGATCGTGGGCTCGCCCGCCGGGCGCGGCGTCGTGCTCAGCGCCACCTACGAGGCCAGGGCGTTCGGTGTCCACTCCGCCATGCCGATGAGCCGGGCCCGCCGGCTCTGCCCTCAGGCGACGGTCATCCCGCCCAGCCACGGAAAATACTCCGAGGTCTCCAGAGGCGTCATGGAGATCTTCCATTCGATCACCCCGATGGTCGAGCCCATCGCGTCCGACGAGGCGTTCCTCGACGTCGGCGGCGCCCTGCGCCGGCTGGGGCCGCCCGCCGCGATCGCCGCCGCGATCAGGGCGGAGGTGCTGGAGCGCTTCGGCATCACGTGCTCGGTGGGCGTGGCCGGCAGCAAGTTCGTCGCCAAGCTCGCCTCCAAGCAGTGCAAGCCCGACGGCCTGCTGGTGGTGCCGCAGGAGGAGGTGGTGGCGTTCCTCCACCCGCTGCCCGTCTCCGCCCTGTGGGGCGTCGGCGAGCGCACCGAGCAGGCCCTCGTGCGCCTCGGCATCCGCACCGTCGGCGACCTGGCCCGGGTGCCCGTCGCCACGCTCCAGCGCGAGCTGGGCCCGTCCGCGGGCGGCCACCTGGCGGCGCTGGCGTGGGGCCGCGACGAGCGGCAGGTGAGCCCGCACGTCCCCGACAAGAGCATCGGCAACGAGGAGACGTTCGCCGCCGACGTCGACGATCCCGAGATCATCAAGCGCGAGCTGCTCCGCCTGTCCGAACGGGTCGCCGCGAGGATGCGTAAGGGCGGTCACGTGGGCAGGACTGTAAGTGTGAAGCTGCGCCGCGCTGACTTCTCCACCATCACCCGGTCCCGGACCCTTCCGGAGCCCACCGATGTCGCGCAGGAGATTTTCGCCACAGCCTGCGAGCTCTACCACGCCGCCGGGCTCGAACGGGTGCGCCTGCGCCTGGTCGGCGTCAGGATGGAGAACCTCCGGCCCGCCGATTCCGCCTCCCGTCAGCTCACTCTCGGTGAGCGCGAGACCGGCTGGCGTGAGGCCGAGCAGGCGATGGACCGGGCGATCCGGAGATTCGGTCCCGATGCCGTGCTCCCGGCTTCGCTAGTTCGGGGCAAACTTGATGAAATGGAGGCGTGAGGCGATGTCACGACTTCGGGGGAGGAGACCAAGATGGCCCAGAATGAAGCCATGACGTCACCTCCGGTTTGGTCTGCCTTGGACGTTTGCTTTCGCCTACGTCTACAGCCTCGTATTCTGGGGATAACCGACCGCGAGGTCCGGACACCCCGTGTCGTCCGTTGCCGTCTTCCCCGTCCTGGGGCCGTCCTTGGGAGGCGCCGTGCCGCTCTCTGAGCACGAGCAGCGCTTGCTCGACCAGATCGAGCAGGCCCTCTACGCCGAGGACCCGAAGTGGGCCAACACCGTAAGGATCAGTGACCCACGCAGCCATTACAAGCGGCGCCTGGTCAAAGCCACGATCGGCTTTGTCCTCGGCGTCGTCCTGTTGATGGTCGGCGTGGTGATCAACTTGATCCCGCTCGGCGTCGGCGGTTTCGTGGTCATGCTCGCTGCGTGTCTGTGGGGCCTGTCCAGCTGGAAACGAATGAATGGGTTCGGTGGTGACTCCTCGGCTCAGGGGGCTCCACCGCAGGGCAAGCAGGTCCGCCGGGGCAACCGGGGCACCTTCATGGAGCGCATGGAGGAACGCTGGCGTCGTCGTCACGACGAGCGCTGACACGCATCCCCCGACAAGGCGTCCCCTAGACGAAGGTGCGGTCGTCCCCCTCCCGGGAGACGACCGCACCTTCGGTCAGATTCTCACGTCCCCTTCTGCGTCGCAGTCCTCCGCAGCCTGATGTTCTCCAGGCGGTCGAAGCCGTCCAGCAGCCGCTCGCCGACGAGCCGCAGCCGCCGCACCGTCGACGGCGGCAGCAGCACCGCCCGCACCCTCCTGGCACGTGAAACCGTCGCCGCCAAGGCCTTGCGCACCCGGCGCAGGTCCCCGCCCATCGGCGGGATCTCGCCGGGCTCCCGCGAGTAGAGCACCCGCTCCACCGCCGAGGCGATCGCCGTGACGGCCGCCGCCGGTTCGGCCCCGAACTCGTACTGCTCGGTCAGCCGCCGCGCCAGCTGGCGCGGTGTCTCGCTGGGCTCGCGGGCCATCCCGTAGTCGTAGAGCGCGTCGTCCAGTTCCGCCCAGGCCGCCGCCACCGCCGGATGGCGGCCCGCCACGACCCTGGCCGTCGTCTCGTCCGACGGCTCCGACACCTTCCAGCCCAGCGCCCGGACCCGCCTGCTCCTGGTGATCAGCCTGGCCGCGGCCGGGATCAGCAGCACCAGCAGCAGCACCGCGGCGCCGATGCCGATCTGCGCGGCGAGCGGCGTCGACTCCTCCGGCGGCAGGCCGCCGTTGGCCAGCAGCGCCTCCCGGTCCAGCTCGCGCACGTTGCCCCGGTTCTGCGGGCCCAGCTCCTCCTCCGCGCTGCCGCTGGAGGTCCGGTCCGGCGTCGGGGAGGAGGGGTCGGCCGTGGCCTCGGGCCGTGGCTGGGTGTACTCCGGCACCCGGGCGCTGCCCTGGCCCAGCGTGCCCGAGGGCGTCGGCTCGAACGGCAGCCAGCCCACGCCCTCGAAGTACAGCTCCGGCCACGAGTGGGAGTCGTTCGTGGCCACCGTCCACTGGCCGGCGAGCTGCGTGCCGCCCGTGTAGCCGATCGCCACCCGCGACGGGATGCCGACGACCCTGGCCAGGATCGCCATCGAGGCGGCGAACTGCTCGCAGTAGCCGGCCCGGCTGTGCAGCAGGAAGTCGGCCAGCGCCGAGTTGCCGTGCCCCTGGGTGCGCAGGCTGTAGGCGAAGCCGCCGGTGTCGGTGAAGAACCTTTGCAGCCGCACGGCCGCCTGGTAGGCGGTCTTGGCGTCGCCCGCCTGCTCCCGCGCGAGCTCCCTGATCTCCTCCGGCAGGTCGTCGGGGAGTTCCAGGTAGCGCTCGTCGATGCTCTGCCGGGACGACGGCGCCGACTCCAGCACCTCGGCCGTGGGCTCCGGGTCGCTGGTCGCGACCTGGTACTCCAGGCCCGCCGCCTCGTCGCGGGTGGAGAAGACCATCAGCGTTCTGACGTCGGCCCGCCAGTCGCCCTCGACGCGGATCTCCCGTGGCGGGTACGGCAGCGGCAGGAACGACAGCTTGGCGATCTCGTCACTGATGGTGATCGTGGACGTGACGTTCTTCAGCTTCACGCCCCCGCCCAGGCCCGGCGGCGGCGGGAGCGGGCCGTTGTCCGTCCTGTTCTCCGGCGCGCCCTCCGGCTGCGTCATGCCGAACTGGTCGCCGTCGAAGGTGTCGAGGGAGTAGATGCGCAGGTACCGGGGCTGGTTGTCGGAGTTGGAGTAGGTCAGCACGGTCCGCTGCTCCGGCAGCTCCAGCTGGCCCTTCAGGTTCGCGATCGGGTTCGGGATGCTGATCGAGTTGCCCCGGCCGGGCCCGCCGCCCCCCACGCCGAAGGTGAAGAACGAGACCGGCTCCATGGCCGGCAGCATCGCCGGCACCAGCACGGCCAGCGCGATGGCGGCGAACCCGATGCGCTTGCCCGACAGTCGCAGCCCGCTCGTGTCGGCGGACGCGCCGGGGCCCCGCCTGTCCGGCCGCAGCTCCGCCGCCGTCGTGCGGGTCCGGCGCACCAGCACCGCCCGGCCCCACTGGCCGACCCGCTCGCGGCCGTCCGCGAGGAGCAGGCCGGTGAACCCGAACGCGGCCACGATGAACGCCGGCCAGCTGATCGGGTCGGACAGGATCGTGGCCGGCACCGTGGCCAGCGCCAGCAGCGGCAGCCCGGCCAGCGCCGCCTTGCGCAGCCTGGTCGCGAACAGGTCGACGACGATCGCGATCAGGCCCACGCCGCCCGTGGTGAGCAGCGTGATGGCCTCGTTGGCCGGGACCGGCGCCGCGTACCGCTGGATGTCGGCCCAGCCGGTGGCCAGCAGGCGCGCCACCTCCACCACGGAGTCCTCGGTCGGCACGAACAGCGCCCAGGCCTCCTCCGCCGCGAACGACACGGTCAGATAGACGAACAGCACGCCCACGCCGAGCAGCGGCGCCGCCCACGACGGCAGCGACAGCCGCCCGCTGACCAGGCTCGCCAGCATGACCGAGAGGACCGCGCCGAGCGAGCCCCAGAACCAGGCCCCGCCCTCGAACAGCGGATAGAGCAGGATCGCGGCCGTGAACGTCGCCACCGCGGCGGCGATCGAGAGCCTCATGAAGCCGTACCTCCGCTCACGGCGAACCGGCCGCGGCTGCCCGCGTCCTGCCACACCGACGCGATCGACACCCCGGCGGGCAGCCGGACGATCCGCCATCCGTATCCGGCCAGCACGGTCTGCACCGCCTGGTAGTCCTCGTCGGCCTCGCGGCCGTTCCACGTCTCCACGTCCAGCAGCACCGCCACGCCGGTGATGCCGCTGTGTCTCAGCCTGGCCAGGTCTCTGGCCTCCTCCGGGTCGAGCGAGCCGAGCACGGCCACGATCAGTCCGTCGCCGCCGCCCGCGCGCAGCGCGGAGACGCCCATCTCCAGCGAGCGCGCCGACGAGCCGCGCACCATCGCCAGCGTGTCCAGCAGCGACCAGCTCAGCCCGGTGTCGGTCAGGTGCTCGGGTCCCTGGTCGGTCACCAGCCGCAGGCCCAGCCCCTCGCGGGCGAGGTGGACGCCGATCGAGGCCGCGGCCGAGACCGCCACCTCGAACGACGAGCGCGGGCCCTCGCCGCGGTGCGCGTACTTACGGGTGTCGAGCAGGAGAGCGCCGCGGCTCTGCCACTGCTGCTCCTCGCGCCGTACCATCAGCTCGCCGCGCCGGGCCGTCGAGCGCCAGTGCACCCGGCGCAGGTCGTCGCCCTGCCGGTACTCGCGCGGGGCCACGTCGTCGTCGCCGGCCGCCGCCACGCTCCTGGTGCGGCTGTCGCCGCCGCCCGTCCACTCGCCGGACAGCCGCACGTGCGGCAGCGCCACCACCTGCGGCGTCACCACGAGCGTGTCGGTGATCGTGAACGCACGGGTCAGCTCCACCAGCCCGAACGGGTCCGCGATGCGCACCGACAGCGGCCCGATGGGGTACCGGCCGCGCAGATCCGAGCGCACCTTGTAGTCGATCTCCCGGATGCCCCGCGCCTCCACCCGGTCCAGCACGAACCTCGGCCGCACGCCCAGCGCGTACGGGACCGTGTCCTCGATCAGCAGCAGGCCGGTGGGCAGCCTGGTCACGTTCTCCAGCCGCAGCGTCACCGTGGCCTCGCCGCCCGCCTCGGCCCTGGCCGGGTCCAGCCGCCTGGCGCAGCTCAGCCGGTAGCGGGTGCGCGCCACCACCATCGCGGCCAGCAGCGGCAGCGCCGCCACCAGCACCCCGATCCTGAACAGGTCGTTCTCGCCGAGCAGGAACGCCATCAGCAGCGCCGCGACGCCCGACGCCAGGAAGGACCGTCCCCTGGAGGTGAGCGCTCGCAGTCCCGCTCTCACGACGCCCGGGTCTCCGGCACCGGGACGCGCCTGACGAGCTCCATCACCACCTGCTCGGGCAGCCGCCGCTGCCCCTGCGCCTCCACGCTGGGCAGCAGCCGGTGCGCCAGCACGGGGACGGCGAGGTCCTGCAGGTCGTCGGGGATGACGTAGTCGCGGCCCGACAGCGCCGCGTGCGCCCGCGCCGCCCGCACCAGTTGCAGCGTGGACCGGGGAGAGGCGCCCAGGCGCAGGTCGGGCGAGTGGCGGGTGGCCACCGCCAGGTCGATGGCGTACTTCTTGACCGGCTGCGACACGTACACGCCGCGCACCGCCTCGATCAGCGCGCGCACCTCCGACGTGGTGGCCACCGGCTCCAGCTTGTCCAGCGGCGAGGTGCCGCCGTGCACGTCCAGCATCTCCAGCTCGGCCGTCGGCTCCGGGTAGCCCATCGCCACCCTGGCCGTGAACCGGTCGCGCTGCGCCTCGGGCAGCGGGTAGGTGCCTTCCATCTCGATCGGGTTCTGCGTCGCGATCACCATGAACGGCGCGTCCAGCTGATAGGTGTGCCCGTCGACGGTGACCTGCCGCTCCTCCATGCACTCCAGCAACGCCGACTGGGTCTTGGGGGAGGCGCGGTTGATCTCGTCGCCCACCACGATGTTGGCGAACACCGGCCCCGGCTTGAACTCGAACTCGCGCGTCTGCTGGTTGTAGGCGCTCACTCCGGTGATGTCACTGGGCAGCAGGTCGGGGGTGAACTGCACGCGGCGCACCGGGCAGTCGATCGACCGCGCCAGCGCCTTGGCCAGCATCGTCTTGCCGACCCCGGGAACGTCCTCGATCAGCAGATGGCCCTCGGCGAGCAACACGGTCAGTGTGAGGCGGACGGCGTCGCCCTTTCCCTCGATCACCGATTCGATGGCCTCGCGGATGCGGTGAGCGGTGGTGACCAGCTCCCCGAGCTGGTGAGGGACGTCATGGGTTACTGCCACCAGGCCTCCATGCGAAGTGCGACGGCCACCTCGCGCGAGGCTGCGCATTGCGGGAGGCATGCCATTGTTTTCCATTATCTGTACGACCCTACGACTCTGTGCGTTCTTGGGCGACTTTTGTGGATATTCCAGAGAAGCCTGCTCCTGTTCGCGTTCTTGTCGCATAGCGGTGCGAATGCCGTAACACACTGGGCCGCGCGCCGCGCCACTTTCCCCCACCTCCGCCCCGCCCGTCACAGGGCCTCCTTATTGGCCCGGCTTTCGCGCGCCCCGACACGCCCGCCGCCGGTCCGCGGGCGCTTCCCCGGCCCCACTCCGCACCACCCGCTATGACCTGCGACAACGCCTCCCAGTTGAGCGGCGGACAAGGTTCGAATCAGTTGACGGTGGGGAGAAGTGGAGTATGGTGGTGCGCAGTGGAGAGCGCGGTGCACCAGCGCCGAGCGCTTCACGAGGCACGGGAGGTGGCGCCGATGTTCCTCGGCACCCATCACCCGCGTCTGGACGACAAGGGACGGCTGTTCCTGCCGGCTAAGTACCGTGAGGAGCTGGCGGAGGGTCTTGTGATCACCAAAGGCCAGGAGCGATGCCTCTACGTCTTTCCTGTGGAGGAGTTCCAGCGCATCACCGAGGCTCTCAGGACCGCCCCGGTTACCGCCAAAGCGGTGCGTGACTACAGCCGCGTCTTCTTCGCCAGCGCGTCCGACGAGAAGCCAGACAAACAGGGGCGCGTCACCATTCCGCAGGGCCTGCGCCAGTACGCCGGCCTGGAGCGTGACTGCGTCGTCATCGGGGCCAACACCCGTCTGGAGATCTGGGACGCACAGGCCTGGGACACCTATCTCAACGAGCAGGAACAGGCGTTCGCCGACCTCTCCGAGGAGGTGTTGCCAGGGATCTTGTAAACAAACGGTCGAGCCGTCGGAGATGTCGTTCGGCGAGGTCTCCACCCGCAACCACTGCCGGCCAGCTGATGCACCTTCCCCGGTGTCAGATGGCAGGCGTCCACGAAGAGGGTGCGGATGGGGACCTGGCCGGGCGGCGCCGGGGTGGGGACCCAGGACAACCGACACATCGACCGGCCGCGTCATCCGCGAGCCAGGACGCGAAAGGGGGGTGGAGATGCACGACGACGCCGACACGACCGGTCACGTTCCGGTCATGCTCGAACGCGTTCTGGAGCTGCTGGAGCCCGCGATCACCGCGTCCGCCTCCGGCCCCGCACCCGTCGTCGTCGACGCCAATCTGGGGCTCGGCGGCCACACCGAGGCCCTGCTCGCCGCACACCCCTCACTCCACGTGATCGGCATCGACCGCGACCCTTTCGCGATCGAGTACGCCACGCGCAGGCTCGCGCCGTACGCCGGGCGCACCACGCTGGTCCACGCCTCGTCCGACGAGCTGGACGCCGTGCTGGCCGGGGCGGGGCGCACCACCATCGACGGGGCGCTGTTCGACCTCGGCGTCTCCTCGCCGCAGCTCGACGAGGCGGCGCGCGGGTTCGCCTACTCCTATGACGCCCCGCTGGACATGCGGATGGACACCGAGCAGGAGCTCACGGCGGAGACGGTGGTCAACACCTACTCCGCGGCCGAGCTGATCCGGATCCTGCGCGACTACGGCGAGGAGCGGTTCGCGGCACGGGTCGCGCACCTCATCGTCAAGGAACGCGCCAAGGACCCCATCACGTCGACGAAGCGGCTCGCGGACCTCGTGAGGGACGCGATCCCCGCCGCTACCCGGCGCACCGGGGGAAACCCCGCCAAAAGGACTTTCCAGGCGCTGCGCATCGAGGTCAACGCGGAGCTCGCCGCCCTGGAGGTGGCGCTGCCCGCCGCGCTCGACGCGCTGGCACTGGGCGGGAGGGTCGTCGTGCTCTCCTACCACTCGCTGGAGGACCGGCTCACCAAGCAGGTCCTCACCGCGCGGACCAGGGACACCAGCCCGCCGGGGCTGCCCGTCCCGCTGCCGGCCCACCAGCCGCGGTTCCGCACCCTGACGAGGGGAGCCGAGCTCCCGAGCGAAGAAGAGCTGGCCCGCAACCCGCGGGCGGCTTCGGCCCGGCTCAGGGCCGCAGAGAGGATCCGTGTTGACGACCAGGACTGAGCAGGAGACCAGGCGGGGCGCGCCCGTCCGCGGCGCTGTGCCCACGACTGGGGCCAAGACCGGCCAGCGCAGGCCCGAGCCGCCGCACCCGGCCAAGCCCGTCCCGCAGCCGCGGCCCGACGCGGCCAGGCGCCGCCCGCGCGCCGACGACGAGCCGGCGCCCCGCGCGGCCCGCCCGGCGCCCTCGCGCGGCGAGACGGGCGCGCGCGCGAGCCGTGGCGCGGCCGGCGTGCGCGACCGCGCCACCCGCGTGGAGACCGACGAGCGCGCGGCCGGGACCGGCGTGCGCGGGTCGCGCACCGTCACCGAGCCGCGCAGGGCGCGTCCCGGCGTGCGCAAGCCGCGTCCCGAGGCCGGTCGGCCCGAGCAGGCGCGCCCGCGGCGCCCCGCCGCCGGGCGGCCCGCGCGGCGCCAGCGCGCCCCGTTCGTGCTGCTCGTCGTCGGGCTGCTGTGCGGTGGCCTGGTCACCCTGCTGCTCCTCAACACCGTCCTGGCGCAGGACTCGATGACCGCCTCCAACCTGGTCGACGAGATCTCCACCGCCCGCCAGCAGAACGAGGACCTCCAGCGCAAGATCGAGGAGGAGAAGCTCCCCGGCAGGGTCGCCGAGCGGGCCGAGGACCTCGACATGCGCCGCGACTGGGACTCGGTCAACAACTACGACGGCTCCGCCTCCAGTCAGGCGGGCCCGGCACGGTGAGAGACTCCGGCGGCAGGGGGCAGGGCCCCGGTCGCGGCGGGGGCGGCGCCGGCTCTCAGGGAGGGCCCGGCGCCGCTCGTCGTACGCCGGGCGGTCCCGGACGGGCGGGGCGCCCCGGCACAGGCCGTGCCTCGTCCCCGGACGACCCCTTCCACCTCCCCTTCGGCGACACTCCCCGCTCCCGGGGAGGTTCCCCGGCCGACGACGACGTTCCCGACGACGACCCCGCTCCCGGCGGCCCACGCCGGCCCCGCCCCGGGCAGGGGAGACCACGCCGCGGCGATGACGACCTCCCCGCTGGAGGCCCGCACGCCGACGAAGGGTCGCGCGGCCGTACCTCCCAGCGGGGCGGTTCCCGCCGGGGGGAGGACGACCTCCCAGCGGGTGGCCCGCACGCGGAGGAACGGTCGCGCGGCCGGGCCGGGCAGCGCGATGGTGAGGCGCCTCCCGGAGGCGCACGCGGGGGGTCCGCCCGGGGAGAGCGGTTCCGCAGGGACGAGAGCGACCACCGGCGCGACGCCGGCCCCTCGCGCGGCCGGGCCGGGCAGCGCGACACGGAGGCGCGGCAGGACGACGCGTTCCGCCGCAGGCCCTCCGACACCGCCCGGCGTCCCCCGCACGACCGATCACGCGGCGACGGCGACGCGCGCGGCCGAGACGACGGCTCGGCGCGCCGCACCCAGGCCGACAACCCTGTACGGCGTCCCCGGGACGAGGACGCCGGACGCGCGCGCCCCGGAGAAGGGCCACGCGCGGCGACACGTGCCGGCACGGACGCGGGCGGCCGTGGGGGCACCCGCGTCCGCGCCGGCGAAGGCGCGCGGCGCGACCCTCAGGACGGGGCGCGGCCGCGCGCGGGCGGCGGAGGCCGCAAGCCGCCCCCGCCGCCGAAGCCGCCGCTCGTGCTCCGCCTCGGCAGCCCGAAGCGGCGCATCAGCATCGGCCTCATCGCCATGACCTTCATCCTGTCGATCTTCGCCGGCCGCCTCATCCAGATGCAGGGCCTCGACTCCAAGGTCTACGAGGCCGCGGCCACCAAGCAGCGCCTGCACGTCGAGAAGATCCCCGCCAAGCGCGGCTCCATCACCGACGTCAACGGGCACAACCTGGCGCTCACGGTCGAGGCGCGCGACATCTCCATCGACCCGTCCAAGATCCCCGCCGAGGTCAGGCAGGGCGTGGCCTCGCTGCTCGCCCGCACCCTCGGCAGGCCCGTGGAGGAGATGGCCGCCAAGCTGGCCAGGACCGACACCCGCTACCAGCTGCTGGCCAGGGGCGTCGCCCCGCCCGTGGCCGACCGGCTGCTCAAGGAGCCGGTGCCGTCGCTCAACGCGACCAGCACCTTCCGCCGCGTCTACCCGGGCGGAGACCTGGCGGGCAGCCTGATCGGCTTCGTCGGCGACGACAAGGACGGCCTGACCGGGATCGAGCAGGTGAAGAACACCGCGCTGGCCGGGACCGACGGCGAGCTGCAGATCGAGACCGGCCGCGACCTGCAGCGCATCCCGATGACCGGCAGCCAGCGCACACCCCCCGTCGACGGCCGCGACGTGCGCCTGACGATCGACCGCGACATCCAGTGGGCCGCCCAGAAGGCGATCGGTGAGCAGGTCGAATCCGCCGGCGCGAGCAGCGGCACCGTCATCGTCATGGACGTGCGCACCGCCGACGTCATCGCCATGGCCAACGCCCCCGAGCTCGACCTGGCCAACTGGCGCGAGGCCCCCGAGTCTCACTACCTCAACCGGGCCGCCGCCGACGTGTTCGAGCCCGGCAGCACCAACAAGGTGATCACCGCCGCGGCCGCGCTGGAGGCCGGCGTGGTCGACTCCGACACGGTCTTCCACGTCAAGGACAACATCCAGTGCTACGACCGGGTGCTGCGTGACGCCCACGCTCACCCGCCGGAGGACATGACCTTCGCCCAGGCCATGGCGCAGTCCAGCAACGTCGCCACGGTCATGGCGGCGCGCAGGGTCGGCAGCGAGGGCCTGTACGACATGCTCAAGGCGTTCGGGTTCGGCACCAAACCCGGCGGCGACATGCCGGGCGCCGGGGCCGGTCTGCTGCCGCACCACGACAAGTGGTCGGGCAGCCAGAGCTGCACGATCGCCTACGGACAGGGCGTGTCGGTGACCGCGCTGCAGATGGCCAGCGTCTACCAGACGATCGCCAACGGCGGCGTGAAGGTCGAGCCCAGGATCGTCGCCGGCACCACCGCCCCCGACGGCACGTTCACGCCGGCCAAGCCCGGAAAGAAGACCAGGGTCATCAGCACGGCCACCGCCAAGGAGATCACCGCCATGCTCGAGGACGCGGTCGGCGCGCAGGGCACCGGCGAGCTGGCCGCCATCCCGGGATATCGGGTGGCGGGCAAAACCGGCACCGCGAACCGCTACGATGCCGAACTCGGCCGCTACGACGGCTACACCGCCTCGTTCGCCGGTTTCACGCCCGCCGACGCGCCCCGCCTGGTGGTGCTGTCGGTGCTGCAGAACCCGAAGAACGGCCACTACGGCGGGCAGATCGCGGCCCCGGTGTTCAAGGATGTGATGACGTTCGCTCTCAAGAGCAGGAAGATCCCGCCTACAGGCTCTGCCGCGTCTCCGGCGCGCGAAGGCGCGGAGCAGTGAGAGGGGAGGGTACGCTGCCGCCGTGCGTCCCCCGTCCATGCGTCCCACCGACAGCCCGCCGCGCCCGCTGACCGCGCTGGCGACCATGCTCGATGCCGAGACCGGCACCGCGCGGTCGCCGCACGCCGCGCTCACCGGCGTCACCCACGACTCCCGCCAGGCGCGGCGCGGAGACCTCTACGTCGCGCTCCGCGGTGAGCGCGCGCACGGCGCCGACTTCTCCGCCGAGGCGATGGCGCGCGGCGCCGTGGCCGTCCTGACCGACGCCGCGGGCCGCGACGCGGCCGTCGCCACCGGCCTGCCGGTGCTCGTCGTGCCCGATCCGCGCGCCCTGCTCGGCCAGGTCGCCGCCTGGGTCTACGGTCACCCGGCCCGCGACATCACGGTCCTCGGCGTCACCGGCACCAGCGGCAAGTCCACCACCACGTTCCTGCTGGAGGCGGGGCTGCGCGCGGCGGGCCTGCGCACCGGCCTGGTGGGCGGCGTCGAGATCCACGCCGGCGACCTGTGCTTCGAAGCCGGGCTCACCACCCCGGAGGCGTCGGATCTGCACGGCCTGTTCGCGCTCATGCGCGAGCAGGGCGTCACCGCGGCCGCCATGGAGGTCTCCAGCCACGCGCTCGCGCTCAACCGCGTCGACGGCGTCTTCTACGACGTGGCGCTGTTCACCAACCTGTCGCAGGACCACCTCGACTTCCACAAGGACCTCGACGACTACTTCGCCACCAAGGCCAGGCTCTTCCAGCCCGAGCTGAGCCGGGTCGGCGTGACCAACCTCGACGATCCCCACGGGCGAGAGCTGCTGCGCCTGGCCAAGGTGCCGATGACCACGTTCTCCGCCCAGGGCGACCCAGGCGCCGAGTGGCGGGCGCTCGACGCCCGGCTGGGCGCCGACGGCAGCGCCTTCAGGATCGTCGGCCCCGGCGGCGTCGAGGCCGACGCGCAGATCGCGCTGCCCGGCCCGTTCAACGTCGCCAACGCGCTCGGCGCCGTCGTCACCCTGGTCGAGGCCGGCGTGCCGCTGCAGACCGCGGTCCACGGCGTCGGCACCCTCACCGGGGTGCCCGGCCGGATGGAGCGGGTCACCGGCTCCGGCGACGAGTTCCAGGCCGTCGTCGACTACTCGCACAAACCCGGCGCCGTGGAGTCGGTGCTCCACTCGCTCCGCGAGGTGACCGCGGGCCGGCTCACCGTCGTGCTCGGCTGCGGCGGCGACCGCGACAGGGGCAAGCGGCCGCTCATGGGCGAGGCCGCCGCGCGGCTGGCCGATGTGGCGGTTCTCACCAGCGACAACCCCCGCTCCGAGGATCCGCTGGCCATCCTGGCCGAGATGATGGAAGGGGCGCTGAGCGTGCCCCGCGAGGAGCGCGCTCATGTGATCATTGAGCCCGACCGCGCGGCCGCCATCGACCTCGCGGTGAACCGCGCCACACGCGGTGACGTCATAGTCGTGGCAGGCAAGGGCCACGAGCAGGGCCAGTACGTTTCAGGCGAGGTGATCCCCTTCGACGACAGGGAGGTGGTCGCCGCAGCGATCGACGCACGCAAGGAAAGCAGGAAGTACGAATGATCCCGTTGCCTCTGGCCAGGATCGCCGAGATAACCTCGGGCGCGCTGTCGGGCATGGCCGACCCCCGCGCCGTGGTGCGCGGCCCCGTCGTGATCGACTCGCGGGCCGTCGAGCCGGGATCCCTCTTCGTCGCGTTCAGAGGCGCCCGCGTCGACGGACACGACTACGCGGCGCAGGCCGTGCGGGCCGGCGCCGTCGCGGTGCTGGCCGGCCGCCCGGTCGAGGCGCCCGCCGTCATCGTGCCTGACACCACGGCCGCGCTGGCCGAGCTGGCGACCGCGCAGGCCGCGTCGCTGCCGGACGCGACCGTGATCGGGGTGACCGGCTCGGCGGGCAAGACCACCACCAAGGACCTCCTCGCGCGGCTGACCGCCAGGATCGGCCCGACGATCGCCCCGGCCGGAAACCACAACAACGAGATCGGCCACCCGCTCACCGTCCTCAAGGCCGGCCTCGACACCCGCTACCTGGTGCTGGAGCTGAGCGCCCGCCACATCGGCAACATCGCCGACCTGGCCCGCATCGCCCCGCCCACGATCGGCGTGGTCCTCAACGTCGGCACCGCCCACATCGGCGAGTTCGGCGGCAAGGAGGCCATCGCCAAGGCCAAGGGCGAGCTGGTCGAGGCGCTGCCGCGCACCGGCGTCGCGGTGCTCAACGCCGACGACCCGCTGGTCCTGGCCATGGCCGCGCGCACCGACGCGCGCGTCACCCTGTTCGGGCGCGGCGAGCACGCGGCCATCCGCGCCGAGGACGTCACCGCCGACGAGCGCGGGCGCGCCTCGTTCACGCTCCGCACCCCCTCCGGCGCCGCGCCCGTCAAGCTCAGGCTGTACGGAGCACACGCGGTCGACAACGCGCTGGCCGCCGCCGCCGCGGGCTACGAGCTGGGCCTGCCCGTCGCCGCCATCGCCGAGGAGCTGTCGGCGGCCGAGCCGCGCAGCCGGTGGCGGATGGAGGTCACCGACCGCCCCGACGGCGTGACGATCGTCAACGACGCCTACAACGCCAACCCCGACTCGATGCGGGCCGCGCTGGAGACGCTCGCCGTGCTCGGGCGCGACCGGCGGCGGTTCGCGGTCATCGCCGCCCTGCGCGAGCTGGGCGAAGACAGCGAGGCGCTCAACACCGAGGTCGGCCGCCTGGCCGGCGCGGGCGGCCTGACCGGGCTCGTCGTGGCCGGCCCCGACGCGGGCCCGGTGCTCCAGGGCGCCCACGCGGGCGCCGAGCAGGCCCAGCGAGGCGGGCCCCCGGGCACCCCGCTGCCCCGCATCGTGCACGTGCCCGACGCCCAGGCCGCCGCCGCCGAGCTCGGCCCGTGGCTGCGGCCCGGCGACGTCGTGCTCGTCAAGGGCCCGCGCGCCATGGGCCTGGAGCGCACCGCCGAGCTCCTGCTGGGAGGTGCAGGCCGGTGACCAACATCATCATCGCCGGCGCCGTCGGGCTCGTCCTGTCGATGCTCGGCACCCCCCTGGCCATCCGGGTGTTCTCCAGGCGCGGCTACGGCCAGGAGATCCGCGAGGAAGGACCGTCCGGCCACCACGGCAAGCGCGGCACCCCCACCATGGGCGGCACCGTCATCGTGCTCGGCTCGCTGCTCGCCTACGGCGCCTCCCACCTGGCCACGCTGGAGCCGGTCACCGCCTCCGGCCTGCTCGTGCTGTTCCTGATGACCGGGCTCGGCGCCGTCGGCTTCCTCGACGACTTCATCAAGATCTACAAGCAGCGCAGCCTCGGCCTGCGCAGCGGCGCCAAGGCGTTCGGCCAGCTCATCGTGGGCGCGATCTTCGCCGTGCTGGTCACCCAGCAGCCGAACATCTACCAGATCACCCCCGCCGACACCCGGCTCTCCTTCCTGCGCGACTTCGGCCCGTCGATCGGCATCGTGGGGTTCACCATCTGGGTGCTCATCATGATCGTCGGGTTCTCCAACGCGGTGAACCTCACCGACGGCCTCGACGGCCTGGCCAGCGGCGCCACCGGCGTGGTGCTCGGCGCGTACGTGCTCATCGGCAACTGGCAGCTCCGCAACAACTGCATCGACCAGCTCGGCCCCAACTGCTACTGGGTGCGCGACCCGCTCGACCTGGCCGTGGTCGCCGCCTCGGTGCTCGGCGCGCTCGTCGGCTTCCTGTGGTGGAACGCCCCGCCCGCCAAGATCTTCATGGGAGACACCGGCTCGCTGGCCCTCGGCGGCGTGCTGGCCGGACTGGCCATCGCCACCCGCACCCAGCTGCTGCTCATCCTCCTCGCCGGGCTCTGCGTGGTCATCACGCTGTCGGTGATCATCCAGGTCGGCTTCTTCAAGATGACCGGCAAACGGGTGTTCCGGATGGCGCCGCTGCAGCACCACTTCGAGCTCAAGGGCTGGGCCGAGACGACGATCGTGGTCCGCTTCTGGCTGATCGCCGGTCTGTGCGCGGCGCTCGGGCTCGGCCTGTTCTACGTCGAATGGATGCCCCGCTGATGAGTCTCACCTGCGTCGCCGGGCTCGGCGTGTCCGGCACCGCCGTGGCCAGGGCCCTCGCCGGGCGGGGCGAGCGCGTGGTGGTCGTGGAGTCCGGCGGGGGAGAGCGGCAGCTGGCCGCGGCGGCGGAGCTGTCCGGCCGCGGCGTGGAGGTCCGGCTCGGCCCGCTGTCGCTGCCCGAGGGCACCACCCGGCTGGTCACCACCGGCTGGGCGCCGCACCACCCGCTGATCGCCGCCGCCCTGTCGGCCGGCGTCGAGGTGATCGGCGAGGTGGAGCTCGCCTGGCGGCTGCGGCCCGCCGAGCCCGCCCCCTGGCTGGCGCTCACCGGCACCAACGGCAAGACCACCGCCGTGCGCATGCTCACCGCCATGCTGACCGCCGCCGGTCACAAGGCCGCCGCCGTCGGCAACGTGGGCGTGCCCGTCGTCGAAGCCGTGCGCGAGCCGTACGACGTGCTCGCGGTCGAGTTGTCCAGCTTCCAGCTCCACTGGTCGGCCACGCTCGCCCCGCACGCCGCGGCCGTGCTCAACGTGGCGCCCGACCACCTCGACTGGCACGGCTCGATGGACGCCTACGCGGCCGCCAAGGGGCGCGTCTTCGAACGGGCCGGCACCGTGATCTACAACGCCGACGACCCGGAGTCCGCCCGGCTGGCCGGTCCTTACCCCGGCGCGGTCGGGTTCACGCTGCGCGTCCCCAGGCCCGGCCAGGTCGGCCTGGTCGAGGACCTGCTGGTCGACCGGGCCTTCGTCGGCGACCCCGTGGAGGCGGCCGAGGAGCTCGCCACACTCGCCGACGTGCGCCCGCTCGCGCCCCACAACGTCGCCAACGCCCTGGCCGCCGCCGCGCTGGCCCGCGCGTTCGGCGTGCCGGCGGAAGCGGTGCGGCAGGGCCTGCGGGACTTCACGCCCGACCCGCACCGGCTGGCGCACGTCGCCAGGGTCGCCGAGGTCGACTACGTGGACGACTCCAAGGCCACCAACCCGCACGCCGCCGCGGCCGCGCTGGCGTCCTACCCGTCGATCGTGTGGGTGGCCGGCGGGCAGCTCAAGGGCGCCGACGTGGCCGACCTGGTCCGCCAGGCGGCGCCGCGGCTGCGCGGGGCCGTCCTGCTCGGCGCCGACCGGGCCAGGATCGCCGAAGCTCTCGCGCGACACGCGCCGAATGTCCCCGTCGTGGACATCGAAGGTCAGGACACTGGTGTGATGGACCGTGTCGTGACCGAAGCCTCCCGCCTCGCCTCCCCCGGGGACACCGTGCTGCTCGCCCCGGCGGGCGCCTCGCTGGACATGTTCCCCGGCTACCCGGCCCGAGGGGAGGCCTTCGCGCGAGCCGTACGCGCCTTGGAGGCGGGCACGTGAGCACGGCCACCGGCGAACGCGCCGAGCCCGCCCGCCCGGCCGCCACGCAGCAGCCGTCGACCTGGGCCCGCGAGCGGCTCACCACGCTCAAGGAGCTGCTCGACAAGCCGCTGGCGACCTACTACCTGATCCTCGGGTGCAGCCTGCTGCTGCTCTCGCTCGGGCTGATGATGGTGCTCTCCGCCTCCAGCATCGAGGCGATGCAGGAGACCGGCAACCCGTTCTACTGGTTCATCAAGCAGTCGCTGTCGGCGGCCGTCGGGCTGCCCATCATGTGGTTCTTCACGCAGCTGCCCTACCGGTTCTTCCGGTGGATGGGCTATCCGCTGATGGCGTTGTCGATCATCGCGCTGGTCCTGGTGCTGTTCATCGGCTCGTCCGAGCTGGGCGCGCAGCGGTGGATCTACTTCGGCCCGTTCACCGTCCAGCCGTCCGAGCCGGCCAAGCTCGGGCTGGCGCTGTGGGGGGCCGACCTGCTGGCGCGGCGGGTGCGCAAGGGCCGCATCGAGTGGCGGCAGATGCTCATCCCGCTGCTGCCCGGCACCGCCATCCTGGCCATCCTGGTCATGCTCGGCAGCGACCTCGGCACCACGCTCGTGCTGTTCCTGATCTTCCTGGCGCTGCTGTGGGTGGTGGGGGCGCCGGTCAAGCTGTTCGGCGGCATCCTCTCGCTCGCCGTGCTGGCCGCCGTCATCATGATCACCGTGGAGCCCTACCGGCTGGCCCGCGTCGGCGCCTTCCTCGACCCGTGGGCCGACGCGCAGGGCGCGGGCTACCAGGCCGTGCAGGGGCAGATCGCGATGGGCTCGGGCGGCTGGTTCGGGCTCGGGCTCGGCAGCAGCAGGCAGAAGTGGGACTGGCTGCCGCACGGCGAGAGCGACTTCATCTTCGCCATCCTCGGCGAGGAGCTCGGGCTGATGGGCACGCTGCTGGTGGTCGCGCTGTTCGGCCTGCTCGGGTACGCCGGGCTGCGGGTGGCCTCCCGGGTCAACGACGCGTTCGTCCGGCTGGTCTCCGTCGCGGTCGTGGCCTGGGTCGTCGGGCAGGCCATCGTCAACATGGGCGCGGTGCTCGGGGTCCTGCCGATCACCGGCATCCCGCTGCCGCTGGTCTCCTACGGCGGGTCCGCGCTGCTGCCCACGCTGGCGGCGCTGGGCATGCTGCTGTCGTTCGCCAAGCGGGAGCCGGGGGCGCGTGAGGCTCTGGCCGCGCGTGGCCCCGGACCGGCCGTGCGGGCCCTAAGCTGGCTTGGCCTGGGGGGTATGACCAGAGGCCGAGGAAGACGTTAGGGAGTGACCGACATGAGGGTGGTCCTCGCCGGTGGCGGGACGGCCGGGCACATCGAGCCGGCGCTCGCCCTGGCCGACGCGCTGCGCCGCCTCGACGCGAGCATCGGCGTCACCTGCGTGGGCACCGAGCGGGGGCTGGAGACCCGTCTCGTCCCGGCCAGGGGCTACGAGCTGGAGCTGGTGCCGGCCGTGCCGCTGCCCAGGGCGCTCACGCCGCAGCTGCTGACCGTCCCCGGCCGCCTCGCCGGGGCGGTCAACGCGGTCGCCGCCGTCCTCGACCGGACGCGGGCCGACATCCTGGTCGGTTTCGGCGGCTACGTCGCCACCCCCGCCTACCTCGCCGCCAAGCGGCGCGGCCTGCCGATCGTGGTCCACGAGGCCAACCCGAAGCCCGGCCTGGCCAACCGGCTCGGCGCCAAGCTCACCGACCACGTCTTCACCGGCTTCCCCGACGCCTCGATCGCCAAGGCCGAATACATCGGCACCCCGCTGCGCCGCCAGATCGTCGAGCTCGACCGGCTGTCCATGGGCGACAGGGCCCGCTCCTGGTTCGGGCTGCAGACCGACCGGCCGACGCTGCTGGTGTTCGGCGGCTCCCAGGGCGCCAGGTCGATCAACGACGCCGCGCTGGCGGCCGCGCCCGCCCTGCGCGCCGCGGGCGTGCAGGTGCTGCACGTGGTCGGCGCCAAGAACACCGTCGAGCACGAGCCGCCGCCCGGCGACCCTCAGTACGTCCTGCTGCCGTACCTCGACCGGATGGACCTCGCCTACGCGGCCGCCGACATGGCGCTGTGCCGCAGCGGCGCGCTCACCTGCGCCGAGCTCACCGCCGTCGGCCTGCCCGCCGCGTACGTGCCGCTGCCGCACGGCAACGGCGAGCAGCGGATGAACGCCGAGCGCGTCACGGCGGGCGCGGGCGGCATGCTGGTGGACGACGCCGAACTGTCATCTGATTGGATCATTGATCACGTGCTGCCCCTTCTCCACGACCCCGAACGGGTCGCCGTCATGTCAGAGGCGGCCTCGGCGCTGGGCATGAAGGACGCGGACGTCACGCTCGCCAGGAAAGTGTTGGAGATAGTCCGATGAGTCTCGTCAAGCTGGTCGATCCCGTCGCCGCGGAAGAACTGGGCAGGGTCCACTTCATCGGCATCGGCGGTGCGGGCATGTCCGGCATCGCGCGCATCCTTCTCAAGCGCGGCGTGCGCGTGTCCGGGAGCGACGCCCGCAGCGGCGAGCTGGTCACCGAGCTGCGCGAGCTGGGCGCCACCGTGCACATCGGCCACGCCGCCTCGCACATCAAGGACGTCGACACGGTGGTCGTGTCCACCGCCATCCGCGACTCCAACCCCGAGCTGGGCGAGGCGCTCAAGCAGCGGCTGCGGGTCATCCCGCGGGCCGCCGCGCTCGCCGCCGTGATGTCCGGCCGCACCGGCGTGGCGATCGCCGGCACCCACGGCAAGACCACCACCACCTCGATGCTCACCGTCGCCCTGCAGAAGTGCGGCGCCGACCCGTCCTACTGCGTGGGCGGCCAGCTCGTCACGACGGGCCTGGGCGCCGACGAGGGCTCGGGCCAGGTGTTCGTGGCCGAGGCCGACGAGAGCGACGGCTCGTTCCTCATGCTGGCCCCGGAGATCGCCGTGGTCACCAACGTGGAGGCCGACCATCTCGACAACTACGGCGACCCGCGCGCCGTCCACGACAGCTTCGCGCGGTTCGTCGACCGGGTCGGCGAGCTCCTCGTGGTCTGCGCCGACGACCCGGGCGCGGCCGAGGTGGCCGAGGTGGCCCGCCGCCGCGGCAAGCGCGTGGTGACGTACGGGACCGCCGCCGACTACCGGATCTCCGGGGTCAGGCCCGACGGGTTCGGCACCGTCTTCACCGTCGAGGGGCCGGGCGCGAGCAAGGGCGAGGTGCGGCTGGCCGTCCCCGGGGCGCACAACGCGCTCAACGCCACCGCGGTGATCGCCGTGGCCGACGAGCTGGGCCTGCCGTTCGAGGAGATCAGAGACGGGCTGGCGGCCTTCACCGGGGCCAAGCGGCGCTTCGAGGCCAAGGGCGAGGCCGGCGGGGTCGTGGTGTTCGACAGCTACGCCCATCACCCGACCGAGCTGGCCGCCGACCTCAGAGCGGCGCGCGACGTGGTCGCCTCCTACTCCGGCGACGGCCGGGTCATCGCGATCTTCCAGCCGCACCTCTACTCGCGCACCCGGTTCTTCGCCGACGAGTTCGGCACCGCGCTCGGGCTGGCCGACGAGGCGATCGTGCTGGACGTGTACGGCGCCCGCGAGGATCCCGAGCCGGGCGTGTCCGGGGCCCTGGTGGCCGGTCTGGTCCCGCTGCCCGCCGAGCGGGTGGCGTACGTGCCGGACCGGTCGGCGGTGGCCGACTTCGTCGCGGGCCGCGCCAGGCCGGGCGACCTCGTGCTCACCATGGGCGCCGGAGACGTCACCGAGCTGGGGCCGCGGATCGTCGCGGCCCTGTCGCGCTGAGCCGGGGGCGCGGTGACCGCTCGCAAGGTCTTCCTGGTCCTGCTCACCGCCGGCGTGGTGGGCACGGCGGCGTGGCTGGTGTTCTTCTCGCCGGTGCTCGGAGTCCGGACGGTGGAGATCGTGGGAAATGTCACACTAGCGCCCGATGTGGTGAGGAAAGCCGCGGCGGTGCCCGATCTGCACCCGCTCGCCACCGTCGATCTGGCGCAGGTCGAGGACCGGGTCCGCGGCATCCGTCAGGTCGCCTCCGCGAAGGTCGACCGCGTCTGGCCCGCCACGCTCCGCATAGAGGTGGTCGAGCGGGAGCCGGTCGCGCAGATCCCGGCCGGAGACAAGATCGCCGTCATCGACAAGACCGGGGCGGTCATCGAGTTGCGCGACGTGGCGCCGCCCATGCTGCCGGTGCTGAAGGTGGCCAGTCCGGCCGTCGGCGACCCCGCCACCATGGCGGCGCTGGACGTGGTGCGCGGCCTGCCGGCGAGCATCTCGGGGCGGGTTCGCCAGGTCAGCGCCACGACGGGGGAGGACGTCACCCTGGGCCTGTCCGACGGGCGCACCGTCGTCTGGGGCGGCACCGACCGGCCCGAGGCCAAGGCGCGCATCCTGCGGAGCCTGTTGAAGCGCAGGGCCGAGGTGTACGACGTGAGCTCTCCGGACGTGGTGACCCTCAAGTGATCCAATTCCGGATAAGACGCCGCGAAGCATCGCGCGTACCCGGGAAACACGGCGACTTCCCGTCAGGCGTGTCGCCGAGCCTGTGCCGGGCAGCAGGCGCGACGTGAGAGCCTGTAGATCGGGTAGAGCGGCAGGGAGTACCCGACCAGGCAAGACGTCAGAGCGAAACGGACAGCCCGCGACACGCCGGACGTGCTTGCGGCGCGGTTAGTTGACCCGCCCGGAGCGTAACTCCTACTGTCCGTATCAATCCTCAGGTTGACATAAATCTAAATCTCAACTTGAGGTTGAGAGTTACCCGAACTGACAAGACGCGGAGACAATCCGCACCGAAATGGCAAGTCAACGAGCGGAAAGGCCCCTCGTCGTGGCAGCACCGCAGAACTACCTCGCGGTCATCAAGGTCGTCGGCATCGGCGGCGGCGGAGTCAACGCCGTCAACCGGATGATCGAAGAGGGACTCAAGGGCGTCGAGTTCATCGCGATAAACACCGACGCCCAGGCGCTGCTGATGAGTGACGCCGACGTCAAACTGGACGTGGGCCGCGAGCTCACGCGCGGCCTCGGCGCGGGGGCCAACCCCGACGTGGGGCGCAAGGCGGCCGAAGACCACCGCGAGGAGATCGAGGAGGTCCTCAAGGGGGCCGACATGGTCTTCGTCACGGCGGGTGAGGGCGGCGGCACCGGCACGGGCGGCGCCCCCGTCGTGGCCAACATCGCGCGCTCCCTGGGCGCCCTGACCATAGGCGTGGTCACCCGGCCGTTCAGCTTCGAGGGCCGCCGCCGGGCCATGCAGGCCGAGGCCGGCATCGAGACGCTGCGCGACGAGGTCGACACCCTCATCGTGATCCCCAACGACCGGCTGCTGTCGATCTCCGACCGGCAGGTCAGCGTCCTCGACGCGTTCAAGGCCGCCGACCAGGTGCTGCTCTCCGGTGTGCAGGGCATCACCGACCTGATCACCACGCCCGGTCTGATCAACCTCGACTTCGCCGACGTGAAGTCCGTCATGTCCGGCGCCGGCTCGGCGCTCATGGGCATCGGCCACGCGCGCGGCGACGACCGCTCGGTGGCCGCCGCCGAGATGGCCGTCTCCAGCCCGCTGCTGGAGGCCAGCATCGACGGCGCCCACGGCGTGCTGCTGTCGATCGCGGGCGGCTCCGACCTCGGCCTGTTCGAGATCAACGAGGCGGCGCAGCTCGTGTCCATGGCGGCCGCGCCCGACGCCAACATCATCTTCGGCACGGTCATCGACGACGCGCTGGGCGACGAGGTGCGGGTCACCGTGATCGCCGCCGGGTTCGACGACGTGCCGCAGAACGACAAGCAGGCGCCGCGCCCGCAGACCCGCCCCGCCACCGCCGCGAGCGGCACCGGCGCCGCCTCCAGCGTGCCGCCGTCCGGGCTGCGCTCCAGCGCGCCGACGCCGCCCAAGCCGGAGCCCGCGCGCCCCGAGGCGCGCTCCGACTTCAGGCCGGAGCCCCGTACGGACTTCCGCCAGGAGCCGCGCTCCGACTTCCGCCAGGAGTCGCGTCCCGAGCCCCGTCCCGAGCCGCGCTCCGACTTCAGGCCGGAGCCCCGCACGGACTTCCGCCAGGAACCCCGTACGGAACCACGCACCGAGCCGCGCCCGGAGCCCCGCCCCGAGCCGGTGCGTCCGGCGGAGAGCGTCCAGGACCCCGCCCCGGCCTCCTCCGCCGACGAGACGCCGGCTGACGGGCCTTCCGGTCCGGTGTCGATCCCGCGCCCCGCTCCGGAGCCTGCCAATCCGCCCACGCCCATCACCTCCCGCATGTCGGAGCCCGGCAAACGTCGTCCGGTGGTCTTCGAGGAGCAGGAGGAGGAACTCGACGTCCCCGACTTCCTCAAGTAACCGTTCCACCCGGCCGCCGCTCCCTCCGCTTCCGCACCCGTGACGCGGTACGGGAGCGGCGCCGCCATGTCAGGCCCCGTTCGCGGGGCTGCCGGTGGAAGGCGGGGCGCCGGGGCGTCCCGGGGGTCCTCCCCTCAGGCGGGTGCGTGGTGTGCGGGGGAGAATGGGCTGACAGGAAGGAGAGGCGTGCGGAAGGAAGAGATCGCCTCGCGCGTGGCCGAGGTGGACGAGCGGATCGCCGAGGCGTGCCGGGCGGCGGGGCGGGACCGGGACGAGGTGACGCTGATCGCCGTGACCAAGACGTACCCGGCCGACGACGTGCGGATCCTGGCCGGGCTGGGCCTGCGCGACGTGGGCGAGAACCGCGACCAGGAGGCCGCGCCGAAGGCGCGCGAGTGCGCCGACCTGCCGCTGACCTGGCACTTCGTCGGTCAGTTGCAGACGAACAAGGTCCGCTCGGTGGTGGGGTACGCCGACGTGATCCACTCGGTGGACCGGCCCCGGCTGGCGAGGGCGATCAGCGGGGAGGCCGTCAAGCGGGGCAGGGAGGTCTGCTGCCTGGTGCAGGTGGCGCTCGACGACGACCCGGGGCGCGGCGGCGCCGTTCTGGCCGACGTGCCGGCGCTGGCCGACCTGATCGCCGGCGCTCCCGGTCTGCGGCTCGGCGGGGTCATGGCGGTGGCGCCGCTGGGCGAGGATCCGGCCAAGGCGTTCGCGAGGCTGCGTGATGTCGCGGTGGCCGTACAGGAGAGGCACCCACGTGCCACGATGATTTCCGCGGGGATGAGCGACGATCTGACGGAGGCCATCGCCCACGGCGCGACACACGTGCGGGTCGGTACGGCGTTGCTCGGCCGTCGGAAGCTCTTCGTCAGGTAATGTCCCCTCAAGTGGGTCTTCAGGCCCATGATCCGGTAGAGGTCGATCAGCGGTGAGCTCCAAGGGGGTACGGCTACCGCCTCGGACCCGGCGACAGGCCCGAGCGAGTGCGACCATGAGCAGGAGGACGACTTAGCGATGGCCGGCGCGATGCGCAAGATGGCGGTCTACCTCGGTCTCGTGGAGGACGACCGCTACGAGAGGTACGAGACCTACCCCGACGACTACCCGTACGAGGACGACGTCCAGCGCGCGGGCGAGGACCGGCCTGTCACGGTCCAGGACCGGGAGGAGGACACCGATCCGTCCGTTCCCGCCCCCAGGCCGGCCACCACTGTCCTTGAGCGCCGTACCACCGACCTGGCCCGGATCACCACCCTGCATCCCCGCACGTACAATGAAGCCCGAACCATCGGCGAGCACTTCCGTGACGGCACCCCCGTCATCATGAACCTGACTGAGATGGTCGACAGCGACGCAAAACGGCTCGTCGATTTCGCGGCAGGTCTGGTCTTTGGCCTACATGGAAGCATTGAACGTGTTACCAACAAGGTGTTCCTGTTGTCCCCTGCCAATGTCGAGGTGACCGCCGAGGACAAGGCTCGAATCGCGGAACGCGGGTTCTTCAACCAGAGTTAGAGTGCTCTGTATGTCAATCGGACTCAACCGGGTCTCGCCGAGACCGGGGGAGTACATCAGAAGTGGAGGCGCGGCCGGACCGTGGGGATAGTCAGCCAGATCTTGGTCGTAGTCCTGTCTCTCTACCTGGTGCTTCTCATCGGCAGGATGATCTTCGAGACGGTGCAGGCGTTCGCCCGCTCGTGGCGGCCCACCGGGGTCGTGCTCGTGCTGGCGGAGGTCACGTACACCGCGACCGACCCGCCTCTCAAGTTCCTCCGCCGTTTCATTCCCCCACTGCGGTTGGGTACGGTGGCCTTTGACCTAAGCTTCACAGTCCTCTTCATCGTCGTGTTGATCTTGATCAACGTCGTAGGATCGTTCGGTCCGTGACGAGGTCTGCAGGGCACCCGGTCATGATCCAACTCGTGTCCGCGCTGAAGTGATTCGGGTGACCGTCCCTCCGGACAGACTCCAAGCGCGCCAAGGAGACCAAAATGCCGCTTACGCCCGCTGATGTGCGGAACAAGCAGTTCAGTACCACCCGGCTCCGACCGGGCTACGACGAGGAAGAGGTCGACGCCTTCCTCGACGAAGTCGAGGCTGAGCTTGACCGCTTGATCCAAGAGAACGAAGAGCTGCGTGCCAAGCTTTCCGAGTGCATGCGCGGCAAAGTGCCTGGTGGCATGAACATGCCCATGGCCTCCGCGCCCGTGCAGGAGCAGCCCAAGCCTGAGATGATGGCGCCGCCCCAGCCGGAGCCCATGCGCGCGCCGGAGCCGCCGCAGCATCAGCAGCCGCAGCCGGTCCCGGTGGGCATGAACATGCCGCCCGCCGAAGACAACATGGACACCGCCGCCCGCGTGCTCGCCCTCGCCCAGCAGACGGCCGACCAGGCGATCGCCGACGCCCGCCGGGAGGCGGACGAGACCGTGACCCGCGCCCGCCGCGAGGCCGACGAGATCCTCACCAAGGCCCGCCGCCAGGCCGAGCAGGTCATCGGCGACGCCCGCGCCCGCGCCGAGACGCTCGAGCGCGACGCCCAGGAGCGGCACCGCCAGGCGATGGGCTCCCTCGTCCAGACCCGCGACGAGCTCGAGCGCAAGGTCGAGGAGCTGCGCAGCTTCGAGCGCGAGTACCGCAGCCGCCTCAAGCTCTACCTGGAGAACCAGCTCGCCGAGCTGAACGTCTCAGCGGAGGGCAGCGGCGGGTTCCCGGTCATGTCGGGCGGTCCCTCCGGCGCGCCGGCCATGTCGCACGCCGTGCCCCAGGGCGGTCAGCAGCCTCTGCCCGGCAACCCCAACCCGTTCGGCGGCGAGGCCCCGCAGGGCGCCTTCCCCGGCAGCGACGGTCCCCACAACGAGCGCCGGTAAGGTGTAGCGGGTCACACCAAGGACCCGTCACTCGAAAGAGCCCCTAGTGATCCTTATCAGTGCTGGTTTGGTGCTCGCGGCAGTGATTCTGCTGATCGCGGGCTTCGTACTGGCAAAGCCGTTCCTGATCATGTGGTCCATCGTGGTCAGCGTGCTGTCCGCGCTGTTCCTCGTGATCGGAGCGCTGCTGCGGCGTCACGAGCTGTTTCCCGGTGGTGGGCAGGCCGCGATGCCGGCCACCCCTCCTCCGCCGGCAGGGCTCGTGCCTCCCGGCGTCCCGCCGTACGCCCAGACCGGCCCCATGGGCGCGCCGCCGTCCCGTCCGCAGCCCTACCCGCGGACGGCGACCGTGCCGTCGCCCGCGCCCGGCGTCCCCACGCCGCACCGGCCCGCGGCCGGGGGGATCTCCCCCGACGCGATCGTGCTGGTGATCCCCGGGCGCAAGCGGTACCACGTCCGAGGCTGCCGCCAGCTGGCCGGGCGGGATCACGAGGAGCTCACCTACGAGGAGGCTCGCGAAGAGGGCTTCACGCCCTGCACCGCCTGCCTGCCCGACGCCGCGCTCGGCGGGCGGCAACTGCCCCCAGCCGACGACTCGGCGCCCGCGGTCCCCGCTGAGAGCCTCGCCGACCCCTCCGAGCCGACCCGCGACCTCCGGCCGCCGGTGCTTCCGCCGGAGCCCGCCACCCCCGCTCAGGAGTCCGCCGCCTCGCCCGCCGAAGCGGGCTGGTTCGGCCGCACCACCGAGGACGCGCCGCCGCCCGCGGGCAAGGGCGAGCCGTCCGCCGCCGCCGCGCCGGAGCCCGAGGGTTCCCGTCCCGGCGCCCCCACCGCCGAGCAGACCCGCCCCGTCCAGCAGCGCGGCCGCTCGTCCGGAGGTCGTCCTTCCGGTCCGTCCGCGGAGAGCCGCTCGTCCGGAGGTCGTCCTTCTGGCCCGTCTGCGGAGAGCCGCTCGTTCGAAGGTCGTCCTTCCGGTCCGTCTGCGGAGAGCCGCTCGTTCGAAGGTCGTCTTTCCAGTCCCTCCGCGGAGAGCCGCCCGTCCAGGCAGGACCGTCCGCCGGCGGAGCGCGACGACCCGGAGCCCGGGAGCGGTTCCCGGTCCCCGCACGAGCCGGGTCGTCCGGCGTCGGAATCCGGCTCCTCGCCGCAAGGGCCCGGTCGTGGTGCCCAGAGTGCGGGCCGGTCGTCCCAGGAGCAGGGCAAGCGTCCGTACGCGGCTTCCGCGCGGGCGGACGAGCCGGACTCCGGGCCTGACACCCGCCCGCAACCCCGCGTGACCGCCGCCGGCACGCCAGTGCCTCCCGCGCCCGCGTCGGGCTCCCGTGAGGGCTCGGGTGACCGGCCCGCACAGGGGAAGCCCTCCGGTACGGGGGATCCCGCCACGGGCGGCACCCCGTCGGCGAGAGGGGACCAGGCCACGCCCCGTGAGGAGAAGTCCGGGAGCGGTGGCTCTGTGAAGGGTGATCGGGCTGCGTCTCCTAAGTCCGGGAGCGGTGCCTCGTCTGTGACCGGTGCCGGCCGGGATGATCGGGCCGAGTCTCGGGAGAAGAAGCCTGCTGCCTCGGCTGTGGGTGGTTCCGCCAAGGGTGATCGGGGGGCGTCTCGGGACGACGCGGGTGAGAAGGGCGTGTCACGTGAGAAGGGCGGAGGCGACTCGTCCGTAGCGGGTTCCTCCGAGGGGGAGTCGGCTTCCGCGACGGAGAAGACTGTCAGGACGCGTTCCCTGTTCGAGCCCGCGTCCCCGGCTGGGGCGCAGCGGCCGCCGTCGTCGGCCGAGTCCGCCAAGGCTCAGGGGCCGTTGCCCAAGGGCGCTGCTTCTCGTGACACCCGTCCGTCCGAAGACAAGGCGGAGAACGGCAGGACCGCGCCAGGTGACAGTTCGGACGTCGACGATGCGCGCGACCAAGAGCCTGCCGAGGCGGCGAACGGTGACAGTGGGGCCAAGGGGTCCGGCATGGTCAAGGTCATCGTCGGCACCCGCCGCTACCACAGCACCGCCTGCCCGCTGATCAAGGGGGCGGGTGACTCGGGTGTGGAGACCATGACCCGCAACCAGGCGGAGGCCGCGGGTCTGACCCCCTGCTCCGTCTGCCAGCACGCTCACGAGACCGTCAGCTGACTGTAGGTCATCCCCGCGACAACGGTCCGGACCGCTCCGACGGGGTGCCCCGGAGTGAGTCGGGGCGTTGTCCGCGCAGTGCCCGTGTCGGGGGAGTCCGGACGGCGCGGCGCTGTGCGGGCCTTGAACTGGCAGAGCCGATCCTGCGGGACCGGTCGGCTGGGGGTGATCTGCGGGACAGGTTGGCTCCGGGGTGATCCTGCGGGATCGGTCGGGGGTGATCTGGAACCGACTGCTCAGGGGTGATCCTGCTGGACTGGTCGGCTTGGGGGGTGATCCTGCGGGACTGGTCGGCTGGGGGGTGATCCTGCGGGACTGGTTGGCTCGGGGATGATCCTGCGGGACTGGTTGGCTCGGGGGGGATCCTGCGGGACTCGTCGGGTCAGGGGATGATCTTGCGGGTGCGGAGGTCAGTGAGGATGTCGAGGAACATCTTCTCCGTGTCGACGAACTCGTGGAAGCCGAAGCGGCGGGCCTTGGAGCCGTCGGCGATCACGTCGTAGTCCCAGGAGAAGACGGCGTCGCCGAACGCCCACGACGACACCTCCTCGTAGGAGTGCGGTTCGAGCCCGTACTTCCCGGTCATCTCACGCCAGAGCGGCTCCTTGTCCGCCATGACCACCTGGAGTGACATGGGCAGCGGATCGGCCACCTCCAGGTCGAAGAAGCGGGCGATCTTCGGCCACATCTCGTTCCAGCGGAAGAGGTCGCCGTTGTTGATGTTGAACGCCTGGTTGGCGCAGCGCGGGTCCGTCGCCGCCCAGACGGTGGCCTTGGCCAGCAGGCCGGCGTCGGTCATCTCCAGCAGCTTGTCGTAGGCGCCCGGGCGACCGGGGAAGCGCAGGGGCAGGCCGAGTTCCTTGGAGACGGCCGCGTAGACGGCGATCACCATGGCCAGGTTCATCGGGTTGCCCAGGGCGAATCCGCACACGACCGACGGGCGGAGCGCGCTCCACGTCCAGCCCGCCCCTCGCTGCCGCCTCTCCAGGAACGCCTGCTGGTCGACGTTGAACTCCGGCGGCATGTGGCCCGGGTCGGACTCGCGGGCCGGGGTCTTGAAGGGACCCAGGTGCGCCCCGTACACCTTGTAGCCCTGCATGAGGCTGACATGGGTCAGACCGGGCGCCACCGGCTCGATCGCGTCGACCACGTTGACCAGCATCGCCAGGTTGGGCGGCACGAGTTCGGCCCACGTCGGGCGGTCCTGGTAGGCGGCGTAGAAGACGTGGGTCACCTCGGTGAGCCCGCTGAGCTTCTTGGCGGTGTCGTCCCGGTCGAGCAGGTCGACGGAGACCTGGCGGACCCGGCCGGTGGTCTCGCCACCGCGACGCGAGAGCCCGATCACCTCCCAGTCGCCGAGGGCGTCGAGATGCTCGACCAGGTTGCGGCCGATCACCCCTTGGGCGCCGACGACGAGGGCGACCTTCCGCTGGACGCTGTTCATCTTTTCTCCTCTTCATGATGGTGTCGCCGCCCTTGGCGGCCTTTCGGAGCAGCGGCCCCAGGCCGTGCTCGCGCTGGGTGTGAGCCGGCCGCCGCGTCGGTGCCGTCATGGGCCCATTCCGCCTGTCCGGTACAAGTCTGGGGCGAGTGTCCTCTATAGGGCCAACTCATAGTTTCTATCGTCCTGATAAGTTCTGTGCATGATCAGCTTGCGGCAGCTCGAATACCTGGTCACGGTCGTGGACGAAGGGTCCTTCACGCGCGCCGCCGAGCTCCTGCACGTCACGCAGCCCGCCCTGTCCCACCAGGTGCAGGCGCTGGAGCGGGCGATCGGGGCCGCGCTGCTCGAAAGGTCGCCGCGCGGCGTCACCCTCACCCCGGCCGGGCGGGCCATGCTGCCCCACGCGCGGGCCGCGCTGGCCGACGCGGCCGGTGCGGTGTCCGCGGTGCGCCGGGCCGCCGGGCTCAGCGCGGGTGAGCTGCGGCTGGCGGCCGTCTACTCGGTCAGCCTGGGCGTCCTGCCCGCCGCGCTGCGGGTCTGGAGCCGCCGCCATCCGGGCGTCGACGTGCGGCTGTTCGAGCACCGGCACGCCGACGAGCTCGCCCAGGCGATGGCCGGCGGGCAGGCCGACCTGGCCATCGGCCCCCGCCCGCACGGCTGGGCCGGGCCGGTGCACACCCTCGGCGAGGAGGAGTTCGTCATCGCCGTCTCGCGGGACGACCCGCTGGCCGGCCGGCAGGCGGCCGAGGCCCGCCTGGAGGAGTTGCGGGAGCGGCGCTGGGTCCACTACGCGCCCGGCAACGGCCTCGCCGACATCCTCGACCGCGCCTGCGCCGCGGCGGGTTTCCAGCCGAAGATCGCCGTCAGGGCCGAGCAGACGGCGTCCGCGCCGATCCTGGCCGCCGCGGGGCTCGGGCCCGCGCTGATCCCCGCCAATGTGGTGCCGGCCGGCTACGACGGCCACACGCTCAAGCCGGTGCCCCGGGTGACCCGCGAGCTCACCGCCTACACCCGCGCCGCTCCCGACGCCCTCTGCGCCGCCTTTCTCGATCTGCTGCTCGACACCACGCGCGAGCGGCTGGCCCGCCCCTGGTAGCGGACGCGACCAGGGTGAAAGGGCGCCAGGATGGGTCGATGAGGATCACCAAGTACGGTCACGCCTGCGTACGGCTGGAGAAGGGCTCCCGGGCCCTGGTCATCGACCCGGGGGTGATGACGCCCGAGCCCGAGGCGCTGGAGGGCGCCGAGGCGGTGCTGATCACGCACGAGCACTTCGACCATTTCGCCCCCGAGCGGCTGCGTGAGCGTCCCGACCTGCCCGTGTACACCTGTCCGGGGGTGGCGCGGCACCTGACGGAGCTCGGGGACCGGGTGCGGGTGGTCAAGGACGGCGACGTGCTGGACGTGGCCGGGTTCCGGGTGGCGGTCCTGGGGGAGAAGCACCACGTCAGCCATCCCGACGTGCCGCCGGTCGACAACGTGGGGTTCCTGGTGGACGGGGAGGTGTTGCACCCGGGCGACGCGCTGACCGTCGTGGAGGTGCCGACGCTGCTGGTGCCGGGCCAGGCGCCGTGGATGACGGTGCCCGACCTGATCCGCTACCTGCGGGCGGTACGGCCGCGGCGCGCGTACGCGATCCACGACGGGCTGCTCAACGAGTGGGGCCTCAAGGTCCTCGACGGCGTGCTCGCCGGCGAGGGGGAGCGGGCCGCCGCCGAGTTCCGGCGGCTGCCCGTCGGCGGCTCCGCCGAGATATGACGGGCCCGGCGGGGAAGGACGCCTTCCCCGCCGGACTGGGTCCTGCACCGTCAGGCGCGGCGGAGCCGGAAGGTGAGGCCGAGATCGGCGTCGGTGTGTTCCGGGAGGCCCGGCTCGTCGCCTTCCGTGACCGACGTGGCCAGCACCTCGTCGGCGACGACCTGGGCGCCCGCGCGCAGCGCCTCGGCCAGGTCGGGGTCGGACGAGCGCCACCAGAGGGAGATCCGGTCGGTGATCGACAGGCCCGTCGCCTTGCGGGCCTCCTGCACCAGGCGGATCACCTCGCGCAGCAGCCCGGCCCGGCGCAGCTCGTCGGTCAGCTCCAGGTCGAGCGCCACCGTCTCGCCGGTGCCGGTGTCGAACGCGCCGGTCTCCACCGCCCAGCCGGAGCGCGGCTGCTCGGTGACGATCACCTCGTCCGGGCCGAGCGTCACCTCGCCCAGCTCGCCCGCCGCCAGCGTCACCGTCGCGCCGGAGCGGAGCGTGCGCGCCACCGACGCGGCGTCGGCGGCGCCGACCGCGGCGGCCACCAGCTTGGTCTGCGACCCGAACCGCTTGCCCAGCGCCCGGAAGTTCGGCTTGACCGTGTAGGAGACCAGGTCGGCGCTGAAGCCCGACATGTCCTCCAGCGCCTGGACGTTCAGCTCGTCCGCGACCAGGCCGCGCAGCTCGCCCGGCAGCGCCGGCCAGCCGTGCGCCCCCACCAGGGCGCGGCGCAGCGGCTGGCGGGTCTTCACGCCGGAGGAGGCGCGGGCCGAGCGGCCCAGCTCCACCAGCCGCCGCACCAGCGCCATCTGCTCCGAAAGCGCCGGGTTCAGCAGCTCCTCGCGCACCGCCGGCCAGGAGGTCAGGTGGACCGAGGACGGCTGGTCCTCGGCGCGCAGGACGTCCCACAGGTAGTCGGTGACGAACGGCGTGAGCGGCGACATCAGCCGGGTCACCGTCTCCAGGCACTCGTACAGGGTGGCGAAGGCCTCCCGCGACCCCTGCCAGAACCGGCGGCGCGAGCGGCGCACGTACCAGTTGGACAGGTCGTCCAGGAAGTCGGCCAGCCTGCGCCCGGCCCGCTGCGTGTCGTACACGTCGAGTGCGGCCGTCACCTCGGCGACCGTGCGGTGCAGCTCGGCCAGCGCCCACCGGTCGAGCAGCGGCCGCTCGGCCGCGGGCGGCGCCGAGGCCAGATCGGCCGGCGACCACTCCTCGGCGTTGGCGTAGAGCGTGAAGAAGGAGGCGGTGTTCCAGTAGGTCAGCAGGACCTTGCGGACGATCTCCTCCAGCGCGCCGTGCCCCACCCGGCGGGCCGACCACGGCGAGCCCGCACAGGCCATGAACCAGCGCAGCGCGTCGGCGCCGTGCTGGTCCATCAGCGGCATCGGCTCCAGCACGTTGCCCAGGTGCTTGCTCATCTTGCGGCCGTCCTCGGCCAGGATGAGCCCGAGGCAGAGCACGTTCTCGTACGAGGACTGCCCGAACACGAGCGTGCCCACGGCCATCAGCGAGTAGAACCACCCGCGCGTCTGGTCGGTCGCCTCGCAGATGAACTGCGCCGGGTAGACGCCCTCGGGCTTGCCCGCCTCGCCCCACTGGGCGAACGGCATCGAGCCCGAGTCGTACCAGGCGTCGATCACGTCGGGCACCCGGCGCGCCTCGGCCGAGCAGGACGGGCAGGGGAAGGTCACGTCGTCGACGAACGGCCGGTGCGGGTCGAGCGACGAGAGGTTCCGGCCCGCCAGCTCGCCCAGCTCCGCCAGCGAGCCGACGCAGGTCACGTGGGACTCGTCGGCCGAGCAGACCCAGAGCGGCAGCGGCGTGCCCCAGTAGCGGGAGCGCGACAGCGACCAGTCGACGTTGTTGCGCAGCCACTCGCCGTAGCGGCCCCACTTGATCGTGTCGGGGAACCAGTTGGTCTTGGAGTTCTCCTCCAGCATCTGGTCCTTGACCGCGGTGGTGCGGATGTACCACGACGGCAGCGCGTAGTAGAGCAGCGGCGTGTGGCAGCGCCAGCAGTGGGGGTAGCTGTGGTCGAAGTGGCCGCCGCGGAACAGCAGCCCGCGCTCGCGCAGGTCGTCGGTGAGCCGCTCGTCGGCGTCCTTGAAGAACACCCCGCCCACCATGGGCACGTCGTCCAGGAAGCGACCGTCGGGGCCGATCGGGTTGACCACCGGCATCGCGTACTTCTTGGTCACCGCCAGGTCGTCGGCGCCGAACGCGGGCGCCTGGTGGACCAGGCCGGTGCCGTCCTCGACGGTCACGTAGTCGCCGAGCACCACGTAGTGGGCGCCGGGGATGTCGACCAGCTCGAACGGGCGCTCGTACGGGGTGCGCTCCAGCTCGCGGCCGGTGAAGCGGGCCACCTCGGTGACGTCGTCGCCCAGCACCGCGGCCAGCAGCGGCTCGGCCACCACCAGCACCTCGCCGTCGCCGGTGCGGGCGGCGACGTAGGTCACGTCGGGGTGGACCGCCACGGCCGTGTTGGACACCAGCGTCCACGGCGTGGTCGTCCAGATGAGCAGCTTGGCGCCCAGCTCGGCCAGCGGCCCTGAGGTGACCGGCATCCGCACGAACACCGACGGGCTGGTCACGGTCTCGTAGCCGCCCGGCTGGCCCAGCTCGTGGTCGGACAGGCCGGTGCCGCAGCGCGGGCAGTAGGGCGTGATCCGGAAGTCGCGGAACAGCAGCCCCTTGTCGAAGATGACCTTCAGCGACCACCAGACGGCCTCGACGTAGTCGGGGTCCATCGTCCGGTAGGCGGTCGACAGGTCGATCCAGTAGCCCATCCGCTCGGTGAGCTGCTCGAACGCGTCGACGTGCCGCAGCACGGACTCGCGGCAGCGGGCGTTGAACTCGGCGATGCCGTAGGACTCGATGTCACGCTTGCCGGAGAGGCCGAGCTCCTTCTCCACGCCGACCTCGACCGGCAGGCCGTGGCAGTCCCAGCCGGCCTTGCGCGGCACGCTGAAGCCGCGCATCGACTTGTAGCGGGGGAAGATGTCCTTGAAGACGCGGGCCTCGACGTGGTGGACGCCGGGCAGGCCGTTGGCGGTGGGCGGGCCCTCGTAGAACACCCACGCGGGGTTGCCCTCGTTCTGCTGGACGGAGCGCTCGAAGATCTTCCCATCGCGCCAGCGGTCCAGGACCTCACGCTCAAGCGCGGGCAGGTCGACCTGCGCGGGAAGGGAGCGGAACGGTGGCGAAGACATGTCGGGCGGGACCTCCACGCGTCTCTGATCTGCAGACAGGTTGCGTGAAGGGACGAGGCCGACGGGCCCCGCGGTACCACCCTTCTTGGCCTCACGCTCGGTGAGACCCTCTTCTTTCTGGCTGCTGCCGGGTCTAGTGAGCTCGATCGAGCCGTTCTTCCGGCGGCTCCGGGGTGATGCCCCTCGCGAGAGGGCCCCATCAACGCCTTGCAGGTTCACACCATAACGCAGAGCGGAGACGGAAGCTTCCGGGTTTCGAGGCTGCGCACCAGGCAAGGGGGAGAAGTCCTGGAAGTGACAAATTTGTGGGAATGGAGTCGCCTGGGCAGGAGTTAGAAGGGCGAGGCGGGATAGTACGGGAGGGGTAATCCGTCCGGCGGGTCGTTTGCCGTTCCGTTATGAGGAACCTAGGCTGCCCGCACCAATCACGGCCTTGACCAGCCCGAGATCGGCATCGCCCAACAGCATGGAGGCAACCATGGCGGCAGTCACGCAGACCGCGACCCCGTCGATGTGGTCGGACGAGGAGCTGGCCGAGGTACGCGGCAGCCTGCGAACCGAGATAGACGAGCTGAACGCGGACATCCTGCGCCACGAGAGCGAGATCGCGTCCGGAGACGTCACCCAGGGCGCCGGCGACGATACGGCGGACGCCGGCGCCAAGACGTATGAGCGGGAACGCGAGATCGCCCTTACCCTGAATGCACGCGACCTGGTCGCGCAGAACGAACGTGCGATCGCCAGGATCGACGCAGGGACCTATGGAGTGTGCGAATCGTGCCACAAGCCGATCGGCAAGGAACGCCTTCAGGCGTTCCCGAGGGCGACGCTGTGCGTGACGTGCAAGCAGAGGGAGGAACGCCGGTAGCGGCGGGCGGACGGCGGGGCCGGGTCCTCGCCGTCCTCACCTCACTCGCGGCCGTCATCTACGTGGCCGACCTCGTCACCAAGACCGTGGTGCTGGAGGCGCTGGAGGGGGAGCCGCCGCTGGTGGTGATCCCCGGCGTCCTCCAGTTCAGGGTGATCTTCAACTCCGGAGCCGCCTTCAGCATCGGCACCGGGATGACGTTCATCTTCACCCTGATCGCCGCCGGTGTGGTCGCCGCCATCATCCGCACCGCGCGCAAGCTGGTGAGCATGCCGTGGGCGATCACACTGGGGCTGCTGCTCGGCGGGGCGCTCGGCAACCTCACCGACCGGCTGCTGCGCTACCCGTCCGGCTTCGGCCGGCCGACCCAGCTGCAGGGGCACGTGGTCGACTTCGTCGAGGTGCTGCCGGGCAACTTCCCGGTCATCGACTACTTCCCGGTGTTCAACGTGGCCGACTCGGCCATCGTGTGCGGCGGCATCCTGGCGGTGATCCTGGCCTGGCGCGGCTACCAGATCGACGGAACGAGGGAGGGCAAGAGTGGCCGAGCAGCGTAGCCTGCCCGTGCCCGACGGGCTGGAGGGAGAGCGGCTCGACGCCGCGCTCTCCCGGCTGTTCGGATTCTCGCGCACCCGCGCGGCCGAGCTGATCGCCGCCGGGGAGGTGATGGTCGACGGCAGGCAACCGGCCAAGTCCGACCGCGTGCGCGGCGGATCCTGGCTGGACGTGACGCTCCCGCCGCCGGTCGTCACGCCGATGCCGGTCGCCGAGCCGGTGCCCGGCATGCGGGTGGTCTACGAGGACGACGACATCATCGTGGTCAACAAGCCCATCGGGGTGGCCGCCCACCCGACCGTGGGCTGGACCGGCCCCACCGTGATCGGCGGGCTGCTCGGCGCCGGCCACACGATCGCCACCAGCGGCGCCGCCGAGCGGCAGGGCATCGTGCACCGGCTCGACGCCAACACCACGGGCGCGATGGCCGTCGCCAAGAGCGAGCACGCCTACTCCCACCTCAAGCGCGCCTTCAAGGAGCGCACCGTCGACAAGCGCTACCACGCGCTGGTGCAGGGCCACCCCGACCCGTTCAGGGGCACGGTCGACGCCCCCATCGACCGCCACCCGTCGGGCGACGGCAGGTTCGCGGTGGTCGCGGGCGGCAAGCCGTCCGTCACCCACTACGACACCATCGAGGCGTTCCGGGCGGCGTCGCTGCTCGACATCAACCTGGAGACCGGCCGGACCCACCAGATCAGGGTCCACATGTCCGCGCTGCGTCACCCGTGCGTGGGCGACATGCTGTACGGCGCCGACCCGACGCTCGCCGCCCGGCTGGGCATCACCCGCCAGTGGCTGCACGCGGTCTCGCTCGCCTTCGAGCACCCGTCGACGGGGGAGTGGATGTCGTTCGGCACCGACTATCCCGAGGACCTGCAGAAGGCGCTGGACCTGGTACGCGCCGAGTCCTGACCGACCTACTCCCAGGCGTGCCAGTGCTCGGCCTGGGCGCCGCCGCCGCGCGAAGGCTCCACCTCGCCGGGCTCGTCCTCGTCCGGCTCGGGTTCCGGCTCCGGCTCCGGTTCCGCGGATCGGGTGGGCGCGGCCGACCTGGTGGGCCTCTCCTCGGGCGTGGGGTCGGCCCGCCTCTGGGCGCGGCGGTCGGGGCCAGAGTCCCGGTCGGGGCGCGATGTCTCGTACGTGGCGGGCGGTGAGTCGTCACGGCGGGCGTCGGAGCGGCCGGGCGGGTCCCCGGCCTCGCGCCCGTCGCCGTCCTTGGACCCGGTGCTGGGCGGCGGGCCGGAGACGGTCGCGGTCTGCTGCGGCGTGTGCACCACGGCCGGCGGGCCCGACGTCTCGGGCGGCCGGTGCGACCACCACGCCGCGCCGCCCGTGACCAGGGCCGTGACCAGCGCGCCGAGGCCCAGGGCGAGCAGCGGCTGCCTGCGCCTGCCGGGCAGCGTCCGCGCCGCCGACGCGATCGCCGCCGCGTCGCCGCCGGTCACCTCCGCGATCGGCACCGGCCCGGTCGGCTCCGGCCCGATGCCCCTGATGATCGCGGTCAGGCGTTGCTCCGCCTCGTCCACCGTCATCCGGTCGGCCGGGTTCTTCCTCAGCAGCCCCAGCAGCACCGGCCCCAGCACGCCCGCCCGCGACAGCGGGGCGGGCTCGGCGTGCATGACCGCGCCCAGCGTGGCCAGCGCGTTCGACCGGTGGAAGGGCGAATGGCCCTCGACCGCCACGTACAGGGTCACGCCCAGCGACCACAGGTCCGAGGCCGTCTCGGCGGGGCCGCCCGCCGCCCGCTCGGGAGCCATGAAGGCGGGGGTGCCGATCAGGATCCCGGTCCTGGTGACCGGCGCCTCGTCCTCGGTGGTGGCGATGCCGAAATCGGTCAGCACCGCCCTGCCGTCATCCGTCAGCAGCACGTTGTCCGGCTTGACGTCCCGGTGCAGCACCCCGGCCGCGTGCGCCGCGCGCAGCGCTTCCAGCAGCTGCAGCCCGACGTTCGCGGCCTCGGCCGGCCGCATCGGCCCGTTCTCGCGCACCAGCTCGCCCAGCGTCCGCGACCGGACGAGCTGCATGACGATCCACGGGTGCCCGTGCTCCTCCAGCACGTCGTACACGGCGGCCACGCACGGGTGCGCGACCCGGCCGGCCGCGCGCGCCTCCCTGAAGGTGCGCACGGTGAACAGGTCGCGTTCCGGTCCTGTCAGATCAGGGGGCGGGAGGACCTCCTTGACGGCCACGTCCCTGCCGAGCACCTCGTCGTGGGCCTGCCAGACGGTACCCATGCCGCCACGCCCGATCGTCCTGACCAGCCGGTAACGGCCCCCAACAATCCCCACAGAATCGGACATGCGGGGCGACTACCCCAGAAAGACCCGGGCAACCGCTGTCACGGCGGCGGCCGCCGCCAGAACCACCAGGAACGGAGCACGCAGCAGCAACGCGACGACCGCCGCCCCCAGACCGGCCGTGCGGGCCAGGTCGAACGCCAGCGCGCCGTCCTGCGTGAACATCTGCACCCCGATGAGCGCCGCGAGCAGCGCCACCGGCACCAGCTCGGCGAAGCGGCTCACCACCGGGTGGTCGAGCACCTGGCGCGGCGCGGCCAGCCCGGCCAGCTTGAGCGCGTAACACCCCAGGCACACGCCGGCGATCGCCCACCACAGCGCGGTCATCGCAGCATCACCACCAGCACCGCCACGGCCGCCAGCAGCACCGGCACGCCCGGCGGGAAGAACGGAGTCGCCGCCAGCGCGATGGCCAGGCCGCCGGCCGCCAGCGCGCGCAGCTCGGCGCGCTCCTTCAGCCGCGGCCACAGGATCGCCAGGAACGTGGCGGGCCCCACCACGTCCAGCCCGAGCATCCCCGGGTCGCCGAGCGAGCTCGTGCCGATCGCCCCGAGCAGCGTTGTCACGTTCCAGCCCACGTAGACCGCGGCGAAGGTGGTGAAGAAGCCCGCCCTGGCCGCCTCGGGGGTCGGCTGGGCCAGGGCGACGGCGGTCGTCTCGTCGATGACCCCCTGCGCGGTGCCCAGCTTGCGTGCTCCGCGCACCCGCAGCACGTCGGCCATGCGCAGCCCGTACAGCGTGTTCCTGGCGCCGAGCAGCAGCGCGCCCGACGCGGCAGAGACCAGGTCGCCGCCCGCCCCCACCGCGCCCGCGAACGCGAACTGCGAGGCGCCCGTGAACGCCAGCAGGCTCAGCACGCACGCCTGCGGCACGGTGAGCCCGGCCGTGACCGCCGCGGCGCCGAAGGCGACCCCGGACAGCCCGACGGCCAGGCCCACACCCAGACCGTCCCGGATGGCGGCGGAACGGAGTGTCGTCTGTTCCATGGGATATGAGGATATGCGCAGGTCACTACCGTTTCTTGTACGTTCCTGCGGTGCGTTGATAGGCAGCCGGTGGTACCCCTACCACGCGTTTGAAGTGACGGTTCAGGTGTGCCTGGTCGGTGAAGCCCACCTCGGCGGCCACGTCCGCGGGCCGCACGCCGGAGCGCAGCAGGTGCCGGGCCTGCCGCACCCGCAGCGAGTTCAGGTAGGCGTGCGGCGGCAGCCCGGTCGCCGCCTTGAACGCCCGCAGCAGCGGGAACGGCCGCGCGCCGACCATCCGCGCCAGGTCGTCCAGCGACGGCGGGTCGGTCAGCCGCTCGTGCAGCACCTCCATCGCCTGCCGCACCGCCCGCCGCCCCTCGGGCGACAGCGTCACCGCCGGGCGCGGCACCGCGTACCGGGCGAGCAGCCGCCCGAACAGCGTGCGGGTCAGCGTGGACGCCGCCAGGTCGTCGCCGCGCTCGGTCGCCTGGTGCGCGCGCGCCATCAGCGCCGCCACCTCGGGGTCGCGCACCACCTGCTCGGGGAAGTACGGGTTGCCCTTCGGCAGGCCCAGCTCGGCCGCCACCTCGCCGACCGCCGCGACCGACGGGTAGAGCATCCGGTACGCCCACCCGCCGTCCACACCGGCCTGGCCCGTGTGCACCGAGTCCGGGTTCACCAGGACCACCTCGCCCGCCGCGGCCCGGTGCAGGTCGCCCCGGTACTCGAACTCCTCCACGCCGTCGAGGATGATCCCGATCGCGTACCCCTCGTGCACGTGACGGGAGAAGCGGTGGGTCACGTAGCGGGCCTTGAGCAGGTCCACCTCGGGCACCGCCGGATGACGCCAGAAGCGGGCCCGCTCCTGCGGCCGCCCGCTCATCGCGCCGGCCGGAACGTGGCGGTGAACGTCTCGAAGAAGCGCCTGTCGCGCTCCCAGCGGGCGCCGGTGGTCTCCCAGTAGAGCGCGAACGGGCGGCCGCCGGCGGTGGTGAAACCCCGGTTGATCACGTGGATCGCGGTGCCGTCGCGGGAGCGGGTGAACTCCCAGTCGGCGGCGGGGCGGCCCTGGTACTCGATCGCGCGGATGGCGACGCGTTCGTAGCCGGGGAACTCGCCCTTGCGGAGGATCTCCCGCTCCAGCGCCCGCCAGTGGTCGGCCGGGGTCGCGTGGTCGCCCTCGGGGACGGTCCATTCGACGATCATCACGCCGGGGGTGCCGGGGCCGCTGAAGGTGACGCTGTCGCGCTGCGGGTTCTTGACGGCGCGCCAGCCGCGCGGCACGGCGACCGAGAACCCCCCGGCCGCGTTCCGATACGCCCGCCAACCGGCGGGGACCGGGTTCCCGGTGGGGGTCACGTTCCCGGTGGGCTCGCCGGTCGCGTTGCCGGTGGGCTCTCCGGTTGTGTTCCCGTCGGGTTCGCCGGTCGCGTTGCCGGTCGGCACGCCGCTCGCATTCCCGGTGGGCTCGCTCGTCGGCTCCCCTGTACCGCCCGCTGTCGGGTCCCCGCCGGGTTCCCGGGTCGGCTGGCGCGGAGGCTCTCCGGACGGCCCGTGGGTGCTCTCCGTCGGCCCGACGGCACCGATGCCCGGTTCGCTCCCCAGCAGATTGACGAGTACCACGCCTCCGCCGCCGACCACCACGAGCGCGGCCACGGCCGCCGCCACCACGACCCACCGCTTCCCGCCCGACCGCCCACCGCCGGTCACCGTCCCATACGGGGACCTCTGCGGGCCCGTCCCCTGCGGCGGCGTCCCGTACGAGCCAGAGCCTCCGTGAGAGTCGAGCGGAGCGGAATCCCCTCCGCCCGGACCCGAATGCCCGTGCGGGACGCCGACGTGATGGGGCGCTGGGCCCGCGCCGTGGGGCCCCGAGGCGCTGGCGTGGTGGGGTCCCGAGCCCACGTCGTGAGGGCCCGAGGTTCCGTACGGGGTGCCGGCGTGGTGGGGCGCTGGGCCCGCGCCTTGATGGCCCGAGGCTCCCTGCGGGGTGCCTGCGTGGGGCGGGGACGGGCTTGCGTATCGGCTGTCGGGGCCCAAGGGTGCCGGTTGCTGGTGGATTGCGCCGTACGGGCCGGGTGCCTGAAGGCCGGGGAAGGGCCGGTCCATGGACGCGGCATCGAGGAGCTGGGCGGCGTGGCCGGCGGGCAGGCGGGTGCCCGGGTCCCGCTGGAGCCAGCCCATGATCACCGGTGTCAGCGCCCCGGCCCGGCGGGGCGGCTCGACCGCGTCGCGGAGCACCGCCGCCACCGTCGCCGCCCACGAGTCGCGCCGGAACGGCGGCCCGCCCTCCACCGCCGCGTACAGGGTCGCCCCCAGCGACCACAGGTCGGACTCGGGTCTGGCGGGCTCGCCGTTCAGCCGCTCGGGAGGCATGTACGCGGGCGTGCCCACGAGGCTGCCCGTCGCCGTCAGCCCCGCCTCGGACTCCATGGTGGCGATGCCGAAGTCCGTCAGCACCACCCGCCCGTCGTCGGCCAGCAGCACGTTCTCCGGCTTGACGTCGCGGTGCAGCACCCCGGTCGCGTGCGCGGCGCGGAGCGCGTCGAGCACCCGCGCGCCGATCGCCGCAGCCCGCGCCACCGGCAGCGGCCCGTCCGCGCGGATCGCCTCCGCCAGGGAGCGGGAACGGACGAGCTGCATGACGATCCACGGCCGCCCGTCCTCCTCGACGACGTCGTGGATGACCACCACCGACGGGTGGTCCAGACGGCCCGCGGCCCTGGCCTCGCGGATGGTCCTGCGGTTGAGCTCGGCGCGCTGCCGCTCGCCGACCCCGCTGTAGCGGACCTCCTTGATCGCGACCGTACGGTCGAGCAGCTCGTCGTAGGCACGCCACACCACGCCCATGCCGCCCTCACCGAGCGGCTCGACGAGGCGGTAGCGATTGCCGACCTGCCTGTCCACGCGGGGCAGCCTACTGGTCGGGTTTGAAGGTCGCGCAGAACGTCTCGAAGAAGTGGTAGTCCTTCTTCCAGCGACTTGCGAGGTTGTGCCAGTAGATGGCGTAACCACGGCCGTTGTCGGTGATGAATCCCCGGTTGCGCACCCTCGTCTTGCCGGTGTTGGTGTTCCAGGTGAAGTCCCAGTCGGCGGCGGCCTTCTGGTAGTCGACCGCCTTGATGTCGATCAGCTGGTAGCCGCCGAACCCGTACTTGGCCGTCTTCTCCTGCTTCCGCCAGTCCTTGACCGGGTCGCTGCCAGGCTTAGAGGCCCGGTCGACCGACACGAACGCGTTGGAGCCCGCGCCGGGGCCGCGGAAGAACACCTGGGAACCCTCACGCTTGTAGACGTCCCAGCCCTTGGGCAGCCCTATGGTGAAGTCGAGCTGCTTGTCCTTGTACCACTTCCAGCCCGAGGGCAGGGTGGCGGCCTGTGCCGTCTCCTCCTCGGTGGGCGTGGGGGAGGGCGTGGCCGACGGGGACTCGCTGACCGTGGGAGAAGGGCTCGACGACGGCTCGGCCGCGTCCGTGGTCGCCGCGCCGGTCGGCTCGGAGGTGGCGGCGGTGCTGGCCGCCGTCGTGGGGCCGGGGCCGCCGGACGGGTCCTCCGGGGTGGCCCGCAGGCCGAGGTAGCCGCCGACGCCCGCGACCAGGAGCACGGCCGTCACGGCCGCGATCACCGGCAGCGCCTGGCGCCTGCCGGCCGAGTCGGCGTTCATCGTGGACTCGGCGTCGTGAGGCGGCGTCGGTGGGTGCTCGGTCGCCGGCGTGATCCGCGCGCCGGTCTCGGGCGGCGGCGCCACGGCGGGCCGGGGCGCGGGCTTGGACACCGGCTGAGGAGCGGGACGGGGCGGGGGCACCGGCATCAGGTTGGGGTCGGTCGGCATGTCGTCCTCGACCGGCGGCACCTTCGGCATCTTCGCCGTCCGCACGGCCGGTGGCTCGCTCGACGCGGCGATCGTCTGCCGCAGCAGCCGCTCCGTCTCCTCGTACATGAGCCGCTGCACCGGCTCCTTGGCCAGCAGCCCGTCGATCACCGGCGCCAGCGGCCCGGCGTGCGTGGCCGGGTCGGGCTCGTCGGTGAGCACGGCGTGCATGGTGGCCAGGGCGTTGCCGCGTTCGTGCGGCGAGCGGCCCTCGACGGCGGTGTAGAGCGTCGCGCCCAGCGCCCACAGGTCGGACTCGCGCCGCGCGGGCAGCCCTTTCAGCCGCTCGGGGGCGATGAACGCCGGCGTGCCCGCCAGCCCGGTCACCGTCAGCTGCGTCTCGGTCTCCAGCGTGGCGATGCCGAAGTCGGTCAGCACCACGCGGCCGTCGTCGGCCAGCAGGACGTTCTCCGGTTTGACGTCGCGGTGGAGCACCCCCGCCTCGTGGGCGCGGTGCAGCGCGTCGAGCACCGCCAGGCCGATCTCGGCCACCCGCTTGGGAGGGAGCGGCCCGTCGTTCTTGATCACGGCGCCGAGCGACCGTGACTGCACGAGCTGCATGACGATCCAGGGCCGGCCGTCCTCCTCGATCACGTCGTGCACGACGATCACGTTGGGATGCTCGAACCTGGCCGCGGCCCGCGCCTCACGCATCGTGCGCCGGTTCAGCAGTTGCACCTCGTCGCCCAGAGCGGCCGCGTATCTGACCTCCTTGACCGCGACGGTGCGGTCGAGCAGTTCGTCATGGGCTCGCCACACGATGCCCATGCCACCCTTGCCAATGGGTTCTTGCAGGTGGTAACGACCGGCGATGCGGCGTCCGCCCGGCTTGTGATCCGACATCAACGGCCTCAAACCCTCCCTCTAGGCCAAGAAATACTCCCATAGCCGGGGATCAACGGCGACTCGCCGCGAGGACAGTCCGCTATTCGAGAAGCCCGTCCCACTAGGTGGAGTGGGCCGTGTAAAGTGCGAACATGACTCGTCGCTACGTGTTTACCGAGCCGGCTCCGGGAGGGCCGGTCGTCAGCTAGCGACCACCTGGAGCCGGCAACAAAGGCAGAGACGCCTCGTCTCTGCCTTTTCACGTTCTTTGCCGGCTCCCGGTGAGCCGGCCGAGTGGGGAGCCGAGATGTCATCGACCTTGGAACGCCACGTGGTCCCGCTGGGCGGCCATCCCGTGGGCGAAGGGCCCGCCGTGGTGATCAGTGACCGGGTGAGCCTGCGCGAGCCTGACGCGGTGCTGCCCGCCGCCGTCACGCTCGCCGAGCCCGCGAGCGCCGCCGACCTGCCCGCCATCGCGGCCAGCGCCCAGGGCGTGGTCATCGGCGGCGCGTGGACCAGGGACATCCCGCTGGTGCGCGCGGTGGCGGGGCTGGGGCTGCCGGTGGTGGTGGAACGCCGCCGCACGGCCACCCTGGAGGAGTGGCTGGGCGTGGCCGACTACTGCGAGGCGGAGGGCGGCGTCCAGGTGATCCTGTGCGAGCACGCCGACCTGGGGCTGCTGCGCGAGGCGCGCGCCGTGTCGGGCCGCCCGGTGCTGGCGGACGTCACCGCCGACCCCGGCCTGTCGACGGCCGCCGTCGCGGCGGGCGCCGACGGCCTGATCGTGTCCGCCGACGGGCGGCACGAGGCGGAGGAGGCGGCCGCCCTCGTCGGCGCCCTGCTCCGGCCGGAGGACCCGGCCACGCTGGCCGAGTGCCGTCAGGCGATCGACCGCGTGGACGCCGCCCTGGCCACCCTCCTGGAGCGCCGCGCCGCCCTCGCGGGCCGCGTCCAGCGGCTCAAGCCGGTCGGCGGCTTCGCGGGCCGCGACCCCGGCCGCGAGCGCGCCCTGGTGGCCCGGATGGCCGAACGCGCCCCCAGCCTGGGCGAGGCCAGGCTGGCTCTCGTCATGAACGCGGTCATCGAGGCCGGGCTGCACCTCGCGGAGGAACGCGCGGCCGGATGAGCAGCCGCCCGGCCCGCTCCCCGCAGACGGTCCGCGACGCTCCCGGGGAGACCCCGGCCGCCGAGCGCCAGGAGGGGAGGACCTCCGGTGGGCGATGCCGGGAGGGTCTTCCCTCAGGGGGTGGTGAGGTGGAAGTTGTTCAGCGGGCGGCCGGGGCCGGTCGTGATCTGGGCGTTGATGAGTTCGGCGAAGCGGCGGTAGCCGTCGGCCGTCGGGTGGAAGCTGCGCGGGTCCACGGTGAGCTGCTCCATGTCCACGATCACCCCGTTGAGGTACGGGCGCGGCCGGCCCACCTCGTGGCCGTCGAACGCCTCGTACGCGTCCACGTACTCGACGCTGCCGGGCCCGCCGAAGGCGACGATCGCCCGGTCGAACTCGCCGGCCACCTCGCGCACGACGCCGTTCAGCCGCTCGGTCATCGAGTTGAGCCAGCGCTGGTCGGCGACGCCGAGGTTGTCGATCCGCCCCGGCGGCGAGGCGGGGAACGGCCGCGGGTAGCCCAGCAGCACCACCCTCGCCTCGGGCGCGCGCGTCCTGATCTCGGCCAGCACGGCCCGCATGCTGCCGCGAAGCTCCCCGATCCGGCGCCGCACCTCGGCGTCCTGGTCGACGCAGGCCGACGACCACGGGAACTTGACGATGCACTCGGTGAGCACCGGCGCGAACCCCGCGTCGTTGCCGCCGATGCTCAGCGTCACCAGGCTCGTGCCGGCGCCGACGCGCTCGATCTGCGGCTGCTGGCCGTGCTGGCCCCGCAGCAGGTTGCCGGTGGTCGCGCCGCTGCACGCCCAGAACCCCGTCTCGCCGCCGAACGCGTGGGCGCCCGCCACGAGCGGCACGTACGAGCCGCCGGCGCGGTGGCAACGGTCGGCGCCGCCGTCCAACGGCGCCTCTCCGCGCCGGTAGACGCCCTCGCCGGACGAGTACGAGTCGCCCAGCGCCACGTAGGCCCCGCCGAGCGCGACCTCGGCGGCGGTCAGCCTGGTCACCTGCGGGAGCCGGCCCGCCGGCTCCCCGGTCGCCGGACAGCCGGCGTCCAGCAGCGCGCACGCGAGCCCCGTGTAGACACCCGCCGGCAGCCCCGCGACGGCCAGCGCCACGCCGAGCAGCACCGCCGCGACGACGCCCGCCGCCTTCCTCACCCCAGTCAGCGCGACCTCCCCCGAGACTCCGCCTTCGAGGGTAGATCAGGGGACGGCTTACGGTCACGGTCGTTTTGCGTACGTTCCGGCCCCGCGGTGATCTTCGGCCGCCCGGACTGCTAAGATTCCGGTGATCGCCTGAGCCTTCCCGGCGCGGACCACGTCCGCCGGGGAGGCTTTTTTCATGTCCGGATCCCCTTTCGACGACGTGAGGCCCCGCATGACCACGCAGACCCCCGCCGCCGGCACCTGGAAGCTCGGCGACCTGACCGTCAACCGCATCGGCTTCGGCGCGATGCGGCTCACGGGCGGCGCCGCCTTCGGCCTCGGCACGCCGAGCGATCGCGACCGTCCGATCGCCGTGCTGCGCCGCGCGATCGACCTCGGGGTCGACCACATCGACACCGCCGCTTTCTACTTCTCCTCGACGCGGTCCGCCAACGAGCTGATCAACCGGGCGCTGTCTCCTTACCCGGAGGGCCTGGTCATCGCCACCAAGGTCTGGGCGGGCAGGGACCCGTCGGGCGAGTGGATCTGGGCCACGCCCGGACAGCTGCGCGGCCAGGTGGAGGAGAACCTGCGCCAGCTCGGCCGGGACCACATGGACGTGGTGAACCTGCGCATCCCGCGGAGCCGCGCGACCGGCTCGATCGCCGAGCACTTCGGCGCGCTGGCCGAGCTCCGCGACGCCGGGCTCGTACGCCATCTGGGCCTGTCCAACGCCACACCGGCCCAGCTGGCGGAGGCCGTGGCCATCGCGCCGGTGGTCTGCGTGCAGAACGCCTACACCGTGGGGGCGCCGGCCGCCGAGCAGGAGTTCCTGCGGGCCTGCGGCGAGCAGGGCATCGCGTACGTGCCGTTCTTCGCGATCGCCGGCGCGGGGCGCGAGCGGGGAGCGGTCGCCGGGGAGCAGGAGTCCGTGCGGGCCGTCGCGCGCGCCCACGGCGCGACGCCCGCGCAGGTCCGGCTGGCCTGGACGCTGGCGCAGGGGCCGCACGTGCTGGCCATCCCCGGCACCGGGAACCCGGACCACCTCGCCGAGAACGTGGCCGCGGGGGCGCTGCGGCTGACCGGCGAGGACCTGGCACGCCTGGCCGGTGTCACTCGGCTGGACTGACCGCGGGGGAGGCCGGATCTGCCGCGGCCGCGAGGCGCTTCCTGCGGAGGCGGAGCAGGAACCATCCGGCGGCGATGCCGGCGGCGACGACCGGGAGCAGGTAGAAGGCGACCCGCTGGTCCTGGTCGGCGAACGGCATCAGGAAGACCACCAGGGCGAGGAAGGCCAGGGTGAGCCAGTTGGTGTAGGGGGTGCCGGGCATCGGGAAGGCGGAGCGGTGCCCGGTGCGCCGCAGGCGGAGCTGGCAGTAGACCAGCGTGCCCCAGGTGGTGACCACGCCCAGCGAGGCGCACGCGGTGGCGATGTTGAAGGCGCGCTCCGGCACGAAGGAGAACAGGGCGATGCCCGCCAGGAACATCGACGCGGTGAACAGCACCCCGCCGATCGGGATGCGGCGCCGGCTGAGTGCGGCGGTGAAGCCGGGCGCCTCGCCCTTGAGTCCCATCGACCGGACGATGCGGCCCGTCGCGTACAGGCCGGAGTTGCATGACGAGAGTGCGGCGGTGATCACGATGAGGTTCATGGCGTCGGCCGCCCACGGCACGCCCAGACCGGCGAACACCGTGACGAACGGGGACGTGCCGGCCTCGTAGGCGGTCCACGGCAGGACCATCGACAGCAGCAGCACCGAGCCCACGTAGAAGAGCGCGATCCGCCACACCACGCCGTTGACCGCCTTCGGCATCACCTTCTCGGGCCGGGCCGTCTCGCCCGCGGCGATGCCGACCAGCTCGATCGACGCGTACGCGAACACCACCGACTGCAGGCTCATCAGCACCAGCGGGAACCCGGTCGGGAAGAACCCGCCGTGGGCCACCGCGTTCGCCGGCGTCGCCTGGCCGACGGTGAACACCACCAGCACCAGCCCGACCACCAGGAACGTGACGATGGCCAGCACCTTCAGCAGCGCGAACCAGAACTCCAGCTCACCGAAGAGCTTCACCGACAGGAGGTTCACCACGAGCACGAAGGCCAGCGCGAGCAGCGCCGTCAGCCACTGCGGGAACGCCGGCGCCCAGTAGTGGACGTAGGTGGCGATCGCGACCAGCTCGGCGACGCCGGTGAACGCCCAGTTGAACCAGTACATCCACCCGCTGGCGAAGGCGGCCCACGGCCCGATGAACTCGTGCGCGTACACCACGAAGGAGCCCGAGGCGGGCCGGTAGAGCGCCAGCTCCCCGAGCGCCCGCATGACGAAGAACGCCGCCACCCCCGCGGCCGCGAACGACAGCACCAGGGCCGGCCCCGCGGCGGCCAGCCGCCCGCCGGCGCCCAGGAACAGCCCCACGCCGATCGCGCCGCCGATGGCGATCATCTGGACCTGGCGGTTGCCCAGGGCGGGCCGGTATCCCTCGTCGGACTCCGTGTGCACTGAGTGTCTCCTTCGTGACTTTCCGTCACGGAGAGGGTATAGGCGCTGATCGAGGGAGAGGGATCCGGCACGCCGTCCCCTGCCACGCCCCGGAGTGTCGGTGCGGACCACTAGAGTCGGAGCGCACACCACACGTTCAGACCGGGAGGCGCCGCTCCATGTCGTCCAGCGACTCGTTCGTCCATCTGCACGTGCACACCGAATACTCCATGCTCGACGGGGCCGCGCGGCTCAAGCAGATGTTCAAGCAGGTCGGCGAGCTGGGCATGCCGGCGATCGCGATCACCGACCACGGCAACATGCACGGCGCCTACGACTTCTACCGGCAGGCGACCGGCGCGGGCGTCAAGCCGATCATCGGCATCGAGGCCTACGTCGCCCCCGCCTCGCGCTTCAACAAGAAGCCGGTGCTGTGGGGCGAGCCGCACCAGAAGAAGGACGACGTCTCCGCGGGCGGCTACTACACCCACATGACGATCTGGGCGCGCAACAAGACCGGCCTGCACAACCTGATGCGGCTGTCCTCGCGTGCCTACACCGAGGGCTTCGTCCGCAAGTGGGCGCGGATGGACGCCGAGATCCTCGCCGAGCACGCCGACGGGCTGATGGCCACCACCGGCTGCCCCTCCGGCGAGGTGCAGACCAGGCTCAGGCTCGGCCAGTACGACGAGGCGGTCAAGGCCGCCGCCAAGTTCCAGGACATCTTCGGCAAGGACAACTTCTTCCTGGAGGTCATGGACCACGGCCTCGACATCGAGCGCCGCGTCCGCGACGGGCTGACCCGCATCAGCAAGGAGCTGGGCATCCCGCCGCTGGTCACCAACGACTCCCACTACACCTACGAGTCCGACGCCTCCTCCCACGACGCCCTGCTCTGCATCCAGACCGGCAAGCAGCTGTCCGACCCCGACCGGTTCCGGTTCGACGGCAGCGGCTACTACATCAAGACCGCCGACGAGATGCGCGCCGTCGACTCCTCCGACCTGTGGGCCGAGGGCTGCCGCAACACGCTGCTGGTGGCCGAGAAGGTCGACCCCGCCGGGTTCTTCGAGCACAAGAACCTCATGCCGACCTTCCCCGTGCCCGACGGCCTGACCGAGGAGGAGTTCTTCCGCCAGGAGGTCTGGAGAGGGCTTGAGCGCCGCTTCCCCGAGGGCGTCGACGAGGAGCACCGCGCCTGGGTCGAGAACGAGCTGCGGGTCATCGTCCAGATGGGCTTCCCGAGCTACTTCCTCGTGGTCGCCGACTTCATCATGTGGGCGAAGAACAACGGCATCCGCGTCGGCCCCGGCCGTGGCTCCGCGGCCGGCTCCCTGGTGGCGTACGCGCTCGGCATCACCGACCTCGACCCGATCCCGCACGGCCTGATCTTCGAGCGGTTCCTCAACCCCGAGCGCGTCTCCATGCCCGACGTCGACATCGACTTCGACGAGCGCAGGCGCGGCGACGTGATCCGCTACGTCACGGAGAAGTGGGGCGCCGACAAGGTCGCGATGATCGCCACGTTCGGCACCATCAAGGCCAAGGCCGCCATCAAGGACGCCGGCCGCGTCCTGGGCTACCCGTACGCCCTCGGCGACAAGGTCTCCAAGGCGTTCCCGCCCGCCGTGATGGGCAAGGACATCCCGCTGTCGGGCATCTTCGACAGCGACCACCCCCGCTACGCCGAGGCGGGCGAGCTGCGCAGGCTCTACGAGGAGGACGTCGACGTCAAGGCGACGATCGACCTCGGCAAGGGCCTGGAGGGCCTGATCAGGCAGACCGGCGTGCACGCCGCCGGCGTGATCATGTCCGCCGAGGTGCTGACCGACCACATCCCGATCATGCGCCGCGACTCCGACGGTGTGATCATCACGCAGTTCGACTACCCGACCTGCGAGACGCTCGGCCTGCTGAAGATGGACTTCCTGGGCCTGCGCAACCTCACGATCATCGACGACTGCCTGAAGATGATCGAGGCCACCACCGGCGAGCAGATCGACCTGCTGGCGCTGCCGCTCGACGACCGCAAGGCCTACGAGCTGCTGGCCCGCGGCGACACGCTGGGCATCTTCCAGCTCGACGGCGGCGGCATGCGCTCGCTGCTGCGGCTCATGCGCCCCGACAACTTCGAAGACATCTCCGCCGCCCTCGCGCTCTACCGCCCCGGCCCGATGGGTGCCAACTCCCACACCAACTACGCCCTGCGCAAGAACGGCCAGCAGGAGATCACCCCGATCCACCCGGAGCTCGAAGAGCCGCTCAAGGAGATCCTGTCCACGACCCACGGCCTGATCGTCTATCAGGAGCAGGTCATGGCCATCGCGCAGAAGGTCGCCAACTACTCGCTGGGCGGCGCCGACCTGCTGCGGCGCGCGATGGGCAAGAAGAAGAAGTCCGAGCTCGACAAGCAGTTCGTGACCTTCGAGCAGGGCATGAAGGACAACGGCTTCTCCGCCGCCGCCATCAAGGCGCTGTGGGACATCCTGCTGCCGTTCTCCGACTACGCCTTCAACAAGGCCCACACCGCCGGCTACGGCCTGGTGTCCTACTGGACGGCCTACCTCAAGGCCAACCACCCCGCCGCCTACATGGCCGCGCTGCTGTCGTCGGTCAAGGACGACAAGGACAAGTCGGCCCTCTACCTCAACGAGTGCCGCCGGATGGGCATCAAGGTGTTCCCGCCGGACGTCAACGACTCCGACTTCGACTTCACCCCGCGCGGCACCGACATCCGCTTCGGCCTGTCGGCCATCCGCAACGTGGGCGCCAACGTCGTCGACGGCATCATCAACGCGCGCAAGGAGAAGGGCCGCTTCGCCGACTTCAAGGACTTCCTGCGCAAGGTGCCGGCGCTCGTCTGCAACAAGCGCGTCATCGAGTCGCTGATCAAGGCCGGCGCGTTCGACTCGCTCGGCCATGTCCGCAAGGGCCTGGTCATGGTGCACGAACAGGCCGTCGACGCGATCATCGACATCAAGAAGAACGAGGCCATCGGCCAGGACTCGCTGTTCGGCGCGATCGAGGGCGGCGAGGACCAGACCTTCGACGTGCAGATCCCGGTGGGCGAGTGGGACAAGACCACGCTGCTGCAGTTCGAGCGGGAGATGCTCGGCCTGTACGTGTCCGACCACCCGCTGTTCGGCGTCGAGCACATCCTGGCCGCCGGGGCCGACTGCTCGATCGCGGCGCTGCAGGACGACAGCCGTCCCGACGGCCAGGTGGTCACCGTCGGCGGCATCCTGTCGGGCGTGCAGCGCAAGGTCACCAAGAAGGGCGACACGTGGGTGCTCACCCAGCTTGAGGACCTGGAGGGCGCCATCGAGGTGATGATCTTCCCGTCGGCCTACCAGCTCTGCTCGACGATCCTGGCCGAGGACGCGATCGTGTTCGTCAAGGGCCGCATCGACAAGCGCGAGGACATCGGCAAGATCATCGCGATGGAGGTGACGGCCCCCGACCTCACCCAGGAGGCCGGCGGGCCGCTGCTGGTGAGCCTGCCGCTCAACCGCTGCACCGCCCCCGTGGTGAGCAGGCTCAAGGAGATCCTGACCACCCACCCCGGCACCTCCGAGGTCCACCTCCAGGTCCACAACGGCCCCAAGACGACCGTCCTGCGGGTCGACGACCGGCTGCGGGTGGCGCCGTCACCGGCGCTGATGGGCGATCTGAAGCAGCTGCTCGGCCCGGCCTGCCTGGGGGCCTGACCCGTCCCCGGTGGCGGAGTTCGACCAGGCCGGGGCCGCTGCCTGGGCAGACCTCGCCATCGTGGGCCGCCCCCGGGTGGGGGAGGATCACGGGGTGAGCGAACTGCACTACCTGAGCGCCACCGAGCTCAGCCATCTGATCCGTACCCGCCAGGTGAGCGCGGTCGAGGTGCTCCAGGCCCACCTCGACCGCATCGAGCAGGTCAACCCCCGGGTCAACGCCGTCGTCACCCTCGTCGCCGAACAGGCCATGGACGCCGCCAAGGCCGCCGACGCCGTCGAGCCGGTCGGTCCGCTGCACGGCGTCCCGGTCGCGCACAAGGACCTCACCGACACCGCGGGGATCCGGACCACCTACGGCTCGCCGCTGTTCGCCGGCCACGTGCCGGAGCGCGACGACCTGGTGGTGCGGCGGCTGAAGGCGGCGGGCGCGATCACCGTGGGCAAGACCAACACGCCCGAGTTCGGCACCGGCTCCCACACCGTCAACGACGTGTTCGGCCTCACCCGCAACCCGTACGACCTGACCAGGTCCGCCGGCGGCAGCAGCGGCGGCGCGGCGGCGGCGCTGGCCACCGGGATGGTGCCGCTGGCCGACGGCTCCGACATGGGCGGGTCGCTGCGCAACCCCGCGTCGTTCTGCAACGTGGCCGGGCTGCGGCCCACGCCGGGGCGGGTGCCGGCGGTCTCCGAGATCGCGGCCTGGTACACGCTGTCGGTGCAGGGGCCGATGGCCAGGAACGTCGACGACCTGAGCCTGATGCTGTCGGTCATCTCCGGGTTCGACCCGCGCTCGCCGTACGCGATCAAGGAGGCGTACGCGCCCGAGCCGGAGGAGGGGGTGGCAGGGCTGCGCGTGGCGTGGAGCCCCGACCTCGGCGGGCTGCCGGTCGACGCCGCGACGGCGGCGGTCACCGCGACCGCGCCCGCGGTGTTCGAGCGGCTCGGCGCCCGCGTGGAGGAGGTCGAGCTGGACCTGGCGGACGCCGAGGTGGCCTTCCGCACCTACCGCGCGTGGTTCTACGCGCTGGCCTACGGCGAACTCGACGGGCTCGGGGCCAACACCGCGTGGAACGTCGAGCGGGGGCGCGAGGTCACCGGCGCCGACCTGGCCCGCGCCGAGCGCGCCCGCAGCCGTCTCTACCAGCGGATGGCGGACTTCTTCGACTCCTATGACGTGCTCATCGCCCCGGTCAGCCAGGTGCCGCCGTTCCCGGCGGAGGAGCCGTACGTGCGCGCGATCGACGGCGTGGAGCTGCCCGACTACCTGGCGTGGATGCGGTCCGCCTACTGGGTCAGCGTGCTGCACGCCCCGGCCGCGTCCGTCCCCGCCGGGTTCACGCCGTCGGGGCTGCCGGTGGGGGTCCAGATCATCGGCCGTCCCTTCGCCGACGCCCGCGTCCTGCGGGTGGCCCGCGCCTTCGAACAGGCCACCGGCCACGCCTCGCACCACCCGCCCCTCTGACGGCCTCAGCCGGGCGGGGGAGCGCCGTCCCCGGTGGGCGGGTGGGGCTTGCGGAGGGGGGACTCGCGGTAGCCGTGCATGCCCTCCAGGAACCCGAAGAGCCCCACCGCGAGCATCGGCCACGACACCAGGACGCCCTTGGCCGTCAGATCCAGCGGGCCGGGGACGAACGTGACGCCGGGGAAGGCCGAGGCCTCGACGGTGACGACGCCCACGGTGACGGTCGTGCCGATCCACCAGGCGGCCAGGGCGCCCGCGGCCCCGCCCAGGCAGAGCCCCAGGAGGACCGGGAGCTGGACGCGGCGGCTGAGGAACCAGGCCAGCGCCCCGCACGCCAGCCCCAGCCCGCCGGTGATGGTGGCGAACCAGCCGTCCGCCGCGATGAGCGCCTGCGTGGACGGGTCCGCCAGCGCCGGCGCCTGGTCGAAGACCCGGTACGGAGGCCGCGGCGACAGGGCGGACCACAGGAGGCCGGCGGGAAGCCCGAGGGCGGCGAGTGCGAGGACAGTGATCGCGAACGCGCGTACTTCCCTCGTCACGCCACGCCCCTTCAATCGCCGGCAGGACCAGATCGATGGTATCTCCCGGTTAGGCTCACTTCGTGATTGAAGAGAAGGTCTGGGTGATAGAACCCTCTGGCCCGCTTCGCGGCGATGTCGTGGTGCGCGGGTCGAAGAACGGGGTCTCCAAGCACATGGTCGCCGCCATGCTCGGCGGCGGCGAGAGCACCATCCACAACGCCCCCGAGGTGGGCGAGGTCGGCATCACCGCCGCCATGCTGGAGGCGCTCGGCATCCACGTCGAGATCAGCAAGACGGAGATCCGCATCGGCCGGGGCCAGGAGATCCGGCCGCGGGTGCCCGACGCGTTCACCGGGCTGAACCGCATCCCGATCCTCATGCTGGGCCCGCTGCTGCACCTGGCGGGGGAGGCGTTCGTGCCGCTGGTCGGCGGTGACCCGATCGGGCGGCGGCCGATCAACTTCCACGTGGAGGCGCTGCGCGCGATGGGCGCCGAGGTGGAGGTCGGTGACACCGGCGTGTTCGCCAAGGCGGGACGGCTGCACGGCACCCGCCTGGAGCTGCCGTACCCGAGCGTGGGCGCGACCGAGACGATCCTCATGTCCGCGGTCCTGGCCGAGGGCAAGACCGTGCTGAAGAACGCGGCCACCGAGCCCGAGGTGGTGGAGCTGGCGCTGTTCCTGCAGCGGATGGGCGCCATGATCGAGCTGTCGCCGGACCGCCGGATCGTCATCGAGGGCGTGGAGCGGCTGCGCGGCGCCTCGACCTGGCTGGCCGGCGACCGCATCGAGGCGTTCTCGTACCTCGCGGCGGGGCTGATCACCGGCGGCGAGGTGCGCGTGCACGGCTGCCCGCAGGACCGGCTGGTCACCGCGATCACCACGCTGGCCAGGATGGGCGCCCGGTTCGACATCAACGACGAGTACCTGTGCGCCACCGCGCCGCCGGAAGGGCTGCGGGCGGCGGCCGTGCAGACCGACACCCATCCGGGGTTCATGACCGACTGGCAGACGCCGCTCATGGTGCTGTTCACGCAGAGCCAGGGGATGTCGGTGCTGCACGAGACGGTGTTCGAGAACCGCCTGGTGTACGTGCCGGCGCTGAAGAGCATGGGCTGCGAGATCGAGGTGTTCGACCAGTGCCTCGGCGGCCCCGCCTGCCGCTACCACGACACCAACGCGCGCCACTCGGCCGTCGTGCGCGGGGTGTCCCAGCTGCGGGGCGCCGACGTGACGTTGCCCGACATCCGGGCCGGGTTCTCCGCGGTGCTGGCCGCAGCCGTGGCCGACGGGCGCTCGACGCTGCGCGGCGTGCACCACATCGAGCGCGGCTACCACCACCCGTTCGAGCAGTTCCAGTCACTTGGTCTGAACATCAGCAGAGGTTAGTAAAGAGACAGGAATCGGGCGTTTGCCGGGGATCGGGCGGTCGCACATCAATGTCGTGACTGTCCGCACATCCATCGCCACGCTCAGCATGGTGGGCGCCCTCGGCGGGGTGCTGGTCGCGGCGTTCGCCGCGCCCGTCGTCGCCGGGGCGGGCCTGGCCGCGAAGGGCACCGCCGACACCTTCACGCACCTGCCGCCGGCGCCGCGCGAGGAGCCGCTCAGCGAGGTGACGCGGCTGGTGGACGCGAGCGGGCACACCTTCGCCCAGTTCTACCAGGCCAACCGGACCACGGTACGGCTGGACCAGGTGGCGCCGGTGATGCGGCAGGCCATCGTGGCGATCGAGGACGCCCGCTTCTACGAGCACGGCGGCATGGACGTCATCGGCACGCTCCGGGCGCTCATCGCCAACACCCGGGCGGGCTCCATCAAGCAGGGCGGTTCCTCGCTCACCCAGCAGCTGGTGAAGAACATCCTGGTGGAGAGCGCCAAGACCGAGGAGGAACGGGACCGGGCCCGCGCCCCCAGCGTCTCCCGCAAGATCCACGAGCTGCGGCTGGCGCTGGCGATGGAACGCAAGTACCGCAAGGGCGAAATCCTGGAGAAGTACCTGAACATCGCCTACTTCGGCGCCGGCGCGCACGGCGTCGAGGCGGCGGCCAGGCGCTTCTTCTCCACCTCCGCCGCCGAGCTGACCCTCACCGAGGCGGCCACCCTGGCCGGGGCCGTGCGCACCCCGTACTCGACCGACCCGTCCATCGGCCGCGCGCAGCGCGCGCGCCTCAAGGAGCGCCGCGACCTGGTGCTCGACCGCATGGCGGGACTGAAGCTGATCACCCGCGAACAGGCGTCCGAGGCCAAGGCGAGCGCGCTCGGGCTGAAGCTGAAGCCCGAGCCCGGCGGCTGCTCGCAGAGCGAGCACCCGTACTTCTGCATGTACGTGCACCGCGAGCTGCTGACGAACGAGGTCTTCGGCAGCACGGCGGCGGTACGGCGGGCCCGCATGGAACGCGGCGGGCTGGTGATCAGGACCAGCCTGAACCCGAAGGCGCAGAAGGCCGCGGAGCGGGCCATCAGGAAACGGGTGAACCCCGACGACACCGAGGTGGCCGCCGAGGCGATGGTGGAGCCCGGCACCGGCTGGATCCGGGCGATGGCCGCCAGCAAGAAGGTCGGGCCGGGCAAGAAGGGCGGCCCGCGCACCACCTACAACCTGGTCGCCGACGTCCGGCACGGCGGCGGGCAGGGGCTGCAGGCGGGCTCCACGTTCAAGGTGTTCACGCTGGTCACCGCGCTCAAGGAGGGCTGGCGGTTCGGCGACGGGTTCGACACCCCGGGGTCGCTGGTGCCCTCGAAGGGTTACCGGGACTGCTCGGGCAAGCCGGTCAACGACCCGTCGGCGCAGGTGTTCAACGCCGGCGGCGAGGGCAGCGACGGCGGCCCGCACAGCCTGGAGACCGGCACCTGGAAGTCGGTCAACATCTTCTACATGATGCTGGAGCGCAAGGTCGGCCTGTGCGACGTGGTCAAGACCGCCAGGGAGCTCGGCGTCGTCAGGGCCGACGGGCGGCCGCTGCGCGAGGTGCCGACGTTCACGCTGGGCGTCAACGAGATGGACCCGCTCACGGTCGCGGCCTCGTTCGCCGCGCTCGGGGCCCGCGGCCGGTACTGCCGCCCGCTCGCCATCGTGGAGATCGCCGACAGGAACGACCGGCGCACCCGCGTGCGGCCCGACTGCCACCAGGCGATCGAGCGGCCCGTCGCCGACGCGGTCAGCCACGTGCTGACCGGCGTGTTCGACAAGGGCACGATGCGCGGCCAGGACCCCGGCATGCCCGCCGCCGGCAAGACCGGCACCAACAACGGCTACACCTCGGCCTGGTTCGCCGGCTACACGCCCCGGCTCGCCGCCGCGGTCAGCGTCGGCGACATCCGCGGCTCCTACCGCCACCCGCTGAGGAACGTGGAGATCGGCGGCCAGTACTACGGCTCGGTGCAGGGCGCCTCACTGCCGGGGCCGATCTGGGTGGACTCGATGCGGCGGGCGCTGCGGGGCGAGGAGAACCGGGGCTTCCACGACCCCGACATGTCGCGCTTCGGCGGCGGTCACACGCCGGGCCTGGAGGAGGCGCTGGCGGAGGAGCGGGGGGAGACGCGCGAGAGGGGCGACCGCCGCGGCCGCGACCACCCGATCTCCAAGCGGCACCGCAAGATCATCGAATGGCTGCTCGGCGAGCGGCGGCACCCGCCGCGCGACCGGTGGTGAGGCGTCAGGCGGGCTTGCCGATGGGCGCCGTCACGGCCCCGGTCAGCTCGATCAGGCGGGCCGGGGCGGTCTCGATCTGCAGCCCGCGCTTGCCGGCCGAGAAGTAGACCGTCTCGAACTCCAGCGCCGAGGAGTCGACGACGGTCGGCAGCCGCTTGCGCTGCCCGAGCGGGCTGATGCCGCCCACCACGTAGCCCGTCACCCGCTCCACCTTGGCCGCGTCGGCCATCGCCGCGCGCTTGCCGCCGAGCGCCGATGCCAGCGCCTTGAGGTCGAGCTTGCCCGCCACCGGCACCACCGCGACGGCCAGGCCGCCCTCGGTCTCGGCCACCAGGGTCTTGAAGATCCGCTCGTAGGGGACGCCGAGCGCGTCGGCGGCCTCCTCGCCGTAGGCCTGCGCGGCGGGGTCGTGATCGTACGGGTGGAGCGTGAACTCCGCCTTGGCCCGCTCCAGCGCGACGGTGGCGGGGGTGCCGCCCTTGGTCTTCGACTTGCCCACAGGACGAGTGTAGCGAATCTACAATGTAAAGGCGCGGCCGGGGGTGTACCCGAGCGCCCGCCGGAACGCGTCGATGAAGGCGCTCGCCGACGACCAGCCGCACCGGTGCGCCACCTGGGTGACGGTGCCGCCCTCGGCCAGGAGCAGCAGCGCGTGGTGCAGCCTGAGCTGGGTGCGCCACTGCGGGAACGTCATGCCGAGCTCGGCCCGGCAGAGCCTGGCCAGGGTCCGGTCGCTGGTGCCCGCGTCGGCGGCGTGCCGGGCGAGCGTCCGCGGGTCCGCCGGGTCGGCGTGCAGCGCGGCGCAGACGGCCGCCAGGCGCGGGTCGCGCGGCGTGGGCAGGTGCAGCGGCTGCTCGGGGGAGCGGCGCAACCGGTCGAGGAGCACGGCGAGCAGCCGCCCGCGCTCCCCGCCGTCCGGGCCGGCCTGTGCCGCCTCGCCGGTGTAGGCGATGATCAGCTCGCGGAGCAGCGGGCCGACGGCGAGGACGGCGGGGCGGCCCAGGCCCAGCGGGTTGGCGGTGAGGCCGACCAGCCGCACCTCGGTGGCGCCGTGGGCGCGGTGCTCGTGCACGGTGCCGGCCGGGATCCAGATGGCGCGGTTGGCCGGGGCGACCCAGGTGCCGGCGCCGGTGGTGACGGAGAGGACGCCGTGGCGGGCGTAGACGATCTGGTGGGTGTCGTGGCGGTGGGCGTCGATGCCGCTTCCCGGCGCCAGGGGGCGGAGGCCGGTGGGCGCCTGCGGCAGATGGCGGATTTCCATGACAAGTTGGCACTTTATCGGAAGCGCGCCATCCAACGGCCCGGCGATGATCGGGGGCGTGCGGGCGAACAAGGTGGGGATGCTGGCGGCCGGCCACGCCGGGGTGGACGTCTACCAGGGGGCGGTGCCGGCGCTGGTGCCGTTCCTGGTGGCCGAGCGGGGTTACGGGTACGTGGCGGTGTCGGGCGTGGTGCTGGCCGCGACGTTGCTGTCGTCGGTGGTGCAGCCGGTGTTCGGGGCGCTGGCGGACCGGTGGCGGATGCCGTGGCTGATCCCGGCCAGCATGGTGACGGCGGGGCTCGGGGTGGCGCTGAGCGGGGTGACGGACTCGTACGCGCTGACCTGGCTGGCGGTGGCGCTGTCGGGGCTGGGCGTGGCCGCGTACCACCCGGAGTCGGCGCGGCTGGCGAGGATCGCCAGCGCGGGCAGCCACGTGCGGATGAGCTGGTTCTCGCTGGGCGGGACACTGGGGTTCGCGTCGGCGCCGGTGCTGGTGACGCCGCTGCTGGCGGTGGGCGGGCTGGGCGCCTCGCCGTGGCTGGTGGTGCCGGGGGTGGTGGGCGCGCTGGTGACGCTGCCGGTGATCCGGGCGCTGTCGGGGCGCGGTGCGGCGCGCGGCGCGGCGGCGGAGGCCTCGGGGCGCGACGACTGGGCGTCGTTCGCCCGGCTGACGCTGGTGATCGTCTTCCGGTCGGTGGTGTACGTGGGGCTGAGCGCTTTCGTGGCCCTGTACGCCGGGGGCGGGGCGGCGGGGGCGGTGGCGCTGTTCGTGCTGTTCGGGGGCGGGGCCGTGGGCACGGTGCTGGGCGGCAGGCTGGCCGCGCGGTGGGGCCGGGTGCGGGCGATGCGGGCGGCCTACGCGGCGAGCGTCCCGGCGGTGGCCGGGGTGGTGCTGGCGCCGGGGCCGCTGATGTACGTGTTCGTCGCGGCGGCGGCGATCACCCTGTACGCGCCGTTCTCGCTGCACGTGACGCTGGGCCAGGACTACCTGCCGCGGCGGGTGGGCACGGCGGGCGGGGTGACGCTGGGGCTGGCGGTGAGCGCGGGCGGGCTGGCCAGCCCGCTGGTCGGCTGGGTGGCGGAGACGGCGTCGCTGCGGGTGGCGCTGGGCTGCCTGGCGCTGGTCGCGATACCGGCCTGGCTGCTGTCGCGCACGCTGGCGGAGCCGTCCAGGCCCACCGTCACGAGCGAGACCTGACGGCCGCCGCGGTCAGCCGACGGCGGAGGCGCCGCCCGGCGAGCCGGGACCGATCAGGCGGACCTCGCCAGGCCGCCGGTCGGGGCGCAGGCCGCGCCAGGAAGGGTGGCGCAGCCGGTGGTCGCCGGTCACCTCGGCGTACTGGACCTCGCCGACCATGACGGGCCGCACCCAGTGGGCGCCGCGGGCGTGCTCGCGCGGCACCGGTTCGGCGAAGGGCGGGTCGTCCTGCTCCAGCGGGGCCAGGCGCCGGCGCAGGTCGCCCAGCATGGCCTCGGTGAAGCCGGTGCCGACGTGCCCGATGAACAGCAGGCGCCCGGCGTCGTCGTACGAGCCGAGCAGCAGGGAGCCGATGGTGCCTGAGCGCCGCCCGGAGCCGGGCTTCCAGCCGCCGATGACGACCTCGACGGCGCTGACGTTCTTGACCTTGGTCCACTCGCCGGTCCGCCTGCCGGGCCGGTAGGGGGAGGCGAGCCGCTTGCAGACGACGCCTTCGAGGCCGAGGCGGCGGGAGGAGGCGAAGGCGTCCTCGGCGTGGTCGTGGAAGCGGACGGGCACCTGCCAGCGGTAGCCGGGGGTGAAGACGGTCTCCAGCAGCTCGCGGCGTTCGGTGTAGGGCAGCTGGATGACGGGGTCGTCGTCGAGGTGCAGCAGGTCGAAGGCCATGAAGGTCACGGGCACGGTACGGGCGAGCTCGGCGACGCTGACCGGGTTGCGCTGGTGCATGCGCGGCTGGAGCGCGCCGAAGCTGGGGCGGCCGGCCTCGTCGAAGGCGACGATCTCGCCGTCGACGACGGCCTGGCGGCGTCCGGTGGCGCCGGCCATGAGCTGGAGCTCGGGGTAGGCGGAGGTGATGTCCTTGGCGTTGCGCGACATCAGCCGGACGGTGCCGCCGGCGATGTAGGCGATCGCGCGGACGCCGTCCCATTTCATCTCGACGGCCCATTCGTCCTGGTCGGCGGAGGGCAGCGCGCCGGCCTGGGCCAGCATCGGCGCATAGGTGGGCAGCGGCGCCATGACCGGTGCCATACCCCGGCTGGGTCGTGGACGTAACCCGAAATAACCTGACAGTTCGGTCAAGCCGGGGCGTGGCCGTCCTCGACGAGCTGGCCCAGGTCGACCCCGTGCAGGGCGAGCTCGGTCACGCTGGCGCAGTATCCCTGCAGGTAGAGGCGGCCGCCGATGTCGTGTGAGATGCGGAGGAGCGGCCGGTCGTCGAGCACGATGGCCTCCACCACGATGCCGCCCGGGGCACGCCAGATCGCCATGCCAGGATCGTACAAAGGTGTAGGTAAAGCACAAGTAATGACAAAGTAGACACGAAGTCCGATGGGCGGAGGGAAAGGCTCGTCAAAGGGCGGGTGTGTCAGTTCCCTCGGATCATGGGGAGGCGTCAGCGCCGAGTTTTACCCGGCCGTCCCCCTCGGGCTCGCCCGGAGTGTCCGCATGCTGGACGGAAGCGGATTCAGGGGTTGGACTCCGTAGACTGTGGGGGTGATTTCCCGTATCGACATGCGCGGGTCCCTTCCTGCGGACCTGCGCGACGTGCTGCCCCGCGCCGAGCTCGACGTCGAGGCCGCCCTGGAGAAGGTGCGGCCCATCTGCGAGGACGTGCGCCATCGCGGGGCGGCAGCCGTACGGGAGCTGACCGCCAGGTTCGACGGTGTCGAGATCTCCACCACCCGGGTGCCCGCCGAGGCGATCGCCGGGGCGCTCGCCGGGCTCGACCCGAAGGTCAGGGCCGCGCTGGAGGAGTCCATCCGCCGCGCCAGGCTGGTCCACCGCGACCAGCGCCGCACCGAGGTCACCACCCAGGTGGTGCCCGGCGGCACCGTCACCGAGCGGTGGGTGCCGGTCGACCGCGTGGGCCTCTACGTGCCCGGCGGGCGCGCCGTCTACCCGTCGTCGGTGGTGATGAACGTCGTCCCGGCCCAGGAGGCCGGGGTGCCCTCGCTGGCGGTCACCAGCCCCGCCCAGCGGGAGTTCGGCGGCCTGCCGCACCCGTCGATCCTGGCCGCCTGCGCGCTGCTCGGCGTCGACGAGGTCTACTCCGCGGGCGGCGCCCAGGCCGTGGCCATGTTCGCCTACGGCACCGAGGAGTGCCCGCCCGCCACCATGGTCACCGGCCCCGGCAACATCTGGGTGGCCGCGGCCAAGCGGCTGCTCAAGGGCCGCATCGGCATCGACAGCGAGGCCGGCCCCACCGAGATCGCGATCCTGGCCGACGCCACCGCCGACCCGGTGCACGTCGCCGCCGACCTGATCAGCCAGGCCGAGCACGACGTCATCGCCGCCGCCGTCCTCGTCACCGACAGCGAGGAGCTGGCCGAGGGCGTGGAGAAGGAGCTGCCCGCCCAGGTGGCCGCCACCCGCCACAGCGAGCGCATCGCCGAGGCGCTGCGCGGCCGCCAGTCCGCGATCGTGCTGGTCGACGACCTCGACGCCGGCCTGAAGGTGGTCGACGCCTACGCGGCCGAGCACCTGGAGATCCAGACCGCCGACGCCGCCGCCGTGGCCGCCCGGGTACGCAACGCCGGCGCGGTCTTCGTCGGCCCGTACGCCCCGGTCTCGCTGGGCGACTACCTCGCGGGGTCCAACCACGTGCTGCCCACCGGCGGCTGCGCGTGCCACTCCGGCGGGCTGTCGGTGCAGACCTTCCTGCGCGGCATCCACGTCGTCGACTACACCCGTGAGGCCCTGGCCGAGGCGGCCGCCCACGTGTCGGTGCTGGCCGACGCCGAAGACCTGCCCGCCCACGGCGCCGCGATCCGCGCCCGCTTCGACTGGCAGGTGCCGTCATGAACCTGGACGACCTGCCCATCCGCGACGACCTGCGCGGCAAGAGCCCCTACGGGGCGCCGCAGATCGACGTCCCCGTGCGGCTCAACACCAACGAGAACCCGCATCCTCCGTCCGCCGAGCTGGTCGCCGACCTGGCCGAGGCGGTCGGCAGGGTCTCGGGCGAGCTCAACCGCTACCCCGACAGAGACGCCGTCGAGCTGCGCGCCGCGCTGGCCGCCTACCTGGGCCACGGCCTGACCACCGAGCAGGTGTGGGCGGCCAACGGCTCCAACGAGATCATCCAGCAGATCCTGCAGGCGTTCGGCGGCCACGGCCGCAGCGCGCTGGGGTTCGAGCCTTCCTACTCGATGCACCCGATCATCACGACCGGCACCAGCACCGAGTGGATCCACGCCGCCCGCGAGGAGGACTTCTCGCTCGACCCGGGCAAGGTCGTGGCGGCGATCGGCGAGCACCGGCCCGACGTCGTGTTCGTGGCCTCGCCCAACAACCCTACGGGCACCGCCCAGCCGCTGGAGACGATCGAGGCGATCCTGGACGCGGCGCCCGGCATGGTCGTGGTCGACGAGGCCTACGCCGAGTTCGCCCGCGAGGGCACGCCGTCGGCGCTCACCCTGCTGCCGCGCCACCCCAGGCTGATCGTCACCCGCACCATGTCCAAGGCGTTCGCCATGGCCGGCACCCGGCTGGGCTACCTGGCCGCCCACCCCGCCGTGGTGGAGGCGCTGCTGCTGGTGCGGCTGCCGTACCATCTGTCGACGCTCACCCAGACGGCGGCGCTGGTGGCGCTGCGCCACCGCGCGGAGCTGCTGGGCACCGTCGACGCGCTGCGGCGGGAGCGTGACGCTACGGTTGACTGGCTGCGGTCCAAGGGGCTGGCGGTCGCCGACTCCGACGCCAACTTCGTGCTGTTCGGGCGCTTCCCCGACCGGCGCGCGGTGTGGGAGGGGCTGCTGGCGAGGGGCGTGCTCATCCGCGAGGTGGGCCCGCCCGAATGGCTGAGGGTGTCGATCGGCACCGGTGAGGAGATGGCGGCGTTCCGCGCCGCCATGGAGGGAGTTCTGTGAGTCGCGTAGGCCGCGTCGAGCGCACGACGAAGGAGACGTCCGTCCTGGTCGAGGTCAACCTCGACGGCACGGGCGCCGTGGACGTGTCCACCGGGGTCGGCTTCTTCGACCACATGCTGGCGCAGATCGGCAAGCACGGGCTGATCGACCTGACCGTCAAGACCGAGGGCGACCTGCACATCGACTCCCACCACACGATCGAGGACACCGCGCTCGCGCTGGGCGCCGCGCTCCGCGAGGCGCTGGGCGACAAGTCGGGCATCAGGCGGTTCGGTAGTGCGTCGTGCCCGCTCGACGAGGCGCTCGCCGAGGTCACCGTCGACCTGTCCGGCCGCCCCTACCTGGTCCACTCCGAGCCCGAGGGCATGGCCCCGATGATCGGCCCCGACTACGACACCACGATGACGCGCCACATCCTGGAGTCGATCGTCGCCCAGGCCGCCATCTGCCTGCACGTCCGCGTCCCGTACGGCCGCAACGCCCACCACATCGTGGAGGCGCAGTTCAAGGCGCTGGCCAGGGCGCTGCGCGCGGCGTCGGAGCGTGACCCGCGGTCGACCGGGGTGCCGAGCACCAAGGGCGTGCTATGACCGAAAACGCGATCGCCGTCATCATGGTGTTCCTCGGCCTGTTCCTCATCGGCGGCGTGGTCTCGCTGATCAAGCAGGGCATGAAGGTCGGGGCCGCCGTGTGCGGGCTGGGCGCGGCGATGGCACTGTTCGCGGGGGTGATGTGGTGGTGAGCAAGAACGTCGTGGTGCTCGACTACGGGTCCGGCAACCTCCGCTCGGCCGAGCGGGCGCTGGCCAGGGTCGGCGCCGATGTGACCGTCACCTCCGACTTCGACGCCGCGCTGGAGTGCGACGGCCTGGTGGTGCCGGGCGTCGGCGCGTTCGCCGCCTGCATGGCCGGTCTCAAAGGCGTGCGCGGCGACCAGATCGTCGGCAGGCGGCTGGCCGGCGGCCGGCCGGTGCTGGGCATCTGCGTCGGCATGCAGATCCTGTTCGCCCGCGGCGTCGAGCACGGCGTGCAGACCGCCGGCTGCGACGAGTGGCCGGGCACGGTCGAGCGGCTCGACGCGCCGGTGCTGCCGCACATGGGCTGGAACACCGTCAAGGCGCCGGCGGGCAGCGTGCTGTTCGCCGGGATCGACCCCGCCACCCGCTTCTACTTCGTGCACTCCTACGGGGTGCGCGAGTGGGAGCTGCGCACCGGCGACGGCTTCGCCGAGCCGGTGGTCACCTGGGCCGAGCACGGCGTGCCGTTCGTGGCCGCGGTCGAGAACGGCCCGCTGATGGCCACCCAGTTCCACCCGGAGAAGTCCGGCGACGCCGGCGCCGCGCTGCTGAGCAACTGGCTCGGCACCCTTGAGTAAGGAGCGGGCGCGCCGCCGCGCCGAGCGCGAGGCCGCGCGGGCGCGGGCCATCCGCCTCAACGAGGAGCGCCAGGCCCGCCGCGCCCGTCGCAGGGCGGCGCTGGCCCGCCTGGTGCCGCGCCCGGTCCGGGTCGCGCGGCAGGGCGGGCTGCTGGCCCGCCGCCACCGCGCCCAGAACGCCGCGGTCGCGCTGGGCTTCCTCCTCGTGCAGGTGCTGGCCTGGCTGATGTGGGGCTCGCCGCTGGTGACCTTCGGCGTGTTCGTCTGCTCCCTGCTCCTGCTCCCCGTACTCGTCACACTCGCTTTCGACCGGAGGACCTGATGTCGCTCGTTTTGCTCCCCGCCGTGGACGTCGCGTACGGCGAGGCCGTACGCCTCGTCCAGGGTGAGGCCGGGACCGAGACCGGCTACGGCGAGCCGCTGGCCGCCGCGCTGGCCTGGCAGGAGGCGGGCGCGGAGTGGATCCATCTGGTCGACCTGGACGCGGCCTTCGGCCGCGGCTCCAACCGCGAGCTGATCACCGACCTGATCGGCCGGCTGGACGTGAACGTGGAGCTGTCGGGCGGCATCCGCGACGACGAGTCGCTGGCGGCGGCGCTGGCCACCGGCTGCCGCCGGGTCAACATCGGCACGGCCGCGCTGGAGAACCCCGAGTGGTGCCGCAAGATCATCGCCGAGCACGGCGACAAGATCGCGGTCGGCCTGGACGTGCGCGGCACCACGCTCGCCGCCCGCGGCTGGACCGAGGACGCCGGCGACCTGTGGGAGGTGTTCGACCGGCTGGAGGCCGACGGCTGCCCCCGCTACGTGGTCACCGACGTGACCAAGGACGGCACGCTCAAGGGCCCCAACCTCGACCTGCTGAAGCAGGTCTGCGCACGCACCGACAGGCCCGTCGTGGCCAGCGGCGGCATCTCCTCGCTCGACGACCTGTCCGCACTGGCTTCTCTCGTCCCCGACGGCGTGGAAGGTGCCATCGTGGGAAGGGCCCTGTACGCCCAGGCGTTCACGCTGGAGAGCGCACTGGCCACTGTCCGCAGTTAGATCCCTGTCGGGAGGGGGCGTGATGGGCACCATGAGCATGGACAGCATCGGCACGCGGGTGTTTTCGGGCGGCGTCTGGGAGGAGAAGTACGGATACGCGCGAGCGGTCATCGCCGGAGACCGGGTCATCGTGTCAGGCTGCACCTCCACCGTCGAGGGGGAGGTCCGCCACGTCGGCGACCCCTACCATCAGGCGCTCACCGCGATGGAGATCGCGCTGGAGGCCGTGGTGAAGGGCGGGCTGTCCCGCGAGGACGTCGTCATGGTGCGCTACTACGTGGTGGATCAGCGCCACTTCGACCAGGTGGGCAAGGCCATCGCGGAGGTGTTCGGCAAGGTCCGTCCGGCCTGCACCGGAGTGCGGGTGGCCGGCCTGGTCGACCCGAGGATGCTGGTAGAGATCGAGATAGAGGCACAACGAGCATGACCGTAGCCGTCAGAGTGATCCCCTGCCTGGACGTCGACGCCGGGCGGGTGGTCAAGGGCGTCAACTTCGAGAACCTGCGCGACGCGGGCGACCCGGTGGAGCTGGCCAGGCGCTATGACGAGGAGGGCGCCGACGAGCTGACCTTCCTCGACATCACCGCCTCCTCAGGTGAGCGCGACACCATGCTGGACGTCGTGCGCCGCACGGCCGAGCAGGTGTTCATCCCGCTCACCGTGGGCGGCGGGGTGCGGTCGGCCGACGACGTCGACCGGCTGCTGCGCGCGGGCGCCGACAAGGTGTCGCTCAACACCGCGGCGATCGCCAGGCCGGAGCTGCTCACCGAGGCGTCGCGCCGGTTCGGCGCGCAGTGCGTGGTGCTGTCGGTCGACGCCCGGCGGGCGCCGGGCACGCCGAGCGGCTTCGAGGTCACCACCCACGGCGGCCGCCGCGGCACCGGCATCGACGCGGTGGAGTGGGCGGCCAGGGGCGAGGAGCTGGGCGTGGGCGAGATCCTGCTCAACTCGATGGACGGCGACGGCACCCTCGACGGCTACGACCTGGAGATGATCCGCGCGGTCCGGGCCGTCGTGCGGGTGCCGGTGATCGCCAGCGGCGGGGCCGGGCGCCTGGAGGACTTCCCGCCCGCCGTGGCGGCCGGCGCCGACGCGGTGCTGGCCGCCAGCGTGTTCCACTTCGGCACGCTGAAGATCGCCGAGGTGAAGGACACCCTCCGGGCGGCCGGCCACCCGGTCCGCTAGAACACCCGCATGTGCTGGAAGCACTCGTAGGAGGCGTCCCGTCCCGCGAACGCGGCCGCCTCCGAGCGCTTGACCGCGAGGAAGGCGTCACGCCGCAGCGGGCCCAGCGCCTCCGTCAGCGTCTCGTCCGCCTCCAGCGCGTCGAGCGCCTCGTCCAGGGAGGCGGGCAGGCGCGGGTAGAGGCCGGGGCGGGTGTCGGGGTCGACCGTGACCGGCTCGCCCGGGTCGAGCTTGCGGCGGATGCCGTCCATCCCCGCGTGGATGACCGCGCCGAGCGACAGGTAGGGGTTGGCGGAGGAGTCGGACGGCTTCAGCTCCAGGTTGGGCTCGCCGAGCTCGCCCAGCGGCGAGCAGACGCGGACCGCCGCCTCCCTGTTGTCGGGGCCGTAGACGGCGTACGCGCTCGACCACCTGCGCGGCGCCAGGCGGCGGAAGCTGTTGACGCTGCCGCAGGTGAGCGCGGTCAGCGCGGGCAGGTGGGCGAGGAGCCCGCCGATGAACCAGGCGCGCACGTCGCCGTCCTCGCCGAACACGTTCGTGCCGTCGCGCCACAGCGACAGGTGCAGATGGGCGCCGTTGCCCGCCTGGTCGGCCAGCGGTTTGGGGGCGAGCGACGCCCACATCGCCATGCGCATGGCGACCCCGCGCACGGTCTCGCGGTAGAGCACGTGGTTGTCGGCGGCGCGCAGCGCGGGCGCGTGGCGTACGGACAGCTCCTGCTGGCCGGGGCCGAGCTCGGGATGGCAGTGCTCGACCCGCAGCCCCTGGGTCTCCAGGGCGCGGATCAGCTTGATCGTGTAGTCGTGCGCGGTGTCGAAGCCGGTGCCCGCGTAGCAGAGGGAGTCGTCGATCGGCACCAGGCGGTCGGGCCCGCCGGACGGATCGGGGAGCCGGCGGCCGAGCGTGAACTCCGGCTCGAAGGCCGCCAGCAGCAGGTAGCCCTCGGCCGCGAGTGAGGCCACCGCGTCCTTGAGGAAGGAGCGCGAGCAGGCCTCCCAGGGAGAGCCGTCGGGCAGGCGCAGGTCTGACAGCATCGCGGCCGCGCCGGGCGCGTGGGGGAGGGTGACGTAGGTGGAGGGGTCGGGAACGATGCGCACCTCGCCCACCGGACCCATGTGCTCGACGTCCTGCAACTGGTCGAGCATGTTCATCGCCATCATGGCCACCGTGTGCCCGATGCCGGACGTGAGCCGCTCCGCGAGACGCGACCGGGAGGCGGCCTTGCCGCGGACGACGCCGCCGTGGTCGACGTACAGAAAGCGGATCAGCTCCACGCCTTCGAGCTCCGCTCGCTCGAGGATGCGCCTGACCCCGGGGTCGGGCTGGTGGAGCGTGTTGGCGCCTGGACGATCTGTCATCCTGCCTGCGTAACACGTCTGGGCGGCGCGGGGAAGCATCTCCCGCAGACAGGACCGACTATCAGGTCAAGACATTGGTAAAGAAGACAGCCAACTGGTTGGCTCCGTTGATGATTCCGTCAAATACTCCGTTGACCGCGGCGGCGGCTTCGGCCGGCCGGGTGAACAGGTAGAAGACCACGAACGCCACCAACACGTACGTGAGCACCTTCTTGACCTGCATGGGGGGCCTCCTGCAGTCCGTTCCCAGCCGTATATACCCGGATCTGGGCGATCACCTTGCATCTTCTGTGAAGATGTTCATGATCCTAACCGGGGGGCTTGTCTCTGGCCCATGGTACGGCCTGCCGGCGTGGCTGGAGCGGCTTCCGCGCAAGGGTTTTCCGGCGTCGCAGGTGAGGGTGTGGCGTGACCCTCGTCACCATGCCCCGCCCCTGGTCAGACGCCCAGCCGGGCGCTCCTCAGCCGCTCGATCGCGTCGGCGTCGCCGCTCAGCTCGGCCCGGGAATGCGCCTGGCGGCCGAAGCAGAACAGCAACAGTTCGCTCGCCGTTCCGCTCACCTCGACCTTGGGACCCTGCTGGGCGCCGCCCAGGACCACGGACCTGGCCCCGCCGCCGCCCCGGCGGTGGAGCACCACGCCGACGGGGGCGCGGCGCAGCATCATCTTCGCCATGGCCGACAGCCGCTTCCAGATCAGGTCCTCGAAGTCGGCGGGCAGCTCGCGCGGCTCCCAGCCCGGCTGGGCGCGCCGCACGTCCTCGTGGTGGACGAAGAACTCCATGGTGTTGACCGCCGTGTCGAGGAACGGCAGCAGCCCGTACACGCCGCCGGGCTTGCGCACCAGGGCGACCAGCGCGGGGAACGGGTGCTTGGCCTTCAGCCCGCGCTGCACCGAAGCCGTGTGGCCGGCCAGCGCGCGCACCGCGATGCCCGGCATCGCGTCGGGCCGGCGCTCGCGCAGCGCCAGGTGCGCGGCCAGGTCGTAGGTGTCCCAGCCCTCGCAGAGGGTCGGCTCTCCGGGGCCGAGCTGGTCGAGCAGGTCGCAGAGTGCGGCGCGTTCGCTACGGGCGTGAGTCACATCGTCAACCCTACCTGTGGGAATAACGGGGCGATCAGACGTGATAGTGACTTACGTAGAAACGTCGGGTGTGAAAGGAATTTTCCGAGTGGCGAACAAGGTCACCTCGGCCGTCATGCGTCAAGGGCTTCGCGTCCTTGGGGTGGCCATTCGCACCGAGAAGGTGGTGTTCACCTTCGCCGTGCTGGCGAGCGCCGTCTACGGCGGGATGACCGTCGCCTCGGCCTGGGCGCTCGGCTGGGCGACCCAGAACGTCGTGCTCGCCGCGTTCGACCGGGGGGAGGTCACCACCGGCGCGCTCTGGACCGGCGTGCTGCTCATCATGGGGACCGCCCTGCTCAAGGCCCTGGGCGTGGCCGGGCGGCGCATCCTGGCCGGGCTGATGCAGTATCGCATGCAGGCCCGCTCCCGCCGCGACGTCACCAAGCAGTATCTGCGCCTGCCGTTGTCCTGGCACCACCGCCACCCCACCGGCCAGCTGCTGTCGAACGCCAGCTCCGACGCCGAGGCCGCGTGGGCGCCGCTGGCGCCGCTGCCGATGGCCGTCGGCGTGGTCGTCATGCTGTTCACCGCGGCGATCGGCATCCTGTTCACCGACCTCATGCTCGCCCTGGTCGGCTTCTTCATCTTCCCGGCCATCGCGCTGCTGAACCTCGTCTACCAGCGCCGGCTCAGCCCTCTCGTGACCCGCGCCCAGCAGCTCCGGGCCGAGGTGAGCGAGATCGCCCACGAGAGCTTCGACGGCGCGCTCGTCGTCAAGACGCTCGGCAGGGAGGAGCTGGAGACCGACCGGTTCCGCCGTCGCGCCCACGAGCTGCGCGACGCCAACATCGCCGTCGGCAAGGTGCGCGGCCTGTTCGACCCCCTGCTGGAGGCGCTGCCGACGCTCGGCGTGCTCGCCGTCCTGGCCGTCGGCGCGCTGCGGTTGTCCACCGGCTCGATCGACTCCGGGCAGCTCGTCCAGGTCGCCTACCTGTTCACGCTGCTGTCGTTCCCGATCAGGGCGCTCGGCTGGGTGCTGGCCGAGCTGCCGCGCAGCGTCGTCGGCTGGGGCCGGGTGCAGGCCGTGCTGGACGCCGAGGGCTCCATGACCTACGGCGAGACCGCGTCCCGGCCCGACGGCCCCGCGTCCCTGGAGGTCAAGGACGTCTCCTACGCCTACGGCGACACCGAGGTGCTGCACGAGGTCAGCTTCGACGTGCCCGCCGGGCGCACCGTCGCCCTGGTCGGGCCCACCGGCTCCGGCAAGTCCACGCTGGTGCAGCTCCTTGTCAGGCTCGTGGACCCCGCCTCGGGCCAGGTCCGGCTCGACGGCGTGGACCTGCGCGACCTGCCCTACGGCGGCATCGCCGAGTCGGTGGCGCTGGTGCCGCAGCAGACGTTCCTCTTCGACGACACCGTACGCGGCAACATCGCGCTCGGCCTGCCCGTCGACGACGAGCGGGTGTGGCGGGCGCTGCGCCTGGCGCAGGCCGACGGCTTCGTCGCCGGGCTCGGCGACGGCCTCGGCACCCACGTCGGCGAGCGCGGCACCACCCTGTCCGGCGGCCAGCGCCAGCGCCTCGCGCTGGCCAGGGCGGTCGTCCGCGAGCCCCGCCTGCTCATACTCGACGACGCCACGTCCAGCGTCGACCCGCAGGTCGAAGCGAGGATCCTGTACGGGCTGCGAGACCGGTCGCAGGCGTCGACCGTCGTGGTCGTCGCCTACCGGATGGCCACGATCGCGCTCGCCGACGAGGTCGTCTTCCTCGACCGGGGCCGGGTCGCCGACCGCGGCACCCACGCGGAACTGCTGGACCGCTGCCCCGGCTACCGCGACCTGGTGACCGCCTACGAGCGCGAGGAGCTGGAACGGGCCACGCTCGACACGGACACAGACACGGACACCGACCGGCGGCCCGGTCTCGAAGAGGAAGAGATCAGCGCATGACCGTCGAAAGCGGGCGCATCGGCGCCGGTGCCGAGAGATCCGCCTGGGGCGTGGTCCGGCAAGGACTGTCGCTGACCCCCGAGTTCCGCAAGGGCCTGGGGGTCACGCTGGTGCTGGCCGTGATCGCGACCAGCGGCAAGATCATCGTTCCGCTGGCCGTGCAGCAGACCATCGACACCGGGATCGCCACCGGCCATCCGGATCTGCCGTACATCACCCGGATGGTCGCGGTGTGCGCGATGGCGGTGCTGCTGACCGCGGCGGCCGCGTACCTGATGAACGTCCGCCTCTACAAGGCGACCGAGTCGTCGCTGGCCACGCTGCGGGTGCGCGGCTTCCGGCACGTGCACGACCTGTCCGTGCTCACCCAGAACACCGAGCGGCGCGGTGCCCTGGTCTCGCGCGTCACCAACGACATCGACCAGATCAGCACGTTCATGCAGTGGGGCGGGCTGATGATCATCATGGCCTTCGGGCAGCTGATCATCGCCTCCGTGCTGATGTTCGTCTACTCCTGGCAGCTCACGCTGCTGGTGTGGGCCTGCTTCGTGCCGTTGATGATCGCGTTGCCGCGCTTCCAGCGCTGGCTGTCGGCCGCCTACACCCGGGTACGCGAGCGCACCGGCGACATGCTGGCCGCGGTCAGCGAGTCCGTCGTGGGCGCCGCCGTGATCCGCGCCTACGCCACCGAGCGGCGCACCGCCGAGCGCATCGACCAGGCCGTGGACGCCAACAAGGCCGCCCAGGTCAAGGCGCAGACCATCGTCGGGTTCGTGTTCCCGCTGACGGAGATCGTGGCGGCCCTGGCCATCGCCGGGATCGTGCTGCTCGGCGTGCGGCTCGGCCTGTCGGGTGACATCACCGCCGGCCAGCTGGTCGCCTTCCTGTTCCTCATCACCCTGTTCGTGGCGCCGATGCAGACCGCCACCGAAGTGCTCAACGAGGCGCAGAACGCCATCGCGGGCTGGCGGCGGGTGCTCGGCGTCATCGACACGCCCGCCGACGTGGCCGACCCCGGCGACGACGGCACCGCGCCGCCGCGCGGTCCCATCTCCGTCGCCTTCGAGGACGTCACCTTCGCCTATCCCGGCGGCCCGCCCGTGCTGCGCGAGGTCACCGTGGACATCCCGCCCCGCTCACGCCTCGCCGTCGTCGGTGAGACCGGTTCGGGCAAGACCACCTTCGCCAAGCTGCTCACCCGCCTCATGGACCCGGTCTCGGGCCGCGTCCTCGTCGACGGGCACGACCTGCGCGGCGTCCGCTTCTCCTCGCTGCGCGAGCGCATCGTCATGGTGCCGCAGGACGGCTTCCTGTTCGACGGCACGCTCCAGGAGAACATCCTGTACGGCAAGCCGTCGGCCACCCGTGAGGAGATCACGCTCGCCCTCACCGAGCTGGGCCTGGCCGACTGGCTGGAAGGCCTGCCCGCCGGCCTCGACACCCCGGTCGGCCAGCGCGGCGAGTCGCTGTCGGCGGGCGAGCGCCAGCTCGTCGCGCTGGCCCGCGCCTACCTGGCCGACCCCGACCTGCTGCTGCTCGACGAGGCGACCTCGGCCGTCGACCCGGCCACCGAGGTGCGGCTGGCCCGGGCCCTGGAAGGCGTCACCCGCGGACGCACCGCCGTCACCATCGCGCACCGCCTGTCCACCGCCGAGAACGCCGACGAGGTCCTCGTCTTCGACGGCGGCCGGCTCGTCCAGCGCGGCCCGCACGCGGAGCTGGTCGGCGAGCCGGGCGTGTACGCCGACCTGCACGCCTCCTGGATCTCCGCCGCCCGCTCCTGACCGGCTCACGACGCCGCGAAGGTCACCGTCGTCCCGCCGGGACCCGAGACGATCGTGAGCTGCTCGCACAGGAGCCGCGTGAGCCACAGGCCGCGCCCGCCCGCCTCGAACGCGGCGGGCGGGGGCGAGGCGGTGGACCAGCCCGGCGGCAGGCCGGGGCCGTCGTCGGCGACCTCGCACCACAGCCGCCCGTGCTGCCACCACAGGCGCAGCCGCCCGCCGCCCCCGCCGTGCAGGACCGCGTTCGTGGTCACCTCGTTGACCGCCACCACGAAGTCCTCCAGCCGCCGGCCCGCCAGCCCCTCCTGGGCGGCGCGGGCCGTGACCATCTTGCGCAGCAGCGTGATCCGGCCGCGCGCGAAAGTCTGCGAGAGTATCTGCCTACACATCACCGGCCGGGCGCACGCCGAGGGCGTCGCCCGCCTTCAGCAGGCGCAACAGCCGCGCCAGCGGGCTGCCGCACGCCACCACCGTCCGCCCCGGCCTCCTGGCCAGGGCCATCGCCACCAGCAGCTGCGCCGAGCCCGCGTCGATGAAGTCCAGCTCCGTGGCGTCGATCACGACCTCGTCCCGCTCCGCCCGCAGCGGCGCCAGGATCGAGGCGAACGCCTGGCGGTTCGTCAGGTCGACGTCGCCCCGCAGCCGCAGCCCCGGCGGCGACGACGTGGCGGCGTACCGCAGCAGCGCCTGCTCCGGCGAGATCGGGTGCACGCCCGTCACCCTGTCGAGCGCCTCACACGGGAACAGCGCCCGGTCGTACTGGCAGACGGCCGCCAGCCCGCACCGCCCGAACAGCGCGTTCACCGCCGACTCGGACGCCACCTGCCCCGGCGGGTCGTGCACTCCCCACGAGGCGTCGACCAGCGCGTACAGCCCTCGGTAGCCCTGGGCGAGAGCCCGCTCCCCGGCGGCCTCCAGCCGGTCGAGCGCCCGGCAGGGATCCGGCCGGCCGCCGGTCAGACGCGTGCCGGCGATCTCGATCCGCCCGGCCGACTCCGCCTCGCGGAACCCCGGCACCAGCGGCGTCAGCCACGCCCGCGTGCGGTCGGGGGAGTCGGCGTGCGTGATGATCAGCACCTTGGTGCGGCGGCGCAGCCCGTTGAGCGTGAACAGCCGGGTCGCGGCCCGCCGCTCCCGGTCGCCGAGGAACGGCAGGCATACGTGGTCGCCCAGGTCGGGGTCGAGGGCGGAGCCGGTGACACGGACCACGATGCGCTCCCTATCGGCGTGGTCTCGAAGATACCGGTCGGAGCGATATCACGCAGTGCGTTCTCCGTAAAACAGTCAGTGACGGACCAAGGAAAGGTGTAGCTTCGACGCGGGCCGCCTTGTCACAGGGCGTGAGGAGCATGGCGTTGGAACTGCTGCAGATGACTCGCCGGAAACACGGCGAGCGGACCGTGGTCAGCCTGGCCGGCGAGGTCGACGCGGACAACGTGTCGGAGGTGCGCACGTGCCTCGCCGAGGCGGTGCGGGCGCACGGCCCGCGCCTGGTCGTCGACCTCAGCAGGCTGACCTTCATCGACACCACGGGCCTGGGCGTGCTGGTACGCCAGCTCGCCGCCCTGCGCGAACGCGACGGCACCATGGCGCTGGTCGCACCGGACGGCCAGGTCCTGCGCCGGCTCCGCCGCACCAACCTGGCCCCGCTCTTCCCCATCTACGACACCCTCTCCCAGGCCCTCGACTGACCTTCGCGCGCGTCCTGGAGATCACGGGGAGGGCGCACGGCACGGGGGAGTGCGGGAGCGCGCCGCGGGGCTGGTTGAATGGCGGCATGCCGCTTGATCCCGAGATCGCCGCGAGACTGAAGCGCGACGGCGACGGGCTGGTGCCCGCGATCGTCCAGCAGCACGACACCGGTGAGGTGCTCATGCTCGCCTGGATGGACGACGAGGCGCTGCATCGCACGCTCACCACCGGCAGGGCCACGTACTGGTCCCGCAGCCGCCAGGAATACTGGGTCAAGGGCGACACGTCCGGTCATGTCCAGTACGTGCGAGAAGTCGCGCTCGACTGCGACGGCGACACCTTGCTGGTCCGGGTCGACCAGGTCGGCGCGGCCTGCCACACCGGCGACCGCACCTGCTTCGACGCCGACCGGCTGCAGGCCGTCCAGGGCGCCGCCGCCGCGCCCGCGGAGCGGTAGATGGGCTCCGGGCAGGGCGCGGGCCGGCGGGAGCTGTGGCTGTGGGTGGCGCTCACCGCCGAGGGCTGCCTCCTGGTGCTGCTCGCCGCGGGCCGCCCCTGGGTGGACGGCGTACGGGCGAGCGGCGAGCTGACGGTCCCCACCGGCGGCGACCTGAGCCCGGTGCTGACCCCGCTCGCCCTGGCGGGGCTGGCCGGGGTCGTCGCCGTGCTGGCCACCAAGGGCGCCGGACGGCGCGTCGTCGGCGCCCTGCTGGCGCTGTGCGGCATCGGCGCGGCGGCCGCGGCGTGGGGCGCCACCGGCCGGGCCGGGATCGAGACCTGGCTGCGCGGGCACAACGTGCTCAGCGCGGCGGGCCCGCTGCAGTGGGACGTCGTGACAGCGTGGCCCGCCGCCGCCGGGCTGGGCGCGCTGCTGATGCTCGCCGGCGGGGTCCTCGCCGTCATCCGCGGCGGCAGGTGGGCCGGCATGTCCGACCGGTACGAGCGAGCGGCCGACCGCCCCCGGCCCCAGGCCGACGGTGACAGGGCCCTGTGGGACGCGCTCGACCGCGGGGACGACCCCACCGAATCGCGCTGAGTTCGTTCACGTACGGATGTCTCTCCGGGCCTGTCCGCCCAGGCCGCCGGCGGCATGATGGTGACGCTGCCCGGTCCCGCCGCGACCGCGTCGGCCGGTTACTGAAGTTTTGCAGGCGGATTACAAGTTGTCCGCAAGCTGAACGTTATTGCATGTCGCCCATGGTTTGTCGCTAGGCTGCCGCGCGCACCTCACCACGAACTAACGATATGAGGAGTTAAAGGGACATGAGTTACGGAAACCAGGGCGACGGCGGATATGGCGCCCAGCCGCCCGGTGGCGGTTACGGTCAGCAGCCCCCGAGCGGTGGCGGCTACGGTCAGCAGCCGCCCAGCGGCGGTGGTTACGGCCAGCAGCCGCCCAGCGGTGGCGGCTACGGCCAGCAGCCCCCGAGCGGCGGTGGCTACGGTCAGCAGCCCCCGAGCGGTGGCGGTTACGGCGGTTACGGCGAGCAGCCGCCGAGCGGCGGCGGCTACGGCGGCCCGCCTCCCGGCTACGGCCAGCAGCCCGGCGGATACGGCACCCCGCCGGACAACCACCTGGTCGCCGCCATCCTGACGACCCTGTTCTGCTGCCTGCCCCTGGGCATCGTCTCGATCGTCAAGTCGACGCAGGTCAACCAGAAGTGGCAGATCGGCGACATGCAGGGTGCCATGGCCGCGTCCGAGGAGGCCAAGACCTGGTGGAAGCGGTCGCTGATCGCGGGCATCGCGATGTACGCCCTCATCATCGTGGGCTACATCGTCTTCTTCATGATCATCGCCGCGAGCGTCACGACCACCTATGGCACGTACTAAATAACCATGACCGACGCGAACCTCGATCGGCGCGGCGCTGACCGGCTCAAGGCAGTGCTCGCGCCGCTCGGTGTGGCCGCGGCCGCCGGCGCCGTCTTCGCGGTCGTCGGCACGATCGACCCCAACCAGCCGGGCAACTACCCGACCTGCCCCTTCCTGTGGGCGACGGGCCTCTACTGCCCCGGGTGCGGCACGCTGCGCACCATCCACGCACTCGCCCATCTCGACCCGGTGACGGCGCTCGGCCTGAACCCGCTGGCCCTGGCGATGGTCCCCTTCCTGCTGTTCTGGTGGGGACGGTGGATGGTGAACGCGTGGCGCGGCAGACCGCGGCGCACCACGCTCGCCCACCCCGCTTACCTGTGGGCGTTCCTGGCAATAGTGATTCTTTATTGGGTCGTCCGCAATCTCCCATTCGGGGTGTTCCTGGCTCCCTAGTCAACCCCCCTGTGGCGAGCCGACCTCGCCGGGGCCGATACCATCGCAGAGTACGGGGCCGGGAGCGGACGCCTTGCGAACTACCGGTCTCCACCCCCACTGCCGACCGGAGGGACCCTAAGCGCGTGAGTGAGCGGACGGAAGGACCTAGTGTCCTCGACGACATCCTCGACGGGGTGCGTGCCGATCTCGCCGCACGCCAGCAGACCGTGTCACTCGGCGAGCTCAAGCAGCGCGCCGAGCGGGCGCCGGCCCCCCGCGACGCGCTCGCCGCGCTGGGCGGCGACCGGGTCTCGGTGATCGCCGAGGTGAAGCGTTCCAGCCCGTCCAAGGGTGCGCTGGCCGCGATCGCCGACCCGGCGGCGCTGGCGGCCGACTACGAGGCGGGCGGCGCCCACGTGATCAGCGTGCTGACCGAGCGGCACAAGTTCGGCGGCAGCCTCGACGACCTGGCCGCCGTGCGCGCCCGGGTCGACATCCCCATCCTGCGCAAGGACTTCATCCTCACCTCCTACCAGCTCTGGGAGGCCCGGGCCCACGGCGCCGACCTGGCGCTGCTCATGGTCGTCTGCCTGGAGCAGGAGGCGCTGGTGTCGCTGATCGAGCGCGCCGAGTCCATCGGGCTCACCCCGCTCGTCGAGGTCCACACCGAGGAGGAGCTCGACCGGGCCGTCTCGGCCGGCGCCCGCGTCATCGGGGTCAACGCCCGCAATCTCAAAACTCTCGAAGTCGACCGCGACGTCTTCAGCAAGTTGGGGCCGAAGATCCCCGATAATGTCATCAAGATCGCAGAGTCGGGTGTGCGGGGCCCGCACGACCTGCTCGCCTACGCCAGATGGGGCGCCGACGCGGTGCTGGTGGGAGAGAGCCTGGTCACCGGCAAGGACCCGCGCAAGGCCGTGGAGGCGCTGGTGACCGCAGGCGCCCACCCGGCGACACGCCCGGATCACGGAGCAGAGGGATAGCAGTGGCAAACGAAGGCACGATCCTTACCGCCGCCGATCTCGCCGGCAACGGCGTCCACGGCGACGATCCCGATGTGCACGGCAAGTTCGGCATCTTCGGCGGCCGGTTCGTGCCCGAGGCGCTCATCCCGGCGCTCGACGAGGTCGCCCGCACCTACGCCGAGGCGCGCGCCGACGCGCGGTTCCTGCGCGAGTTCGACCACCTGCTGCGCACGTACGCGGGCCGGCCCACCACGCTCACCGACGTGCGGCGCTTCAGCGAGCAGGCCGGCGGCGCGCGGGTCATACTCAAGCGCGAGGACCTCACCCACACCGGCGCCCACAAGATCAACAACGTTCTGGGCCAGGCCCTGCTCACCAAGCGCCTCGGCAAGAAGCGCGTCATCGCCGAGACCGGAGCGGGCCAGCACGGCGTGGCCACCGCCACCGCCGCCGCGCTCCTCGGCCTCGAGTGCGTGATCTACATGGGCGCGGTCGACTGCGAGCGCCAGGCGCTCAACGTCGCCAGGATGAAGCTGCTCGGCGCCACCGTGGTCCCGGTCCACAACGGCTCCAAGACGCTCAAGGACGCCATCAACGAGGCGTTCCGCGACTGGGTCACCAACGTCGACACCACCCACTACCTGTTCGGCACCGTCGCGGGCCCGCACCCGTTCCCGGAGATCGTGCGCGACTTCGCCCGCATCATCGGCGTCGAGGCCCGCCGCCAGATGCTGGAGCTGACAGGCGCGCTGCCGACCGCGGTGTGCGCCGCCGTCGGCGGCGGCAGCAACGCCATCGGCATCTTCCACGCCTTCGTCGGCGACGAGGGCGTCCAGCTCCACGGCTACGAGGCCGCGGGCCGGGGTCTCGACAGCGGCGAGCACGCCCTGACCCTCACCGCCGGCACGGTCGGCGTGCTCCACGGCTCGCGCACCTACGTGCTGCAGGACGAGGAGGGGCAGACGATCGAGTCCCACTCGATCTCGGCCGGCCTCGACTATCCGGGCGTGGGCCCCGAGCACGCCTGGCTCAAGGACAGCGGCCGGGCCACCTACCACGGCGTCACCGACGACGCGGCCATGGCGGCGTTCTCGCTGCTGGCCAGGACCGAGGGCATCATCCCGGCCATCGAGTCCTCCCACGCCCTCGCGGGCGCGCTGGAGCTCGGCCGGGAGCTGGGCCCCGAGGCGACCATCCTGGTCAACCTCTCGGGGCGCGGCGACAAGGACATGGGCACGGCCATGAAGTACTTCAACCTCTGACGACCAGGACCACCAATGACGACTCTTCAGACGGTGTTCGCCAAGGCCAAGGCGGACAACAGGGCCGCCCTCGTCGCCTACCTGCCCGCGGGCTTCCCGACCAAGGACGGCGCCGTCGCCGCCGCCGCGGCCCTGGTCGAGGCCGGCTGCGACGTCATCGAGATCGGCCTGCCCTACTCCGACCCGCTGATGGACGGTCCGACCATCCAGGACGCGGTGCACCGCGCCCTGGTCAACGGCACCCGCATCGCCGACGTCCTGCGCACCGTCGAGGGCGTGGCGGCCACCGGCGCGGCCACGCTCGTGATGACGTACTGGAACCCGATCGACCGCTACGGCGCCGACCGGTTCGCCCGCGACCTGGCCAACGCCGGCGGCGTCGGCACCATCACGCCCGACCTGACCCCCGAGGAGTCGGGGCCGTGGCGCGAGGCGTCCGCCGACGCAGGCATCGACACCGTGTTCCTGGTCGCGCCCAGCTCGACCGACGAGCGCATCGCGGCGGTCGCCGCCTGCTGCACCGGGTTCGTCTACGCCGCCTCGCTCATGGGCGTCACGGGCGCCAGGGAGTCGGTCAACGTCGCCGCCGAGGGCCTCGTGGAGCGCACCCGCGCCCACACCGACCTGCCCGTGTGCGTCGGCCTCGGCGTCGGCACCGGCGCGCAGGCGGCCGAGGTCGCCCGCTACGCCGACGGCGTCATCGTCGGCTCCGCCTTCATCCGCCGCCTCCTGGACGCGCCCGACGAGGCCGCGGGCCGCGCCTCGATCCAGAAGCTGGCCCGTGACATGGCCGAGGGAGTCCGCGCCCGCGGCTGACCCGGCCCGCGAGCCCCCCGGGAGCTCCCGGGGGGCTTCGCCTTGTCACGCGCCTTGTCACGCGCCTTGTCCCGTGCGACCTGCGGCAATCGGCGCTTAGCCGAGTCTTATCGGCAGCGTGATCAGATAGATCCAAGGTACTGTGCGCTTTCCCGGTACACAGCGGAAGAGGAGATGGCCCGTGAACGCGTCGGAGGCGTCACGCAACGCCAGATCAGCGATACCCTGGGTGACGACCGCCGCCCGGCTGGTCCTCGGCGGGGTGCTGATCGTGGCCGGTGGGCTCAAGATAGGCAACCCGTCCGAGTCGGTCGTGGCGGTCAGAGCGTACGAGCTGCTGCCCGACGCGGTGGCCACGACGGTCGGCTACGGCCTGCCGATCGTGGAGGTCGTGGTCGGCGTGTTGCTGATCATCGGGCTCATGACCAGGGTGGCCGCCGTGGTCGCCGCGCTGCTCATGCTGGCCTTCGTCTTCGGCATAGCCTGGGCGTGGGCCCACGGGCTGCGCATCGACTGCGGCTGCTTCGGCGGCGGCGGTCAGCTCGGGGCCGGGCAGGAGCCGACGTACCTCATCGACATCCTGCGCGACTTCGGCTTCGTGCTGCTGGGCGTCTGGATCGTGCGATTCCCGCCCGGGCGCGTCGCGCTCGACCGGCCGCTGGGCCTGGCGGGGCTGGAGCATCCGATCGGAGAAGAGGAGAACGGCGATGGGCAAGGGCGACCGGGCGAAGTCGGCGCGTGAGAAGATCGAGCAGCAGCGCGCAGCCGACCGCGTGCGGGAGCGGCGCAAGAAGCTCGTCACCTACGTGACGGCCGGCGTGGTCGCGCTGGCCGCCGTCGGCGCCGGGTGGTGGTACGCGGCCAGCAGGTCGCAGTCCGAGCAGGCCGGCGAGGCGCTGGCGCCGATCACCGTGAACGCCGAGGGCGCCGTGGTGATGGCCAAGGAGGGCGTGACCCAGCCGGTGATCGACATCTACGAGGACTTCCAGTGTCCCGCCTGCCGCGAGCTGGAGCGGGTCAGCGGCGCCACGTTCAAGAACCTCGCCGCCGAGGGCCTGGCCAAGGTCGTCTACCACCCGATCACGATCTTCTCCCAGGAGCCGACCAAGTCCAACTCGGTGCGGGCCGGGGCCGCCTCCCGCTGCGTGCCCGACGGCCCGCAGTGGATGGCCTTCCACGACACGCTCTTCGAGCACCAGCCCAGCGAGGTCGGTGAGGGCTTCAAGCTCGACGAGATGGTCGAGTGGGGCAAGGACGCCGGCATCACCGACCCCGCCTTCGAGACCTGCGTCACGTCCCAGACCTACGCCAAGGCCCAGCTCGACTACAGCAAGAAGATCGGCGACGAGCAGAAGATCCAGGGCACCCCGACGGTGAAGCTCAACGGCACCGAGCTCGACAGCAGTGTCGCGTTCTCGCCTCAGGAGCTGCGCGAAACCGTCACCGAGGCCGCCAAGTAGCGCGGCGTCCGCTACCCTCACCTGACATGCTCCTAGCCTCGATTCCCAGCCCCTCTCAGGGGGTCTGGTATCTCGGAATCATCCCGATCAGGGCCTACGCGCTCTGCATCGTGCTCGGCGTGGTCGTCGCCGTCTGGCTGGGCGAGCGCCGCTGGCGCGCTCGCGGCGGCGAGAAGGGCACGATCATCGACATCGCCGTGCCGGCGGTGATCTTCGGCCTGATCGGCGGCCGCCTCTACCACGTCATCACCGACTGGCAGACCTACTTCGGCAGCCGCGCGATCAAGGAGCCCATCCAGGCCCTGTTCATCTGGGAGGGCGGGCTCGGCATCTGGGGCGCGGTCGCGCTGGGCGCCGTCGGCGTGTGGCTGGCGTGCCGCCGGCGCGGCCTGTCGCTGAGCGCCGTCGCCGACACGGTCGCGCCAGGCATCGCCTTCGCCCAGGCGATCGGCCGCTGGGGCAACTGGTTCAACCAGGAGCTGTACGGCTCGCCGACGACGCTGCCGTGGGGCCTGGAGATCGACATGCAGCACGGCGGCGAGCCCGGCGTGCTCTACCACCCGACGTTCCTGTACGAGTCGCTGTGGAACGTCGCGCTCGGCTTCGCCCTGATCTACGCGGGCAAGCGGTTCTCGCTGCGCCACGGGCGGCTGTTCGCCCTCTACGTCGCCGGTTACACGCTGGGCAGGTTCTGGATCGAGGGGCTGCGCATCGACCCCGTCGGCGGCGTCGACCACGCCGTCGAGTTCCTCGGCCTGCGCATCAACCAGTTCACCGCCATCGCGCTGTTCGTCGGCGCCCTCGTCTACTTCTGGGTCACCAGGAACAAGACCTCCGAGGAGGTCGTCGTCGCGCGGCCGGACGCAGCTGCCGACGCCACTGTGGACGCCACTGCCGACTCCGCTGCGGACGACGACGCCGATCCGGCGCACCGGCCCGATCAGGCCGACCCCGACGACGACCCCGCCACCGAGGAGGCCTCCGGCGCGGACCGAGCTCCCGGACAGGACTCCGAAGCCGTACCCGAGGAGAAGAACAGCCGATGAGCGAGCGCGCGGAGGCTCACCACCAGCACCGCGACGTCGCCGGCGGCTGGCTGCGGCCGTCCGTGTTCGGCGCCATGGACGGCCTGGTGTCCAACTTCGCGCTCATCGCCGGGGTCGCGGGCGGCACCGGCGATCCCGGGATCATCGCGCTCGCGGGCGTCGCCGGGCTGGCGGCGGGCGCGTTCTCCATGGCGGGCGGCGAGTACGTCTCGGTCGCCAGCCAGCGGGAGCTGGCCCTGCGGGAGATCAAGGTGGAGGCGCGCGAGCTCGCCCACCACCCCGACGAGGAGCTGGAGGAGCTGGCCCGGTCCTTCACCGACCGGGGCGTCGATCCCGCGCTCGCCGCCGAGGTGGCCAGGCAGCTCTCCCGCGACCCCGAGCAGGCTCTGGAGCTCCACACCCGCAACGAGCTGGGCATGACTCCCGGTGACCTGCCCAAGCCCAAGGTGGCGGCCGTCTCGTCGTTCCTGTCGTTCGGCCTGGGAGCCGCCCTGCCGCTGCTGCCCTACCTGTTCGGCGCCGTGGAGCTGTGGGTGTCGGCGGTGGTGTCGTGCCTGGCCCTGTTCGGCGCGGGCGCGATCGTGTCCGCCGTGACGGCCCGCAGCTGGTGGTACTCAGGGTTGCGGCAGCTCGTCGTCGGCAGCGTGGCCGCCGCGCTGACGTTCGCCCTCGGCCACGCGATCGAAGGCGCGACGCTGTGACCGGCCCGCAGCGCAGCCGCAGGCGCCGCCGGACCCGGACGCCCCGGTCCGACTGGCAGTTCCCGCTCCTCACCGACTGGGGGGTCCGGCCCGAGCGGCAGAAGCTCCTCGTCATCGTCACCTCGTCGATCGCCGTCCTCGCCGCCGCGGTCGCGCTCGTCGTCGTGGTGGCCTCACTCGGCTCCTACACGCCCGAGAGCCGGACCGGCGCCGCCATCGCGCAGACGAGCTCCGCGCTGCCGCAGACCTTCCACGGCTGGGCCTCGCCCAAGCTGTTCGAGCCGATCTCCGACCGCGCCGAGGACGCCAAGCCGCTCACCGCGAAGGAGGTCTTCGCCCAGAAGACGCTCACCGGGGAGAAGAAGCTCAGGCTCCGGCTGGTCGCCAGCAAGATCGAGGCCGACTGCTCGGCCGCCCTGTGGGGGGAGGCGCTGATCGAGCAGGTGTCCGCCGCCGAGTGCAGCCAGGCCGCCCGCGGCCTCTACACCAGCGCCGACGGCCGCTACGTCGGCCAGTACACCCTGCTCAACCTACGCGACGGGCAGGCGGCGGCCGAGCTGGTCGAGTCGCTCAAGACCCTCTACCGGGGAGGCTGGACGCTCCCCCTGGAGAGCGCCAAGGCCGCATTCCCCGGCAGCGGCTACACCGAGGCGGGCGGCTACGCCCTCGGCCACTACGTCGGGCTGGTGTGGATCGGCCGGGCCGACGGCGCCGAGCCCACGGCCAAGGACGACTACGTGTCGCTGGCCCTGACCCTGCGCGGCGCCGAGAAGCCCGTCTACCAGCGCGTCGTGGCGATCACCGGGCCGGGGTCCTGATGGTGTACGCTCCCACGCGCTCGTCCGGTTACCGAGGAGGCCGCTCGTCCGCAGCGGCAGGTTGTTGGCGTCACAGGGGGACTAGATGCCGGTCCGACTCGTCATCGCGCTGGTGTCGGCCGCGCTCGCCGTCGTCGCGGCGGGCGCGTGGCTGTGGCTGGGACGGGACGCGCCCCGGCCCGCCGCGCTGCGCACCCAGCCCACGTCCGCCCTGTACGCGCTCGTCGACACCCGCCAGGCCGACACCCGTCCGCTGACGGCGGCCGAGGTCTTCACCGGCGCCACGCAGACCCTCGGAGCGCTGCGGCGCGAGGCCGTCGAGGAGCTCGACGACTGCTCGGACGCGCTGTGGGGGGTCGAGGCCGACGGGTGCACGCAGGCGCTGCGTGCCACGTACCGGGGGGAGGGGATGGCGGGGCAGTTCGTCATCTTCAACCTCCCGGACGGGCGGGCCGCCGACGCGCTGGTGTCCGCCCTGCGCACGGACGGGTTCGTCCGGCAGGCGCTCCCGTTCGACCCGGCCCGCAGCCGCGCCGAGGTCCGCGCGCTGGGGCACTACGTGACGGTCAGCTGGGCGGGTGTCCTGGAGGGCGCCGCGGAGGGCGATCTGGTGCAGCCTCTGATCGCCCTCGACGGGCTGAGCGCCGTCGTCCAGTCGCGCGTCCTCGACGCCACGTGAGCGGGGTTTCTCTCGACCTGTGCGTGACCGGCCGTAGTGCGTGAAAAGCTTCAAACCTCTTTGGGAACCCCCTCGGGTGAGGCGCCGTCATGCGTGCCTTACGGCCCGCTGTTCCCGCCGTGGGGATTCGAAACGCCGCTGTTCCCGTCGTCGGGGAGGGAGCGGAGGGTGGCGTCGATGGCTGAGGGGAGGGTGGTCAGGCGGTGGAGTGGGGCGTCCAGGGGAGTGAGGTCGCCTGCCCAGGGGGCCGCCTCGCGGATCAGGGCGCGGGCCTCGTTCTTGGTGAGGGTGACGTCGTGGGTGGCGGCTACCGCGATGAGGGCCTCGCGCCAGGTGTTGGCCAGTTTGGCGTGGCCGCTGTCGAGGATGCGGCGGAGGATCTGGGCCTGCGGGGTCTCGGGGCGGGGGCGGCGGGTCGCGGTGAGCATGGCGCCGGACTCGGTGAAGCTGTAGACGGGGTCCAGCGCTGAGGGGATGTCGAAGGGGCCCGCCAGGTGGACCTCGACGTGCGGGGCGCGGGTGGCCAGCAGGAAGCGGGGGAGGGCGGCCTCCAGGCCCGGGGGGACGGCGATCGCGACCCTCTCCACCGAGGCCGCGTACGGTTTGCCCAGCCAGGTCGCCAGCTTGACCCGGGGCTGAGGGAGGGTGGCGGGCCAGTCGCCGACCAGCAGGTCGGCCTCGCCCGCGGACGAGAGGCGGGTGACGGACTCGGCCATGCTCGCGGGGGTCGGGCGGGGCTCCGCTTGGCCGGGAGCGGGCGCCGGGGCGGACTCGACCGATTGGGGGCCGTGGGTGTAGATGGCGGTGGTGAGCTGGGAGAGGCGGGAGCGCACGGCGGGGGCGGTCTTGGTGGTGGGGCGCAGGATGTAGAGGTCGGCGGCGGAGCCGATCGCCTCTGCCCCGAAATATCTGTTGAAATCTGGGTAAATCGCTTCAAACGCCACGTTCAACGCCGACAGGGCGTTCTGCACCTTCAGCGCCAGCGCCGGGGTCCGCTCGCTCGCCCCGTACGCCAGCAGGACGCGCCCGTTCTCCGTCAGCCCCTCCAGCGCGCGGGCCACGAACAGGCCGACGCCCTCCGGGGTGTACGGGGGGTCGGTGACGGCCAGGTCGTGGTCGCGGGCCGACGCGGGCAGGCCCAGCCGCAGGTCGGCCCAGCGGGTGTGGATCCCCAGCCGCTGCTCGTCGATGTAGGCCAGGATGCGGTCGTCGACGTCCACCACGGTCACGTCGGTCTCCGGGTGCACCAGCTTGACCGCGACCGAGGTCAGGTCATGGTCGCCGACACACAGCAGCCGCCCGCCCGGGAGCCAGAAACGGGCCCCGAGCAGCAGCGCCCGGCGCAGGACCGTCTCGGGCGTGGCCGGCACGTGGTCGAGCGCGTGGCGGGGCCGCGGCGCCTTGGCCACCAGCTCGCGCAGCCGCTCCAGCGCGGGCTCGTAGTGCGCGACCAGGTGCTGGACCGGGTCCTCCGGAGGCGGCGCGAGCGCCAGCAGGTCCTGGAAGTCCTGCCAGTGCGCCGGCGGCAGCCGGAACCGGTCTCCCTCCCGCTCCGTCCGCAGCTCGCGCAGCAGCTCTTCGATGGTGCGCCGGGACGTCGCGGTCTCCCTGACCAGGTCGGCCAGGGACCACCAGCGGCCGTCGCAGAGCAGGGTCAGCGCGTGCCTGAGCCGCCTGCTGTCCACCCCTGCCGCGCCGAGCAGGCGCTCCACCCCGTCACGCTCCATACGGCCACCCTATCGATCCGCCGGGCCAAGATCCGAGCCGCTGACCTCGGATAAGTGCGACATGTTTCGTAAAACGGACGCGATGGGCACCATTCCGGCAGCGTGCGGTAACCTCTACACACGATATGCAGCAGGGCCAACGTCGTCCCCGCCTGTAAGCAGTTCAAGACAGACGATGACGACGGGAGGGATGCAATGCCTGCTGCCCACCTCGGGTTCCCCGAGCCCCAGGGCCTCTACCACCCCGCCAACGAGCATGACGCCTGTGGTGTCGCCATGGTCGCCGACGTCGCAGGACGCCGGGGGCACGGGATCGTGGTCAAGGCGCTGACGGCGCTGTGCAATCTGGATCATCGGGGGGCCAAGGGTAGCGAGCCGGACACCGGCGACGGAGCCGGGATCCTCACCCAGATCCCCGACGCTTTCTACCGCGCGACCACCGGCTTCCCGCTGCCCCCCGCCGGGCAGTACGCCACCGGCATCGCGTTCCTGCCCATCGACGAGCAGGCGCGGGCCATCGCCACCGGCATGATCGAGGAGATCGCCGCCGAGGAGGGCCTCACCGTCCTCGGGTGGCGCGACGTGCCGGTCGACCGCGCGCTGCCCGGGCCGAGCGCCCGCGCGGTCATGCCGTACTTCAAGCAGCTCTTCGTGTCCTCGCCGGGCGGCGAGGCCGGGCTCGGGCTCGACAGGCTCGCGTTCTGCCTGCGCAAGCGGGCCGAGCACGAGGTGGACGTCTACTTCCCGTCCCTGTCGGCGCGTACGGTCGTCTACAAGGGCATGCTCACCCCCGAGCAGGTCGAGCCGTTCTTCCCCGACCTGTCCGACGAGCGTTACGAGAGCGCGATCGCGCTGGTCCACTCGCGCTTCTCCACCAACACGTTCCCGAGCTGGCCGCTCGCGCATCCGTACCGCTACATCGCGCACAACGGCGAGATCAACACCGTCAAGGGCAACCGCAACTGGATGCGCGCCCGCGAGGCCATGCTCCAGTCGGACCTGATCCCGGGCGACCTGGCACGGCTCTTCCCGATCTGCGACCCCGACGCGAGCGACACCGCCTCCTTCGACGAGGTGCTGGAGCTGCTCCACATCGGCGGCCGGAGCCTGCCGCACGCGGTGCTCATGATGATCCCTGAGGCGTGGGAGAACCACACCGAGATGGATCCCGCGCGCCGCGCCTTCTACGAGTTCCACTCCTCCCTGATGGAGGCGTGGGACGGCCCGGCGTCGATCACGTTCACCGACGGCACGCTCGCCGGCGCCGTGCTCGACCGCAACGGCCTGCGCCCCGGCCGCTTCTGGGTGACGGCCGACGGGCTCGTCGTGCTCGCCTCCGAGGCGGGGGTCCTCGACTTCGAGCCCGGGGACGTGGTCCGCAAGGGCCGCCTGCAGCCCGGCCGGATGTTCCTCATCGACACCGCCCGCGGCAAGATCATCGAGGACGACGAGATCAAGGCCGAGCTCGCCGCCGCGCTCCCGTACGAGGACTGGCTGCACGCGGGGCTGGTCAGGTTCGAGGAGCTGCCCGCGCGCGAGCGCTGGGTCGTGTCGGAGACGCGCGAGGTCGACAGCCCCAGCCACGAGGCGCTCGTCAAGCGGCAGCAGACCTTCGGCTACACCGAGGAGGAGCTGCGCGTCATCCTCACCCCGATGGCCCGCACCGGCATCGAGCCGATCGGCTCCATGGGCACCGACACCCCGGTCGCGGTGCTCAGCGAGAAGCCCAGGCTGCTGTTCGACTACTTCAGCCAGCTGTTCGCGCAGGTGACGAACCCGCCGCTGGACGCCATCCGCGAGGAGCTGGTGACCAGCCTGGCCAGCACGCTCGGCCCCGAGGGTAACCTGCTCGACCCCGGGCCGACGTCGTGCCGCCAGCTCGTGCTGCCGTACCCGGTGATCGACAACGACGAGCTCGCCAAGATCATCCACATCAACGACGAGCACGACCTGCCGGGCTTCCACCCGCACGTCGTCTCCGGCCTCTACGAGGTCGCGGGCGGCGGCGAGGCCCTGCTGCACCGCCTCGACGAGATCCGGGCCGAGGTCTCTCAGGCCATCGCCGACGGCGCCCGGATTATCGTGCTGTCCGACCGCGGCTCCGGCGAGGCGCTCGCGCCCATCCCGTCGCTGCTGCTCACCGGCGCGGTGCACCACCACCTGATCCAGGAGAAGACCCGCACCAAGATCGGCCTGGTGATCGAGACAGGCGAGGCCCGCGAGTGCCACCACATGGCGCTGCTCATCGGCTACGGCGCCGGCGCGGTCAACCCCTATCTCGCCATCGAGACCGTCGAGGACCTGGTCGACAGCGGAACGCTCAAGGTCGACAAGCGCAAGGCCGTACGCAACCTGATCAAGGCGTACGGCAAGGGCGTCATCAAGGTCATGTCCAAGATGGGCGTGTCGACCGTGGCCTCCTACACCGGCGCGCAGATCTTCGAGGCGCTCGGCCTGAGCCAGGAGGTCATCGACTCCTGCTTCACCGGCACCACCTCGCGGCTCGGCGGCGTCGGCTTCGACGTGCTGGCCAGGGAGGCCGCCGAGCGTCACGCGCACGCGTACCCGAGGGCGGCGAACGCGCACCGCCGGCTCCAGGTCGGCGGCGAGTACCAGTGGCGGCGCGAGGGCGAGCCCCACCTGTTCAACCCCGAGACCGTCTTCAAGCTGCAGCACGCCACCCGGACCCGCCGCTACGAGATCTTCAAGGAGTACACCGGCATGGTGGACTCCCAGGCGGAGCGGCTGATGACCCTGCGCGGCCTGTTCAAGCTGCGCGCGGGCACCCCGATCCCGATCGAGGAGGTCGAGCCCGTCTCGGAGATCGTCAAGCGGTTCTCCACGGGCGCGATGTCGTACGGCTCGATCTCGATGGAGGCGCACGAGACGCTCGCCATCGCGATGAACCGGCTGGGCAGCAAGTCCAACACCGGCGAGGGCGGCGAGGACCCCGAGCGGCTCTACGACCCGGCCCGCCGGTCGGCGATCAAGCAGGTGGCCTCCGGCCGGTTCGGCGTCACCTCCGAATACCTGGTGAACGCCGACGACCTGCAGATCAAGATGGCCCAGGGCGCCAAGCCCGGCGAGGGCGGCCAGCTGCCCGGCCACAAGGTCTACCCGTGGATCGCCAAGACGCGCCACTCCACGCCCGGCGTCGGCCTCATCTCGCCGCCGCCGCACCACGACATCTACTCGATCGAGGACCTCGCGCAGCTCATCCACGACCTGAAGAACGCCAACCCGGCGTCCAGGGTCCACGTGAAGCTGGTGGCCGAGGTCGGCGTCGGCACGGTCGCGGCCGGGGTGTCGAAGGCGCACGCCGACGTGGTGCTGATCTCCGGCCACGACGGCGGCACCGGCGCGTCCCCGCTGACCAGCCTCAAGCACGCGGGCGCGCCGTGGGAGCTGGGCCTGGCAGAGACGCAGCAGACGCTGCTGCTCAACAACCTGCGCGACCGCATCGTGGTGCAGGTCGACGGCCAGCTCAAGACCGGCCGCGACGTGGTCATCGCCGCCCTGCTGGGCGCCGAGGAGTACGGTTTCGCCACCGCGCCCCTCGTGGTCAGCGGCTGCGTGATGATGCGGGTCTGCCACCTCGACACCTGCCCGGTGGGCGTGGCCACGCAGAACCCCGAGCTGCGCAGGCGGTTCAGCGGCAAGCCCGAGTTCGTGGTCAACTTCTTCGAGTTCATCGCCGAGGAGATCCGCGAGTACCTCGCCGAGCTGGGCTTCCGCTCGCTCGACGAGGCCATCGGACACGTCGAGATGCTCGACACCACGGCGGCAGAGGACCACTGGAAGGCGAGCGGGCTCGACCTGTCGCCGATCCTGCACCGGCCCGACCTGCCCGCGAGCACCGCGCTGCGCCGGGTCACCGGCCAGGACCACGGCCTCGACCACGCGCTGGACAACACGCTCATCCAGCTCGCCGAGGGCGCGCTCCGCGACGGCACCCCGGTCACGCTCGACCTGCCGATCCGCAACGTGAACCGCACGGTCGGCACCATGCTGGGCTATGAGGTCACCAAGCGTCACGGCGGCGAGGGCCTGCCCGACAACACGATCGACATCTCCTTCACCGGCTCGGCGGGCAACTCGTTCGGCGCGTTCGTGCCCCGCGGCATCACGCTGCGGCTCACCGGCGACGCCAACGACTACCTCGGCAAGGGCCTGTCCGGCGGTCGCGTCACGCTGCGCCCGCACGAGGAGGCGCCGCTCGACGGTCACATCATTTCCGGAAATGTCGCCCTGTACGGTGCCACGTCCGGAGAAGTGTTCATCCGGGGCGTCGTCGGTGAGCGGTTCTGCGTGCGCAACTCCGGCGCGACCGCCGTCGTCGAAGGCGTCGGCGACCACGGCTGCGAGTACATGACCGGCGGCAGGGTGGTCGTGCTCGGCCCCACCGGGCGCAACTTCGCGGCCGGCATGTCCGGCGGCGTCGCCTACCTGCTCGACCTCAAGGCCGAGCGGGTCAACCGCGAGATGGTCGCCATCGAGGCGCTCACCGGCGAGGACGCCGAGTTCCTCAAGGAGACCGTCGAGAAGCACTTCGCCGAGACCGGTTCCCCGGCGGCCAAGCAACTGCTGGCCGACTGGGACTCCGCGCTCGCCCGGTTCGGCAAGATCATGCCGACCGACTACCGGCGGGTCCTGGAGGCCGCGGAGGCCGCCCGCATCGAAGGCAGGGACATCGACGAGGCCGTCATGGCGGCCGCGGTGCAGTCGTGACCCGCCGCAATGAGCATGGCCATGAAGGCGGACTGTGCTCGACCAACGACGTTCAGGGATAGGGAGGCGTACCGATGGCTGACCCCAAGGGGTTCCTCACGCACGAGCGGGAGCTGCCGGCGCGCCGCCCCGTCGACGTCCGCATCGGCGACTGGCAGGAGGTCTATCAGGACTTCCCGTCCGGCAAGCTGACCAAGCAGGCGGCCCGCTGCATGGACTGCGGCATCCCGTTCTGCCACAACGGCTGCCCGCTGGGCAACCTCATCCCGGAGTGGAATGACCTCGTCCACCGCACCGACTGGCGCGAGGCGATCGAGCGGCTGCACGCCACCAACAACTTCCCGGAGTTCACCGGCAGGCTCTGCCCGGCTCCGTGCGAGGCGGCGTGCGTGCTCGGCATCAACGCCGACCCGGTGGCGATCAAGCGGGTCGAGGTCGAGATCATCGACCGGGCGTTCGCCGAGGGCTGGGTCACCCCGCAGCCGCCGCAGCGCAAGACCGGCAAGCGGGTGGCCGTGGTCGGCTCCGGCCCGGCCGGGCTGGCCGCCGCCCAGCAGCTCACCCGCGCCGGTCATGACGTGGTGGTGTACGAGCGGGCCGACCGCGTCGGCGGGCTGCTGCGCTACGGCATCCCCGAGTTCAAGATGGAGAAGCGCCACATCGACCGCCGCCTGGCGCAGATGCGGGCCGAGGGCACCGAGTTCCGCACCGGCGTCAACGTCGGCCTCGACGTCACCGCCGCCGAGCTGCGCGAGCAGTACGACGCGGTGGTGCTGTCCGGCGGCGCGACCGCGTGGCGCGACCTGCCGGTGGCGGGCCGCGAGCTCAAGGGCGTCCATCAGGCGATGGAGTATCTGCCGCTGTCCAACAAGGTGCAGGAGGGCGACTTCGCGGTCTCCCCGATCTCCGCCGAGGGCAAGCACGTCGTGGTCATCGGCGGCGGCGACACCGGCGCCGACTGCATCGGCACCGCCATCCGGCAGGGCGCCGCGTCCGTCACCCAGCTGGAGATCATGCCGCGGCCGCCCGAGACCCGGGCCGCCGGGCAGCCGTGGCCGACCTTCCCGATCATGTTCAAGATGGAGAGCGCCCACGAGGAGCTCGCCGAGCAGGGCGGGCAGCGGGTGTACGCGGTCTCCACCACGGAGTTCGTCGGCGACGCCGACGGCAACGTGAAGGCGCTGCGCCTGGTGGAGGTCGAAGGCCCGCAGTCGGGCTTCAAGCCGATTCCCGGCACCGAGCGGGAGATCCCGGCCGAGCTGGTCACGCTCTCCATGGGCTTCGTCGGCCCGGAGCGGGGCCCGCTGCTGCGGGACCTGGCCGAGCTGGGCGGCGACGGCTTCTACGACGCCCGCGGCAACGTCGCGCGCGACAAGACCTACATGTCCAAGGTCGACGGCGTGTTCGTGGCCGGTGACATGGGCCGCGGCCAGTCGCTCATCGTCTGGGCCATCGCCGAGGGCCGCGCCGCCGCCAGCGGCGTCGACCGGTTCCTGACCGGTGACACGGCGCTGCCCTACCCGATCCTGCCGACGGCCCGTCCGCTGGTCTGACCTGCGCTGGCACGAAACGCCCGCCCGGCCCCTTCCCGGGCGGGCGTTTCGCGTCCCGGCTCGTCCCCGTATCCGGCGGGTTGCATCAGTTGCCGCAGGTCGGGAAGATGCACATTCTGGAGAAGTACGGATGATAGGGGAGAAATGAGGCGTGTTGCCCCGGTCCTCGCGGCGCTGTCGGCGACAGCCGCGCTGACCGCCTGCTCCCCGGTCACCCCCGCGGCCGCGGCCGCCGCCGACTACCTCGTCTTCTACGCCGACGGCCGCCGGGCCGACGCGCTCACCGCCGTGCGGAAGGCCGACGGCACCGTCACCCACACCGAGACCAAGCTCGGCTACCTGATCGCCCAGGGCTCCGGCGAGCGCTTCGCCGAGACCGTCGGCGCCGACCCCGCCGTCGTCGGCGTCTCCGGCGACAGGGCCATCGGCCGCACCTCCGCGACCGCCGCCAGGGCGTTCCCCGACGGGTCGGCCTTCGGCGAGAAGGGCTCCGCCGAGAAGAGCGACCCGCTCAGCGGCCTCCAGTGGGACATGCGGATGATCGGCGCCGACCGCGCCAACGAGAAGGCGCCCGGCACGAAGAAGGTCCTCGTCGGCGTCATCGACACCGGCATCGACGGCAACCACCCCGACATCGCGCCCAACTTCAACCGCGGGCTCAGCCGCAACTTCGTCACCGACCGGCCCAAGGACGAGAACGGCGAGAACCTCGACGGCCCCTGCGAGGCCGCGGACTGCAAGGACCCCGTCGACCAGGACGACGAAGGCCACGGGACGCACGTCGCCAGCACCATCGCCGCGCCGATCAACGGCATCGGCATCGCCGGAGTGGCCCCCGGGGTGCAACTCGTCAACATCCGGGCCGGCCAGGACTCCGGCTTCTTCTTCCTCAAGGCCAGCCTCGACGCCCTCACCTACGCCGGCGACATCGGCGTCGACGTGGTCAACATGAGCTACTACGTCGACCCGTGGCTGTTCAACTGCCGGGCGAACCCGTCCGACAGCAAGAAGGAGCAGCTCGAACAGCGCGCCATCATCACCGGCATGCAGCGCGCCCTCGACTACGCCAGGAAGAAGGGCGTCACCCTCGTCTCCGCGCTCGGCAACGGCGCCACCGACCTCGGCCGGCCGAAGGTCGACAACGACAGCCCCGGCTACCCGCGCGGCGATGAGAAGATCCGCCGGATCGACAACAGCTGCCTCAACGTCCCCGCCGAGTCGGAAGGCGTCATCTCGGTCGCCTCGGTCGGCCCGTCCGGCCGCAAGGCCATCTACAGCGACTACGGGACGGAACAGGCGGACGTCGCCGCGCCCGGCGGCGACGCGCTCGACGGCAAGGGCGCCTCCCCGACCCGCTCCATCCTCGCCGCCGCCCCCGAGAAGGCGCTGCGCGCCAAGGGCCGCATCGGCGCCGACGGCAAGCCCAAGGGCCAGGACGTCGTGCGCGACTGCGCCGGCGGCACCTGCGCCTACTACCAGTATCTCGACGGCACCTCCATGGCCGCCCCGCACGCCACCGGCGTGGCCGCCATCATCATCAGCCGCTTCGGCAAGCCGGGGCCGGGCGGCGTCACCCTCGCGCCGGACACCGTCGAGGAGTACCTGTACAAGACCGCGACGCCGACGGCGTGCCCGGTCCCGCGCGCGTACGTCTACGACGTGTACGGGGAGAAGACCACCCATGTGTGCGAGGGCGGCCCGGACAAGAACGGCTTCTACGGCCACGGCATCGTCAACGCCCTGGAGGCGGCCACCTTCGAACCATGACGGCGACACGTGCACGTGGCGCGCTCGCCGGTCGCCGTTGCCGTGCTGTTCTCCCGCGCGCGGTACGTTCTGCGTCGTCCTTGACTGCCAAGTGGTCTGTACCAATTAAGGTAGGACTCGTGACACGTCGCGCGAAAATCGTCTGCACTCTAGGCCCAGCCACGTCCTCACCCGAACGCCTGCGCGATCTCATCGCCGCGGGCATGGACGTCGCACGGTTCAACCTCAGCCATGGCGACCATGACATGCACAGAGAGGTCTTCGATCGCGTCAGGGAGGTGGCGGCCGACCTCGGCCGCGGTGTAGGCGTTCTCGCCGACCTGCAGGGCCCCAAGATCCGCGTCGGCCGCTTCGAGGAGGGGCCGGTCCGGCTCGGCTTCGGCGACGTCTTCTCCATCACCGCCGAAGACGTCCCCGGCGACCGCGAGCAGGTCTCCACCACCTACAAGGGTCTCGCCAAGGACGTGCGCCCCGGCGACACCATCCTCGTCGACGACGGCCGGCTCGTGCTCGAGGTCACCCGCGTCGACGGCGACCGGGTCGTCACCCGCGTCGTCATCGGCGGCATGATCTCCGACAACAAGGGTCTCAACCTGCCCGGCGTCAACGTCAGCGCCCCCGCGCTCACCGACAAGGACGAGACCGACCTGCGCTGGGCGCTGCGCACCGGGTTCGACATGATCGCCCTGTCGTTCGTCCGCCGCCCCTCCGACGCCGACGTCGTACGCAACATCATGGAGCAGGAGGCCGTCCGCCTCCCCCTCCTCGCCAAGATCGAGAAGCCGCAGGCGGTCGAGCGCCTCCCCGAGATCGTCGAGGCCTTCGACGGCATCATGGTCGCCCGCGGCGACCTCGGCGTCGAGCTGCCTCTGGAGCAGGTGCCGATCGTGCAGCGGCGCATCATCGAGCTGTGCCGCGAGAAGGCCCGCCCGGTCATCGTCGCCACGCAGATGCTCGACTCGATGATGAGCGCCCCCCGCCCCACCCGCGCCGAGGCCTCCGACGTCGCCTACGCCGTCATGGACGGCGCCGACGCGGTCATGCTGTCGGGCGAGACCTCCGTCGGCAACTACCCGATCGAGTCCGTCTCCACGATGGACCGCATCGCCTGCGCCGCCGAGGCCTCCTCGCTGCACGCCACCCACACCCTGGAGCGCATGCCGGAGACCACCGGCGGCGCCATAGCCCGTGCCGCCGCCGAGGTCGGCGCCATCGTGGGGGCCAAGGCCCTGGTGGCCTTCACCATGTCCGGCGAGACGGCCCGCCGGCTGGCCCGCTACCGCTCGCCGATCCCGCTGCTGGCCTTCACCTCCGCGCCCCACGTCCGCGGCCAGCTCTCGCTCACCTGGGGGGTGGAGACGTTCCAGGTGCCGTTCGTGCACCACACCGACGACATGGTGCGGCAGGTGGAGGCGTCGCTGCTGTCGCTGGGCCGGCTGGAGAAGGGCGACAAGGTGGTCATCGTCGCCGGCTCCCCGCCCGGCACCCCCGGCTCCACCAACGCGCTGCGCGTGCACACGATCGGCTCCGCCGTCTCGCACGCCAGCTGAGGGACCGTCCGTCGGCCGGCTGCCCCCGTGAGGGAAGCCGGCCGGACGCTAGTTGGCGTGCAGCGCCTCGTTCAGCTCGATGCCGGTGCCCTGGCGGGTCACCACCTCCACGGCGCCGGTCTCGGAGTTGCGGCGGAACAACAGCCCGTCGCGCCCCGACAGCTCCCTGGCCTTCACCACGCCGCCGTCCGGCAGGCGCACCTTCGTGCCCGCCGTCACGTACAGCCCGGCCTCGACGACGCAGTCGTCACCCAGGGAGATGCCGATGCCCGCGTTCGCGCCGATCAGGCAGCGCTCGCCGACCGAGACGACCTCCTTGCCGCCGCCCGAGAGCGTTCCCATGATGGACGCGCCGCCGCCCAGGTCGGAGCCCTCGCCGAGCACTACGCCCGCCGAGATCCGGCCCTCGACCATGGACGCGCCCAGCGTGCCGGCGTTGAAGTTGACGAACCCCTCGTGCATCACGGTCGTGCCGCTCGCCAGGTGGGCGCCCAGGCGCACCCGGTCGGCGTCGGCGATCCGCACCCCGGACGGCATCACGTAGTCGACCATGCGCGGGAACTTGTCGACCCCGTAGACCGCCACCGGCCCGCTGGCCCGCAGCCGCGCCCGCGTGATCTCGAAGCCGTCCACGGCGCACGGCCCGTGGCTGGTCCACACGACGTTCGCCAGCGTGCCGAACACCCCGTCGAGGCTCAGGCCGTGCGGCCGGACCAGCCGCGCCGACAGCAGGTGGAGCCGCAGGTAGGCGTCGTGGGCGTCGGCCGGCGGCTCGGAGAGCTTGGCGATGCCGGTGCGGACCGCCACCACCTCCACGCCGCGCGCCTGGTCGGGCCCCACCAGCCCGCCCAGCTCGCCGGCCTCCTCGGCGGAGAGCCGCTCGGTGCCCGTCACGGGCGGCTCGCCCAGCTGAGGCTCGGGGAACCAGGTGTCGAGTACGGTGCCGTCAGCGGCTATGGTCGCGAGGCCGATGCCGAAAGCGCCGGTCACGGCAGGATCGATAGCAGTCACATGCCTCAAAATACCGTGACGGTGCTCCTCAGATGGCGCCCAGGTCGGCCGACAGCCAGTGTTCGGGCCGCATCCGGAACGTCACCAGCGCGCCCAGGTCGGACCCCTCCACGTAGCCGGGAACCGCCTCGACCGGCAGGTAGCGCGAGGCGATCCTGGTGAGCTGCTCCAACGTCGTCGGCCCCGACCACACGACCGGCCCCTCGACGGACACGTACCGATAGGTCGGGCTGGTCCGCTGCACCAGCAGCGTGAAGCGGCCCGTCTTCCCGATCAGCGCCGCCTTCCGGGAGTCACGCCCGGTCAGGAACTCGACGTCGCCGCCCGGTTCGTAGTCGTACCAGACCGGCACGCTCAGCGGCCCCCGGTCCGCTCCCGCGTCGACCGCCACACCGGCCACATGCGGCTCCGCCAGGAACTTGGCCCGCTCCGCCACGTTCAACCCCACGGCATCCACCTCCGAAAAGCCACCGTGATCCGTTCATTACCGATCTTCGGTCACCCTATGCCTGCTTTGGAGGCGTACCTTAGAGGCGAAAGGTCACGTGGAGCAGGGGGAGGCGTCTCGACGGGGCGTTCGGGTGTACGACCTGGCCGCCGCAACCGGCCGATCGGAGAGCACGATCAAGGGTCACACGAGGGTGCGTGCGACGGTTTCCGGGGTGCCGGAAGCGGGATTCGAACCCGCACGCCCTTGCGGGCAGACGCTTTTGAGGCGTCAGTGTCTGCCATTCCACCATTCCGGCATATTTCCGGACGTGTCCGGAAACTTGTGGGGGTTCACCTCTTCAGGGAGACTGTCGAGGATGCCGCCGTGGATCTAATGTACCGGACATCGGTACTCTTCTGCTCGTGAGTACGCAGCGGCGAGTGGTGATCGCGGAAGACGAGGCGCTCATCCGCCTCGATCTCAAGGAGATGCTCCAGGAGGACGGCTACGTCGTCGTGGGGGAGGCCGGCGACGGGGAGCAGGCGATCCGGCTGGCCACCGATCTGCGGCCCGATCTCGTCATCCTGGACGTCAAGATGCCGGTGCTCGACGGCATCTCCGCGGCGGAGCGGATCGTGGCCGAGCGGATCGCGCCATGCCTGATCCTCACCGCGTTCTCCCAGCGTGACCTGGTGGAGCGGGCCAGGGAGGCGGGGGCGATGGCCTATCTGGTCAAGCCGTTCACCAAGGCCGACCTGGTGCCGGCGATCGAGATGGCGGTGAGCCGTCACGAGGAGATGGTGGCGCTGGCCGCCGAGGTGTCGAGCCTGACGGAGCGGCTGGAGACGCGCAAGCTGGTCGAGCGGGCCAAGGGCAGTCTGATGACGCAGCACGGCTGGAGCGAGCCGCAGGCGTTCCGCTGGATCCAGAAGGCGTCCATGGACCGCCGGCTGAGCATGCGCGAGGTCGCCCAGATCGTCATCGAGGACGCGGCCGACCGGGGCTGAGCGCCCCGGCGCGGGTTCACGACGTGGGCAGGCCGCACACGTCGAGCGCGTAGTGGATGAGACGGTCCTGGACGTCCTTCGGCGGGCTGACGATCACGACGCGCTGCTCGCCGCCGTCGACGCTGGCGCGTACGGGGAACAGGAACGCCTTCTTGGCCTCGGCGAAGGCGTGCGGGTCGCACCGCCCGGGGGTGAGCCGGATCTCGGCCGCGATGCTCGGGGCCGCGGCGTCCAGCTCGGCGATCGGGTCGCCCTCGGTGACCGGTGCGGCGATGTAGTGCGTGGTGCCGTCGATGCGGTGCACGGTGACGGCGCCTTCGCCGCGGCGGGTCAGCACGAGGGTGCCGTGCATGGCGTCGCCGACGCGCTTCCACTCGGGGCCGAAGGCGATGTCGGCCGCCAGCTTGATCAGATGCTCCGAACACTCGTCGCGCAGCAGCCGGGTCAGCAGCGGATCGGGGTGGGGGATCTCGAAGACCACCTTGCGCGGCTCCTGCTCCGCGCCGACGCGGACGTGGGCGACGACGGTGGCCGGCTGGACGCCGGGAAGACGGCCTGGCGTGCAGTTGGCTTTCCCGAACGGGATGGGTAAGTCGGTTCTCTCCGTCTTCTTGACCGTGATTTCCACGTTTTGTGGGGCCAATGTGGTGAATGATGGCGTCACCAGTTGAACGTCGGTGAAGTGCACCGGAGTCTCGGAGGTGTTCCGCACGGCCACCTGCATCCTGTGCGCGGGCTCGTCCGAGCGCCACTGCGCGAGCGAGACCGATACGCCCGGCGGCGGTGCGGCGTCGGGCGGTGGCACGCTGTCACCGCCGCAACCTGCGAGGAGGGCCATCAGGGGGAGGAGTGCCGTTATCCGCTTCACCGACGCAGATTAAGCACCTGCCGATCACGCGCGTAAGTTGAGGACTGATTACGACTCCGCATCCAAGTGCCGACAGTTACCCCGCTGCCCTGGCATCACCATGCAGGCATTTTGTACGTTTCCGTCATTCGATCGGGAACGCTCGGCGTGCTGACGGATCCCGGCCTGGAATGAAGGAGATTACTTCATGGTCCGCATTGCTCCCGTGGGACGGGTGCTGGCTGTCGTGGCTGCCACCAGCCTCGCCCTGACAGCTTGCGGTGGTGGCAGCGACACCGCCTCGCAATCCACACCTTCGTCGGCTGCGCCATCCTCCGCGGCCCCCGCGGCAGAGGGCGACGGCACGCTTACCCTGGGCACGCTGCTGCCTCAGACGGGGTCGCTCGCGTTCCTCGGCCCGCCCGAGTTCGCGGGCGTCGACCTGGCCGTCAAGGAGATCAACGAGGCCGGCGGCGTGCTCGGCAAGGACGTCGTCAAGATCCACACCGACTCCGGCGACACGACCACCAACATCGCCTCCCAGTCGGTCGACAACCTGCTGGCGCAGAAGGCCGACGCCATCATCGGCGCCGCCTCCTCGTCGGTCTCGGAGACGGTGATCGACAAGATCACCGGCGCGGGCGTCATCCAGTTCTCCCCGGCCAACACCTCCGACACGTTCACCACCATCGCCGACAAGGGCCTCTACTTCCGCACCTCGCCGCCGGACAAGCTGCAGGGCCGCGTCCTCGGTGACCTGATCGTCGCCGACGGCAACGCCACGGTCGCCATCATGGCGATGCAGGACTCGTACGGCACCGGCCTGGCCGACCAGGTCGTCAAGACCGTCCAGGACGGTGGCGCCGAGGTGGTCGAGCGGGTCGACTACGACCCGAAGGCCGCCGACTTCGCCGCCGACATCGCCAAGATCAAGGCGAAGAACCCCGCGGGCATCGTGCTCATCGGCTTCGAGGAGACCGCCAAGGTCATCAACGAGCTGGTCAAGCAGGGTCTGCCGGCCGACAAGCACAAGTGGTACATGGTCGACGGCAACACCTCCAACACCAACTACGTCGACATGCCCAAGGGCACCCTGAAGGGTGTCAAGGGCACGATCCCCGGCGCCGCGTCTCCTGAGGACTTCCAGAAGAAGCTCCTCGAGGTGGACGGTGACCTTGAGGACTTCAGCTACGCGCCGGAGTCGTACGACGCCGCCAACCTGATCGCGCTGGCCGCGGAGGCCGCCAAGAGCGACTCGGGCACGGCCATCGCGGCCAAGCTGGCCGAGGTCAGCAAGGGCGGCGAGAAGTGCGACAGCTTCCCGACCTGCGTCGAGCTGCTCAAGGCCGGCAAGGACATCGACTACGACGGCGTGAGCGGTCCGGTCGAGTTCAACGACGCCGGTGACCCGGCCGTCGCCACCATCGGCATCTACGAGTACGGCGACGACAACAAGTACGGCACCAAGGCCGTCGAGTACCGCACGGGCAACATCGAGGGCTGATCGCTCCTCCGGTGAGCCACCGGGCCCCGGTCCCTCCCCCCTGAGGACCGGGGCCCTTTCACGTGCTCAGGAGCAGCCCTCCTCGATCCGCCCCGCGGCGGCCCGGTACTCCTTGAGCAGTGCCACCTGCCGCGCGCGCGGCAGGCTCGCCACGGACAGGTCCCGCGTGGTGGCCTCGACCGTACGGACGGCGCCGCCGAGCGAGGCGGGCAGGCGGGGGCCGAACTGGAGGGTGATGCCGCGCACCTCGGCCAGGCGGCCGAGCACGGCGTCCTCGAAGCGCTGCGCGTCCTCCTCGCCCGCGGGCTCCAGCAGGAGGCCGGCGTAGCCGATGGCGGAGACCACGCGCGCGCACGGATCGTCGCCGGGGTCGCCGCCGGTGCTGTAGGCGTCGGCGGCGGGGGCCTGCCCGCAGGCCGCCAGGACGGGGAGCATGAGCACGAACGCCACGAAACGGTTCACATGGCCATTGAAAACGGAGAAGGGGCCCCGGGTGGAGCCCCTTCTCCGTTTCGTGCCGTGATCTACGCCCTGGCGAGGGTCCCGAGGTACAGCTCGATGACCTTGGGGTCGTCGGCGAGCTGGCGTCCGGTGCCGGTGTAGGCGTTGCGCCCCTGGTCGAGCACGTAGCCGCGGTGGCAGATCTGCAGGCAGCGCCGGGCGTTCTGCTCCACCATGATGATGGTGACGCCGGCCTTGTTGATCTGCTGGGCCTGGAGGAACACCAGGTCCTGCAGCTTGGGCGACAGGCCCGCCGACGGCTCGTCCAGCAGCAGCACCGACGGCTCGGTCATGAGCGCCCTGGCCATGGCCACCATCTGCCGCTCACCGCCCGACAGGGAGCCGGCGCGCTGCTTGCGCCGCTCCTTGAGCGCCGGGAACAGCTCGCAGACGAACTCGAAGCGCTCCTTGAACTTGGCGGGCGCCTGGAAGGCCCCCATCTCGAGGTTCTCCTCGATGGTCAGGCTGGGGAAGACGTTGTTGGTCTGCGGGACGTAGCCGACGCCGCGCGAGACCAACTGGTGCGCCTTCATGTTGGTGATGTCCTCACCCTTCAGCGTGACCGTGCCGCTGCGGATGTCGACCAGCCCGAACATGGCCTTGAGCAGCGTCGACTTGCCGGCCCCGTTGGGGCCGATGATGCCGATCAGCTCGCCGTCGCCCACGTACAGGTCGGAGCCGTTGAGGATGTTGACACCCGGCAGGTAGCCGGCGATCAGCTCGTCGCAGCGGAGCACGGCGTTCTCGGCGCCGCTGAGATGGTCGCTGCGGTCGGTGACGGCGGCCTTGGACTCGGGGACGGCGTTCACTTGCTCTCCTCCTGGATCTCGGCCTCGAGCGCCTCCTCGGCCTCATGGAGCTGCTCCTCCAGCTCGCTCTCCGAGAGCGGCGCGTCATGGTGGGCGCCCAGGTAGGCGTCGATGACCCGCTGGTCGGACATGATGGTGTCCGGCGGGCCCTCGGCGATGACGGCGCCCTGTGCCATGACGATGACCCAGTCGCTGATGTCGCGCACCATGTCCATGTCGTGCTCGACGAACAGCACGCTCATGCCCTGCTCGCGCAGGTCCTTGACGTGGCCGAGCAGCGACTGGGTGAGCGCCGGGTTGACGCCCGCCATGGGCTCGTCGAGCATGACCAGCTCGGGCTCGACCATGAGGGCGCGGGCCATCTCCAGCAGCTTGCGCTGGCCGCCGGAGAGCGAGCCGGCGAAGTCCTCGCGCTTGGCGTCGAGCTTGAACCTGGCCAGCAGTTCGTCGGCGCGGGCGGTGATCTGGTCCTCCTGGCCGCGCCAGGACCCGGGGATCAGCGCGCGCCAGAAGTTCTCGCCCTTCTGGCCCTGCGCGCCGAGCCTCATGTTCTCCAGCACGGTGAGCCGCGACAGAGCCTTGGTGAGCTGGAAGGTGCGGACCATGCCGGCGCGCGCGACCTTGTGGGCCGGCACGCCGTTCATCTTGCGCCCGTTGAACGTCCACTCGCCCGAGTCGGCGGTGTCGAAGCCGGTGAGCTGGTTGAAGAACGTGGTCTTGCCCGCGCCGTTGGGGCCGATGAGGGCGGTGATGGAGCCGCGCTGGACCTCCACGTGCCCGACGTCGACGGCCGTCAGGCCGCCGAAGCGGCGCACGACGTTGTCGACCACGAGGATCGGGTCGGGCTTGGCCACGCCCGGCTCGTGGGGGAGGTCCTTGAACGCGGCCAGCGCGGCGGCCTTGCGGTCGGTGGCGGTCTCAGCGTGCATTGATGGCCAGCTCCCTCTTGTCGCCGAAGATGCCTTGCGGGCGGTAGACGAGCAGGAGGATCAGCCCCAGTCCGACCAGCAGGAAGCGGAACGGGCCGACCTGCGTGATGTCCATGAAGGTGATGACTCCGGACTGCACCGCGCCGCTGAGGAGACCGTTGACGAGCACCAGCAGGACCCAGAAGATCGACGCGCCGACCACCGGGCCGAACACACGGGCGGCGCCGCCGAGGATGACGATCGTGTAGGCGAAGAACGTGGTCTCGGTGCCGAAGATGTCGGGCTGCACGGACCCGGTGGCGAGTCCGTAGACGAAGCCGCCCAGGCAGCCGAGCACGCCGCCGAGGATCAGCGACTGCATCTTGTAGGAGAACACGTTCTTGCCGAGGCTGCGCACGGCGTCCTCGTCCTCGCGGATGGCCTTGAGCACACGTCCCCACGGGCTCTTCATCAGCAGGAAGACGATGAGGCAGGCGATGGCGATCAGGACCCAGCCGACGGTGAGCACCCACATCTCGCGCTCGTTGAAGCTCAGCGGCCAGAACCCGTAGGTCCCCTCCGCGTAGGGGTTGATCTCGTAGAAGCCCTGTGAGAAGCCGCGCCGGCCGTCGGAGCCGCCGAAGACGCTCTTGAACTCCACGGAACGGAAGATGAGTCTGACGATCTCCGCCGCGGCGATGGTCACGATGGCCAGATAGTCGGCGCGCAGCCGCAGCGTGGGGATGCCCAGGAGGAAGGCCAGCAGGACCGCGGCGACCAGGCCGACGCCGATGCCGATCCAGAAGGGCAGCCCGATCACGGTGACGGTGACGGCCAGGCCGTAGCCGGCGACGGCCAGGAACGCCGACTGGCCGAAGTTGAGCAGGCCGGTGTAGCCGAAGTGGATGTTGATGCCGATGGCGGCGAGCGCGTACCACACCGTCTCGACGCCGATGGCGGCCTTGAGGGTGGTGGAGAGGATGATGTCCCAGTTCATGATTCCCCCGTCAGCCGATCCGCTCTCGGCGGCCGAGGATGCCCTGCGGCCGGAAGAGGAGCACGAGGATGAGCACGGCCAGCGCGCCGACGTTCTTGAGCTCCGGTGGTATCCACAGCGTCGAGACCTGGATGAACAGGCCGACGATGATCGAGCCGATGAGCGCGCCGAAGGCGGTGCCGAGGCCGCCGAGCGTGACGCCGGCGAAGATGAGGAGCAGCAGCTCCTGGCCCATCGTGAACTTCAGGTTCTGCGACAGGCCGAGCATGACGCCCGCGAGCGCCGCGATGGCGCCGCCGCCGGTCCAGATGATGCGGATGATCCGGTCGACGTTGATGCCCGAGGAGGCGGCCAGCGCCGGGTTGTCGGCGACCGCGCGGGCGGCCTTGCCGGTACGGGTGCGCAGCAGGGCGAACCCGACGGCGATGAGCACGATCAGCTCGATGCCCATCGAGATGAGGTTCTTCGGCGTGGCCGAGATGGGGCCGAGCTGGAGGCCGGCCTGGGCGTTGTACTGGGCGTACGCCTGGGTCTCGCCGCCGAACAGGATGAGGAACAGGTATCTCATGAACAGCGCCACGCCGATCGAGACGATCATCGCGGCGATGATGCCGGTGCCGCGCCTGCGCAGCTGGCCCCAGAAGAACCGGTCCTGCGCGTACCCGATCCCGCCGGCCAGCATGACCGCGATGACCGCGGCCGGGATGATGTGCAGGCCGAAGGGAACGTTCACAAGATAGGCGAGCAAGGCCCCCAGGGTGACCAGCTCGCCGTGGGCGAAGTTGGTCAGGCCGGTGGTGCCGTAGATGAGCGACAGGCCGAGCGCCGCCAGGGCGATGATCAGCCCCAGGTTGAAGCCTTCGAAAGTCAGCTGCGCCGCGCGCTGCCAGAACGCGCTGCCGCCGCCCTCGTCGGGCGCCGCCGCGCCGTCCGCGGCCTTGGCCTGCAGGGCGAACAAGACGGTGGTCGGGTTGCCTTCGTACACGGTCGGGGCGCGTTGGTTGTTGCCCCCCCGGATCGCCATGTTCTGCGGGAGCGTGGCGGCGTCCAGTGTGACCTTGTACTGGCCGGGTTCCTCGATCGGCACTTCCCACGTGCCCTGGGCGTTGCTGGTGACCTCCTGAACGGGTTGCCCGCTTTCGGTGGTAACCACGATCTTCACGCCGTTCACTGGCTGGCCTTGGAATGTGAGTGTTCCCCTGAGGCTCTGTTCCGGTGCGGCCGCATGGGCCGGGACGGTGAGCAGCAGGATGAGTCCACCCAGGAAGGCCGTGAACGCGATCACGGCTCTGCGCAATGGTGCTCCCTCAATTAGGTCAAGGCGGGGTTGTGCCCCTCCATCTCGACACGCGGGCATCGCAGGCACAACTGGGATGCTGTGGCGGGAGCTTATTTCGCGTACGCCCGGTTCAGTATCCTTCGTCACCATTTAGTGACATGTGTGTGTCACTCATGTGAGCAAACGAAGGTGGCAGGTCAGGGGCTAAATCGAGGGTTGCACCTGGCAGGTGAGAGTCACAGATTGCTAACGATCCGAGGGGGGAATGAAAGAGCCCGAGGGGCGGCCTTTGGGGCCATGCAAGGCTTTCCCCGGCCTCACCTGTTATCTACTCGGCCTCCCCGCGGGCTCTAGTGCACACAACCGTAGCGACCTGTGGGGGGCATGCGCAAAGGGCGGACAAAAGTCACGCAAAGGACTCAGGCGTCACGCAGCATGCATGTGAGGCGCGAGGTGCACACCCGCCGCCCGGCTTCGTCCGAGATCTCGATCTCGTAGCTGGCGAGCGTACGCCCGGCGTGCAGGGGAGTGGCGACGGCCGTGACGAACCCCGACGTCGCCGAGCGGTGATGGGTGGCGTTGATCTCGACGCCGACCGCGATCCTGCCGGGCCCGGCGTGCAGCGCCGCGCCGGTCGAGCCCACCGTCTCGGCCAGCACCACCGATGCGCCGCCGTGCAGCAGCCCGTACGGCTGCGTGTTGCCCTCCACCGGCATGCGGGCGACCACCCGCTCCGGCGTGGCCTCCAGGAACTCGATGCCCATGCGCTCGGCGAGCACGCCGGTCTTGTCACGGACGAAGGCGAGGCCGACCGCGGGATCGATCTGCGTCAAGGGGACGCCTCCAGTCTTTCCAGCTCGGGTTTTCTGTCGTAGTCGCAGACTAGGCTGCCTGTGTGCCGAAGAGTGAAGTGACCCCCAGCCGCCCGTGCCTGCTGCTGCTCGACGGGCATTCCCTGGCTTACCGCGCCTTTTACGCGCTCAAGGACGCCAACCTCATGACCACCGACGGTCAGCACACCGAGGCGGTCTACGGGTTCACGTCGATGTTGACCAACATCCTGCGCGACGAGCAGCCGACGCACATCGCGGTGGCCTTCGACCGCTCGGAGCCGACCTTCCGGCACGAGGAGTACGCCGCCTACAAGGCCAACAGGGCGGAGACGCCCGAAGACTTCCGCGGCCAGATGCAGCTCATCTACGAGCTGCTCGACATCCTGCGCATCCCGCGGCTGTCCAAGCCCGGCTTCGAGGCCGACGACCTCATCGCCACCCTGGCCACCCGCGCCTCCGCGGAGGGCATGAGCGTGCTCATCGTCACCGGCGACCGCGACGCGCTGCAGCTCGTCGACGACGACGTCACCGTGCTCATGACCCGGCGCGGCATCAGCGACATGACCCGCTTCACCCCCGAGGCGGTGCAGGAGAAGTACGGCCTCACCCCGCGGCAGTACCCCGACTTCGCCGCGCTGCGCGGCGACCCCAGCGACAACCTGGCCAGCATCCCCGGCGTCGGCGAGAAGACCGCCGCCAAGTGGGTGCGCGAGTACGGCTCGCTCACCGCGCTCGTCGACCGCGTCGACGAGGTCAAGGGCAAGGTCGGCGACAAGCTGCGCGAGCACGTCGCCCAGGTGCTGATGAACCGCCGGCTCACCGAGCTGCTGCGCGACGTCGTGGTCGAGGCCGAGCCCGCCGAGCTCAAGCAGGGCGCGTGGGACCGCGAGGAGCTCAACAAGCTGTTCGACACCCTCCAGATCCGCGGCGAGCTGCGCGAGCGCGTCTTCAAGACGCTCGGCACCGGCGAGCAGGAGCCCGACCAGGGCTTCGAGGTCGAGACCGTGATCCTCGGCCCCGACCGGGTGCCGGGCTGGCTGTCGGCCATGCCCGAGGGCCGCGCCGGCCTGGCCTTCAAGGGCTCCTACGGCAGCGGCACCGGCCGCGTCGACGCCATCGCCGTCGCCTCGCCCGACGGCACCGCCGCCCACCTCGACCCGGCCAAGCTCACCGAGGCCGACGAGGCGGCGCTGCGCGCCTGGCTGGCCGACGAGTCCAGGCCCAAGGCCGTCCACGACGCCAAGGGCCCGATCCTGGCCCTGTGGGCGCAGGGCCTCGACCTGCGCGGTCTCACCTGCGACACCGCGCTGGCGGCCTACCTCGCGATGCCGGGCCAGCGCACGTTCGCCCTCGAAGACCTGGCCAGGCGCTATCTCCACCGCGACCTGCGCGCCGAGGAGGAGCCCAGCGGCCAGGCCGCGCTGTTCGGCGACGACGAGGACGCCCCCGCCAAGGACCTCGCGCTGCGCGCCCACGCGGTGCGCGAGCTGGCCGACGCGCTGGAGGCCTTCCTGACCGGCCGCGGCGGCACCCAGCTGCTCACCGACGTCGAGTTGCCGCTGCTGACCGTGCTGGCCGAGCTGGAGCGGGCGGGCGTGGCCGTCGACCGCGACTACTTCACCGGCCTGGAGGCCGAGTTCGGCGCCGCGGTCAAGCACGCCGTCGAGGAGGCCCACCGGGTCGTCGGCGAGCAGTTCAACCTGGGCTCGCCCAAGCAGCTGCAGGAGATCCTGTTCACCAAGCTGGGCCTGCCCAAGACGAAGAAGATCAAGACCGGCTACAGCACCGACGCCGACCAGCTCGCCTGGCTGGCCACCCAGACCGACCACGAGCTGCCGGTCATCATGCTGCGCCACCGCGACCAGACCAAGCTCCGCACCACGGTCGAGGGCCTGATCAAGGAGATCGCCGACGACGGCCGCATCCACACCACGTTCAACCAGATCATCGCCGCGACCGGCCGCCTGTCGTCCGAGAAGCCCAACCTGCAGAACATCCCGATCCGCACCGCCGAGGGCCGCCGCATCCGGCAGGGCTTCGTCGTCGGCGAGGGCTACGAGACGCTGCTGACCGCCGACTACAGCCAGATCGAGCTGCGGATCATGGCCCACCTGTCGGGCGACGAGTCGCTGATCGCCGCCTTCGAGTCGGGCCACGACTTCCACCGGGCGACCGCCGCGCGGGTGTTCGACCTGTCGCCCGAGCAGATCGACGGCGAGCTGCGGGCGCGCATCAAGGCGATGAACTACGGCCTGGCCTACGGGCTGTCCGACTTCGGGCTGTCGGGGCAGCTCAACATCCCGGTGGCCGAGGCCCGGGCGCTCAAGGAGGAATACTTCCAGGAGTTCGGCGGCGTGCGCGACTTCCTGCAGGAGATCGTCCGCCAGGCCCGCACCAACGGCTACACCGAGACCATGATGGGCCGCCGCCGCTATCTGCCCGACCTGACCAGCGACAACCGCCAGCGCCGCGAGATGGCCGAGCGGATGGCGCTCAACGCCCCCATCCAGGGCTCGGCGGCCGACATCATCAAGGTCGCCATGCTCCACGTGCGCCAGGCGCTGCGCGAGGAGGGGCTGTCCTCGCGGATGCTGCTCCAGGTCCACGACGAGCTGGTGTTCGAGGTGGCGCCCGGCGAGCTGGAGACGCTCAGGCAGCTCGTCACCGACCAGATGAACGCCGCCTACCACCTCCGGGTGCCGCTGGAGGTGTCGATCGGCGTGGGCCGCACCTGGGAGGACGCCGGCCACTGACTCCTGCCGGGTTTGCCCTCTTTTGACCGGGTAACCCGTAGGGCTCAGAGGTCCGCGGTGGTTCTGGACTACTCTGTGGGTTCGATTTCCCCGAGCGGTACGGGAGTTCTGTGTGGTCCACATCGTTCCAGGCGCGCATCATCGGCTTGGCGAACGTCGTGGTCGTGGTGACGGCGATCATCGGGCTCCTGCTGATCTCCGGCGAGCCCGCACCGCCACCCGCGGCGTTACCCCAGCGTGCCACGCCCGCGCCCACCGCGCCCACCACAGCGGTCACCGAGGCGACGCCGCCGCCGGGAATCGTCGCCACGCCCGAGCTCGCCCGCGAGGTCAAGGCCAACGAGCTCGGTAAGATCCCGGTGATCATGTACCACCGGATCGTCAGGAAGCGGCAGGCGTCCATCGACCGCACCCCCGCCCAGTTCAGGAAGGAGCTGGACAAGCTCGCCCGGCAGGGGTACGTGCCGATCAGCGCCAGGGAGTTCGCCGCCGGCGACATCCGGGTGCCGGCCGGGAAGTTCCCCGTCGTGCTCACCTTCGACGACGGGCACCCCAGCCACTTCGGGCTCGACGCCCACGGCAACGTCAAACCCGACACGGCCGTGGCGATCATCCTGGAGACGGCGGCCAGATATCCGGACTTCCGGCCCGTGGCCACGTTCTGGATCAACCACACGCCGTTCGGCCTGCGGACCGAGCAGGAGCAGGCCGCGGCCGTGCGCTGGCTGGCCGGCAACGGGTTCGAGGTGGCCAACCACACCTGGGGCCACCCCAACCTCCGGGCCGTGCCCACGCGAACCGTCCGCAAGCAGCTCGCCAAGCTGGAGCGCCTGCTCGTCCGCCTGGGCGCCGGTCCGGCCAAGACCATGGCGCTGCCGTACGGGTCCATGCCGCGCAAGAAGAAGGCCGCGCGCTCCGGCGCGTGGGAGGGCACCCGATACGCCTTCGACGGGGTCTTCCTGGCCGGGGCGGAGCCGTCGCTTTCGCCGTACGCGAAAAAATTCGATCGTGGCGCGATCCAGCGGATCCAGAGCAACGGCAAGAAGGGAGAATGCCGCAAGTGGTGCTCGCAGCACTGGCTGGAGTGGCTGGACAAGCATCCCCGTGAGCGGTACGTGTCCGACGGCGACCCCGGGCGGATCTCCGTCCCGGCCCGACTTAGGGGTAATATCGGGGCCAAGCGCGGTCTCCTGATCAACAGCTACTAGATGTGGCGAATGTCCTGGCCGGATTGACCCCGCCGCTCTGGTCTCATATGCTGATCGCTGCGCTGTGGGCTCGCGCGCGCCTCAGACGGAGCGGGCTCGCGCTCGGTCTCGTCGATGTCGTAATTCCTCGGCTTGATGCGGAAGAGGGCCTGCCGCGCGTCCGCCACATCGACATCCTGTCCGCGTTCGGAGCAATTCCACACATGACGTCCAGCACTGAGGCCACCTCGAGCACCCCGCAGGTAGCGGTCAACGACATCGGGTCCGAGGAAGCCTTCCTCGCCGCGATCGACGAGACCATCAAGTACTTCAACGACGGCGACATCGTCGAGGGCACCGTCGTCAAGGTCGATCGAGACGAGGTCCTTCTCGATATCGGCTACAAGACCGAGGGAGTCATCCCCTCGCGTGAGCTTTCGATCAAGCACGATGTCGATCCGGCTGACGTCGTGGAGGTCGGCGAACACGTCGAAGCCCTCGTTCTCCAGAAGGAGGACAAGGAGGGCCGCCTGATCCTGTCCAAGAAGCGTGCTCAGTACGAGCGCGCCTGGGGCACGATCGAGAAGATCAAGGACGAGGACGGCATCGTCACCGGCACCGTCATCGAGGTCGTCAAGGGTGGTCTCATCCTCGACATCGGCCTCCGCGGCTTCCTCCCGGCGTCCCTCGTCGAGATGCGCCGTGTCCGCGATCTGCAGCCGTACGTCGGCCGCGAACTCGAAGCCAAGATCATCGAGCTCGACAAGAACCGCAACAACGTGGTCCTGTCGCGCCGTGCCTGGCTGGAGCAGACGCAGTCCGAGGTTCGCCAGACGTTCCTCAACACCCTCCAGAAGGGCCAGGTCCGCAAGGGCGTCGTGTCCTCGATCGTCAACTTCGGCGCCTTCGTCGATCTCGGCGGCGTTGACGGTCTGGTCCACGTGTCCGAGCTGTCCTGGAAGCACATCGACCACCCGTCCGAGGTCGTCGAGGTCGGCCAGGAGGTCACGGTCGAGGTCCTGGACGTCGACATGGAGCGCGAGCGCGTCTCCCTGTCGCTCAAGGCGACCCAGGAAGACCCGTGGCAGCAGTTCGCCCGCACCCACCAGATCGGCCAGGTCGTGCCGGGCCGCGTCACCAAGCTGGTGCCGTTCGGCGCGTTCGTCCGGGTCGAGGAGGGCATCGAGGGCCTGGTCCACATCTCCGAGCTGGCCGAGCGCCACGTGGAGATCCCGGAGCAGGTCGTCCAGGTCGGCGACGAGATCTTCGTGAAGATCATCGACATCGACCTCGACCGTCGCCGCATCAGCCTGTCGCTGAAGCAGGCCAACGAGGGCGTCGGCGCCGAGGTCGAGTTCGACCCGACCCTCTACGGCATGGCGGCCACCTACGACGACCAGGGCAACTACATCTACCCCGAGGGCTTCGACCCGGAGACCGGGGAGTGGCTGGAGGGCTTCGACAAGCAGCGTGAGGAGTGGGAGCGGCAGTACGCCGAGGCCCAGACGCGCTACGAGGCCCACCGCAAGCAGATCGAGGAGGCTCGCAAGGCCGAGGCCGAGGCGGGCGAAGCGGCTCCCACGTCCTACGGCGAGCCGCAGGGTCAGCAGGGCGGCGGCCAGTCGGCCCCGGCCGGCGGCGCCCTCGCCTCCGACGAGGCGCTGGCGGCCCTCCGCGAGAAGCTCGCGGGCGGCCAGAGCTGATCTCCTGGTAGCACGTCACCGAGAAGGCCCCGCACGGCATCGTGCGGGGCCTTCTCGCGTGCGGACGCCGAGATCGCCCTGACGGCGGCGAGGAGGCTCCCCGGCCCCTTCCTCGGAGGACGTGCCGTCCGGGCGTCACGGGAGCTTTCAGGGGCGTGGGGAGGGCGGCGACGCGTGTAGGGTGCTCGGCGTGGAGATCCAGCGGGCCAGGGCGGAGGACGCCGGCGAGATCCTGACCCTCCAGCGCGCGGCCTACGTGAGCGAGGCCCAACTCTACGGTGACCCGTACATCCCGCCGCTGGTGGAGTCCGTCCAGCAGGTCCGCAAGGCCATCGAGACCGGCCTCGCGCTCAAGGCCGTCGAGGCCGGGCGGATCGTCGGCGCGGTGCGCGGCGCCCTGTCGGGCACCACCTGCCTGGTGGGCCGGCTCGTCGTGGCGCCCGACCGGCAGGGGGAAGGGCTGGGGACGGCCCTGCTGCGGGCGCTGCACGACGAGGTCCCGGAGGCGACGGCGTTCGACCTCTACACCGGCCACCTGTCGGAGGGCAACCTGCGCCTCTACCGCCGCCTGGGCTACCGCGAGACCCGCCGCGAGCGCATGGACGATCACCTCACCCTCGTCCACCTGAGGCGCTGACCCACCGGTAGGCTGCCGCTGTGCTGAAGATTGGGCTCACCGGCGGCATCGGTTCGGGCAAGAGCGAGGTGTCCAAGAGGCTGTCCGCCAGGGGCGCCGTGGTCATCGACGCCGACAAGATCGCCCGCGAGGTGGTCGAGCCGGGCACCCCCGGCCTGGCCCGGGTGGTGGCGACGTTCGGCGAGGAGGTGCTCCGCCCCGACGGCTCGCTCGACAGGGAGAAGCTCGGCTCGATCGTCTTCGCCGACCAGGAGAAGCTCGCCGCGCTCAACGCGATCGTGCATCCCCTGGTGGGGGAGCGGGTCGCCCGGCTGCAGAGCGAGGCGCCCGACGACGCGATCGTGGTCTACGACGTGCCGCTGCTGGCCGAGAACGGCCTGGCGGGCATGTACGACGTGGTCATCGTGGTCGACGCGGCCGACGAGGTGCGCATCGCCCGTCTGGCCGACCACCGCGGCATGGCCGAGCACGACGCGAAGGCCCGCATCGCCGCCCAGGCGAGCCGCGAGGACCGGCTGGCCGTGGCCGACGTCGTGATCCCCAACGAGGGATCGCTCGACGACCTGGACGCCCGGGCCGACGAGGTCTGGGCCGAGCTGCTGGAGCGCGCCGCCCGGGGTTAGAACGGCGAGTCCAGCGGCACCTGGCGCACCCCCGGCAGGTAGGCGTCCAGCTCTCCCAGCTCGAACCTCGACATGCCGACGACGTGCCAGAACTGCCCCGCCGTCTCTCCGTGCACCTTGTAGCGCCCGTCGGGGGCGAGCGCCGCCCAGCCCTCCGGCAGCCCGAGCAGCGTCACCAGCCGCTCCGCGCCCTGCCACAGGATGACCGCCCCGTCGTCGCCCGCCGTGGCCAGCAGGTCGGAGACCGGGCTGAAGGCCACCGACCAGACCCGCCGCGCGTGCCCTTCCAGCCGGTGCAGCAGCCGCCCCGACTCCGCGTCCCACACCCGCACGGTCAGGTCGTCGCCGCCGGTCGCCAGCCGCTCTCCGGACGCGTCGAAGGCGACGCTCCACAGCCGGCCCCGGCCGCCGTCGAGGGTGTGCCGCAGCAGCGGATGCCACGGCTGGCCCGGCCGTAGCTCCCACACCAGGGCCCGGCCGTCGTTGCCGGCGCTCGCCAGCAGGCGGCCCGACGACGAGAACGCCACCGCGTACACCCGGTCGGTGTGCCCGTCGAGGGTGGCCACCCGGCCGCCGGACTCCACGTGCCAGATCCGTACGCGACGGTCGTCGCACCCGGTGGCGACGTAGCGGCCGTCGGGGCTGAAGGCGATCGAGCGGACCCGGCCGCGGTGGTCGGCCAGGTTGGTGACCAGCCGGCCCGTGGAGCGCCACCAGACGCGCACGCTGTCGTCGTCGTTGGCAGTCGCCAGCATGGTGCCGTCGGGGCTGAACGCCTCGGCCCACACGTGGTCGGTCTCGGTGTTCAGCTCGCGCTCGTACTCGTGGGTCGTCACGTTCCAGAAGTGCACGCCGCCGTCGTTGCTGGAGGCGGCGAGCAGCGGGCCCGCGGGGGAGAACAGCGCGGAGATGAGCCGGTCGGAGGTGCCGGTGAACTCGGTCAGCTTCCGCCCGGTGCGCGGCTCCCAGATGCGGACCACGCCGTCGTTGCCGCTGGTGGCCAGCATCGTGCCGTCGGCGCTGAACCGTACGGAGGTGATGCGCCTGCCATGGCCGCGCAGCACCCGCTGGCACTTGCCGGACACCGGGTCCCACAGCCGCACGGTGCCGTCGTTGCTGCTGGTGGCGAGCTGCCCGCCGTCGGGCCGCCACGCGAACGGCCACACCGAGCTGCGGTGGCCGGTCAGCTCGGTGCGGTGCGGGCCGCCCACGGTCTGCAGCCGGACCACGCCGCCGGAATCGCCGGTGGCGAGCGTGTGCCCGTCGGGTGAGAACGCCACCTGGTAGACGGCCGCCGCGTGGGTGGTGTGCAGGCCGCGGAACTCGCCGGACGTCTCCCACAGCCGCACGTCGCCCGAGGTGTCGCCGGTGGCCACCAGCGAACCGTCGGGGGAGAACGTGACGCAGTAGATGCTGCCCCGGTGGCCGGTGAGCGCGTGCCGCCGCTCCCACGTGCGGGTGTCCCACAGCCGCAGCGTGCCCGCCTCGTCGCCGGTGGCCAGCAGCGCGCCGCCGGGGGCGTGCACGGCGCGGTAGACGCCGCCGCGGTGCCCGTCGAGCGTCGTGACGAGCTCTCCGGACGTGAGGTCCCACACCCGGACCACGCCGGCCGAGTCGCCCGTCACCAGCGCCGACCCGCCGAACGAGGCCGTGTAGACCGGGGCCTGGTGGCCGGCCAGCAGGTGGACGGGCTCGCCCGTCGCGGTGTCCCACACCCGGACCACGCCGTCGCCGCCGCCCACCGCCAGCAGTTCGCCCGTCGGGCTGAGCCGCACCGGCCAGGCGCCGTCGGAGTGACCGGTCAGCGTGCGCAGCCGCTCACCGGTCAGCGCGTCCCACAACACCACGGTGCCGTCGCTCGCGCCGCTCGCCAGCAGGCCGCCGGCGAACGAGACCGCGTACACCCGCCCGGAGTGTCCCTGCAGCGTGCGCACCGGCAGCCCGCCGACGCACAGCAGCACCCCGCCGTCGTCGTGGCCGATCGCGATCGTCGCGCCGTCGGGGCTGTAGGCGATCGGCTCGGGCAGCCGGCTGGTCTGGAAGTGATAGCCGTACGGGACCCCGATCTCGGCAGGCGCCAGCTGGGTCTCCACCGGCTGGCCGGGCACCACGGCGGCGCCCGGCAGGCGCGGGAGCGTGCCGCGCACGTCGATCAGCGCGGCCCGGTGCCAGCGGGCGCCGGACACGGCCGCGTCGCTCAGGTCGGTCCTGGCCAGCCGCGCCCCCGACAGGTCGGCGCCCGTCAGATCGGCGCCGGCGAGCACCGCGCCGTCCAGCCTGGCCCCGACCAGGCGGGCGTCGCGCAGCACCGCCCTGGACAGGTTGGTGCCGGCCAGCGTCGCTTCGGTCAGGTCGGCGCCGGTCAGATCGACCTCCCGCAGGTCTCTGGCCGACAGGTCCTCGCCCTTGAGGTTCGCGCCGCGCAGGTCGGCCCTGGCGGGGGTGCGCAGCCGGGCGGCGATCTTGACGGCGTTCGCCCTGGCCACGTCGTCGGCGGGCGGGTCGGCGACCCACGCGCGCAGCGCCCGCACGTCGGCCAGGTCGCACAGGAACTCCACGGTCAGCGCCGACAGCGGCCGCCGCGACAGCACCGCCGGCGCCTCCAGCGTCGCCGCGACGTGCCGGGCGATCAGCCACTCCATCACCGAGGCGTGGATGAACCCGAACATGCCCTCCTCGGTGCGGACCATCAGGCTGCCCGACCCCATCGCGTACGCGGTGTGCGCGGGGGTGAGCTGGCCGCCCGCCAGGTCGGCCAGCGTTTCGGCGATCTCGGTCAGCTCCTCGACGCCGAGCAGCGACTCGCCGGTCTCCCACAGCCGCAGCGCCAGCGCCGTCACCGCCTGCCACAGCTCGTCCTTGGTCAGCGCCGCCGCCGAGCCGGGCATCCTGGCCCGGTGCTCCTCGAAGGCCAGCCACGCCTCCAGGATCTGCTCGTACAGCAGCGCCGGGCTGATCGTGTGGCGGGCCTCGGCGACCGTGCGCAGCCGCTCGGCGTCGAGGTCGGCGATGAAGGTGAGCATGCGCGGGTTCCTGGCCAGCGCCAGCAGGTCCTCGATGCCCTCCATCAGCGACATGCGGGCGGCCGCCTCGTCCTCGCGGGCGAACCGGTTGTGCAGGTAGGAGCGGATCTGGTCGCGGGTGAAGTTCTCCAGCCCGAGCACCCGCCGCTGCGGCAGCACGCCCACCATCTCGCCGAGCGAGGTCAGCACCTGGCTGTGCGACTTGAAGTGTTGCGTGCGGCTGGCGACCACGATCTTCGCCTTGTCCTCCGCCGCGGCCAGCAGCGTCGCCAGGTGGTCGGCCGCCCGGTCGTAGGTGAGCCGGGTGACCAGCTCGTCGAACCCGTCGAACAGCAGCACGATCCGCCCCTGGCGCAGCAGGTAGCGGAACGCCTTCAGGTCGATGACCTCCTCGCCGTGGTTGGCCAGGTGGGCCGCCACCAGCCCGTCGACCGAGTGGGACTTGTCCAGGGCGCGCAGCTCGATGAGGATCGGCGTCAGGTGGGGCAGCTCGGCCGGGATGCGCCGGGCCAGCTCGCGCAGCGCGAACGTCTTGCCGTGGCCGAAGTCGCCGAGCAGCAGCAGGAACCGGCCGTGGTCGGCCGACAGCAGCCGCATCAGCTCGTCGGTCAGGCCCGGCCTGACCTGGCCGCCCGGCCGGTCGAGCTCGCGGTAGCGCTGCGGCACGTACAGATCGGGCGGGTAGCGGCGGTCGGTGGTCAGCCTGGCCGTCTGCTCGGCCACGTAACCGGACAGGTCGAGCAGGCCCTGGAACTCGGTGAAGCTGCGCAGCCGCACCCCGCGCCGCATCAGGTCCTCACGCAGCGCGCGTGGCGGGGGCGGCCCCTGGTAGACCAGCTCCGCCGCCAGCTCCGTGGCGTGCGCCTGCCGCACGAAGGCCGTCGCGTCCTCGGCCGTCAGGTCGCCGACGTGGGCGCCGATCATCGTCTGCCGGACGAACCCGTCCTCAGGATGGGTGACCACCAGGTGGTCGCGCAGCCGGCGGATCCTGGCCCGCTCGTGCCTGGCCTCGCACACCTCGGTGATCCGGTCGAGCAGCAGGTCGACCGGGCTCGGCTGGCGCCCGTCGGGCTGTCCGCGCCCGGCGGGCGGGGCGGGCAGCCGCGCGGGGGGCGTCTCGCCCGCGAACGTGGCGCGGGCGGCCCGCCAGGCCCTCGGGGACCGTTCCGGCTCGCCGCCGTCGGGCAGCCACATCCTGACGCCGCCGGAGGTGATCTCCACGACGTGGTGGCGGCCGGAGCGCGGCGCGGCGATTGCCAGCTCGCCCCCCTGCCCGCCGCTCTGGAAGAGCAGGTTGAGCCGGTGCGCCAGCAGCCGGTCGTACGCGGGCGCGTCGTGCAGCGCGTCGGGCGGATGGCCCAGCACGCCGAGCCGCAGCCACGCCCGCTCCTCGTAGGGGCGCAGCCGCTCGGCGAACCAGGCCGCCTGCGCCTCGCCCAGCATCGCGTACGCGTCGCGCTCGAGATGACTCATGGCCATGGTCGAGTTGAGCCCGGCCACCACCACCTTCAGATCGGGCACCTCGAACAGGGTCCACGGCTGCCCGCCGTCGAACACCCGGTCGTCCAGCCCCTGGTAGACCTCCTCGAACAGGCCGGCGAAGTGGCGCCACTTCGGCCAGTAGGGCGGCTGGGGGCGCACGTCGTCGGCCTCGCACGTCATGAAGTAGGCGCTGGCCGCGGCCTTCGTCACGTCGCGCGGCCCCGGCACGATGACCAGCCGGTGCGGCTCCAGCCCGATCAGCATCCGCAGGTCGGTGACGAACCGGGTGGCCTGCCCGAACTGGCCGAGGGTGCCCGACTCCGTCAGGTCGCCGCTGACCACCATCAGGTCGGGCCGCGGCATCCCCCGGTCGTACATGGAGGTCAGGTCGGCCCAGATGCGCGCCTGCATGTCTTCCGGCGTGAACGGCTCACCGGGGTCGGGCAGCGCCCGGCCGAAGCGCGGACCGCCGATGTGGAGCACGCTGACGGACTCGCGCGCCGGATGCGGGCCCGTGGCGGGCGGGAACTTCGGCGCCGACACCGGCGTGCGGCGCGCCCTGGACCGCTCGCCGGGCGGCGGCAGCGAGGGCACGGGGCCGGCGACCGTCCTCGTGCCGGTGGGGAACGCCGGCGCGGCCTCCGGCTTGGCCCGGCCCGCCAGCGCCTCGCGCACCCGTCCGAGCAGCAGCGCCCTGGCCTGCCCCGCGTCGGTGACGCCCAGCAGGTCGACCCAGGTGATCGTGGACAGCAGCCCTTCGAGCCGCACGTCCTCCAGCCGGATCGTGATCAGCTTGTTGGACGGGTTGTCGGGATCGGCGCGGAGCGCCGCCTGCCACTCCATCCGCCCGTAGCGCGAGCTCAGGTAGTTGCGCGAGAGCACGGCCACGACCAGCCCGGCCTCGCTGACCCCGCGGTCCATGAAGTCGATGAAGTTGGTGCCGGGCACGAAGTCCCATGCCTGGATCATCGTCCGGTAGCCGGCCGCCTCCAGCTCCCAGGCGATCCAGGTGGCCCACGCCGTGTCGGCGGGGGAGTAGCTGACGAAGATCTGGGTCGGCCTGCCGTCACGCGCCATCCGTCCAGTATCACGCGTGGGATCGGCCTTTCGCAGCCCGTGTGCGATCATCGTCCTCGTGTTGCGTCGTCTTGGCGTGCTCGACTGGATCAGGATCGGGCTGCTCGCGCTCGGCCTGCTCTTCGTGGCGACCGGCCTGCTCCCGCTGCCCGACGCCGCCGAGAGCCTGGCGGAGATCGGGCCGCTGCTGGTCTTCCTGGTCGGCATCATCGTGCTCGCCGAGCTGACCAAGGAGGCCCAGGTCTTCGACGCCATCGCGGCCAGGGTGGCGGTGCTCGGCCGCGGGAACTACGTCGCGCTCTTCCTGCTCTGCACTGCCTTCGCGTCATTTATCACGATATTTTTGAATCTCGATACGACTGCCGTCCTCCTCACCCCCGTCATGCTCGCCCTGGCGTCCCGGGCCCGCATCGCCGCCCTGCCGCTGGCCATGACGACCATCTGGTTCGCCAACACCGCGAGCCTGCTGCTGCCGGTGTCCAACCTGACCAACCTGCTCGCCATGGACGAGATCGGGCTGTCGCCGCTGGAGTTCGCCGCCCGCATGTGGGCGCCCCAGCTCGTCTCGATCGTGGTGACGATGGCGTTCCTGTGGGCGTTCTTCTGGCGCCGCGGCGAGCGGCGTGAGCTGCGCTACACCCCGCCCGTGCTGCAGCCGGTCGGCGACCGCGTGCTGTTCGGCGCCGCCTCGGCCGCGTGCCTGCTGTTCATCGTGGCCCTGCTGGCCCGGGTGGAGGTCGGCGTCGCCGCGGTCGCCGCGGCGCTGGTCGTGGTGGTCGCCTTCGCCGTGCGCGACCGCGCCCGGCTCACCTGGGGGCTGGTGCCCTGGCAACTGCTCGTCTTCGTGACCGGGCTGTTCCTGGTGGTGCCCACGCTGAGCCGCTACGGGCTGGCCGACCTGATGAACTGGCTGCTCGGCACGGACCGCGACCCGTACAGGACAGCCGCCGTCGGCGCCGGCCTGTCCAACGTCATCAACAACCTGCCCGCGTACAAGGCCGTGGAGGAGGTCATCCCGCCCGGCGACCGCGGCCAGCTGTTCGCCCTGCTCGTCGGCACCAACGTGGGGCCGGTGATCACGCCGTGGGCGTCGCTGGCCACGCTGCTCTGGTTCGAGTCGTGCCGCCGCCACGGCCTGCGGGTGCCGATGCGCCGCTTCCTGCTCACCGGGGCCGGTCTGGCCGTCGTCGGGCTGGTCACCACCACGTGGGCGCTGGTGACTTTCGGATAGTCCCGAACGAGCCGTCAAGGGTTCGCGACAATGGGCGCCATGCCCGAATCACGAAAGATGACCATCGCAGCGCTCGCCATGATCATGGCGCTGGCGGGTTGCGGCGGCGCCACCGACACCGCCGCCCCCTCGGAAGCGGCGCCCTCCACGGCGTCCGCCGACACCCTCCCGGCCACGGACGACGCCTCCGCCCTGGCGGTGCGCCAGGTCAAGCTGGAAGTGCTCGGCAAGGGCACCTCCGCCCAGCCGATCGTCTACCACCTCGACACGAACGGCACCGAGAACGACGCGGACCTGCCCTGGTCGAAGACCGCCGAGATCGAGCTGACCGCCGCCGAGCAGAAGGCCGGCCGGCTGATCACCCTCGTGTCAGGGTCCGTACGGGACGCGAACGGCCAGTTCCAGCCCGCCGCCTGCCGGATCACCGTGGACGGCGAGAAGGTCGCCTCCGGCAAGGGCACGTGCGAGCACCTGCTCAAGTAGTGCGCCGGAGCTTCACCGGCCGGGGAGGGCGGCGGCGCCTGCGGCGCTCGTCCTCCTCCGGAACCTGCTCCGACGGGCGCGGCCCCACCACGACCGCGAACCACGGATGGGCCCAGTCCTTCCCCCGCTCATTGGTCATGCCGTCACCAGCCGATTCCGGAAGGCGGCCGCACGGATCCGCTCGGGGGTGAAGGCGTCGGACGGTTGCGCAGCGGAGGCGAAGAGCACCCGCGCCGGCTCGCTTACGGTCACATCGGTCAGCATGGTCGCCATGGTGATCTCTCCTTTCCCTCCGGTGCCGCTTCCAAGCACCCTCTTCATCGACATCGACGGCAGACGGAAGTCATCGACCTTCCCACCTCGCCGGATGGTCAGCTGACAAGGGCCAGCAGGCCCGGCAGGGCCTTGGGGTGCGCGGCCACGAAACTACGATCTCCGGCGCCGCCGTCGATGCTCTCCTCGAACGGCCCGCCGTCGAGCGCCCGGATCTCGATGCCCGCCTCCTGGGCGATCAGCGCCCCGGCCGGCAGATCGATCGCCTCCGCGCGGTAGCCGACGATGCCGTCGATGTCGCCACGGGCGAGCATCACCCACTGCAGCAACGGGGCCCACAGCTGCAGCACTCGTCTGGCGCTCAGCTCCAGGGCCGACTTCAGCAGGCACGCTCTGGCGTCTTGCCTGCTCACAGCATACCCCTGGGTCCAAGCCAGGAGCGGCCCGTGCGGAGAGGGCCGGTAGGACGCCGACAGCCGCGACCCCGACGGGGCCAGCGCGCCGCGGCCCTGGATCGCCGACCACGTCCGCGCCGTCACCGGGTCGTGCACCACGCCGAGCACCGGCCGGCCGGCCCGGCACAGCGCCAGCCCGACCACGTAGGCGGGCAGGCCGATGGCCACGTTGTTGGTGCCGTCGAGCGGGTCGACCAGCCACGTCCACTCGCCGCCCGCGGCGCCCAGCAGGCCCGACTCCTCGGCGATCACCGAGTGTGACGGGAACGCCGTCAGGATCCGGCCGGCCAGGAGCTCCTCCGACGCCAGGTCGAGATCGGTGACCACGTCGCCGGCGTCGCCCTTCTGGCGCACTCCGACCGCGCCCCGGGTGCCCTCCAGGAGCAGCGCCCCCGCGGCCTCGGCGGCCTCGACGGCGACCGCGCGGGCGTGATCCAGATCCATCGGGAACCCCTCAGCTCAGGTGGGCGGCTATCAGTCGGACGGCCAGCGCCGTCTCCGCGGTGTCGAGCGCCTGCCTCGGCACGTGGTGGCCGCCCGTGCGGAGCGGGCCGAGCGACAGGTCGCGGCTGCCCGGACGGCTCCGGCCGAGCGCGATCGTGGCGGTCTCCCCGCCCTCGGGGACGACGCTGCTGTGGAAGCGTCCGGACGGCAGCGTGTAGGTGTCGCCGGGCCCGAACACCTCCACCAGGCCCGTCTCGTGACGGACGGTGCGCGGGGTGGGGGAGATGCGGTCGCCGCCCGGCCCGCTGACGACCTCGAACACCCGGTGCGTGGCGTCGTGACCCGCGTCGGTCACCACGGCGTGCACGTTGCGCACCTGGCCGTAGAGGACGTGGCTGACCAGATCCCAGCTGTGGCAGTGGATCTGCGAGGTGGTGCTGCGCGCGGGCGCCAGCGAGTCGGACCACAGATGGATACATACCCCCTCGCCGCCGTCGCGCTCCAGCGGCAGGCAGACGAATCCGAGCGGGTGGCGCACGCCGCGCAGACCGTCACCGGAGATCGCCGCCAGAGCCCAGGCCCTGGCTTCGCCGCGCGCGAGCCGCTGGAAGACGCCGCCGTAGCTCATGGGACCGCCGTCTCCCGCAGCGGCTCGCCATAGGGGTCGACCGCGCGCAGCGCCTTGCGGGCGATGTCGACGACGTCGCGGCCGTTGTAGGTCTTGGGCAACGGCACGCCGATCCGCTCGAACAGGTCCTGCACCTCCTCGATCGTGGGCTCGTCGCCGAGCTGCACGCTCCGGTACTTGTCCAGCGGGACCCGGCGCGCCTGCTCGAAGCTGAGCCGCAGCTCGGTGTCGCAGTTCTCGTAGTAGAAGGTGCCGGCCAGCGCCGTCATCGCGCGGTTCGGGTCCTCGACCGTCATGATCAGGCGGCTGCTGGACAGGTCCCAGCGGAACGTGGTCATCGTCGACGACAGGCCCACCCCGATGTCGAGCAGCCCGTAACGCTGCCGGTGCCAGAACGCCGCCAGGATGGTCGCGTACGACTCCTTCCTGACCCGGTCGGTGGTCCACCGCTCGCCGGTGCCGTCGGGCAGGTCGGACAGCGACCGCCGGTAATGCGCGTACGTCTCGCAGACCTCGACGTCGGCCGGGTCGATCACCTCGATGCGCACGGTCAGGTGGCGCTTGTCGCGGCGGGCGGCCGCCACGCACGCGGGCAGGGTGACGGCGCGCAGGTAGGTGCCGGTGCCGCCCTTGAAGCTCCACCGCGTGGTGTCCTCGCGCGCCTCGGCGTGCGCCTGCGCGATCTCCTGCGAGCTGCCCAGCACCCGGACGAGCTGCAGCGCGTCCAGCGCCTTGCGGGTACGGTCGACCAGCGACTCGATCTGCTCCAGCCGGTCGAGCCTGGTCGGCAGCCGGCCGAGCACGTCGGAGGTGATGGCCTCCATCGGCGCCTGGCGGGCCCGGTCGCGCAGCAGCGCGGTGGCCACCAGCGCCAGGATCACCAGCGTCGCGGCGCTGACGAGCTGCGTCTGCACGGTGGCGCCGTTGTCGCCGAAGATCTCGTCGGGCATGATACCGAGCACGCCCACCACGACGGCCAGCAGCAACGCGATGGCGACGTCGGCGTTCTGGACCGCCCACGGCGCGATCCGTTTCAACGCCCCCACGAACCGTGCCATCGCTGCCCCGTCCGACGAACAGTCAGTCCCGCCGTCATGGTAACGACGCTGCCAGGCCAGGGGCTAGCACAGGGAAAGCGCGTCCCCCGTACCGTTGAGGATCAACGGCCATGACCATCGACCCGGAGACCCTCTGTGTTCAACGGCGATCCTTCGGATCGCGGCTCAGTCGCTGAGATCCGGTGTCTTCCCTCGTCGTTCGGTCGCTTCGCTCCCTCTCTCCTCAGTCCTGACACCGGCGCTCCTTCGCACAGCCGGCTCCCGCCAGGGTTCTCGACGTGGGGGGCGGTACGGGCGTGCACGCGGAGTGGCTGGCCGCCGACGGCTACGACGTGGAGCTGATCGACCCGGTGCCGCTGCACGTGGCGCGGGCCGAGCGGCTGCCTGGGGTCACCGCGCGGCTGGGCGACGCCCGCGCGCTGCCCGCGCCGGACGGCGGGGCCGACGCGGTGGTGCTTCTCGGGCCGCTCTACCACCTGACCGAGCGCTACGACCGGGTGCGGGCGCTGGCCGAGGCGCGCCGGGCGGTGCGGCCCGGTGGGGTGGTGGTGGCGGCGTTCATCAGCCGTTTCTCCGGGTTGCACGACGGGTTCGCCCGCGGCTTCGCGCTGCGGCCGGAGCATCTGGCGGCCGAGTACCACGCCGCGGACACCGGGCTCATGGTGTCCCCTCGGGAGGGCGGGTTCCGGGGCTTCTTCCACGACCCCGACGAGATCATCGGGGAGTTCGCCGACGCCGGGCTCGCCGAGCCCGTCCGGTACGGGCTGGAGGGCGCGTTCTGGCTGTACGGCGACATCGACGTGTGGCTGGACGACGAAGGGCGGCGCGAGCTGCTGCTCGACGCCGCCCGTCGGCTCGAATCGGTGCCGTCACTGCTGGGCGTGAGCGGCCACCTGCTGGCGGTGGCCAGGAAGGGCTAGAACCAGCCGCGCCTGCGCGCCATTGACTCCAGGCCGCGCTGGAGGGCCTGGTCGACGCCCGCAGGGTGCTCGTCGTAGCGGACGGTGAAGCGGTTGTAGGTGTCCTGGCCGGCACGCAGGAAGCCGTCGCGCTGGTCGGCCTCCAGGATGACGTCCATCTGCCGCGGGCCGGCGATGAACGTCAGCTCCAGCTCGTTGAAGTGGCGCCGCCACGAGCCGCCCGCGTAGTACTCGATCTCCTGGAAGAACGGCATCGTCGACCCGTGCAGCGTGCCCCGCTCCAGGTCGGCCTTCTTGAACCGGAAGCCGAGCCGGTCCAGCGCGGCGAGCACGTGGTCCTGGGCCGGGAGCGGGTTGACGAACAGCGGGTCCAGGTCGCCCTTGTCGAGTGCGCCGGCGAGCGCGAGCTCGGTGTGCACGCCGAGCCGCATGCCGTGCAGCGGGTGGCCGCCGATCGCGCTGATCGGCGTCTCCCACGGCACCAGGAGCTCGAACGGCTGCCGGTGCTCGGCCTTGGCCGCCAGCTGCAGCGGGCCCGATACCTGCTGGCGCAGGAAACTGTAGGTCGTCTTGTACTCGCTGTCGCCGGACTCGACCTCCACCACGGCCGTCAGGTCGACGGTGATGGCCTCCACCTTGTAGTCGGAGCCGCCGCCGCGGAAGTGGACCACCCCGCGCAGCGGTTCGCCGGGGCGGACGCTGGCGTTCGACAGGACCGTGTCTACCTCGACGCCCGCGCCGAACGCGGCCATCAGCTTGCGGAACACCATGGGGGTTCTCCTATGTGGTGGGTGGTTGTGCCCCGAGGCTCCTGCCGTTGGCCGAGATCCGGGGGAGCAACTGGGCCAGCAGAAGCGTGGACAACGCGGAGTCGCCGCCGCCCTGCTGGGTGCGGACCACCAGCGGCTGCGGGGCCTTCTCCGCGAGGGTGGCGCCCACGTCGAGGCGCCTGCGGGCGAGCTCGTACTGGAGCACGGCCCGGTTGTCGCGGTAGGAGTCGGCCAGCCGGCGCAGCGCCTTGGCCTCGTTCTCGGCGGCGGTCAGCTCGGCGCGGCCGCGTGCCTCGATCTCCCAGCGCACCCGCTGCGCCTCGGTCTCCTGCTCCTCCAGCATCCGGGCCACGTCCTTGCGCGCCGTGTTGTGCGCGGCCTTGACCTCGACCACGCGGGCGTCGCGGGTCTTCTTGGCCCGCTCGATCTCCATGAGCAGGGTGTCGATGCGGCGCTTGCGGGTCAGCTCCCACTCGCGCTCGTACGCCTGCAGCTCCTTGGCCACCTTCTCGCGGGTGGACAGGTGCTGCTGGTACTGATCGGGCAGCTGCACGTCGGGGATGTTGGCGCCGGTGACGCGCACCCCGTAGCGGCCGAGCTGGCGGTTGAGCGCGTCCTGCATGTCGCCCACGTCCGAGCCGCGCAGGTCGTAGGCCCGCTCGGTGTTCACCCTGCGGCTGCGCTGCCGGATCGCGTCCTGCACGGCGCTGGACAGCACCAGGTCGAAGTTGCCGGCGCCGATCGTACGGACGAACGCCACCGGGTCCACGATGCGGAACTTCAGGAAGAACTCGATCGACTTCAGCGGCACGTTCTCCGCCGTCGGGCAGGCCACGATCGGTGCCGAGTACGGGATCTCGGTCGAGGTGTCGACGACCGCGTCCACCCGGTCCCAGGGCAGCCAGAGGTAATGCCGGCCGGGAGGCAGCGTGGAGACGATCGCGCCCCAGCGGCTGCGCACCCCGGTGGTGCCCTCCTCGATCTCGATGATCGCCCGCCGCCACATCGTGAGCAGCGCGACGACCAGGAAGAACAGCGCGGCCAGCGCGGCGAGGACGGTCCAGTCCGTCAGCACCGCCATGCCGGCGAAGTAGACGGCCAGGAAGATCAGGATCATCCAGCTGAAGCCGCGCCGGTCCTTGGGGATGACGACGGGCACGAGCTGGCCCTGCTCGCCGCCGCGCAGCAGCTGGCGGATCTCCGACCAGGACGCCAGCGACTCCTTGATCTTCGAGAACTCGCGGCTCATCGCTCGACCTCCGTGGTGATCTCCAGGTCCGGGGCTTCCGTGACCTCGTCGGCGACCCGCTTCAGCAGCGCGTTGATCTCCGCCTCACGACCGGACACGCGGGTGCCGATCTGCTGCAGCCTGACGCGGATGGCGGCCATGTCCTCGGGCGTGAACAGCACCGCCTCCTTGCCGCCGACCAGGCTCTGGGCCAGCTGGAGGAAGTCGATGTCGCTCTGCTCGCCGACGTGCACCACCTGCGGCAGCCGGTTCGCGACCGACTCCAGCTTGTCCAGCAGGTCCTGCTGGAAGCGGTAGTCGAGGATCTCCGGCGCCTCGGCCGCGCTCAGCGCCCGGATGTCCAGCGCCTGCGCCTCCAGCAGCGCCGAGTTGGCCTTGGCCTCGGACTCGGCCTCGACCAGGCGCTGCCTGGCCTGAGCGGTGGCCTGGTGGGTGGCCCGCTCCAGCGCGGTGTCCATCCGCGCCTGGTAGCCGGCGATCTCAGCCTGGATGGCGCTCAGCGTCTCCTGCAGCCCGGCCAGCTCCTTGACCAGGTCGCCCTCGTTCTGCTCCTTGCGCAGGTTGAGCTCGTACTCGTAGGTGTAGGCCTCCTTGGCCACCCGGACCATCTCGGGGGCGGCCAGGTCCATGCGGTACTCCTGGCTGGAGGGCTCGGCGTGGGTGATGTTCACGTCCGTGAGCCGCACCGCGGGCAGGAACTGCTGGTTCAGGCTGTCGAGCATGCCGTGCGTGCTCTCTCCGACCAGGTCGTAGATCTCCTCGGCGCGCTGGGCGTAGATGAGGGAACGGGTGACCTCGCTGATGGCGTTCTGGAGCTTGGACTGGAAGCCGCTCACCGAGCCGAGCACGAAGATGAACTCGGCCGGGTTCTCGATCCTGAACTGCAGGAACAGGTCGACGCTGGCCTTGACGCCCTGCTGGGTCGGCGCCTCGCTGATGGGCGCGTTGAAGGGGTACTCGCGGGTGGTGTTGACGATGTAGCTGACCCGCTTCCACGGGTTGAACAGCGTCACCCGGCCCGGGTCGGCGATGTGCACCAGCTTGCCGAACTGGGTGATCAGCGCCTTGCAGCCCTCCGGCACCATCACCACGCTGCGCCGCCACCACAGGAACGCCGCGGCCAGGACCAGGACCACCCAGTAGTGGGGGCCGAAGAACAGGTCGGTGTTCGGGATGACGTTGCCGAGCGCGCCGATCAGGCCGAGCGCCACCAGGATGACCAGGGGGACGACGACCTTGGCGGTGCCGCTCTTGGGGATCACCACGGGCGAGATGACGTGCATGCCGTTCTCGGCGAAGCTGCGGTTGACGATCTCGCCGGCCTCGTTGAGCGAGGCGGTGCGCGCCTCGATCAGCGTGCCGACCGACACGCCGCCGTCACGGGCGGCGGCGAAGTCGTGCGGGTTGAGCGCGAACCCCTGGACCTGGTTGGTGTATTGCCCGGACTGCTGGACGACCTGGCCCATGGCCTGTCCGACAGCCTGACGTACGTTTCCACCTTGGGCGACCGCTTGGGCTACGCCCTGGCCCGCCTGCCTCAGGGCCTCTCTGGGTCGTGACATGAAACCTTCCTCTTCCGCTACAAGCGAATTCAGACCGTATCGGGTGAGGCTTGCCATCTGCTTGCAAAGCGGTGTCGTACGTCTATTGCCAGAAGTAGTAGTCGTGCTATGAATGTAGTAGTCCTACTACATCGGAGGGGGTCATGAGCACCACCAGAGAACTGGACGGTGACCTCAATGTGACGAACGAGGGCACCGCGATCGAGGTCAGTGGCCTGCGTATGGCGTACGGCGACAAGGAGGTGCTGCGAGGCGTCGACTTCGCCGTCGCGCCCGGCGAGGTGATCGCCCTGCTCGGGCCGAACGGCGCGGGCAAGACCACCACGATCGAGATACTCGAAGGCTTCCGGATCCCCTCCGGCGGCCGGGTGCGGGTGCTCGGCACCGAACCGGCGCGCGGCGGCGAGGCGTGGCGGGCCAGGATCGGCGTGGTCCTGCAGTCCTGGCGCGACCACGGCCGCTGGCGGGTGCACCAGCTCCTGCACCACCTGAGCCGCTACTACGTGCCGTACGCGAAGCCCGGGCGGCTGCCGCTCGACACGGCCGACCTGATCGAGGCGGTCGGCCTCGGCAAACACGCCGGCCAGCGCGTCAGCCGGCTCTCCGGCGGCCAGCGGCGCCGCCTCGACGTCGCCATCGGCATCGTCGGCCGCCCCGAGGTGCTCTTCCTCGACGAGCCGACCGCCGGCTTCGACCCGCAGGCCAGGCGCGACTTCCACGACCTCGTGCACCGCCTGTCGGACCTGGACGACACCACGATCCTGCTCACCACGCACGACCTCGACGAGGCCGAGAAGCTCGCCGACCGCATCCTCATCCTGGCCGGCGGCAAGATCGTCGCCGACGGCAGTCCCGACAGCCTGACCCGCCAGGTCTCCCGCGACGCCCAGGTGCGCTGGAGCCGCGACGGCGAGCACTTCGTGCACGCCACCGACGACGCCACCGCCTTCGTCCGCGGCCTGTTCGAGCAGCACGGCAGCGGGATCACCGACCTGGAGGTGCGCCGGGCCACCCTGGAGGACACCTACATGGCCATCGTCAAGAGGGAGGAAGCGTGAACCCCACGCTGCACGCCGCCCGGCTGGGGCTCACCCGCGGGTGGATGGAGTTCAAGCATCAGGTGACCAGCGCGCAGGACATGGGCTTCACCGTGGTCACCACCGCGGCCTTCGTCGTCGTGCTCTACTTCCAGCGCGACGCCACCCTGCCCGGCACCGACCTCTCCCTGGCGGCGGCCACGCTGCCCGGCCTGCTCGGCCTGATGATCCCGATCAACGCGCTCATGGGCGCGGTGGGCACGCTCTCCGTCGAGCGTGAGGACGGCACCCTGCTCAGGGCCAAGGCGCTGCCCCAGGGCATGGTCGGCTACCTCGTCGGCAAGGTCGTCATGCTCTCGATATCCACCCTGGCCTCCCTGGTGGTGCTGCTCGTCGCCGGGCTGTTCCTCGTACCGGAGCTGGCCGGCACAGGGGTGGGCGGCTGGCTCACCATCGCCTGGATCACGGTGCTCGGCCTCCTGTCGGCGCTCCCGCTCGGGGCGGTCATCGGCGCCGTGGCCGGCAGCCCGCAGGCCGCCGGCGGGCTGGTGATGCTGACCGTCGGCGGGCTCACCGCGATCTCCGGGATCTTCTACCCGATCACCGCGCTCGCCGGCTGGCTGCAGGGCCTGGCCCACGTCTTCCCGCTCTACTGGCTCGGCCTCGGCATGCGCTCGGCGCTGCTGCCCGACGCGGCCGCCGCCGCGGAGATCGGCGGCTCGTGGCGCCCGGTCGAGACCACGCTCGTGCTCGTCGCCTGGGCCGTGGCCGGGCTGGTGCTGGCCCCGCCGATCCTGCGCAGGATGGCCAGGCGCGAGTCCGGCTCGCTGATGGAGCAGCGCCGTCACCGCGCCATGCAGCGGATCGGCTGAGAAGATGGGCGACGATGAGCGAGAACGTCTACAACCGCATCGCCCTGCTGCGGGCCGAGCGTGGTGTCACCCGAAGGCAGCTCGCCGACGCCCTGGGGGTGCACTACCAGACGATCGGCTACCTGGAGCGCGGCGAATACAGTCCCAGCCTCTACCTGGCGCTGCGCATCGCCGGATACTTCGAGGTGCCCGTGGAGGTCGTCTTCTCCACCACGCCGTTCCCGCGCATCGGTGAGCGATCGGCCTGACGGTTTATGTCAGTGGCTGCGCCTACAGTGGGCAGTATGCGTCCGGTCACAGATTTGCAGCGGAAGGTGGCGCCGTTCGAGGTCGTCACCGAGATGACTCCCTCGGGCGACCAGCCGACGGCCATCGCCGAGCTGGAGCGCCGCGTCAAGGCCGGGGCCAAGGACAGCGTGCTGCTCGGCGCCACCGGCACCGGCAAGACCGCCACCATCGCGTGGCTCATCGAGCGCCTGCAGCGGCCCACCCTGGTCATGCAGCCCAACAAGACGCTCGCCGCCCAGTTCGCCAACGAGCTGCGCGAGATGCTGCCCAACAACGCGGTCGAATACTTCGTCTCCTACTACGACTACTACCAGCCCGAGGCCTACGTCCCGCAGAGCGACACCTACATCGAGAAGGACTCCTCGATCAACGACGAGGTCGAGCGGCTGCGCCACTCGGCCACCAACTCGCTGCTGACCCGCCGCGACACCGTCGTGGTCGCCTCCGTGTCCTGCATCTACGGCCTCGGCACGCCGCAGGAGTACGTCGACCGCATGACCCGGCTGCGCGTCGGCATGGACATCGACCGCGACCGGCTGCTGCGCCGCCTCGTCGACATGCAGTACACCCGCAACGACCTCGCCTTCACCCGCGGCACGTTCCGGGTCCGCGGTGACACCATCGAGATCATCCCCAAGTACGAAGAGCTCGCCGTCCGCATCGAGATGTTCGGCGACGAGATCGAGAAGCTGTCCACCATGCACCCGCTCACCGGCGAGGTCATCACCGAGGACGACGAGCTCTACATCTTCCCCGCCTCCCACTACGTGGCGGGCGAGGAGCGGATGTCCGCCGCCGTCGCCGGCATCGAGGCCGAGCTGGCCGACCGGCTCGCCGAGCTGGAGCGGCAGGGCAAGCTGCTGGAGGCGCAGCGGCTGCGCATGCGCACCACCTACGACATCGAGATGATGCGCCAGATCGGCACCTGCTCCGGCATCGAGAACTACTCGCGCCACATGGACGCCCGCGAGGCCGGCAGCGCGCCCAACACGCTGCTCGACTACTTCCCCGAAGACTTCCTGCTGGTGCTCGACGAGTCCCACCAGACCGTGCCGCAGATCGGCGCCATGTACGAAGGCGACGCCTCCCGCAAGCGCACCCTCGTCGACCACGGCTTCCGGCTGCCGTCCGCGCTCGACAACCGGCCGCTGAAGTGGGAGGAGTTCCTGGAGCGCATCGGGCAGACCGTCTACCTGTCCGCCACCCCCGGGCCCTACGAGCTGGGCCGGGTCAAGGGCGACGTCGTCGAGCAGGTCATCCGGCCCACCGGGCTGGTCGACCCCGAGGTCGTGGTCAAGCCGACCAAGGGGCAGATCGACGACCTGGTGCACGAGATCCGCGAGCGGGCCGAGCGTGACGAGCGGGTGCTCGTGACCACGCTGACCAAGAAGATGGCCGAAGACCTGACCGACTACCTGCTGGAGCTCGGCATCCGGGTCCGCTACCTCCACAGCGAGGTCGACACGCTGCGCCGCATCGAGCTGCTGCGGGAGCTGCGCAGCGGCGAGTTCGACGTGCTCGTCGGCATCAACCTCCTGCGCGAGGGGCTCGACCTGCCCGAGGTGTCGCTGGTCGCCATCCTCGACGCCGACAAGGAGGGCTTCCTGCGGTCCGAGACGTCCCTCATCCAGACGATCGGGCGGGCGGCGCGTAACGTGTCCGGGCAGGTTCACATGTACGCCGACAAGGTCACGCCGTCGATGGAGCGGGCCATCGACGAGACCAACCGGCGGCGAGCCAAGCAGGTCGCCTACAACAAGGCCAACGGCATCGACCCGCAGCCGTTGCGCAAGAAGATCGCCGACATCCTCGACTCGTTGCAGCGGGAGGACGCCGACACCCGGCAGCTCATGGGGGGTGGGCGGTCCCAGTCGCGGGGCAAGGCCCCGGTGCCGGGGTTCGCCGCCAAGGCGGGGCAGCATGCCAAGGCGATCGCGGGGGAGATGCCTCGGGCGCAGATGGAGTCGTTGATCGACTCGTTGACCGAGCAGATGCATCAGGCGGCTGCCGACCTGCAGTTCGAGGTGGCGGCTCGGCTTCGTGACGAGATCAAGGAGCTCAAGCGGGAGCTTCGGGACATGCGTGAGGCTGGGGTTCGCTGACTCTCGGCCTTTGTGTCGCTGTGGTGAGTGGTTCCGCTTTTGTGCCGCTTCTGTGAGCTTTTCGGCCTATGTGTCGCCGTCGTGGGCGTTTCGGCTTTTGTGTCGCCTCTGTGGGCTTTTCGGTCCTTGTGTTGCGGGGGTGTCCTGGTCTTTGTGCCGCTGCGGTGGGCGGGCGACCCGGCCTCGCGCGATTGCCTGGGGTCTGGTGGTCTTCGCCTTCGGCGTGGCCGGGCGCGGGGGTACCTGGCACGGTCTTAACTCGGCCGGGTCGCCCGCCCACCTCCGCTTGCCCCTCTCCGTCCGTCCGGACTCGCGCCGTAGTGGTGCTTTGCCGCTTATGCGGCTGCTTTGCCGCCGATGCTGAAGCTTTGGCTCACCCGGTGCTCGGGTGCCCGCCGTAGCTGAAGCTTCGCTTTCCGGGCCATGTGAGCGCTGGTCGTCGTAGCTTTCCGGGCTCCGGTACGGTCAGCCGCGGCGTTTTTTGCGGCGGTCGGCGCGTTGCTTCTTGGCGGTGCGGGGAGGAGCGCCTGCCGGTTCGCCGAATTTCAGGGAGTCGAGTCGGCGGCGGGCCGCCGCCCAGGCCACGCCGAGGAGCGCCAGCGGGAGGAGTCAGAGCCAGGCCGTGTGCCTGAAGGACACGATCGCCGCCACCGTCGGCTCGCGGAGGCTGCGGTGGCCAGGACGTCCACGGTGACGGCGCCGGCGTGGTAGGTGTCTGGGTCGCTTACGTCGATCACGCGTTGTTCGCGTCCTCCGGTGATGGCGCGGGGCTCCGAGGCGGGGGTCGTGGTCTCGACCCCCAGCCGGGGGGAGCGCAGGGTGATGGACGGGCCGGGGCGGGGGCGCAGGGTCACCGTCAGCTTGTCCGCCAGCGGCTTCGTTCCGCCGGTCAGGTGGGCTATGGCGGATTGGTCCTCGGGGCATCTGCGGGTCGGCTCGATGAGTGGTGCCTCACCCTTGACGTCGGCGGGGATGCGGTGGGTGACCGACGGTGGCCAGCCGCTCGGGTCGGTTGCTGGGGCCCCGCCGTTCGCTGCGACGTGGGCCGTCCCCGATCTCCGTCTGGTCAGGTGGCCGTGCCGCCTGCGATCCTGCCGATGCTCTCCTTGGCGGCCTGGTCGAAGGATTGCGCGACCAGAGTGCCCAGGGGGTTCTGGGCTGCCATCTCCTGGGCGCGTCGGCGTTCCGGTTTCGGCAGGTTCTTGGGGAGGAGCTTGCCCGCGTGGGCCAGGGAGACGAGTGCCGAGACGCGGGCGTCGGGCTCGGCTCCGGTCAGCACGGCTCTCAAGCGGTCGTGGAGTGCCGCTCTTGGCGCCGGGCTGGTCTCGGGGTAGACCTCCTCTTTGAAGATGCGCAGGTAGCGGCGGGTTTCTGCGGTGATCAGGCCTTGGTGTACGAGCGCGGCCAGTAATCGGGTGCGGCGCTCGGGTGTGTACATCGAGACCCACCAGTCGGTGAAGGCCGGGGGTGGGCCGCTGTGGGCTGTCAGGTGGTGGAGTGTCTCGTCCAGTTCGGGGTTGCCGGTGGGCTCGGGGTCGCGTACGTGCAGGTGGCCGTTCTCCAGGGCGAGTCTGTCCGTGACGACGAGTTCGGCGAGCACGGCGGCGCTCAGCGTGTAGTCCAGCATCTCCTGGTTGACCGAGACCACGCCGTCGGGGCGGAGGGCCAGCAGGAGGAGCTCTTCGGCGATGAGCGGCTTCATGGATCCAATCTGGCGCATCGCGAGCCGGCATGGGCACCCGAAGCTTCTGGAGGATCGCCCGGCGAGTGGCCCGGGAAACTGCGAGGAGGCGGCTGCCGAGGAACGGCTAGGGTGCGGGGATGCGGCGGTGTGCGGGGTGCGGGTTGTGGGAGCCGGCCGGGGCGCCGGGGTGTGTGAAGTGCGCCCGGGTGGTGGACGAGCTCGTCGAGGAGGGGTGGCGGGAGTTTCTGCGGGGGGAGTTCGGAGGGCTCTCCGCTGAGGAGGAGCGGGGGGTCGCCGAGATGGTGATCGACGAGCTCGACCGGCATCTCTGGCGGGTGGTCGACGCCGCCTATGACCGGCTGGTCTGCGGGGAGTGCGGGGGAGCGCTCAGCCGAGGGCGCGCCGGGTGCGCCACGTGTGATCGGGCGCATGGTTACCGGTACGCGGCGGTCGAGGTGGATCGGCCGGGGGTGGTGCCGGGGAACGAGCATGCGCTGCGGGTGAACGTGTCGGTGGTGCGGCGGCCGTACGGGATCTCCGAGAAGGAGTTGCTGGCGCGGCGGCTGTCGCTGCCGATCCTGCTGGAAGGACATCTGCCGACCATCGAGCAGGCGCAGGCGGCCCGGGCCGTTCTCAACAAGGGCGGATCGGCCGAGGAGTACGCGGCCTTCATCTATCAGGAGTGGAGTTAGCGGGGCCGCCTCAGCGCCTGACCTTGTCCAGGTCGAGATCGACGTCGACGGGGAAGCCGATGTCGGTGCGCAGCCGGCCGCGATGGATGCCGGTGGGCAGATAGGCCTTGACGGCGGGCTCCAGCTCGAAGGTGTAGGCGACGGGGCGGTCGTCCTCCAGCTCGACGCGCCAGAAGTGTTTGATGCCCGCGCTCGCGTATTTGCTCGGCTTGGTGGTGCGGTCTCTGTCGCGGGACTCCTCGGAGACCACCTCGACGACCAGATGAACGTCTGCCGGCTTGAAAGTGGTGAGGCCGATCTGCTGGGCGGCAGCGGTCTTCACCAGCATGATGTCCGGCTCGGGGCGCTGGCGCAGGCCCAGGGTCACGGTCATCTCCCGGATGACGACGAGGTGGTCGGGCGGGCGGAGCTCCCTTTCCAGCAGCCTGAGAACAAGCATGTGGAACATTGTCTGGGGCGACATCATGATGAGCCCACCATCGATCAGTTCGACGTGCGGGGGCGCGTCGGGGGGGAGGTGATCGAGCATGTCGGCGGTCCAGCCGCCCGGAGGGCCGGGGTAGAACCATTCCGGAAAGGCTGTGGTCATGACGACGCCTCCTCGGAGATGTGACCCTTCGGAATCATGATGTCACAGTGGGTGATGTCAGGGCTGCTCTTTGCGGTCCTGCATGGTCCTGCGGTAGAGGTCGTCGATCTCCTGGAGGGGGTCGGGGGCCGGGCGGCGGGCCTCGATCTCCAGGTCGGTGCGGGTGCGCAGGTCCTCCAGGCCGGTGGCCGAGTGTTGCACCTGGTCGCTGAGGAGATCGGCGCGGATGCGGGCGCACATGGCCGTCAGCTTCGCCTGGTGCTCGCGCAGCGTGCCCAGCGTGGCGTGGTCGACGTAGCGCGAGACGCGGGCCTGCTGCGCGTACATGCCGAGCTGGCCGTCGTGCACGTCGGCCTGGGCCGTCAGGTCGGACAGCAGGCGGGGCAGGTCACCCAGGCCCCAGCCCTGGCGCTGGGCCTGCTCGACCGCCTGGCGGGTCAGCGAGACCTCGCGGCGCAGGTCGAGGCGGAGGCGCTCGACCTCGGCGGCGTCGCCGGCGCCCATGGCGTTGACGTGCGTGGTCAGCCGGGTGGTGGCCTCCCGGGCCTTGACCGCTGCCTTCTTGCCGACCTTGACCAGCACGTAGACGCCGACCCCGGCGATCAGCAGCAGGAACGCCAGGATGACCAGCACGATCATGAGGAGCTCGCCGATCGGGGACACCTCCTGTGTGGGGCTCTTGGTTTCGAGGATAGTGCCCCCGCGGCGATGGGAAAGGCCCGGCAGCGGGGTGAACGCTGCCGGGCCTCTCGTCATGCGGGCGCGGGGCGGGGGCCACTGAGCGCCCGCACGGCCGGCGGGCCGCCGTGGGGCGGACGCGGAACCCGACGGTACGGAACGAAGCGGGCGCGCCACATCCGCCTGGCAGGTGTTGACGCGGCGACCGGTGCCGCGCTACCGGTCAGATCCGGTTCCGGCGGGCGCGCCGGCGGCGGATCTTCCTGATCACCCACCAGGCGATCAGCGCCAGCAGGATCAGGGCGAGGATCACCAGGACCGGCGCGAACACCGCCACCAGGCTCAGGCCCAGGGCGCCGCTGTCTTCGGCGACGCTGGCCACCGGGGCGCCGGCGCCCGCCGTGGTGGCGTTGACCACCGGCCGGGCCGCGGTCTTCAGCAGGTGCACGGCCAGCGCCATGACGATGCCCAGCACCCAGCCGAGCCACGGGTTCTCCGCCATCCAGGCCGAGCTGTCCAGCTCGGCCGCCGCGGTGGTGGCGCTGAACACCACGCCGCCGGACGCCGGCCGGACCGCCGTCTGGATCACGTCGTTCACCGTGTCGACGGCCGGCACCTTGTCCAGCACGAACTCGGCGGCCAGCAGCACCGCGATCACCCCGAGCACGCCCCAGTTCGACAGCCAGGCGTACCCGTCGGGCAGCTTCACCGCGTCGGTGACGTTGGCGAGCACGCCCACGACCAGCAGGGGGATGTAGGCGTTCAGCCCGGCGGCGGTCGACAGGCCGAGTCCGGTCAGAGTGGCGAACATGGTTCTAGTCTGCCCGCGCCGCCTCGTCCATGAGGGACGGAAGCTCCGCGCCGGTGAACTCGGCCACCGCCCGCTCGTACTTCTCCATCCCCCACGACCAGAAGTCGAAGTCGATCGGCTGGTCCGCGCCGTCCTGGATCGACGCCCACAGCGTCCAGCCGTACTTCGCCATCAGCCCCAGCAGCCGGGCGCGCGCGATCTTGTGGCGCAGGCGGCGGCCGTAGTAGGCGGTCACCAGCTCCTCCAGCTGGCCGGGCGAGAGGTCCGACTCGCTCCACAGGTTGCCCAGCTCGAAGCAGGGGTCGTTGTTGCCCGCGTACTCGTAGTCGATCAGCCAGAGGCGCTGCCCGTCGTCGATGATGTTGCCGGCCAGCAGGTCGTTGTTACACGGAACCGTCGCTTCCCGCCGCACTTCCAGACATTTCTGGATTTGAGCGACCTGGGGCATGAACTCCAGATACCGCGCCGGCAGCCGGAACCCGCGCTCCCGCACGATCCCGAGATACCGCCGCTGCACGTCGAACATGTCGAACTCGCGGGGAAAGCGCGGCCCCGCGTGCAGCCGCCGGCACGTCTCGGCCAGCCGGGGCAGGTTCGCCGGGTCGCGCACGTCGGCCTCGGTGAACGTGCGCCCGGGGATGTAGCCCACGACCAGCCCCTCACCCGGCAGATAGGCGTGCACCGGAGCGCCCACCCCCGCCTCGGCGGCGGCCAGCGTCGCCAGGTGCTCGGCGTCCCTGTCGATGAACAGCAGCGAGCCGTCGCCGCCGAACACCCGCACCACGAACGTCCCGCCGTCGGTCGTCACCTTGAAGTTGCGGTTGGTGAGCCCGCCGGGCAGCTCCTCCACGGAACGCGGCACGCCGGACAGGAGGGGGATGCGGTCGAGGATCTCGAGCACGGCCATGGTCGATGCTAAGCCGACGCGCATTAAACGGTCTAGACCTTTAGAGTCACCGAAGGTTAGCCTCGCCGCATGAGCGACTCCGCGCGCATCGTGATCATCGGAGGTGGCGTCGGCGGCGCCTCCGTCGCCTACCATCTGACCCTGCTCGGCGAGCGGGACGTGATCCTGCTGGACCGGGACGAGCTCACCAGCGGCTCGACCTTCCACTCGGCGGGCCTGGTCGGCCAGCTCCGCGCCGACCCCACGCTGACCAGGATGAACCAGTACTCCGTGGAGCTCTACCGGACACTGGACGCGGGCTGGACCGAGTGCGGCGGCATCAAGCTGGCCTCCACCCCCGAGCGGATGGCCGAGATCCGCCGCCAGATCGGCTGGGCGCGCACGTTCGGCCTGCCGCTGGAGGAGATCTCCGTCGCCGAGGCGGCCGAGCTGTTCCCGCTGATGAGCACCGAGGGCGTGGTCGGCGCCGCCTACCTGCCCACCGACGGCCAGATCGACCCCTCCCGGCTGTGCTACGCGCTGGCGGCCAGGGCCAGGGAGGGCGGGGCGCGCGTCCGTACCCGCACCAGGGTGCTCGGCCTGGACGTCACGGACGGGCGCGTGACCGGGGTGCGCACCGACCAGGGCGACATCGCTTGCGAGGTCGTCGTCAACTGCGGCGGCATGTTCGCGGCCGAGATCGGCCGCATGGCGGGCGTGCGCGTGCCGATCGTGCCGATGTCGCACCAGTACGTGGTCACCGACGGCTTCCACGAGCACCGCGACCTCCCCACGCTGCGCGACCCCGACCTGCTCGTCTACTACCGGCAGGAGGTCAGCGGGCTGGTCATGGGCGGGTACGAGCGCGAGTGCGCCCCCTGGACGGCCACGGCCGCCTCCCACGACGCGATACCCGCGGACTTCAACGGCCGGCTGCTGCCCGAGGACTGGCCGCGGCTGGAGGAGATCTTCGACAACTCCCGGCTCCGCGTGCCCGCCATGGCCGACGTCGGCATCCGCAAGCTGATCAACGGGCCGGAGGCGTTCACCCCGGACAACGAGTTCATCCTGGGCGAGACCGAGGTCGGCGGGTTCTATGTGGCGGCCGGGTTCTGCGCGCACGGCATCGCGGGGGCGGGCGGCATCGGCAAGGTGATGGCCGAGTGGATCGTCGAGGGCGAGCCGTCCATGGACCTGTGGCACATGGACGTCCGCCGGTTCGGCGCCCAGTACCGCTCGCCGTCCTACACGCTCGCCCGCGCGGTGGAGAACTACGAGACCTACTACGACATCCGCTACCCGGGCGACGAGCGGCGGGCGGGCCGGCCGCTGCGGGTCTCTCCCGCGTACTCCTGGCACCGCGGCCACGGTGCCGTGTTCGGCGAGAAGTCCGGCTGGGAGCGGGTCAACCACTACGGGAGCGACGCCGGCGACGGCGACGAGCGGCCGCGCGGCTGGGCGGGGCGCAACTGGTCGCCCGCCATCGGCGCCGAGCACCGCGCCACGCGCGAGGCCGCCGGCCTGTTCGACGAGAGCTCGTTCGCCAAGATCGAGGTGACCGGCCCGGACGCCGCCGCGCTGCTGGAGTGGGTCTGCGACAACCGGGTGGCCCGCGCGATCGGCGCGGTCACGTACACGCAGGCGCTCAACCGGCGCGGCGGGATCGAGTGCGACTTCACCGTCACCCGGCGCGGCGAGCGGGAGTTCCTCATCGTCACCGGCACCGCGTTCGGCTCGCACGACCTCGGCTGGCTGCGCAAGCAGGCCCGGCTGCGCGGCGCCGACGTGCGGATCGCCGACGTGACCGGCCAGTACGCCTGCTTCGCGCTGTGGGGGCCGCGCGCCCGCGACATCCTCGGCACGCTCACCCCCGACCCGCTCGGCTTCCCGTTCATGACCTCGCGCGAGCTGACCGTGGGCGACGTGCCGGTGCTGGCGCTGCGGGTGACGTTCGTCGGCGAGCTGGGCTGGGAGCTCTACTGCTCCAGCGAGTACGGGCTCGCCCTGTGGGAGACGCTGTGGCGGGCCGGCGAGCCGCACGGCATGGTCGCCGGCGGCTACAAGGCCATCGACAGCCTGCGCCTGGAGAAGGGCTACCGGGTGTGGGGCGCCGACATCGGCCCCGAGACCACCCCGTACGAGGCCGGGCTCGGTTTCTGCGTCAAGATGGACAAGGAGTTCCTCGGCCGGGAGGCCCTCGACCCGCGGCCGAAGCGCAGGCTGCGCTGCGTCACGCTCGGCGACCCGCGCGCCGTCGCGCTCGGCAACGAGCCGGTGCGCGTCGACGGCGAGGTGGCCGCCCGCGTCACCTCCGGCGGCTACGGCTACACCGTCGGGTCCTCCATCGCCTACGCCTACCTGGAGGCCGAACCGGGCACCAAGGTCGAGATCGAGGTGGAGGGCACGTGGGTGCCCGGCACCGTCGTCAAGGAGCCGCTGTGGGACCCGGCGGGGGAGCGGGTCCGCTGACCCCGGACCGCACCGAGATCCGCACCCGGTCCGGCCGGAACAGGTCGCGGGCGTGCTCGACAGGCGTGCCGTCGCCGGCGTAGGCGGTGCGCTCGATCCGCATGAGCGGCGCGCCCGGCTCGATGCCGAGCTCCGCCGCCTCCGCCGGGCCCGCGACCACCGGGTCGAGGTGCTCCAGCGCGGTGCGCGGCGCCAGGTCGTAGCGCTCGGCCAGCAGCGCGTACAGCGACCTCGTCAGGTCCTCCTCCAGGAAGCCGGGCAGCGCGGGGAAGAACGAGCGCTCCAGCGCGACCGGCGAGCGGCCCGCCGAGCGCACCCGCGCCACCTCGTGCACCGGCTCGCCCGCCGCGAGCTCCAGCGCGGCGGCCACCGGGGCCGGCGCGGGCACCGTGCGCGCCACCAGGACGCGCGCCTCGGCCCGCAGGTGAGCGCGGCGCATCTGCTCGGTGAACCCGGCCAGCCCCGTCAGGTCGCACTCGACGCGCGGCTCGGCCACGAACGCCCCGCCCGCCCGGCCGGGCACCCTGATCAGCACCCCGTCGGACTCCAGCCGCGCCAGGGCCTGCCGGAGCGTCATCCGGCTCACTCCGAGCCGCCCGGCCAGCTCCCGCTCCCCGGGCAGCCGGTCACCCGGCGCCAGCTCGCCCCGGTCTATCGAGTCGAGCAGCCACCGTTCGATCTGCACGTGCGCGGGCACGCCGGTGCCCCGCTCCAGCTCAGGCGGTGTCCCGACCACACCGCATATTGACACGCTTCGGGGGCTGAGCGCCAAAGCGGGTGAAGCGTCACTCCGCCAGCCGGTTGAGCCGATCCAGCGCCTCGCCGAACTCGCTGATCATCTCGTACACCACCTCGCGGGCCGGCTTCACCTGGTTGAGCTGCCCCACCACCTGGCCGACGAAGTAGCCGGCCAGCTCCAGCGCGCCCGGCTCGCCCCGCTCGGCCGCCGCCGTGATGCGGGCCATCGCGTGCTCGGCCACCAGCATCTGCAGCGGCATGCCCAGCGGGCCCGGGCTCTCCTGGCCGTGGTCCCACTCCTCGGTCCACGCGTTGGCGAGCTGGCGGGCCGGCTTGCCGGTACGCGAGCGGGACCGGACCGTGTCCAGCGACGAGGCCGCCAGGAACTTGCGCTTGACCGCCTGGGGCGTCTCCGCCTCCTCCGTGGTCAGCCAGACCGAGCCGCACCAGACGCCCTGCGCGCCGAGCGCCATCGCCGCCGCCATCTGGCGGCCCGAGGCGATGCCGCCGGCGGCCAGCACCGGCACCGGCGCGACCGCGTCCACCACCTGCGGCGTCAGCACCAGGGTGGAGATCTCGCCGGTGTGGCCGCCCGCCTCGGTGCCCTGCGCGACGATGACGTCCGCGCCCGCGGCCACCTGCCGGCGCGCGTGCTCCACGGTGCCGACCAGCGCCGCCACCGGCACCCCCGCCGCGCGCGCCCGCGCCACCATCTCCGGCGGCGGCGGGCCCAGCGCGGAGGCGATCAGCCCGATCGGGTGCTTGAGCGCCACGTCGATCAGCCCGGTCGCGCCCGCCGCCGACACCCGCCGGGCGAACTCGTCGGCCGCCGCGCCCACCGGCTGCTGCCCGGGCCCGCCCACGCCGTACTTGGCCATCAGGTGCGTGACGAAGTCGCGGTGCCGCTCGGGGATCAGCTCGGCGACCCGCACGCCGCCGAGGGCGGCGGCGTCCACCTTGCCGGGGACGAGCACGTCCACGCCGTACGGCCTGCCGCCCACCTGCTCGTCGATCCAGGTGAGCTCCACGTCGAGCTGTTCGGGGGTGTACGCGATCGCGCCCAGCACACCGAACCCGCCCGCGTTCGTCACCGCCGCCACCACGTCACGGCAGTGGCTGAAGGCGAACAGCGGGAACTCGATGCCTAGACGCTCGCTGATGGCGGTCCGCATGCACCGACGCTAACCGCCAGAAGCATGTTCGGTCCAGATGGTCAGGAAGCGGCCAGCGGCGAGACGCCCGGCGCGTGCCAGCCTAAGTCCGCGTCGTACGCCCGCACGAGCTTGGCCGGCACCCCCGCCACCACGCTGTGGTCGGGGAACTCGCCGCGCACCACCGCGCCGCCCGCCACCACGCACTGCCGCCCCAGCCGGGTGCCGGGCAGCACGATCGCGCCCGCGCCCAGCCATGAGCCCGACCCGATCGAGACCGGGTTGTTGCGCGGCCACTGCCGGCCGATCGGCACGTCGGGGTCGTCGTAGACGTGGTTCTGGTCGGTGATGTAGACGTACGGGCCGGTGAAGACGTCGTCACCGATGTCGATCGACTGATGCGCGACCACGTGCGTGCCGCGGCCGATCGAGCAGCTCTCGCCGATCCGCAGGATCGAGTCCGGGCCCAGGTCGGCGCCCGGCCACATGCCGCACGACAGCGACACGCGCTCGCCGATCAGCGTGTGGTCGCCGATCTCGATCCATTCCTCGCCGAAGATCGCCCCCGGGGGGAAGGCGATCTTCGCTCCCTCGCCCAGATGGCGGAACCGGTAGCCGGCGGGAGTGCGCGGGGTGATCGCGCCGGCCTCCCGGACCGCCGCGTAGGCACGGTGGATCAGCGTGCCGATCGCCCGCCGTACAAGTGACATAAAGACCAAAGTTACCGCTTGGTCATACCGTTCGGGCATGTGAGGGGCGTTGTTTGATATCCTGAGAGCCCGTGGACACTAGCCACACCTAGCCACGGGAGCCTCCTTGCGCAGCGCCACGCAAACCAAGCATCTGTTCGTCACCGGCGGCGTCGCCTCCAGTCTCGGCAAGGGGCTCACCGCCTCCAGCCTCGGCCGCCTGCTCAAGGGCCGCGGACTCCGGGTCACGATGCAGAAGCTCGACCCCTACCTCAACGTCGACCCAGGGACGATGAACCCGTTCCAGCACGGCGAGGTCTTCGTCACCGACGACGGCGCCGAGACCGACCTCGACGTCGGCCACTACGAGCGCTTCCTCGACACCGACCTGCACGGCTCGGCCAACGTGACCACCGGCCAGGTCTACTCCAACGTCATCGCCAAGGAGCGGCGCGGCGAGTACCTCGGCGACACCGTCCAGGTCATCCCGCACATCACCAACGAGATCAAGGACCGCATCCGGGGCATGGCCGGCCCCGACGTCGACGTGGTCATCACCGAGGTGGGCGGCACCGTCGGCGACATCGAGTCGCTGCCGTTCCTGGAGGCCGTGCGGCAGATCCGCCACGAGGTGGGCCGCGACAACGTGTTCTTCCTGCACGTCTCCCTGCTGCCCTACATCGGCCCGTCGGGCGAGCTCAAGACCAAGCCCACCCAGCACAGCGTGGCCGCGCTGCGCAGCATAGGCATCCAGCCCGACGCCATCGTGCTCCGCTCCGACCGGCCCGTCCAGGTCGCGATCAAGCGCAAGATCAGCCTGATGTGCGACGTGGACGAGGACGCCGTGGTCAGCTGCGTCGACGCCGCCTCCATCTACGACATCCCGCGCGTCCTGCACTCCGAGGGGCTCGACGCGTACGTGGTGCGCCGCCTCGGCCTGCCCTTCCGCGACGTCGACTGGAAGGAGTGGGACCAGCTCCTGCGCCGCGTGCACCGGCCGGCCAAGGAGGTCACGATCGCGCTGGTCGGCAAGTACATCGACCTGCCCGACGCCTACCTGTCGGTCACCGAGGCGCTGCGCGCGGGCGGGTTCGCCAACGACGCCAGGGTCAACATCCGCTGGGTCAAGAGCGACGACTGCGAGACCCCCGAAGGCGCCGAGCGCGAGCTCGACGGCGTCGACGGCGTGCTCATCCCGGGCGGCTTCGGCGTGCGCGGCATCGAGGGCAAGATCGGCGCCATCCGCCACGCCCGGGAGAACAAGATCCCGCTGCTCGGCATCTGCCTCGGCATGCAGGGCATGGTCATCGAGGCCGCCCGCGACATGGCCGGCCTGGAGGACGCGAACTCCGCCGAGTTCGACCCCGACACCAAGCACCCCGTCATCTCCACCATGGCCGACCAGGAGGACGTCGTCGCCGGCGAGCGCGACATGGGCGGCACCATGCGGCTCGGCAGCTACACCGCCAAGCTCGGCGAGGGCACCCTCGCCCGCCAGCTCTACGGCAAGGCCAAGGCCGCCGAGCGCCACCGCCACCGCTACGAGGTCAACAACGCCTACCGCGAGCGGCTGGAGAAGGTCGGCCTGGTGTTCTCCGGCGTGTCGCCCGACGGCCGCCTGGTCGAGTACACCGAGCTGCCCGCCGACGTGCACCCGTTCTTCATCGGCACCCAGGCCCACCCCGAGTTCCGCTCCCGGCCCACCCGCGCCAACCCGATGTTCAAGGGGCTCATCGGCGCCTCGCTCGCCTACGCCGACAGCAGGGTGGCGGCTAAGGTGGCCAAGTGAAGATCGGCTCGGGTGACCGGCGAGGGGCGGAAGCGGGTGCGGACATGATCCAAGACACGCCCGAGTCCTGGGAGGTCGTCGAGACCAGGAAGCGGTTCGAGGGCTACGTGATCGACGTGGTCACCGACACCGTGCGGATGCCGCGCGACGAGACCGCCGACCGCGACTACGTCCGCCACCCCGGCTCGGTCGGGGTGCTCGCGCTCGACGACGACCGGCGGGTGCTGCTCATCAGGCAGTACCGCCACCCGGCCCGGCGGCTGCTGTGGGAGCTGCCCGCCGGGATCCGCGACGTCGAGGGCGAGCCGCTGGTCGAGGGCGCCGCCCGCGAGCTGGCCGAGGAGGCCGGCTACCGCGCCGCCACCTGGCACACCCTCGTCGACATCCTCACCTCGCCCGGCTGCTCCGACGAGCGCATCCGCGTCTTCCTGGCCCGCGGCCTGGAGAAGATCCCCGACGAGGAGAACCACTTCGAGCACCGCCACGAGGAGATCGGCATGCCGGTCGAATGGGTGCCGCTCGACGACGCCGTGCGCCGCGTGCTCGCGGGGATGATCCACAATTCTGCGGCCGTGGCCGGTATTCTCGCCGCATATGCGGCCGCGGCCGACGGGTTCGCCGGCCTGCGCCCGGCGGACGCTCCGGAGGCATGAAGGAAAGGACCATTCCCGTGGAGGCGGTGCTGTCCAGCTACCTCGCCCACCTCGCGGTGGAGCGCGGCCTGGCCGCCAACACGCTCGCCTCCTACCGGCGCGACCTGCGCCGTTACGCCGAGCACCTGCGCTCGCGCGGCCGGGCCGAGCTCGACCAGGTGGCGGAGTCCGACGTACGCGCCTTCCTCGCCGCGCTGCGCGAGGGCGACGGCGAGCACCCGGCGCTCGTGGCCAGCTCGGCCGCACGCGCCGTGTCCGCCGTGCGTGGCCTGCACCGCTTCGCGCTGCGCGAGGGCGTCACCGTGCACGACCCCGCCCATCAGGTGCGCCCGCCACGCCAGCTCCGCAGGCTTCCCAAGGCCGTCTCCGTCGACCAGGTCGAGCGGCTCATCGCCGCCTCGGGCCCCGACGGCGCGCCGCTCACCCTGCGCAACCGCGCCCTGCTGGAGGTCCTCTACGGCACCGGCGCCCGCATCTCCGAGGCCGTCGGCCTGGCCGTCGACGACCTGGAGGACGACCAGGTGCGGCTCTGCGGCAAGGGCGGCCGCACCCGCGTGGTCCCGCTCGGCCGCTACGCCCGCGCCGCGCTCGACGCCTACCTCGTACGGGCCAGGCCCGGTCTGCTGGCCCACGGCCGCGGCACTCCCGCCGTGTTCCTCAACGCCCGCGGCGGGCGGCTCACCCGCCAGGGCGCGTGGGAGGTCCTGCAGGCCGCCGCCGAACGGGCCGGGCTGGCCGGGATATCTCCCCATGTTCTCCGCCATTCGTTCGCAACACACCTCCTCGACGGCGGCGCCGACGTTAGGGTGGTGCAGGAGTTGCTCGGCCACGCCTCCGTGACGACCACCCAGGTCTACACGCTGGTCACGGTCGACAAACTCAGAGAGGTGTACGCGGCGGCGCATCCCCGCGCCCGTCAGTGATCTATAGTCTTTTGGGTCGTGCGGCACTCCGGCGTGCCGCCTTGCCGCGTTAAGTGGTGACGCCATAGTGTCCGTCCGGACGGTCCGGTTCGGGATCGTCAGGGAGGTTCGAGCTGGTGACTGTGAAGACCAACGGTTCGACCCCGGGGACCCCCGACAACCCCTGGGGTGACACCAAGACCAACGCGCCTTCCAAGGGCGTCAACCTGGGCCCCACGCAGCGGCCCCGCCCGGTGTTCCCGGAGCCGGTGCCGCGCGACGTCCACGGCCCGGCCCGCGTGGTCGCCATGGTCAACCAGAAGGGCGGGGTCGGCAAGACCACCACCACCATCAACCTCGGCGCCGCCCTCGTCGAATGCGGCCTCAAAGTGCTGCTCGTCGACTTCGACCCGCAGGGCGCGCTCTCCGTCGGCCTCGGCATCAACCCGCTCCAGCTCGACCTCACGGTCTACAACCTGCTGATGGAGCGCAACGTCAGCGCCGAGGACGTGCTGCTGGAGACCGGCGTCGAGGGCCTCGACCTGCTGCCCAGCAACATCGACCTGTCCGCCGCCGAGGTCCAGCTCGTCACCGAGGTGGCCCGCGAGCAGGTGCTCGGCCGCGTCATCAAGCCGCTGCTGCCGCACTACGACGTCTGCCTCATCGACTGCCAGCCGTCGCTGGGCCTGCTCACCATCAACGCCCTCACCTGCGCGCACGGCGTCATGGTGCCGCTGGAGTGCGAGTTCTTCGCGCTGCGCGGCGTCGCCCTGCTCATGGACACCATCACCAAGGTGCAGGAGCGGCTCAACGAGGACCTCGAGATCGAGGGCCTGCTCGCCACCATGTACGACGCGCGCACGCTCCACGGCCGCGAGGTGCTCGCCCGCGTCGTGGAGGCCTTCGGCGACAAGGTCTTCCACACCGTGATCAACCGTACGGTGCGCTTCCCCGACGCCACGGTGGCCGGCGAGCCGATCACCACCTTCGACCCGTCCTCGCTCGGCGCCAACGCCTACCGCGAGCTGGCCCGGGAAGTGCTCTCGCGCTGGCCGCAGCCTGCCACAATGGCGAGGTGACAGAGCAGCAGGCCGAGCCCCAGGGCTTCCAGGTCCACCTGGACGTCTTCGAAGGGCCCTTCGACCTGCTGCTCGGGCTGATCTCCAAGCACAAGCTCGACATCACCGAGGTCTCCCTCTCGCAGGTGACCGACGAGTTCATCTCCTACATCCGCTCCCGCGGCCCCGAGTGGGATCTCGACCAGACCAGCCACTTCCTGCTGGTCGCGGCCACCCTGCTCGACCTCAAGGCGGCCCGGCTGCTGCCGTCGGGCGAGGTCGAGGACGAGGAGGACCTCGCCCTGCTGGAGGCCCGCGACCTGCTGTTCGCCCGCCTCCTGCAGTACAAGGCCTACAAGGAGGTCGCCAAGATCTTCGCCGGGCGGATGGCCGACGAGGCGCTCCGCTTCCCGCGCAGCGTCCCCATGGAGCCGCAGTTCGCCGGCCTGCTGCCGGAGCTGGTGCTCGGCATCGGCCCCGAGGAGCTGGCCCGCATCGCCGCCCGCGCCTTCACCCCCAAGCTCCCGCCGACCGTCGGCGTCGGCCACATCTACCAACCGCTCGCCAATGTGCGCGAGCAGGCCGCTATTCTGGTGGAGCGCCTGCGCCGCATGCGCAGAGCCACTTTCAGGGCCCTGGTCGCCGACTGCGAGGGCACCTACGAGGTCATCGCCCGCTTCCTGGCCGTCCTGGAGCTGTTCCGGGAGTCCGCGGTCAGCTTCGAGCAGGTCGAGCCACTCGGCGACCTGCACGTCACGTGGACGGGCACCGACGACGGCGACGTCTCGGTGGGAGACGACTACGAGGAGAGCCCGGAGAAACCCGCAGATGGCTGACGACTCCCGCCCGCGCAAGGACCTGCCCGCCTGGATGACCCTCCCCGGCTCCCTGATCCCGTCCTCTCCCGAGGACCTCCAGGACGCCGCGGAGGCCCCCGAACGTGTCGATCCGCAGGAAGAGCCTGAGGACGCCCGTTTCGAGGAGCCCGTCACCGAGACACCTCCGCACGAGGCGCCGGGTCCCGAGCTCAAGCCGGCGCTGGAGGCCATCCTCATGGTCGTCGACGAGCCCGTACGGGAGGTCACCCTGGCCCAGGTGCTGGAGCGGCCCACCCACGAGGTGACGGCGGCACTGCGTGAGCTCTCAGCGGAATACGAAGCCTCCGCGCGGGGTTTCGATCTGAGGCAGGTCGCGGGAGGGTGGCGATACTATTCGCGCCCCGCGTACGCGCCGCTCGTGGAGCGGTTCGTCCGTGACGGCCAGCAGGCGAGGCTGACCCAGGCCGCGCTTGAGACGCTCGCGGTCGTGGCCTACCGGCAGCCGGTGAGCCGGGCGCGGGTGGCCGCGGTGCGCGGCGTCAGCAGCGACGGCGTCATGCGGACGCTGGTCGCGAGGGGGCTGGTCGAGGAGGCCGGCACCGACCCGGAGAGCCAAGCCGTGCTCTACCGGACAAGCTCATACTTCCTTGAGCGTCTGGGACTGAACGACGTCAGTGAGCTTCCCGAGCTCGCGCCGTTCCTCCCCGACGACGTGGAGAACATCGAGGAGACGACGAAGTGATCAACAGGCGAAGCACCCCGTCCGGTGATGGACGCGGTCGAGGACGCGCCGGCGGCTCCGGCCGCGGCGGGCGTCCCGCCTTCCGCTCGGACGATTCGCGCGGCCGTACGCGCCGCGACGACTCCCGTGACGGTTCCCAGCGAGACGAGCGCCGGGGTTCCGGCAGAGACGACTTCAGCGGCGGCTCCCGCCGCGACGACGCGCGCGGTTCCTCGGGCGGGTCCTACCGTGGGGATGACGCGCGCGGGGGTTCCCGCGGTGGCGGTAACCGCGGGGATGACCGCCGGGGTTCCGGCGGGGGTATCCGCAGCGACCGTCGGGGTTCGCGGGACGACCGTGGCGGATTCCGTCGTGATGACGCGCGCGGGTCTTCGGGCGGTTCGTTCCGTCGTGATGACGCGCGTGGGTCCTCGGGCGGGTCCTACCGTGGGGACGACGCGCGCGGGGGTTCCCGCGGTGGCGGTTTCCGCGGCGATGACCGTCGGAGTTCCGGCGGGGAGTTCCGTGGTGACCGTCGGGGTTCGCGGGATGACCGTGGTGGGTTCCGTCGTGATGATGCGCGTGGGTCTTCGGGCGGGTCCTTCCGTCGCGATGACGCGCGTGAGGGTTCCCGTCGTGACGGTTTCCGTGGCGATGACCGCCGGGGTTCCGGCGGGGAGTTCCGTGGTGACCGTCGGGGTTCGCGGGATGACCGTGGCGGGTTCCGTCGTGACGACGCGCGTGGGTCTTCGGGCGGGTCCTTCCGTCGCGATGACGCGCGTGAGGGTTCCCGTCGTGACGGTTTCCGTGGCGATGACCGCCGGGGTTCCGG
>NZ_JBVJKR010000002.1:456626-738721 GCF_055585125.1 Nonomuraea sp. NPDC054003
GGCGGGGAGTTCCGTGGTGACCGTCGGGGTTCGCGGGATGACCGTGGCGGGTTCCGTCGTGATGATGCGCGTGGGTCTTCAGGCGGTTCGTTCCGGCGTGATGACGCGCGTGGGTCCTCCGGCGGGTCCTTCCGTCGCGATGACGCGCGTGGGTCCTACCGGCGTGATGACGCGCGCGGAAGCTCGCGTGGGGAGGACCGGTACGGCCGGGACCAGGGCGACGGACGTGACTCGCCGCGCGCCCGCAGGGACGGCGGTACGCGGGCCACGTACGGGCATGACGGCGGCCGTTCCGAGCGGCCCGCGCGGGACGACCTCGGTCTCTCCGGCGAGGACATCGAGTACGAGTCCTCCGGCGGCGGCCGTGCGGAGGAGCGCGGCGGGTTCCGGGTGGACCGGAGCGGGCGCAGGGAAGGCCCCCAGGGTTCGTCGCGGGCCCGTTACGGCAGGCGCGACGAAGGAGACCGCGGCGGCGCGGGCCGCACGCCCCGGCGGGACGAAGGCGCCCGCAGCGGGCGGGTGTCCAAGCGCGACGGCGTCCACACGCTGGGCGACTCGCGGCGCGGCGCCGGAGACCGGGCCACGCCCAAGGACCGGTTCAAGACCGCACGCCAGCCCGTCCGCGACCGCGACTTCTACCCCGAGGGCTACACCGACGAACGCGACACCACCGAGGTCCCGGGCGGGGTGCGCCTGCAGAAGGTGCTCGCCCAGGCCGGGGTCGCCAGCCGCAGGGCCTGCGAGGAGATGATCGGCGACGGCCGCGTCACCGTGGACGGCCAGGTGGTGCGCAGGTTCGGCGCCAAGGTCGACCCGGCCAAGCAGGTCATCCACGTCGACGGCAGGCGTATCCCGACCGCGCCCGACCTGGTCTACTACGCGCTGAACAAGCCGATCGGCGTGGTGTCGACCATGGAGGACCCGCAGGGCCGGCCGTGCCTGGCCGACTTCGTGGAGGAGCTGGCTCCGCGGCTGTTCCACGTGGGCAGGCTTGACACCGAGACCGAGGGCCTGCTGCTGCTCACCAACGACGGCGAGCTGGCCAACCGGCTCACCCACCCGAGCTACGGGGTGCCGAAGAAGTACTGGGCCAAGGTGCCCGGCCCGATCCCGCGCGACCTGGGCCGCCGGCTCAAGCAGGGCATCGAGCTGGAGGACGGCATCGCCAAGGCCGACGACTTCCAGATCGTGCAGGAGCACGGCCAGCAGGCGCTGGTCGAGGTGGTGCTGCACGAGGGGCGCAAGCACGTCGTACGACGCATGCTGGAGGAGTCCGGCCACCGGGTCATCGACCTGGCCCGCATCGAGTTCGGCCCGGTGAAGCTGGGCCGCACCAAGCCCGGCACGCTCAGGGCGCTGACGCTGCGTGAGGTCGGCGAATTGTACGCCGCGGTGAAGCTGTAACCTGGCCACGACGCTGGAGCCCGTGCGAATCTCCGCACGGGCTCTCCCGCTATAGAAGGAGCGAAGCGCATGGTGCGGGCGATCCGCGGCGCGATCCAGGTGGACGCCGACGACCGTAACTCGATCATCGAGGGGACGACCGAGCTGGTCGCCCAGGTCATGGAGCGCAACGAGCTCACCACGGACGACGTGATCAGTGTGCTGTTCACCGCCACTCCCGACCTGACGGCGGAGTTCCCGGCGCTGGCGGCGCGCAAGCTGGGGTTCCACGAGGTGCCGCTGATCTGCTGCACCGAGATCGGCGTGCCGGGTGCGCTGCCCAGGGTGGTGCGGCTCATGGCGCATGTCGAGACCGATCGGCCCCGCTCGGCGATCCAGCATGTGTATCTGCGCGGCGCCGTCGCGCTCCGTCAGGACATCGCCCAATAAATCGCCCAATAATCTGCCCGTACGACTCCCGTACCGAAATCAGGACAACGACATGGCCTCCGAACTCCGCACCGTGCTGGTTGTGGGCACCGGTCTCATCGGCACCTCGCTGGCGCTCGCGCTGCGCAAGCACGAGGTGCGCGTGCTGCTCGCCGACCGAGACCAGGGGGCCGTGCGGCTCGCGCGCGAGCTCGGCGCCGGTGAGGAGTGGCGGCCCGGCGAGAGCGCCGACCTGGCGGTGATCGCGGTGCCGCCCGGTTACGTCGCCACCGAGCTGCGGCGGCTGCAGGAGGGCGGCGCGGCGCGGTTCTTCACCGACGTGGCCAGCGTCAAGGCGGAGCCGATCGACCGGGCGCGCGAGCTGGGCTGTGACCTGTCCGCGTACGTGGCCTCGCACCCGCTGGCGGGCCGTGAGCGGTCCGGGCCGGGCGCGGCCAGGGCCGACCTGTTCCTGGGGCGGCCGTGGGCGTTCTGTCCCACGCCCGAGGCGTCCGCGGAGGCGACGGCGGCGGTGCTGCGGCTGATCGAGCTGTGCGGCGCGAACGCGGTCGAGGTCGACGCGGCCGAGCACGACCGGGCGGTCGCGGTGATCTCGCACGCCCCGCACGTCGCGGCCTCGGCGGTGGCGGCTCGCTTGGCCGACGCCTCCGATGTGGCGCTCGGCCTGGCCGGTCAGGGGGTGCGCGACGTGACCAGGATCGCCGGCGGTGATCCCGGCCTGTGGCTGGGCATCCTGTCCGGCAACTCGGCCCCGGTCGCCGAGGTGCTGGAGGCGGTCTCCCGTGACCTGGCGGAGGCGGCGTCGGCGCTGCGGGCGCTGTCCGGGGGCGACGGCACCGCGTCCGGCGAGCTGACCCAGCTGCTCAAGCGCGGGGTCGTGGGCCACGGGCGGATCCCGGGCAAGCACGGCGGCCCGGCTTCCGCGTACGCCGTCGTCCAGGTCGTCATCGGTGACAGTCCGGGCCAGCTGGCGCGGCTGTTCCAGGTGTGCGACGAGGTCGGGGTCAACGTCGAGGACGTCCGCCTGGAGCACGCTCCCGGCCTGCCCCTGGGCGTGGCCGAGCTGTCGGTGCAGCCCGACGCGGCCGGCTCGCTGAGCCAGGCCCTGCGCGAGCGCGGCTGGCAGGTGCCGTAGCGGCATGGTGAAGGGTCCCGGCGTGGTGCCGGGACCCTAGGTGGTTCAGCGCCGGGTGATCGCTTGGCTGACGGCGTTGGGGCCGTCGTACTCGCGGTCGGGCATGGCTTCCAGGGCGCGCATCGTGTCCTGGTCGGCGCCGTGTTTGCGGGCGGCCTCCAGCAGGTCGGCCTTGGAGGCCGGGTAGTCGACACCCTTGAGGTGCTTCTGCAGCTGGATCGGGTTCGGTGCTGTAGTCATAACCCATTGCTACCCAAAAGTCACAGATTGTAACGATCAAGCGCCTTTCGTGCTCGTTCGACCTCCGGCGGCAGTGCCTCGCGCCGGGCCAGGGCGCGGCGGATCCGGGGGAGGGCGTCGAGCAGGCCGCGCCGGCCCGCCCTGCCTTGACGCAGGGCGTCCAGCGACCGCCGGGCCACCACCGGCCACGGACGGCGCAGCACGGCCGTCAGCAGCGCGTTGCGCGCCGCCAGGGCCTGCCGGGCCGCAGGGTCGCGGGGAGGCGTCGGGTGGTGGTGTGCCACCACGTCGTCGGCGTAGGCGAGACCCCAGCCGCGCGCGGCCAGGTCCAGCGCCAGCCGCTCCTCCTCGCCGAAGAAGAACACCACGTCGTCGAAGCCGCCGGCCTCCAGGAAGGCGTCCCTGCGCACCACCGCGCCGCACGCCAGGAAGCCGAGCACGCTCGGGCCGGGCAGGTCGGCGGCGACCCCCAGCGGCGAGCGGCGCATCTCCTCGCTGACCGGGTCGAGCCGCTCCTCGGGCCCCACCAGCAGGCGCGCGCCGAGCACGGCCAGGCGCGGGTGGGCGTCGAAGAGCCCGGCCGCCCGCTCCAGCGCCCCGGGCGCCCACCACGAGTCGTCGTCGGCGAAGGCCACGTACGGGGTCCGCGCCAGCCGCACGCCCACGTTGCGGGCGGGCGCGCCGAGGTTACGGCCGTTCTCCACGACCTGGACGTGCGGGTGGTGGCGGCGGACGAACCCGGCGGTGCCGTCGGTGGAACCGTTGTCCACCAAGATCACCGGGCCGCGATGGCGGGGGAGCGAGCGCTGCAGCGTGCGCAGGCGGTCGCGGGTCACCACCACCACCGTCACCTTGCTGTCAGCTCTCACGCACGGCTTCTCACCCGAGGGAGTCCGCTCATGCCTTGACGGGCCGGGGAAGCCGGGATAGAAAGACGGTAACAGCGTTACCGAGAAGAAACGGCGTTACCGAACATGAGCGTGACCGCGTACCAGCAGGCCCAGCAGGAGGGGCAGGGCGTCGTGCGGGCAGTGATCCTCGACGCCGCCAAGAGCCTGCTGATCGGCGAGGGGCCCGCGGCGCTGACCGTGCGGCGCATCGCCGGCGAGGCCGGCTGTTCCACCAAGGTCATCTACACGCTGTTCGGCGGCAAGGACGGGCTCTGCCGGGCGCTCTGGCTGGAGGGTTTCGCCCGGTTCGAGCGGCGGCTGCTGGAGGTGCCCCACGACGACGACCCGCTGGAGCGGCTGCGGGCCGGCGTCGCCGCCTACCGGGAGTACGCGCTGGAGGAGCCGGAGTACTACCGGCTGATGTTTCAGGGCGCCCTGTCCGGCTACATCCCCGACGAGGCGGCCAGGGATGCCGCCCGGCGGACGTTCCGCCTGCTCGTGGGCGGCGTGCGGCGCTGCCTCGACGAGGGGCGGCTGCGCGGCGGCGACGCCGCGGAGATCGCCGACGTGCTCTGGATGGCCATGCACGGCGCGGTGAGCCTGGAGCTCTCCGGCTTCTTCGACCGGGCCGAGGCCGGGCGCCGCTACCGGCTGCTGTGGACCTCGGTGCTGCATCCCTTCCTCGTTCCAGACGAGAGGACCACCCCATGACGTCCCACCCGTACCGCGACGGCTTCGCCCCCGTCACCGAGGAGATCACCGCCTACGACCTGGAGGTGACCGGCCGGATCCCGGCCGAGCTGAACGGCCGCTACCTGCGCAACGGCCCCAACCCGCTGAGCCTGGACGACCCGTCCGCCTCCCACCTGTTCCTCGGCGAAGGCATGATCCACGGCGTGCGGCTGCGCGACGGCCGCGCCGAGTGGTACCGCAACCGGTGGGTGCGCAACGCCGCCGTGGCCCGGCGGCTCGGCGAGGAGCCGCGCTCCACGCTCACCCACGAGGGCATGGACTTCGCCCCCAACACCCACGTGCTCGGCATCGCCGGGCGCACCCTGGCCACCGTCGAGGCCGGGGCACTCCCGTACGAGATGAGCTACGAGCTCGACACCATCGGCCCGTGCGACTTCGACGGCGGCCTGCCCGGCGGGTTCGCCGCCCACACCCACCTCGACCCGGCCACCGGCGAGCTGCACGCCATGGCGTACTTCTTCGGCTGGGACCACCACCAGCACATCGTGCTCGACGACAAGGGCACGGTCGTGCGGACCATGGACATCCCGATCGCCGACGCGCCCATGCTGCACGACTTCGCGCTCACCGAGAAGTACGTGGTCATCTACGACCTGCCGGTCACCTTCAGCATGGCCCACGCCGAGCAGGGCGCCTCGCTGCCGTACGCGTGGAACCCCGGCCACGCCTCAAGGGTCGGCCTGCTGTCGCGGGCGACCGGCGAGGTGAGCTGGGTGGAGGTGCCGCCGTGCTGGGTCTTCCACACGCTCAACGCCTACGACGACGGCGACCAGGTGGTGGTCGACCTGGTGCGTTACCCGCAGCGGTTCGTCGACGCCCGGCTCGACCTGGGCGGCACGCCGACGCTCGACCGCTGGCGTGTCGACCCGGTCGCCGGCACCTTCACCGAGACGCGGCTGGACGACAGGGCGCAGGAGTTCCCGCGCATGGACGAGCGGCTGACCGGCAGGCCCTACCGCTACGGCTACACCGCGGCCGCCCGCGACCTGATCGACGTGGTCTATCCCGACGACACCGAGCTGGAGGACCTGCCCGACGAGGCGTTCGACAACACGCTGATCAAGCACGACCTGGCGGCGGGCACGCAGCAGGCCCGCCAGTTCGGAGTCGGCGCTTACGTGGGCGAGCCGGTGTTCGTGCCGTCGGGCGACGCGGAGGACGACGGGTACGTGCTCACCTTCGTCAACAACCCGGACAGAGGCGCGGCCGACCTGGTGATCCTGCCGGCGCAGGATTTCACCGGCGACCCGGTGGCCACCGTCCACCTGCCGGTCAGGGTGCCGCTGGGCTTCCACGGGAGCTGGGTCGCCGACTGACCGGCTCGTCGCGGTGGCGCGAGACGGTAACCTCGTGAGGTTGGGTCAGCACACGTGAAGAGGGAGAGCCGTGGCCGGTCTGGTCGTCGCCATGGACGGCCCTTCGGGGTCGGGCAAGTCGAGCGCGTCGCGCGGGGTGGCCCGCGCGCTGGGTCTGCGCTACCTGGACACCGGAGCGCAATACCGGGCGATGACCTGGTGGATCCTCCGGCAGGGCGTCGACCTCGCCGACTCCGCCACGATCGCGGCCCGCTGCGGCGAGCCTGAGATCGTCTCCGGCACCGACCCCGACAGCCCTGCCATCCACGTCGGCGCCGTCGACGTGGCGGGGCCGATCCGGGAGGACGAGGTCACCTCGGCGGTCTCCGCCGTGGCGGCGGTGCCCGAGGTGCGGGCCAGGCTCGTCGCCCTCCAGCGGGAGATCATCGGCGCCGGCGACATCGTGGTCGAGGGCCGCGACATCGGCACCGTCGTCGCCCCCGACGCCCCCGTCAAGATCTACCTGACGGCCAGCCCCGAGGCCCGCGCCCAGCGCCGGTCGGCGGAGCTGGCCGGCACCACGGCGGAGGCGCAGCAGGCGGCCCTGGCCAGGCGCGACACCCTCGACTCGACACGCAAGACGGATCCACTCTCGATGGCGGATGGCGCCGTCGAGCTCGACACCACCGCGCTCAACCTCGACGAGGTGATCGCGGAGGTGTTGAGACTGGTCAAGGAGCGCACCTGAGCGGTGCGGGACTCATAAGGATGAGACACCATGTCTACGGGGGATTGGGTCGAGGCTGAGCTCGACGATCTCGAGGTTTCCGGCGACGTCGGCGATAGCACGCCGCTGCCGGTCGTGGCCATCGTCGGGCGGCCGAACGTCGGCAAGTCCACGCTGGTCAACCGCATCATCGGCCGCCGGGAGGCGGTCGTGGAGGACGTGCCGGGGGTGACCCGCGACCGGGTGACCTACGAGGCCAACTGGCGCGGCCGCCGCTTCACCGTGGTCGACACCGGCGGGTGGGACCCTGACGCCACCGGCATGGGCCTGCGCATCGCCGAGCAGGCGCAGGTCGCGACCGAGCTGGCCGACGTGATCGTGTTCGTGGTCGACGCGACCGTGGGCGCCACCGACGCCGACGAGATCGTCGGCTCCGTGCTGCGCCAGTCGGGCAAGCCGGTGATCCTGGCCGCCAACAAGGTCGACAACCAGCAGGTCGAGCTGGAGGCCGCCGCGCTGTGGTCGCTCGGCCTCGGCGAGCCCTACCCCGTCTCCGCGCTGCACGGCCGCGCCAGCGGCGACCTGCTCGACGTGGTGCTCGACGCGCTGCCCGAGACCCCGCGCGAGCGCTTCGCCGACGAGCGCGGCCCCTACCGGGTGGCGCTGCTCGGCAAGCCCAACGTCGGCAAGTCCTCCCTGCTCAACAAGCTGGCGGGGGAGGAGCGGGTGTTGGTCGACCCGATGGCCGGCACCACCCGCGACCCCGTCGACGAGCTGATCGAGCTGGGCGGCCGCACCTGGCGGTTCGTCGACACGGCCGGCATCCGGCGGCGCGACCGCGAGCTGCAGGGCGCCGACTTCTACGCCGCCATGCGCACCCGCTCCGCGCTGGAGCGCTCGGAGGTGGCGGTCGTGCTCATCGACGCCAGCGAGCCCCTCACCGAGCAGGACCTGCGCATCATCGGCCTGGTGATCGAGTCCGGCCGGGCCATGGTGGTCGCGTTCAACAAGTGGGACCTCGTCGACGAGGACCGCCGCTACTACCTGGAGAAGGAGATCGACCGGCAGCTCGTCCGCACCCCGTGGGCGCTGCGGGTCAACATCTCCGCCAAGACCGGCCGCCACGTCGACCGGCTGGTGCCGGCCCTGGAGCGGGCGCTGGAGTCCTGGGCGACCCGGGTGCCGACGTCCCGGCTGAACGCGTTCCTGACCGAGCTGGTGCAGCAGACGCCGCCCCCGGTGCGCGGCGGCAAGCAGCCGAAGATCCTGTTCGCCACACAGGCGTCGATCGAGCCGCCCAAGTTCGTCCTGTTCACCTCCGGCTGGCTGGAGGACACCTACCGGCGCTTCATCGAGCGGCGGCTGCGCGAGGAGTTCGGCTTCGCCGGCTCGCCGATCGAGGTCACGATGAAGATCAGGGAGAAGCGCCAGAAAAAGGATCGCTGATACCATCGTCGGCAACGCGTCGACGGAGACGAGTAGCCGGGGTCCACGCGGGCCGAGAGAGCCGCCGATGCTGTGAAGGCGGTCCCGCGCCCCCGGTGAAGACACTCCTGAGTGCGGGGAGGAAATGCCCCGCCGGCCTGACCCCCGTCACCGGGTCCGAGAGGCCGCCCTTTCCCGGGCGGCGAAAGTGCGGTGGCACCGGGAGCTCCCTTCTCCCCCGCACTCCCAAGGGGTCATACACCTTCCTCATCAGGAGCTGTCATGATCTCTCGTGTCCTGTCCGCCGAGCTCGCCGAGCACGCCGGGCAACGAGTGACGATCGCCGGCTGGGTCCATCGCCGCCGGCTGCTGAAATCCGTGTCCTTCCTCGTCGTCAGGGACCGCTCAGGGCTGGCCCAGGCGGTCACCGCGGGCGACCTGCCCGCCGAGGAGAGCGTCGTCCAGGTCACCGGCAGGGTGACCGTCAACCCGCAGGCGCCGGGCGGCGCCGAGTTGACCGAGCCGGAGATCGAGCTGCTGTCACGGCCGGTCGAGCCTCCGCCGTTCGACCTGTTCAGGCCCGTGGTGGCGGCGACGCTGCCGACGGTGCTCGACCACGCGCCCGCCGCCCTGCGCCATCCGGCGCTGCGGGCGCCTCTGGAGATCTCGGCCGCGAGCGTGGCGGGGTTCCGCGCAGCGCTGGACCGGCTGGGGTTCACCGAGGTGCACACCCCGAAGATCGTCGCGTCGGCCACCGAGTCCGGCGCGAACGTGTTCGGCATCGACTACTTCGGCCGGCCCGCCTACCTCGCCCAGTCGCCGCAGTTCTACAAGCAGGCGATGGTGGGCGTGTTCGAGCGGGTGTACGAAGTGGGGCCGGTCTTCCGGGCCGAGCCGCACGACACCGTACGCCACCTGGCCCAGTACACCAGCCTCGACGCCGAGCTGGGCTTCGTCCGCGACCACCGGGACGTGATGGCGGTGCTGCGCGAGGCCGTGGCGGGCATGCTGGAGTCGGTACGCGAGCGCGCCGCCCCGGCCGTGGCCCTGCTCGGCGCCGAGCTGCCGGGGGTGCCCGACGAGATCCCGGCGATCCACTTCACCGAGGCGCAGCGGATGACGGGCGAGGACGAGCCCGACCTCTCACCCGCCCAGGAGCGGTGGCTGTCGGAGTGGGCGCTGAAGGAGCACGGCTCGGAGTTCCTGTTCGTCACCGGCTACCCGATGGCCAAACGGCCCTTCTACACCCATCCCGACCCCGGCAGGCCCGGCTACTCCAACGGCTTCGACCTGCTCTTCCGCGGCCTGGAGCTGGTGACCGGCGGGCAGCGGCTGCACCGCCATCAGGACTACCTGGACGCGCTGGCCGCCGGCGGTGAGAGCGCGGAGCCGTACGAGGGATATCTGCGGACGTTCGCGTACGGGATGCCCCCGCACGGCGGGTTCGCCATCGGGCTGGAGCGGTGGACGGCGCGCCTGACGGGCGCGGCGAACATCCGCCAGGTCACCGCGTTCCCGCGCGACCTGCACCGCCTCACGCCGTAGCGGCCCGGCCCGCCGTCCGGGCTCACCGGACGGCGGGTCAGCCGGTACGGGGGAGCGCCAGCACCTTGCGCAGTCCGGGCAGCACGCACAGCCCGGTCACCGTCTGGCTGATCAGCAGGGCGTAGCCGACGCCGGTGACGCCCGCCACCGGGAACAGCGCGATCACGGTGGCGAACACCAGCAGCGTCATGCCGATCTGCACGGTGGCCAGCTTCCTGGCCTCGCTGCGGGCCCGCAGCGTGCCGAGCCGGATCTCCACCAGCGCCATCGGCAGCACCCCGACGGCCATCAGCCGCAGCAGCGGCGTGCCGGCCTCGGCCAGCTCGGGCCCGAACACCCGCAGGATCAGCGGCGCCCCGGCCACCACGACGGCCACCACCGGCCCGACGATCAGGAAGGTGCGGCGCAGCGCGTCGCGGGTGCTCCGCGCCAGCCGCCCGGCGTCGAGCGAGCCTTCGACGGTCAGCGAGACCGCCATGTTGGCCGCCAGCAGCCCCATCATGCAGCCGAGCGTGTGGGAGATGGAGAAGTAGCCGAACAGCTCGGCGTCGTTGAGCCAGGCGCCCACCATGACCGGCACCAGGTAGAGCACGAGCAGCGTGGACAGGGTGCCGGAGAAGTCGCCGGCCACGAACCGGCCGATCTCCCGCAGCCGCGGCGGGGTGGCGTTCGCGCCGGTGCGGGCCACGTGCCGGGGCACCGCCACCTTGAAGATCAGCAAGGTGACCGGGATGAGGGCGAGCGCCGTGGGCACCATCCACGAGACGAAGATCCCGCCGTACAGCCCGCCCACCGGCAGGGCCCCGGCCAGCACGACCAGCAGCACCATCTTGGCCAGCCCGAACACCGTGCTGTTGACCGGCACCCAGACGGCCTGCCGGAGCCCGGCGAGCACCACGTCCTGCAAGGTGAAGATCGTCCACACCAGCACCGACGCGAGGAACACCACCGCGGGCACGAACCCGGCCAGCTCCCCGTAGGCGGGCCCCCACAACGGCAGCGTCAGCAGGAACCCGAGCGCCGCCAGCACCGCCGTGATGCCGGCCACCCCGTAGCCGCGCAGCACCAGCCCGCCCGTGCCGCGCCCCGACACCGGGATGAACCGGGCCATCACCCCCACGAACGCCAGCCCGACGAGCGAGGAGAACAGCCGCATCGCCGTGATCATGAGCTGGCCCTGGCCGAACGCGGCCGGGTCGTACAGCCGCACGGCCAGGAACCAGTAGCCCAGCCCGAGCAGCGCCGTGACCGCGGTGTTGACCATGAGGGCGTAGCCCTGGAGGAAGAGCGGGTCGCGCAGGTCGATGCGGAGCCGGGCGACCAGCCCGGTCCGGCGCGGGACCGCCCCTGTGTCACTCGTCATCAGGAGGCGGTCCTTCCAGCGGCGGCCGGACACCCAGCCGCTCCAGCAACGGGATCAGGCGACCGGCGTCGAGCGGGTCGGCGGGCAGCACGTGCCCCGTCCACCAGCGCGCGACACCGGGCGTGGGACCGCTGGGGATCAGACGCTCGGCATCGAGCCGGTCGGCGGTGGGGATCGGGCGGTCGGCATCGAGCCGGTCGGCGGTGGGGATCGGGCGGTCGCCGTCGAGCGGGTCGGCGGGGGGAATCGAGGGGTGGGCATCGAGCGGGTCGGCGGGCAGGATCGTGGTCAGGTAGTCGTCGAGGGGCGGGTCGTACACGAAGCCCGGCACCACGCCGTGCGACTCCAGCGCGGCCACGACCCGGTCGCGGTCGGCCACGAGCAGCGGGACCCGCAGCAGCGGCCGCACCGGCGCGTCCGTCACCCCAGGCGCGGCCCACGGGGTGGCGCGCAGCGCCGCGACCCCGGCCAGCCTGCGCTCCCGCTCGCGCCCGATGGCGCGGATCCGGGAACGGTGCAGGCGCAGCAGGGCGCGGCCGGGGCGCATCCGCCAGTCGTCCAGGTCGATGCGGAGCCACGGGTCCATCGCGTCCAGGTCGCCCGCCGCCTTGGCCACCTCGCCGGCGGTGGTCGGGTAGCGGTGGCCGGTCCACGTCATGAGGCCGAGCCGCTTGAGCGCGTGCCACACCGGCCGCACCAGCCCGGTCCGGTAGACCGCCTCCCGCAGCAGCGGCCGCAGCACGGCCGACACCTGGGCCCGCGCCGGGCCGGGCAGCAGCAGCTCCTCGCGGGCCGCGGCCAGCTCCCGCAGCGCGGCCGGATCGGCGGCCGTCAGGAAGCCGCCGGACATCGCCCGCCCGTGCTTGGCCAGGCTGAACACCCCGGCCTCGCCCCACAGCCCGGCCGGCCGGCCGTCGGCCTCCGTCTGGAAGGCGTGCGCGGCGTCGTCCACCAGCACCAGCCCGTGCCGGGCGCACGCGGCGCGCAGCCGGGCCACCCGGTCCGGCACCCCGTACAGATGCGTGGTGAGCACGCCCGCCAGCCCGGACCAGTCGACCCGGTCGACGTCGATGTTGCCGTCACGGGCCGAGACCGGCGCCATCACCGGCGTCAGCCCCGCGGCCAGGGCGACGAAGAGCACGGTCTCGCAGTTCGTCGGTGCGATCAGCACCCGGTCGCCGGGCCGGAACCAGTGGCGCAGCGCCAGCAGCAGCCCGAACCGGGCCGACGGCACGTGCAGGCAGCCCTGCCCGAGCCGCTCGCCCATCCGGGCCTCCAGCTCGGTCGCCCTCATGACGCCGTCCGTCGCGGGTCGCGGGTCCGGCCGGCCTCCACGACGCGACCCCGCGCTCGCCGGAGCCGGCCGGGGGACCTCACGAGGTCACCCGGCGCTTGCCGTAGCTCTTCAGCACCCGGTCGGCCAGCCGGTACAGCGCGGGCGTGCCGAGGACGGCCCGGCGGGCCAGCCGCACCGGCTCGGTGCGCGCCCAGTGGAGGCCCGCCCGCGCCGTCCGCCGCCGCACCACGCCCTCGGCCACCGGAACGGTCCTGCTGGCGAGCGCGTCCTTGTACTCGTAGCCGGCGCCCACGCTCAGGTCGATCGCGTCCAGCCCGGCCTCCGCCGCCGCCTCGGCCATCCGCAGATGCTGGATCAGCCCGGGGGAGTATTTGGCGAACTCCGGATCGTACGCGGGGAACCAGCCGACCAGCGTCGAGCGGCTGCGCAGCCCGAAGTGGCCGGCGACCGGCGTGCCGTCCGCGTACAGCATCGACAGCACGCCGCCGAAGTCCTTGGAGTCGATGGCGTGCAGCCGCTCCACCAGCTCCACCACCCACGGCCGGGCGAACCGGTCGGCGCGGCCGCTGCGCGCGTACTGCCCCGACTTCCACGTGCGCAGCAGCCGGAACTGCTCGACCTCGCCGGGGCTCACCGCGAACGTGGACGTCACCTCGCCCGCGTCGCGGCCGAGCTTGCGCTCCTTGTACTGGGTCGTCTTGAGGAACTTCGGCGACCGTTCGCGCAGCCCTTTCAGATAGGCCTGGTAGCCCTCGGTCAGATCGAGCACGACCGCGTCCTGCGTCAGAGTCACGTACGGGGCGAACCACGGCTGGTCCCGCACCAGGCAGCCGAACTCCCACACGTGCAGCCCGCACGCCCGCAGCAGCCTGCCCGCCTCGAACACGGCGCCAGGCCGGTGCACCACCCCCTGGCACAGCGACACCCACGCGCCGACGGCAGCCCCGACGCCGGAACGTTCCTCGTATGGGAGGAATCCGGCGATGCCGTCACCGTCGCGGATCACCGCGACCCGGACCCGGTCGCTGACCTCGCCCATCACCAGGGCGAAATCAGGGCTCAGGAACGGGTTGTCCAGATGAGGCTGCTCCCGTTGCATCTCCCGCCAGGCGTCGATCTCCGACGTCCCCAGTTCGCGCGGACGCAGAACACCGATCTCATACACGCTCGCCCCCTGCTTCTCGATGTGAGGAGGAACAGCGTAGTCCCGGTCGATGCTCCAGGAGTGGGAGTTATACGAGCGTTGAGCGTGTTGTGGAGCGACGCGGCATGAACCACGCCAGCGCCGCGCCGAGCAGGCAGATGAACGCCGTCACGAGGAACATCTCGGTGTACTCGACGTGCAGCGCGCCCCGCACCTCGGCGGTGTACTCGGCGAGCCGCCGGGCGTACTCGGCGGGTTCGACGCCGAACGGCACCGGCGTGTCGAGGTGCGCGGTCAGCGACTGGAAGCGGTAGAAACCCCAGGCCGAGACGGCGGCGATGCCGATCAGCATGCCCATCATCCTGGCCACCACGACCGCCGCCGACGCCACGCCGTGCTGCGCCGGCCGGGTCACCCGCAGCGCCGCCGCCGACACCGGCGCGATCACCAGGCCCACGCCCAGGCCCGCCACCACCAGCGTGGCGTCCATCATCAGCCGGGCGTCCGCCAGCTCCAGCGGCCATCGGCTCATCAGCCCGTAGCCGGCGGCGGCCACCAGCAGGCCCGCCGCGGTGACCACGCGGCCGCCGGACCGCCGCGTCAGCAGCCCGCCCAGCAGCGCCCCCACCGGCAGCGCGATCAGGAACCGGCCCAGCACCAGCGCCGCCTCCAGCGCCTCCAGGCCGAGCAGCGTCTGGGCGGTGAACTGCACGAACACCATCGTCACCAGCAGCGCCGCCCCGGTCAGGAAGCTCACGCCCAGCGTGGACAGCAGCGGGCCCTTGGGCACGCCCGTGAGATCGAGCAACCGCACGGGCGAGCGGATCTCCCACCAGACGAACGCCGCCCCCACCAGCGTGCCCGCCCCGATCAACGGCGGGCCCCAGGCGGGCAGCACGGCCGCGGCCGGGTCCGGGTTGTACAACCCCACCACCAGCAGCCCCAGCGCCAGCGCGAGTAACCCGCCCCCGACCCAGTCCACCCGCACCTTCACGGGAACCTCCGGCGGCACGCCCGCGCCGCTCCCGGCGGGGATGCCCCATTGCACGGCGAGGGCGGCGGCGAGCGCCAGGGGGAGGTTGATCCAGAAGATGGCGTGCCAGTCGCCCAGCTCCACCCCGAGCACCGCGAAGCTCGGGATCAGCGCCAGCACCCCGCCGTACACGGGCCCGAGCGCGCTGCCGAGCTCCTGGGCCGCGCCGACCGCTCCCAGCGCCACCGGCCGCTCGCGCTCGCCCCACAGGTCGCCGATGAGCGCCATGGTGATGGGCAGCAGCGCCCCTCCGGCGATCCCCTGGACGGTCCGGCCCGACACCACCATGATCTCGGACGACGCCAGCGCCGTCAGCACCGAGCCGGCCGCGAACGCCGCCAGGCAGGCGTGGATCAGCGGCCGTCTGCCGTAGCGGTCGGAAAGCTGCCCGAGCAGCGGCATCGCGGCCACGTAGCCGAGCAGGAAGCCCGTCACCACGGGTGTGGCCCGCTCCAGCCGGTTCAGCGGGATGCCGAGGTCGGTGGCGATGTCGATGAGGACGGTCACCACGACGTACGCGTCGAGCGCGGCCAGCAGCACCACCGCGCCGCCGACGCCGAGCGCGACCCGGCGCGCGCGCCTCATCCGGCCGACGGGGGCGGCGTGATCGTCACCGGCGCGTCGTAGTCGGCCAGCGTCACGCTCACGCTGCCGCCCTGCAGCGGCAGCTCGACCTTGGTGAGCCTGCTGGTGGCCTTGTCGACCCAGACCGTGCCGTTGACGGGCTGGGTGACTCCCGGCACGAGCGTGCCGAGCGTCTGCTCGGAGAACCCGGTCGCCACCCGGTAGGCGCCGCCCTCCTCGGCCTGGACCAGCGGGTCGGAGGCGGATTCGAGCAGCTGGGCGATGCCCTTGGCGGGGTCGAGGATCAGCGAGGGATCGTACAGCTGGGCCAGCTCCCGCCGGGTCAGCTTCTGGAAGCCGCCGGTCGGGCCCTTGAAGTGGACGGTGTCGCCGATCAGCGCGAAGGTGATCTCCTGGAGGCTGCCGAACACCTCCAGGGTGATGGTGCCGTCGGCGTCGCCCTGCGCCGTCAGCCGGCCGTCGGCCTTCTTGACCGGGACGTTCGGCTTGCCGTCCGTGGCGATCGAGAACGCCGCCGACTTCACCGACCGCATGGCCGCCGCGGCCTTCTTCATCAGGTCGGGCCCCGCGGGCAGCTCCTCGCCACCGCCGGACGAGCAGGCCGTGAGGCCCGCGACGAGGAGGACGAGGAGCAGCTTTCTCAGCATGAAGCGGATCGTAGCGAGCGGTGGCGCGCGCCGCGCGCGCCGCCGGTATCGGTTGGGTGTCAGCGCAGCTTCTTCAGATGCTCCACGATCGGCGCGAAGGCCCCCTCCAGCTCGCCGAGCTGGTCGTCGGTCAGCCGGTCGACGAAGTGTTCGCGGACGCCGGAGACGTGGACGGGCGCCACCCGCTGGATGGTGTCCCAGCCCTCGTCGGTCAGCACCGCGAAGGTGCCGCGCCGGTCGTCGCGGCAGTCCTCGCGGACGACCAGCCCCTTGGCCTCCATCCGGGAGATCTGGTGGGAGAGGCGGCTGCGGGACTGGATCGTCGCGTCGGCCAGATCGCTCATGCGCATCCGCCGGCCAGGGCTCTCCGAGAGGTTGACCAGGATCTCGTAGTCGTTCAGCGACAGCGCGTGTTCCTGCAGCTCCCGGTCCAGGCGGTGCATGAGGAGCTTGTGCAGCGCCAGGTGGGTTCGCCAGGCACGCTGCTCAGCGGGGGAAAGCCAGCGAGGCGCGCTCATGATCTCCTATCCGGGACACGTCCGGCGGCCGGCCACGACGGTGGCGCCGCCTGTGGGACTCGTATCAAGGTTAACCGGGGATGGCGGCTCTCCTGGCAGGGGTGTCGGTGATGGCGGCCACCAGGATGTCCGGCTCCGCCCGCCACTCCAGCAGATGCCGGCCCGCCCAGTCGCCCTCACGGGCGGACAGCTCGTCGAGGGTCAGCTCGCCCCGCTTGATCAGCGCCTCCTTGCGCGCCCACACCCGGATCAGGTCCTCGTTGCCGCCGGCCTCCTTCCGCTCGCGGGGCGTGAGCGCCATCCCGGCGAGCATGCGGTCGAGCGGGCCGGGCGGCACCCGCTCGGCGTCGACGCCGACGCGGCCGTGGCCGGCGGCCGCGCACACGTAGCCGCGCGTGTGGCTCAGGCTGACGCCCACCGCCGGGGCCTCCTCCAGGTACGGCCTGCCGTGGCCGGGGCCGTGCACGTGGCAGACCTGGGCTAGCGTGAGCCGGTGCGGGGCGACGCCGAGGAGCTCGGCCGCGCAGAGGCGGACCAGCAGGTGGGCGGCGACGAAGGCGTGGCGGTCGGCCTCGTGCCGGAACCGCGCGGCCCGCTCCCGTTCGGCGGAGGTCAGCAACGTCACCGGGGCGTCCACCTCGTCAGGCCGACCGCCCATCACCAGCGCCATGTCCGCAACGTACACCGTGACCCGGATTTGCCCATCCGCCAACCAACCACAAATCCGGCGAAACCTACGATTAATTGAGGTTCGCCTATAGCGCGCCCTGGGAGTGCGACATGGTTCAGCTCATCAGAAGCGGGCTCGAAGGACTGCGCGAGAGATGCGCCGGGCGTGTGGTCTCCCCGAAGGACGACGGCTACGAGAGCATGCGGAAGATCTGGAACGGCGCCGTCGACCGCCACCCCGGCGTGATCGTCCGGTGCGGCGGGCCCGACGACGCTGAGGCGGCCGTCGCCTACGCCCGGCAGGAGGACCTGGAGATCTCCGTGCGCGGCGGCGGCCACGGCTTCGGCGGCCTGGCCGTGACCGACGGCGGAGTCATGCTCGACCTCAGCGCGCTGCGGCAGATCGAGGTCGACGCCGCCAGCCGGTGGGCGTCCTGCGGCGGCGGCGCGACCTGGGCCGATCTCGACGCGGCCACCCACGTGTACGGGCTGGCCACGCCCGGCGGCACGATCAGCCACACCGGCGTCGGCGGGCTGACGCTCGGCGGCGGCTTCGGCTGGCTGAGCCACGACCACGGGCTGACCGTGGACAACCTGGAGTCGGCCGACGTCGTGCTCGCCGACGGGCGGCAGGTGCACGCCTCCACCCGCGAGCATCCCGACCTGTTCTGGGCGCTGCGAGGCGGCGGCGGCAACTTCGGCGTCGTCACCTCCTTCGCCTTCCGGCTGCACCCGGTCGGGCCCGAGGTGCAGGTGGGGATCCTGTTCTGGGAGGCGGAGCGGGGCCCCGAGGCGATCGAGACGATCGACCAGGCCGTGCGGAGCCTGCCGGAACACGTCGGCGTGCTGATCGCCTTCGGGATGAGCGCACCGCCCGCCCCGTTCGTCCCCGAGGAGCACCGCCTGCGGCAGGGGCACGCGCTCATCGTGGCCGGGTTCGGCTCGCCCCGGCATCACGCCTCGGTGCTGGAGCCGATCACGCGGGCGCTGCCGCCGCTGTTCTCGTTCGCCGCGCCGATGTCGTACCCGCAGCTCCAGTCGCTGCTGGACGACACCGTGCCCTGGGGGACGCCCGCCTACGAGAAGGCGCTCGACCTGCCGTCGCTCGGGACGGACGCGATCGCCACGCTCTGCGAGCAGGCGGCGCTCAAGGGGTCGCCGATGTCGTTCATACCGGCGTTCCGCCTCGACGGCGCCTTCAGCGCGATCCCTGACGACGCCACCGCCTTCGGCGGCAGCCGCGAGCCGCACTACACGCTGTCCGTCATGGCGCTCACGCCCACGGCGGACGCCCTGGAACAGGAGAGGACGTGGGCCCGCGACGCCTGGTCGGCGCTGCTCCCGTACTCCCGGGGCACCGGTGCGTACGTGAACTTCCTCACCGACCAGGACGAGGACCGCGTGCGGGCTTCCTACGGCGAGGAGAAGTACGCCCGGCTGGCCGCGATCAAGGCCGAGTACGACCCCGACAACGTCTTCCGACTCAACCAGAACATCAGGCCCGCCACCGGCTGAGGAGATAGCCCGGGGTGCCGGGGAACGGAGTGTCCGGCGGCGCGTCGCGCAGGGTGGCCGTGCCCTCCGACGGCGGCACCGCCGGGCAGCGGGCGCCCTGGGCCGGGATCTCCAGGTCGACCAGGTAGCGGTCGAAGACCGCCGTCGCGCAGTCGCCCATGCCGTACACGCCGTGCCCCCAGCCCTCGTAGGTGAGCAGCCGGGCCTCGCGCCCGATCTGCCGCGCGGCGGCGGTGGCCCACGCGTAGGCGGTGGCCGGGTCGTGCAGGGCGTTGGCGAGCAGCAGCGGCGGCGTGCCGTCGACGCGCAGCCGGTGCTGCGGGTTCGGGATCGGCGCCCGCGTGCCGGCGCAGGCCGCCAGCATGCCGTACGCGAGCGGGCTGACCAGCATGTCCGGCGCGATCTTCGCCGACCGGCGCAGGTGGGCGGTGTACTCGCGGTGGTCGCGCACCGGCAGCAGATAGTCGAGACAGAAGACCCGCGACGCGTCGTTGACCGTCTCCTCCTGCGGGGCCGCGGCCAGGAGCCGCTCGGCGGGCCCGCCGGTCTCCAGCGCCACCAGGAACCGGGCCAGCCCGGAGTAGTCCGGCCCGTAGAACGCGCCGAACGCCTGCCTGATCAGCGTCGTCCTGGAGAGCGGCACGCCCGGCTCGCCGGGGAAGGTCAGCTCGCCCCGCCCGGCGCGCTCCAGCAGCTCCGCCCAGACGGCCCGCACGTCCCTGCCGTGCAGCGCGCAGGACTCCGTCCGGCCGCACCAGGAGACGAACTCGTCGAAGGAGTCCTGCGCCGCCCGCGACTCGGTGTCGAGGAAGGCGCGGGTGCGCAGGCTGTGGTCCATGTTGCTGTCGAGCGCCAGCGCCCGCACCCGGTGCGGGTAGCGCTCGGCGTAGAGCTGGGTGATCAGCGTCCCGTACGAGAGGCCGTAGGCGGTGAGCTTCCGGTCGCCGAGCGCGGCGCGCAGCGCGTCGAGGTCCCGCACGACGCTGCCGGTGTCGACGTGGTCGAAGAGCGGCCCGGTGCGGGCCCGGCAGTCCTGCCGGTAGCGCTCGTTGTGGGCCAGGAGCGCCTCGAAGCCCGCCCGGCTGCCGACGGTGAGCGGGTCGGGCGCCCGCAGGGCCAGTTCCAGCGAGCACCGGACGGGGTGGCTGCGGCGCACCCCGCGCGGGTCGTAGCTGACCACGTCGAACCTGCTGGTCAGCTCGGCGGTGAAGGCGATCCGGTTCGTGATCACGGCGTCCACCCCTGAGCCGCCGGGACCGCCCGGGTTGATCACCAGGGAGCCGATGCGGGCACCCGGATCGCTGGCCTTGCGGCGGGCCAGCGCCAGGTCCAGCGTCGGCCCGCCGGGGTCGTCCCAGTCGACGGGCACGGCGAGCGTGCCGCACTCGACCTCCGGCGCTTCGGGACAGGGGGTCCACGCGATCCCGCCCGAGGCGCCGGCCGGTAAGACGGGCACGAGGGGGAGGACCGCGGCGATGACGAGGCTGAGGATCAGGACAGATCTTCGCATGACGCGTCCAATCGTCGGTGGGACCCGATCGTCGGACGGGCCCGCCGGCGGCGCCATCGACCCTGAGTACGGTCTTCGCGTCGTCCTCAGGTATCAGCCGAGCAGGACCGACATCCAGCTCTCCACCTCGTCAGGGTGGCGGGGGAGCGCCGCCGACATCAGCCGCGCCCCGTCGGCCGTGATGACCAGGTCGTCCTCGATGCGGACGCCCAGCCCTCGGAACTCCTCCGGCAGGGTGAGGTCGTCCGGCTGGAGGTAGAGGCCGGGCTCCACGGTCAGCACCTGGCCCTCCTCCAGCACGCCGTCCAGATACGTCTCCGCCCGCGCCCTGGCGCAGTCGTGCACGTCCAGGCCCAGCATGTGGCCGCTGCTGCAGAGCGTGTAACGGCGGTAGAGCCCGGTCTCCATGAGCGCGTCGGGGGAGTCCTTCAGCAGGCCCCATTCGTGCAGGCCCTCGCAGATGACGCGCATGGCCGTCAGGTGGAACTCGCGGAACCGGACGCCCGGCCGCAGCGCCGCGATCGCGGCCGACTGCGCCTCGTAGACCAGCTCGTACACCTGCCGCTGCACCGGCCCGAACCGGCCCGAGAGCGGCAGCGTGCGGGTGACGTCGGCGGTGTAGAGGGTGTCGGTCTCCACGCCGGCGTCCAGCAGCAGCATGTCGCCCGGGTCGAGACGTCCGTCGTTGCGGATCCAGTGGAGCACGCACGCGTGCGCGCCGGAGGCCACGATGCTCTCGTAGCCGACCGCGTTGCCCTCCAGCCGCGAGCGCAGTCCGAACACGCCCTCCAGGTAGCGTTCGCCGCGCGGGTGGCCGAGCGCCTGCGGGAGTGCCCGCACCACGTCCTCGAAGCCGCGCACGGTCGCGTCCACCGCGGCCTGCAGCTCGCCGATCTCCCACTCGTCCTTGACCAGCCGCGCCTCCGCCAGGAAGCTCTCCAGCTCGGCGTCGCCGCCGCCGGGCTCCACCGCCTCGTCCACCGCCGGGTCCACGCCGCGCAGCACCCGCGCGGGTCCCTTCAGATCCAGCTCGCGCGGATGCGCGCAGTCGATCTGGTAGAGCTCCGCCGCCTCCGCCAGGTCGGGCCTGCGGCCCACCCAGAACTCGCCGTAACGGCGGTCCCGGTAGAACTCCTGGCCCTCCTCGCGAGGGGAGCGCGGTCGCGTGTAGAGGGTCGCCTCACCGGACGGCTCGATCACGAGCACGTCACCGGGCTCGCCCGCGCCCGTCAGGTACGAGAAGGCGCTGTGCGGGCGGAACCGGTAGTCGCTGTCGTTGCTGCGCACCTTGAGCGTGCCCGACGGCACGACCAGCCGTTCCCCGGGGAACCGGCTCGCCAGGGCCGCCCGCCGCTTGGCCGCCCACGGGGCGACGGGCAGCGCGCGCACGCCGGTCCGCCGCGTGTCCGCCCAGCCCGTCCGCATGAACGCGGCCAGCTCCTCGGAGATCGGCAGGTCGTGGCTCCCGGTGTTGAGAGGCTCGGTCACAGCGGCTCCAACAGTGGTATTTCATATGGCAAGTACGGTCAGCTTACGGGAGTCCTTGACGGCCTCCCACCCCCTTGCTTGCCTGTAACCACGACGGGGTAACTCCTAGCCGAGGTGGTACGGATGCTGATCAGCACGATCTTGCACGGCAAGGGAAGCGACGTGACGACGGTGGCGCCCGACGCGACCGTCCGTGAGTTGCTGGCCCGGCTGGCCGAGCACAACATCGGCGCCGTCGTCGTGTCCGCCGACGGCGTCACCATCGACGGGATCGTCTCCGAGCGCGACGTGGTGCGCCGGCTGCACGATCGCGGCGCGGGCATCCTCGGCGAGCCGGTCTCGTCGATCATGACCGCCGAGGTGCGCACCGTCGCCCCGGGCGACCGGGTCGACGAGCTGCGCAAGACCATGACCACCCACCGCGTGCGGCACATGCCGGTGGTCGAGGACGGCCGCCTGGCCGGCATCGTCAGCATCGGCGACGTGGTCAAGAACACCATCGAGGAGCTGGAGACGGAGAAGGCCTCACTGGTGGACTACCTCCACCGCTGACGCGGGTGGGACGCTGTCCAGGTGATGTACCGCCCCCCGCCTGACTACCCGCGCGCGTCGAGCAGCCCGACGATCATCCTGCTCGTCGCCGGGCTGACCGGGGTGCTGGGCTTCCTGATCGGCTTCCTCACCGGGCTCGGGTCAGGAGAGCTGGCGGCGGCCCCCGCTCCCCGGGTCACCGTGACGGTCGAGGGAGAGCTCGACCCCGACGCGCAGCCCACCGACCCCGTCCCGTCCGACCCCGTCCCGTCCGACCCCGTCCCGTCCGACCCCGTCCCGTCCGACCCTGCCGCGTCCGACCCTGCCGCGTCCGATCCTGCCGCGTCGCCTCCGGCCGCCGACCCGTCCGCGTCGGCCCCCGTCACCTCGGACCCGTCCGCCGGCGCCCCGGACGACCCCGTCACGTCGAACCCCGGCGATCCGCTCGCGTCGATGCGCACCCTCGTCGTCGGCGTCGACATCCAGCCCGGCACCTACCGCACCACCGGCCCCGCGGGCGGCGGGGGCCAGTGCTACTGGGCCCGCATGAACAGCACCACCGGCGACATCGGGGACGTCATCGACGCCGGCATGCCCTCAGGCCCGGCCACCGTCACCATCGCCGCCACCGACAAGAGCTTCCAGACGGCCGGCTGCGCCGAATGGACCAGGGCCTGACGGACCGCCGGAGCGGTGCCTGTTTGCGGAGGTGACACCCGCGTAGGAGGATGCGCTCAGCCCCACGCGAGGAGGAAGCCATGTCGGTGTTGCGGAGCTTCGTAGACAGTGTGCGCAACGGCGCGATCGAGGTCGTCGACCTCACCGCGCCCCTGTCGGAGGAGACGCCGATCCTCCAGTTGCCCGAGCCGTTCGGCAACACCATCCGGTTCCGGCTGGAGGAGATCAGCCGCTACGACGACCGCGGCCCGGGGTGGTACTGGAACGACATCCACACCGGCGAGCACACCGGCACGCACTTCGACGCGCCCATCCACTGGGCGACCGGCCGTGACGGCCAGGACGTCTCCCAGGTGCCGGTGACCAGCCTGATCGCGCCGGCCGTGGTGCTCGACTTCACCGCCGAGGCGGGCAAGGACCCCGACTTCCTCCTCCAGATCGACCACGTCAAGGAGTGGGAGCGCGCCAACGGCCCGCTGCCCGAAGGCGGCTGGCTGCTCTACCGCACCGGCTGGGACTCGCGCTCCGGTGACCAGGACACGTTCCTCAACGCCGACGAGACCGGCTCGCACACCCCCGGCGTCTCCGCCGAATGCGCCAGGTGGCTCGCCGAGCAGACGCCGATCATCGGGCTGGGCGTCGAGACCGTCGGCACCGACGCGGGCGCCGCCCACTCCTTCGACCCCGCCTTCCCCTGCCACGCCTTCTTCCTCGGCGCCGGCAAGTACGGCCTCACCCAGCTGCGCAACCTCGACCGGCTCCCGGTCACCGGCGCGGTCGTGGTGGCGCCGCCGCTGCCCATCCTCGGCGGCTCGGGCAGCCCGGTGCGGGTGCTCGCGCTGGTGGAGCGGGGCGAAGGGTGATCGTCGCCGAGGCCGTCGGCGGGCTGCTCGCCGCGGCGGGCGTACGAGCCGCGTTCGGGGTCGTCGGCAGCGGCAACTTCCACCTCACCAACGCCCTCGTGAGCCACGGCGTGCGCTTCGTCGCGGCCCGTCACGAGGGCGGTGCGGCCACCATGGCCGACGCCTACGCCCGGATGACGGGCGAGGTGGCGGTCGTCTCCGTGCACCAGGGGCCCGGCCTGACCAACGCGATCACCGGCCTCGCCGAGGCCGCGAAGAGCCGCACCCCGCTCGTCGTGCTGGCGGGCGAGGCCACCGACGCCCGCTCCAACTTCCACATCGACCAGGACGCCGCCGTGCGCGCGGTGGGCGCCGTCCCGATGCGGGTCACCGCCCCCGCCGAGGCGGCCCGGCACACCCTGGAGGCGTTCCGCGTCGCCTGCGACGAACGCCGCACGGTCGTACTCAACCTGCCCCTCGACGTGCAGGCCGCCGAGACGGAACTCGGCGGGGAGCGACCGGAGCAGGCCCCGGGGACGGAACTCGGTGGGGAGCGGCCGGAGCGGGCCGCGGGGACGGGTCCGGGCGGGGAGCGGCCGGACTACACGGGCGCGAGCGAGCTGGACCGGGCCGCGGCGGCTGTTCGTGAGAGCCGTCCCGGCGCGCCCGCCGCCTCCGCCGAGCAGCTCGACGGGTTGCGCCGGTTGCTCGACGGGGCCGAACGGCCGGTGTTCGTCGCCGGGCGCGGAGCACGGCACGCGCGGGCCGAGCTGGTGGAGCTGGCCGAGCGGGCCGGCGCCCTGCTGGCCACCTCGGCCGTGGCCAAGGGCCTGTTCCGCGGCAGCCCGTGGGACCTCGACGTGAGCGGCGGTTTCGCCACGCCGCTCACGGCCGAGCTGGTCCGGGGCGCGGACCTGGTGGTCGGCTGGGGGTGCGCGCTCAACATGTGGACCACCCGCCACGGCTCGCTGATCGGCCCCGGCGCCAAGGTCGCGCAGGTCGATCTCGACCTGGCCGCCGTCGGCCTGCACGTGCCCGCCGACCACGGCGTGGTGGGCGACGTGGCCGAGGTCGCCCGCGCCCTCACGGCCGGCGGCGAGCGGGCCGGCTACCGCTCGCCCGAGCTGGCCCGCCGCATCCGCGAGGAGGGCCGCTGGCGCGCGGTCCCGTACCACGACGAGAGCGGCGGCGGCCGCGTCGACCCGAGGACTCTCACCATCGGCCTGGACGACCTGCTGCCCGCCGAGCGGATCGTGGCGACCGACTCGGGCAACTTCATGGGCTACCCGGCGATGTTCCTGGACGTGCCCGACGAGCGAGGGTTCTGCTTCACGCAGGCGTTCCAGGCGGTCGGGCTCGGGCTCGCCACCGCCATCGGCGCCGCCGTGGCCCGCCCCGACCGGCTGCCGGTGGCGGCGCTCGGCGACGGAGGCGCGTTCATGGGCATCGCCGAGCTGGAGACCGTCGTCCGGCTCGGGCTGCCCATGGTGGTCGTGGTCTACGACGACGAGGCCTACGGCGCCGAGGTGCACCACTTCGGCCCGCACGGCCACCCGCTCGGCACCGTCCGGTTCCCGCCCGCCGACCTGGCCGCGATCGCGCGCGGGTACGGGTTCGCGGCCGTGACCGTCACCGGGCCGGCCGACCTGGCGGGCGTGGCCGAGTGGCTCAAGGGCCCGCGCGAGCGGCCCCTGCTGGTGCACGCCAAGGTCACCGGCGACCGCCCCTCCTGGTGGCTGGAGGAGGCGTTCAGGGGCCACTAGAGCTTGCGGTGGGTGCGGGCCTCCTCGGCGGCGGCCAGCACCACCGCCAGCGCCGCCCCGCCGCCGGCCGCGACCGCCGCGGCGATCGCGCCCTCCACGAACGGCACGTCCGCCAGCACCACCCGGCCGGGCTCCTCCAGCAGGCGGGCGGTGAGCACCGAGCTGCCCAGGTCGGGGATGAGCAGCACGCCGTCGCCCCGGTCGACCTCGCGCACCGCCGCCTCGATGCGGTCGATGCTGACCCCGAGCCCGCCGTCGCCGGTGCCGCCGGCCGCCGCCACGGGCGCCTCCCTGCCCGCGATGCCGCGCGCCAGCTCCGCCGTCTCCGCGGCCAGCCCGGCGCTGTGGGCGACGAGGACCACGCCCACCATCAGGCCGCCGCCTCGGCCAGCGCCGCCATGATCAGCGCCGCCGACGCCGCGCCCGGGTCCTCGTGGCCGATGCTGCGCTCGCCCAGGTAGCTGGCGCGGCCCTTGCGGGCGCGCAGCGGGATCGTCGCCTTCGCCCCCTCCTCGGCCGCGCGCGCCGCCCGCTCGAACGCCTTGTGCTCGTCGGCGCCCTCCTGTACGGCCTGCGTCAGGGCACGGGCGGCCGGAGCGAGCGCGTCGATCATGGTCTTGTCACCCTGGGCGGCCTTGCCCAGGCGCTCCACCGCCTGGACACCGGACTCGAACGCCGCCGCGAACCCGGCGAGCGTCACCGGCGTGTCCAGCGACTTGCCGAGCTGCCGGAACAGCGACCCGTACAGCGGGCCCGAGGCGCCGCCCACCCGGCGGATCAGTGTCGTGCCCGCGGACACCAGCACCTGCGCGGGGGAGGTCGGCGGCCACTCGGTCAGCGCCTTGCCCACCTCGGTGAAGCCGCGGTCGAGGTTGGTGCCGTGGTCGGCGTCGCCGATCGCGGCGTCCAGGCCGGTGAGCCGGTCGCGGTGCAGCCTGACCGCCCTGGCCGCGCCCTCGGTCCAGGCGAGGAAGAGATCGGTGTCGAGCATCCCGGCCATCATCGCCCCCACCGCAGGCCGGGCGTCTCCACCGGGGCGTCCCACAGCCGGGTCAGCTCGCCGTTGAGGCGGCAGACCGTGATCGAGAAGCCCTGCATGTCGAGGCTCGTCACGTAGTTGCCGACCAGCGAGCGCACCACCCGCGCGCCCTTGCCCCGGACGAACGCCTCCACCTCGGCGAACACCACGTACAGCTCGATCAAGGGGGTGCCGCCCATGCCGTTGACCATGACGAGCAGGTCGTCGCGGAGCGGGAGGTCGCCGTGGATCGCCTCCATGGCGAGCGCGGCCAGCTCGCGGGCGGGGGCCATCGGCGCGCGCGACCTGCCCGGCTCGCCGTGGATGCCGATGCCCAGCTCCACCTGGTCCTCGGGCAGGTCGAAGGTGGGCTTGCCGGCCGCGGGCGTCACGCACGAGGTGAGCGCCACGCCGAACGAGCGGCTGTGGTCGTCCACCTCGCGGGCCACCCGCGCCACCTCCTCCAGCGGCGCGCCCTCCTCGGCCAGGGCCCCGGCGATCTTCTCCACGAACAGCGTCGCGCCGGTGCCGCGCCGGCCCGCCGTGTAGAGGGAGTCCTGCACGGCCACGTCGTCGTCGACCAGCACGCTCGCCACCGGGACGTCGTCGCACAGCTCGGCGGCCATCTCGAAGTTCAGCACGTCGCCCGTGTAGTTCTTGACGATGTGGAGCACGCCCGCGCCGCCGTCGGCCGCCCTGGTGGCGTCGATGATCTGGTCGGGCACCGGGGAGGTGAAGATCTCACCAGGGCAGGCGGCGTCGAGCATGCCGTGGCCCACGAAGGCGGCGTGCAGCGGCTCGTGCCCCGACCCGCCGCCGGAGACCAGGCCCACCTTGCCGGGGCGCGGACCCTCCGCCCGGTAGACCACCCGGTCGCGTACCCGCAGCGAGGGGTGCGCCGCGGCGAGGCCGTTGAGGGCGTCCTCGACCACGGATTCGGCCGTGTTGATGAGCTTCTTCATGGTCTGAACATCTGCCCGTTTTCCGCTGGAGGCAAGCACCGGGCGGAGTAGGCTACCGTCTGCACATGGCCGAGATCGTGTACCCGCCGGTGATCGCAGCCGCGCGGACCTTGTTTCGCGTGCTTGACTACCGCTTCCACCTGGAGGGCACCGAGCACGTGCCGTCGACGGGCGGCGCCGTCCTGGTGAGCAACCACATCAGCTACCTCGACTTCATCTTCGCCGGCTACGCCGCGCTGCCGGCCAGGCGGCTGGTGCGGTTCATGGCCAAGCAGGACGTGTTCGACCACAAGATCTCCGGCCCGCTCATGCGCGGCATGAAGCACATCCCGGTCGACCGCGGCGCGGGCGCCGGCTCGTACGCGACCGCGCTGCGCATGCTGAAGGCGGGCGAGATGGTCGGGGTGTTCGCCGAGGCCACCATTAGCCGTTCGTTCACCGTCAAGGAGATCAAGAACGGCGCGATCCGGATGGCGCAGGCCACCAAGGTGCCGGTCATCCCGGTGGCGCTCTGGGGCACGCAGCGGCTGTGGACGAAGGGCAGGGAGCGGCGCATCTTCCAGCGCCACGTGCCGATCACGATCCTGGTGGGCGAGCCCATCCACCCCAAGCGCGGCGAGGACGTCGCCGAGCACACCACGGCCCTCCACGCGCGGCTCTCGGAGCTGGTCGACCGGGCGCAGCGCACCTACCCGGAGATCCCGCAGGGCGTGTGGTGGCAGCCGGCCCACCTGGGCGGCACCGCGCCCACCCCCGAGGAGGCGGCGGCGCTGGACGCCGCGGAGGCCGAGGCCCGCGCCGCGAAGAAGGCGGCGGGCGGCGGCGCCCACGAGGAGCCGGCCGGAACCTAGATGGCCGTCTGGTAGGCGCTCGCCCGCATGCCCGCCAGCAGCGTCTCCGTCTGCGACAGCGAGTAGCGGTGGCGCGGGTCGTGGTGGAGCAGCCCCTCGATGAGCGGGCGCATCACCCCGGCCCGGCGCGGCGGCGGGAACGGCCCGCTGCGCGCCATGCCGAGCACGGTCGCGGCGTCCTGGCCCGGGTAGGGCGGCTGGCCCTCGATGGCGCTGTAGAGCGTGGCGCCGAACGACCACATGTCGGCCTCCTTGCTGGCCGGGCCGCCGTAGAGCCGCTCGGGGGCCATGAACGCGGGCGTGCCGCGCAGCCGCCTGGAGGTCGTGGTCTTGCGGATGTCGCCCTCCGCGGTGGCGATGCCGAAGTCGGTCAGCACCACCCGGTCGCCGGTCAGCATCACGTTGGCCGGCTTCACGTCACGGTGGAGCACCCCTGCCTGGTGGGCGGTGCGCAGCGCGGCCAGCAGATGACGGCCGATCGCCGCCACCGACTGGGCGGGCAGCGTGCCCACCTGGGAGAGCAACTGGTGCATGGAGAGCCCGTCGAGATACTCCATCACGATCCAGAGCTTGCCGCCTTCTTCGATGAGGTCGTGGACCGTGACGATGTTCGGGTGCGACAGCCTGGCCGCCATCCGGGCCTCGCGCAGCACGCGCCGACGCACCATCTCGGCCTCGCCGGTGAGCGTCAGCTCCTTGAGCGCCACCTCCCGGTGGAGAAGCCGATCGAACGCGCGCCATACGACGCCCATGCCCCCACGACCGGCCTCCTCGTTAAGGAGGTACCGTCCGCCGATCTCCCGCATACCATCCCCTCATTGACAGGGGTAATCATGTCATCTCAGCGCACTGTTGTGGGTGCCTAACGTGATCCGGTTATGTCGGGAATGGTAACGCCGCTGGTCACCCGCTTGGAAGTCGGAAAGAATACCACCCGTCCGATCCAGCAGACCGCGAGCAACTGGACCACCGTCGCCCCGGCGAAGACCGCCGGCAGCCCGGCCACCTCTCCCGCGAGCCCGCCCAGCGCCGCGCCGAGGGGCATGCCGCCCATCCCGAGCAGCCGGTAGGCGGCGTTCACCCGGCCGAGCAGCTCGCCGGGGATGATCCGCTGCCGGGTGCTGATCACGAGCACGTTCGCCGCGGCCCCGGACACCCCCCACACGACCGCCGTCGCGTACAGCAGCCAGGGGACCGGCAGCAGGACCGGCACCAGGTGCGCCAGGGCGCAGACCGCCCAGAGCATGACGAAGGCGGGCGCGTCCCCGGCCAGGCGACCGGCCCGGCCGGCCACCAGCGATCCGGCCAGGGCCCCGACGGCGAACACGGTGAGCATGAGGCCGTAGCCGCTCGGCGCCAGGCCCATCGGCGAGCCGTCGCCCACCACCCAGAGCACGAGCACCCCGAAGTACGCGGCGCCGGCCGTGTTGATCAGCCCGGCCGACAGGGCCAGCGTGCGCAGGAACCGGTGCGACCACAGGTAGCGCAGCGACTCGGCGATCTCCCCGGCGACCGGCCGCGGCGCCGCGCGCGGGGCCAGGAACCGGCCGCGCATGCCCAGCAGGAGCAGCCCCGCGACCCCGTACAGGAGTCCCGGCGCGCCCAGCACGGCGGCGGGCAGGACCGTGACGAGCAGGCCCGCCAGCGGCGCCCCGGCGAAGTCGTTGCCCAGGATCTGGACGCCGACGACGCGCCCGTTGGCCCGGGTCAGCTCGGTCTCCGGCACGGCCATGGGCAGCGCCGCCTGGGCGGAGGTGTCGGCGAACACCTCCGACACGCACGCGAGGAACACGGCGGCCAGCAGCACCCACAGGTTCATCAGCCCGAGCGCGGCCAGCGCCGTCGCCACGGCCAGCACCGCGGCGCGCGCGGCGTTCGCCGCCACCATGATCCGCCGGCGGTCCAGCCGGTCGACGAGCGCGCCCGCGGGCAGCGCGAGCAGCAGCCACGGCAGCGTCGCCGCCGCCCCCGCCAGCGCCACCAGGGCGGGGGAGCGGGTGAACGAGACCGCCATCAGCGGCGCGCCGACCTTCAGCACGCCGTCGGCCAGGTTGGACAGCGCGGTGGACGACAGCAGGAAGCCGAAGGATCGGCCGAGGCGTGTCAAGACGGGGCTCCGTTAGTGTGTAAGGAGAACTGTGCATGGATTCCTTTGCAAAGATAGGTTTGCACACTGTGGAGCGCAAGAGCTATTCCGCCAGGACCCTCGACACGGGCGCGCTCAAGTCGTTCGCCCACCCCCTGCGCCTGCGCCTGTACGAGCTGCTGGAGGAGCGCGGCCCCGCCACCGCCACCCAACTCGCCGGCCAGGTGGGGGAGAACACCGGCGCCACCAGCTACCACCTGCGCGAGCTGGCCAGGCACGAGATGATCGAGATCGTGCCGGGGATGGGGCGCGGCAAGGAGAAGTACTGGCGGGTGACGCCGGGCGGCTACTCCTACGGGGAGACCCCGCCGGAGCCGGAGGCGGCCGAGGCGCTGGAGTTCCTCATGGACGACCTGATCCGGCAGCGCGGCGCGGAGCTGGCCCGCTGGCGCGAGGAGGAGCGGGACGCGCCGGAGGAGTGGGTCCAGGCCAGCGGCTTCGGCCGCCGCGCGCTGCGCCTGACGCCCGCCGAGACGACCGCGATGCGGGACGCGATCTTCGCGGTGCTGGAGCGCTACCGGGCCCTGTCGGACGCGCGCATCGAGGAGCCGGCGGCGGACCCGGCGCTCGGCCGCGTCGTCGTCCACTTCGACGTCTTCCCGGTGGGCGCGCGCCGGGATCCGGAGCCGGAGTGAACACCTGCGGGGTCCGCCGCGTACCTCAAGGTGACCAGTCCGAGGATCCGGAAGGGGATGACGGCACGTGCGATCTCGACAGGGACACCGCCGTCTCGCTCTCGCCGCGGCCTGCCTCGTCACCGTCGCCGCCGGCACGGCCTGCACCGCCCCGGCCGTGCCGCAGGCGCCCGACACGGCGCAGGTGGCCGACGCGGTGCCGACGGAGATTCCGGAAGAGCTGATGGCGCCGCCCGCGACGAGCCTGACCCAGGAAGGGGACGCCGAGCCCACCGCGCAGGCTGCGGAGAGCGGCGACGACAGCGAGACCCGGCCGACGAAGTGGGGGCCGTTGTCCGCGGCCGACCGGGATCTGATCAAGAAGGTTCGTCTCGCCACGCTGTGGGAGATGACGATCGCTCAGGAGGCGATACAGCGGGGAAACAGCTCACGCGTACGGGAGATCAGCCGGGAGATCTCCGAACAGCACCACGCCCTCGACAACGAGGCCCGCGACCTGGCGCAGAAGCTGGACGTGCGGTTGCCCGTGCGGCCGACCGAGGACCAGCAGAAGTGGATGGCCGACATCTCCGGCAGATCGGGCCGCGACTACGACGTCACCTACGTGAAGTGGCTGCGGCTGGCGCACGGGCAGATCTTCGCCTTCATCGGGCAGGTGCGCGGCAGCACCCAGAACACGCTGGTGCGCACGTTCGCGGAGTCCTGCAACAAGGCCGTGCTGAACCACCAGCGGCTGCTGGAGAGCACCGGCCTGGCCGGGCCGGAGGCGTTCCCGGATCCGCCGGAGGTGTGATCCGACGAGGGTCGGGGTTTCCGAATCAGGATATGTCAGGTTAGGTTTGCCTAACCTGACATACTTTGAGGAGAGAGACCCGCCATGACCGAGCCCTTCCGCATGTTCGGCGTCCGCGTCGGCAGGCTGGACCGCCTGAGCCCGACGTTCCTGCGCGTCACGTTCACCGGCGACGACCTGCGGCATTTCGCCGACAACGGCTATGACCAGCGGATCAAGCTCATCCTGCCGGTGCCCTCCCACGGACTGAGCCGGTTGCCCGGGGGCTCCGACTGGTACGGGCAGTGGCGCGCCATGCCCGACGAGGACCGCAACCCGATGCGCACCTACACCGTCCGCCGGGCCCGCCCCGAGGCTTGTGAGCTGGACGTGGACATCGTGCTGCACGGCGACACCGGCCCGATGTCCCGCTGGGCGACGGCGGCCGAGGTGGGGGACGAGCTCGTCGTGCTCGGGCCCGACGGCCGCTACCAGGGGCCGCCCTCCGGCCTGGAGTTCCGCCCCCCGGAGGGCACCGGCGCGGTGCTGATCGCCGGTGACGAGACAGCCGCGCCCGCCATCTGCTCCATCCTGGAACGCCTGCCCGCCGGCGTCGAGGGCGAGGCGCTCCTGGAGGTCGCCATCCGGGGAGACTTCCTGCCCGTGGAGACCGGCAGCGCGGTCAAGGTCACCTGGCTGGCCAGGGACGGCGCGCCGCACGGCGCCCACCTCGTCCCGGCGGTGCGCGAGGCGGCCCACCGGCTGCTGCCCGCGCTGCCGGCGTCCGAGGACTTCCAGGACGTGGACGTCGACGCGGGCGAGCTCTGGGAGGTGCCCGAGGCGCCGTCCGGCCCGCTGTACGCGTGGCTGGCCGGCGAGGCCGCGATGATCAGGACCCTGCGGCGGCACCTGGTCGCCGAACGCGGCATGGACCGCCGCGCGGTGGCCTTCATGGGCTACTGGCGGCTGGGACGCTCGGAGGACTGGGCGGCCTGACCGCCGCCCGCGCCGGATCTCCCCTGGTCATGCCGCCGCCGTGAGGGTTTCCTGCCCGGTGGCAGGGTAGCCGGACCGGGACAGGCTGTCGCGGGGGGCACCATGGACGGCTTCGTACTCACCTACGACCACTACGATCCCGAGGCGGAGAAGCTGCGCGAGGCGATCACCTCGACCGGGAACGGCTACTTCTGCACCAGGGGCACCGCCGAGTGGGAGGACATCGGCGAATTCCACTACCCGGGCACCTACACCCACGGCGGGTACAACCGGGAGACCTCGATCTTCGACGGTCACCCGGTGCTCAACGAGGACCTGGTCAACCTGCCGAACTGGCTGCCGCTGAAGCTGCGCGTCGAAGGCGAGGGGGCGGTCCGGTTCGGCGACGTGGAGGTGCTTGGCTACCGGCACACCTACGACATCCGGCTCGCCCTGGTCCAGCGGGACCTGCGCTTCCGCGACGCCGCCGGCCGCGTGACGAGCCTGCGCAGCCGCCGGTTCGTCAGCATGGCGCACAGCCACCAGGCCGCGATCGAGTGGACGCTGACGCCGGAGAACTGGTCGGGCCGGGTCGAGGTGGTCTCCGCGCTGGACGGCCGCATGAGCAACCACATCGTGGTCCGCTACCGCGACCTGGAGGGCCGTCACCTGGATCCGGTGTCGCCGCGCACGTTCGGCCCCGACGTGATCGCGCTGGAGGTGAAGACCCGCCAGTCCAACCTCTACATCGCCCAGGCCGCCCGCACCCGTGCCTTCCACGGCGACCGGCCCGCCGCGACCGAGCGGCGGCTGCACCAGATGGCCGACTACATCCAGGAGGTGCTCAGCTTCGACGTCGAGGAGGGCCGGCCCAGCCGGGTGGAGAAGCTCGTCTCCATGTTCACCTCGCACGACAACGCCATCACCGAGCCGCTGGCCGCCGCCGGCCGGCACGTGCTGCGCTACCCCGACTTCGCCGGGGCGCTGGACAAGCACGAGTCGGCCTGGACCGAGCTGTGGGAGAGCTGCGACGTGCGCCTGCCCGCCGAGCCGCGCGCCCAGCTGCTGCTGCGCCTGCACATCGCGCACGTCCTGCAGGTCTGCTCCCGGCACACTGCCCGGCACGACGCCGGCGTGCCCGCCCGGGGCCTCAACGGCGAGGCGTACCGGGGACACGTCTTCTGGGACGAGATGTACGTCTACCCGTACCTCAACCTGCGCCTGCCCGAGATCACCCGGGCCCTGCTGCTGTACCGGCACCGGCGGCTGACCGAGGCGCGCGCCGCCGCGGCCGAGGCCGGTTACCGGGGCGCCATGTTCCCCTGGCAGAGCGGCAGCGACGGCACCGAGGAGACCCAGCAGCTGCACCTCAACCCGATGTCCGGCGAGTGGGACCCGGACCTCAGCCACCACCAGCGGCACGTCAACGCGGCGATCTTCTACAACGTGTGGCGCTACTTCCAGGCCACCGACGACCTGGAGTTCCTGCGCGACTACGGGGCCGAGCTGATGCTGGAGATCGCCCGCTTCTGGGCGTCGATCGCGCACTTCGACCCCGCCAGGCAGCGGTACGAGATCCACGGCGTGATGGGGCCCGACGAGTTCCACGAGCGCTACCCCGACACCGAGGAGCCGGGGCTGCGCGACAACGCCTACACCAACGCCATGGCGGCCTGGATCGCCGCCACCGCCCCCAAGGTGCTCGACCTGCTGCCCAGCAGCCGCGCGGCGAGCATCCGGCGCAGCCTCCAGGTCACCGACGAGGAGCTGGCGACCTGGGAGGACATGAGCCGCCGCATGTACATCCCGTTCCACGACGGCGTCATCAGCCAGTTCGAGGGCTACGGCGACCTGGAGGAGCTCGACTGGGACCACTACCGCGCCCGCTACCACAACCTCCAGCGCATGGACCGGATCCTCAGGGCCGAGGGCAAGGACCCCAACCGCTACAAGCTGTCCAAGCAGGCCGACACGGTCATGTTGTTCTTCCTCTTCGACGAGCAGGAGCAGCGCGAGCTGTTCGGGCGGCTCGGCTACGACTACGACGCCGACCTGGTCAAGCGCACGATCGAGTACTACGACGCGCGCACCACGCACGGCTCGACGCTCAGCTTCGTCACCTACGCGGGGGTGCTGGCCGCCATCGACCCGGAGAGCTCGTGGGAACGCTACCTGGCGGCGCTGGAGAGCGACGTCAACGACGTGCAGGGCGGCACCACCCAGGAGGGCATCCACATGGGCGTCATGTCCGGGACCCTCGACCTGCTCCAGCGCTGCTACGTCGGCACCAGCATCACCGGTGACGTGCTCAGGCTGTCGCCCCGCCTGGTCGACCGGCTCGACGGCGTCTCGTTCTCCATGCGTTTCCGCGGCACCACGCTCAGGCTGAGCATCGAGGGCGACCAGCTCATCCTGTTCACCCAGGCGGAGGGGTTCCGGGGCCCGCTGCACGCGGGCGTGGGCGACGACGTCCGCGAGCTCGTCCCCGGAGGGACCTGCGTCTTCACCATCCCGGGAGGGCCACCCGCCCGAGAGAGGGGCCGCACCATGCCCGCCGCCGGATTCCAGGGCGCGATCTTCGACGTCGACGGCGTGCTCGTCGACTCGCCGCACCAGCGCGCGTGGAAGGACGCGCTGCGCGAGCTGATGGAGGGGGAGTGGGCGGACGTCCGCGACCGGACCACCTGGTCGGACGACCGGTTCACGCCGGAGGTCTACCAGCGGGTCATCTCCGGCAAGCCGCGGATGAGCGGCGCGCTGGCCGCCCTGCAGTACTTCGAGGTCCCGGACGCCGAGCGGCGGGTCGAGCAGTACGCCGCGCACAAGCAGCAGATAGTGGTACGGCTCATCGACGCGGGGGAGTTCACCGCCTATCCGGACGCCCTCCGCTTCGCGCTGGCCGTCCGCGCGGCCGGCATCCCGTCGGCGGTGGCGTCCTCGTCCAAGAACGCCGACCTGTTCCTGCGGAGGATCCGGCTCGACACGTTCGCGGCCGAGCAGGGACTGTCCTACGACTTCATCCGGCGGGGCCAGACTCTCGCCGACTTCTTCGACGCCGACCTGTCGGGCCGTGACTTCGAGCACGGCAAGCCCGACCCGGAGATCTTCGTCACCGCGGCCGCCGAGCTGCACGTGGCTCCGGAGGACTGCTTCGTGGTCGAGGACGCCGTCAGCGGCGTCCAGGCCGCCAAGGCCGGCGGCATGGCGGGGCTCGGGGTGGCCCGCGCGGACGACGCGCGGATCCTCGCCGGCGCGCACGCCGACCTCGTCGTCACCAGCCTCGACGAGGTGGACCTGGGCGCCCTGGCCGCGCACCGGCTCGACCGGAGGCCCGCCTGACACATCACCACGTACCACCGGCCGAGAAAGGTCTGATCATGAGCAGCGAACTGTCCCGCCGCGCCGGCGCGGCCCGCCCCGCGGCGCCCGTCCGGCTGATCCACCTCGGGCTCGGTGACTTCTTCCGCGCCCATCAGGCCTGGTACACCGAGCACGCGCCCGACGGCGAGGAGTGGGGTTTCGCCGCCTTCGGCGGGCACGAGGCGTCGGACCTGCTCGCCGCCCAGCAGGGCCTCTACACGCTCATCACCAGGAGCGCCCACGGCGACCGGTTCGAGGTGATCGCGACCGTGTCCGAGGCATGGCCCGCGACCGACCACGACGCCCTGCTGCGCCTGTTCCGCGCGCCCGAGGTGGCCGCCGTCACCCTCACCGAGCTCGGCGCCCGCGACCACCCGGACGTCCGGGAGGACGTGGCCGCCCTGCGCGCCGACCCGGCCGCGCCGGTGCGCACGACCCGCGGCCGGCTGCTCGCCGGCCTCGCCGCCCGCCGCCGCGCCGACGCGGGCCCGGTCACGCTGGTGGCGTGCGACCACACGGCCGGCAACGGCGCCATCCTGTCCCGCCTGCTGTACGAGATGGCCGACGAGGTCAATCAGGAGCTGACCGGCTGGCTGGACGAGAACGTGTCCGTCGTCGCCACCGTCGCCGACCGGGTCACCCCGCACACCGGCCCGTCCGGGCTGCGCGCCGTCGCCGAGGCCACCGGCCGCGACGACCGCGTCCCGGTCACCGCCGAGCCGTACGCCGAGTGGGTGCTGGCAGGCCGGTTCCCGGCCGGCCGCCCGCGCTGGCAGGACGCCGGCGCCCTGCTGACTACCGACGTCACCCCGTACGAGCATCGCAAGCAGTGGCTGGTCAACGGCTCCTGCTCGCTGCTCGCCTACGCCGGCTCGATCCGCGAGCACGCCACGCTGGCGGAGGCGATCGGCGACGACGCCTGCCGCGGCTGGCTGGAACGGTGGTGGTCGGAGGCCGGACGGCATCTCGGCCGGGCCGCCGCCGGCCTGAACGCGTACCGCCAGGCGCTGCTGGAGCGGATCGCCAACCCGCGCATCCGCCACAGCCTCGCCAGGATCGCCGCCGACGGCTCCCGCAAGCTGCCGGAACGCGTCCTGCCCGTGCTGCGCGCCGAACGCGCCGCCGGCCGCGTGCCGGAAGGGGCGGCCCTCATCCTGGCCGCCTGGATCAGCCACCTGCGCGGCCACGGCGCCCCGGTCAGCGACCCGCGCGCGGCCGAGCTGACCGTGCTCGCGGCAGGCCCGCCGGCCGAGGGCGCCCACCGCGTCCTGGACGCGCTCGACCCGGAGCTCGGCGCCGACGACACGCTGGTGGCGGCGGTCCGCGACGCCGCCACCCGCTTCGACCGCGTCAGAGTGTCCTGACCGAGATCACCGCTCTCAGCCCATGTGCGGGTAGCGGTGGTCGGTCGGCGGAGTGAACAGCTCCTTGACCGCGCGGGCGCTGACCCACCTGACCAGGTTGTACATCGAGCCCGCCTTGTCGTTGGTGCCCGACGCGCGGGCGCCGCCGAACGGCTGCTGGCCCACGACCGCCCCGGTCGGCTTGTCGTTGACGTAGAAGTTGCCCGCCGCGAAGCGGAGCTTCTCCGACGCCGCCGCGATGGCGTAGCGGTCCTGGGCGATGAACGCGCCGGTCAGCGCGTACGGCGAGACGCCCTCCATCTGGGTGAGCACCGCGTCGAAGTCGGCGTCGTCGTAGACGTGCACGCCCAGGATCGGCCCGAAGTACTCCTTGACGAAGATCTCGTCCGTCGGGTCCGCCGACTCCAGGATGGTCGGCTTCACGAAATAGCCGGTCGAGTCGTCGTACGAGCCCGTCAGCACGTCGATGTGCGAGGCCGAGCGCGCCCGGTCGATGGCGGCCTTGTGCTTGGCGAAAGCCCGCTCGTCGATCACCGCGCCCATGAACGCCGACAGGTCCGACGCCACGTCGCCCACGGTCAGCGACTCGGCCACGGCCACGAAGTCGTCGCGCATCCGGTCCCACACCGAGCGCGGCACGTACGCCCGCGACGCCGCCGAGCACTTCTGGCCCTGGTACTCGAAGGCGCCCCTGATCAGCGCCGTCGACAGCACCGCCGGGTCGGCCGACGGGTGGGCCAGCACGAAGTCCTTGCCGCCCGTCTCGCCGACCAGGCGCGGGTAGCCGCGATAGGAGGCGATGTTCTCGCCCACCGTGCGCCACAGGTGCTGGAAGGTGGCGGTCGAGCCGGTGAAGTGGATGCCGGCCAGGTCGGGGTGGGTGAGCGCCACCTCGGAGACCGCCTCGCCGTAGCCGGTCACCAGGTTGATGACGCCCGGCGGCAGCCCGGCCTCCTCCAGCAGCCGCATCGTGAAGTGCGCGGCGAACTGCTGCGTCGGCGACGGCTTCCACACCACCACGTTGCCCATCAGCGCGGCCGAGGTCGGCAGGTTGCCGGCGATGGCGGTGAAGTTGAACGGCGTGATCGCCAGCACGAAGCCTTCGAGCGGGCGGTACTCCATCCGGTTCCACACGCCGGGCGAGGAGATCGGCTGGTCGGAGTAGATCTGCCGGGCGTAGGCCACGTTGAAGCGCAGGAAGTCTATCAGCTCGCAGGCCGCGTCGATCTCCGCCTGCTGGACGGACTTCGACTGGCCGAGCACCGTGGCCGCGTTGAGCGTGGCCCGCCACGGCCCCGCCAGCAGGTCGGCGGCCTTCAGGAAGATCGCCGCCCGCTCGTCGAACGGCAGCGCGCGCCAGGCCGGGGCGGCGGCCAGCGCCGAGTCGATCGCGGCCCGCACGTCCTGCGCGCCCGCCTCGCGGGTGCGGCCGAGCACCGCGGCCTTGTTGTGCGGCTGCACCACGTCGATGGGCGTGCCGCCGCCCAGCCGCTGCTCGCCGCCGATGGTCATGGTCAGGTCGAGCGAGGCGCCGGACAGCTCCTTGATCCGGGACTCCAGGGCCGCGCGCTCCGCGCTGCCGGGCGCGTACCCGAGAACCCGCTCGTTGGCCGGGGCCGGCACATTGCTGATGGCATCCATAATCACTTGCCTCCAAGGGCACGAAGGAAGAAGGCGACGTTCGCGGGGCGCTCGGCCAGCCGGCGCATGAAGTAGCCGTACCAGTCGGCGCCGTACGGCACGTAGACGCGGACCGTGTGACCGGCTCCGGCCAGGGCCTCCTGCCGGTCCGTGCGGATCCCGTACAGCATCTGATACTCGTAGTCGCCACGGGAGCGGCCGTGGCGGTCGGCGAGCAGTTCGGTGATGGAGATCAGCCGGTCGTCGTGCGTCGCCACCATGGGGTACCCCTTCCCCGCCATCAGGATACGCAGGCATCGCACGTACGCCTTGTCCACGTCCGCCTTGCTCTGGTACGCGACCGAGGCGGGCTCCCGGTAGGCGCCCTTGACCAGCCGCACGCGCGACCCCTCGTGGGCCAGGGCGCGGCAGTCGTCCTCGCTGCGGTGCAGGTAGGCCTGGACGGCCACGCCCGTCGAGGGGTGCTCGCGGCGCAGCTCGCGCAGGATCCGCAGCGTGGAGTCGACCGTGGTGTGGTCCTCCATGTCGAGCGTGACGGTGGAGCCGCCCGCCGCGGCGGCGGCGCAGACGGCCCGCGCGTGCTCCAGCGCCAGGTCCTCGTCGAGCGCCTGCCCGACGGCCGACAGCTTCACCGACACCTCGGCGGCGCGGCCCAGCTCCAGCGGGCGCAGCTCCTCCAGCAGCGTGAGGTACGCCTTGGCGATGGCGGCGGCGTCACCCGCGTCGCGGGTCTCCTCGCCGAGATGGTCGACGGTCACGGACAGGCCGGTCCCGAGCAGCCGGAGGATCGCCTCACGGGCCTCCGGCACGCTCTCACCGGCGACGAAGCGGTCGACGACCCTGCGCGTGAGCGGGAAGCCCGACACGGACCGGCGCACCAACCGGCTCCCCGAAGCGGCGAGCAGCACTTGTCCCAACATGCGTCCAGGCTAAAACCGCAGGTCAGAGGGGTCTATGGACGCGAGTAACGCCAGGTGTGGCAGGCTGTCATACACATGCACAACACCGCTGATCTGCAGGAGATCGTCGACGAGATCGCGGGCCTGCTCGGCGCTTCCGCGACGCTGGAGGACCGCTCGTTCCGCCTGCTCGCGTACGGGGCGCAGCACGGCGACATCGACACCGTCCGCCAGGAGTCGATCCTGCGCCGGCGCGCCTCGCAGGAGGTGCGCGACTACTTCGAACGCTACGGCATCGCCCGGGCCGACGGCCCCGTCCGGATCCCGGCCGACGACCGGCTCAAGGTGCTGGCCAGGATCTGCTGGCCGTTGCGCCACGGCGACGTCACCTACGGCTACCTGTGGCTGCTCGACTCCGGCAGCCTCGCCGACACCCGGCTGCACCGCGTCGCCCCGCTGGTCACCAGGGCCGCCGCCGCGCTCGCCCACGAGGCCAGGAGCCGCCAGGACCTGGGCCGCCGGCTCGACGCGCTGCTGTCGCCCGACCCGCAGGAACGGGCCGCCGCCTCCCCGGAGATGTCCGGCCCGGTGGCCGCCGTCGCGGTGCGCGAGTCCGAGGAGCGCGCCGCCGCGCTGTGGACGCTCCCGCGCGGGGTGCTCGCCCGCGCCGGCTCCCCGGTCGCGCTGCTCGCCCCCGCGCACCTCGCCGCCGAGGTCGCGCGGACGGTCCAGGGCGCGTACGGGACGGCCGCGGGCATCGGCGCGGCCCGGGCCGACCCGGCGGACGCCTGGCTGAGCTGGCGGGAGGCGCGGCAGGCGCTGCGCGTGGCGGAGAACTTCCCCCGGCACGCGCCGGTCGCCCGCTGGGAGGAGCTGGGCGCGTACCGGCTGCTGGCCCGGCTCGGCGTGGGCGACCTGCGCGAGCTGGCCGAGGCGGTGGCGCCGTTCGACCCGGAGCTGGCCCGCACCGTCGAGGTCTACCTCGACCTCGGCGGCCACGCCCAGAAGGCCGCCGCCGAGCTCGGCATCCACCGGCAGACGCTCTACTACCGGCTGGGCAAGGCCGAACGGCTCACCGGCCGCGACCTGTCCGACGGCGACGACCGCCTCACCGTCCACCTGGGACTCAAAGCGTCCCACCTGCGCTGACCGCCCTGCTCAGGCGGCTGTGGCAGGGGGTCAGGCCAGGTGGCGCAGTGCGGCCTCGTCGCCGGGGCCGCCGCGGGCGGCCAGTTCGGCGGCCACCCGCTCGCGCAGTCCGGCGTCCTTGTGCCCGTCGTACTTGAACTTGCCGCGGAGCTCCTCCACCGCCAGCCGCAGCCCCAGCAGCCCCGAGAGCAGCCGCGGCATCCGCGCGGGGTCGCCGTGCCCCGGCTCCTGGTCGGCGAGCTGGGCGCGCAGGATCTCCAGCTTGCCCTCGGGGCCGGTGACGATCTCGGCGTGGCAGACGAGCTGGACCGAGGAGTAGTACGTGGTGGGCACGCCGAGCGACGGGTCGGCGCCGCTCTCGGCACGCCACTTGCCGGGGACGTACGTCCAAGGGCCCGCCACCGACAGGAGGACCTTGGGGTTCTCCTCGATGGCGGGCCAGATGGGGTTGGGCCGCGCGAGATGCAGCCAGATCGTCCGCTCGTCCCGCAGCAGGAACTGGGTGGGCACCACCACCGGCAGGTCCCTACCCCTGCCGGCGGCGATCAGGTGCCCGAACTGGTTGTCCTTCAGGTAGGCGATGGACCGCTCGTCGTCGCCCGCGTCCCAGGGGTGGATCAGCATGTCACGACGATAGGCGACGGGTGACGGGTCAGGCGCAGGCGGCCTCGTACACCCGGACCAGCTCCTGGCTGACGCGCTCCCACGAGTAGCGGGAGCGGGCGCGGTCGGCGCCGGCGTAGCCGAGCGCGGTGCGCAGCGTGGGGTCGGTGAGCAGCTCGCGGGCCAGCCTGGCGGTGCGCGACGGGCGGTCCGGCGGCACCAGCAGCCCGGTGACGCCGTCGATGACGGAGTCGAGGTGGGCACCGACGGACGAGGCGATCACCGGCACGCCGCAGGCCATCGCCTCCAGCGCCACGATGCCGGTCGGCGCCTCGCGCGGCACCGTCACGACCGCGTCGGCGCTGCGCATGAGCTTGGGCACCGCCGCCCGCTTGACCTGGCCGAGCAGGGTCACCTGGGACGCCACGCCGAGCTGCTCGGCCAGCGCGCGCAGCCGGCGCACGTCCGCGTCCTCGTCGAGCAGTTCGGGCGCGGGCCCGCCGGCCAGCACGAGCTCGACGTCGGGAAGCCCCTGCAGGGCCCGCACGATGGTCTGCGCGCCGCGGTCACTGGTGAGCGGGCCCACGTGCAGGAGCCGCTTGCTGGTGCCGCGCGAGGCGGTGACGCCCCGGCGGTGGAAGCGCTCGGTGTCGACCCCGTACGGCACCACGGCGATGTGGTTGCGCGGCACGCCGATCCGGATCAACGCCGACTCCTCGTCGCCCGAGCCGGCGATGACGGCCCTGGCGCGGCGGCCGAGTGCCCGTTCCAGGGGCAGACGCGCGGGATCCACGGTGTGGAAGGTGTGCGTCACCGGAACGTCCAGGTCCTTGGAGCCCGTGACGGCGGCCAGGCCGCTGGTCCAGGAGTGCGCGTGGATCACGTCGGGGCGGTCCTGCCGCCACCGCTTGCTCAGATACTCGCCGACGTCGTTCAGATAGGGCACCACATCGGCCGGGCTGAGGTCACGAGCCGGGCCCACGTCGATGTGTTCCACCGTGACACCCGGGGCCACCCGCGTCTTGGGCTTGCCCTCATCACTGTTACGGCGGGAATAGATGGTGACGTGGTGATCGCGCCCGAGCTCGCGGGCTACGGAGAGAATGTGGTGGCGCTTGTTGCCGGAACCAGAAGCGACGATCGCGATATTCATGGCACACCTCAGCGTGAAAAAAGCTTTCAAGGTGTGCCTGCGTCTTAGGCACGTCTGTGTCTAAGCCGACAATACCCGTATTCCCGGTGTTCGCAAACCCATGCCAATCAGACGCCTCGAAGAGCGAGGACCACGATCTCGTCCCACACCTGCCCGCCGGAGAACGTGTTGCGGTCGGCCTCGATGGCCTTGACCACGGCCGACGGCGCCTGACCTGCGCATCTGCTCAGCACGTCGGCCAGCCGCTCCTCGCCGTACGGCTCGCCCTTGTCGTTCCTGGACGAGATGAGCCCTTCTGAGTAGAGCACCATCGTCTCGCCCACGCCGAGCGTGATCTCCTCGGTGCAGGTCTCCGCCTCGGCCGCGATGCCCAGCGGCACCCCGCCGCCCGCCGTGAAGCGCACGTAGCCGTCGGGCTGCACCAGCGCGGCCGGATGATGGCCGGCCGACGACATGCGGATCCTGCGGCCCTTCACGAACCCTGCCACCGCCATCACGAACAGGCCGGTGCTCTGCTTCACCAGCGCCTCGTTCACCTTGCGCACCACCGGGTCCGGGTCCTGCTCCCAGACGCTCAGCACCCGCAGCCCGCCGCGCACCATCGCGCTGACCGACGCGGCCTCCTCGCCCTTGCCCGCCGCGCCGCCCAGGGCGAACCCCCAGCCGCCGGGGAGCGGGAACACGTCGTAGAACTCCGCGCCCACCGACGAGCCGGGGTGGTAGACGGCCGCCGCCTCGTAGCCGGGCACGTTGGGCAGGCTCCGCGGGACCACGCTGGCCGTCAGCGCGTCGGCCGCCCGCGAGCGGCTCTGGAAGCTGTTCTGGGCGCGTACCGCCATGCCGAGCTGCAGCCCCACCTCCTGCATGACGCTCAGGTCGGCCAGCGTGAACGGCTGGCGGTCGTGCGTGCGCACCAGCGTCAGCACCCCGTCGCCGCCGCCGATCGGCACGCACAGCAGCGAGCCCGCGCCCATCGCCGTCAGCACCGGCCCGTCGGCGCAGAAGCCGAGCAGCGACTCGTCGTCGACCATCTCGAACACCACGCCGGAGCCGCGCTCCAGCACCTGGGCGACCACCTGGGCGCCGGCCGGGTCGCTCGACTCCACCTGCCGGATCACCTCGTTGACCGGCAGGTTCTTCGGCCCCATCACGATCGAGCGCCGCGGCAGCCCGTCGCGCACGACGTCGGCCACCACCCAGTCGGCCCACTCGGCCGCCAGCAGCCGGGTGGCGCGCGGCAGCGCCACCGGCCGGCGCAGCGCCTCCTCGTCCAGGAGCAGGGCGGCCATCCTGGACAGCAGGTCCTGCCGCCTGGCCGCCGCCAGCAGCGCCGTGCCGTCGGCCTCCTCCGGCCGCCTGTCGCCCGGCTCGGGCAGCTGCACCTCGATCGGCAGCGCCACCACCGCCACCATCTGCTGCGGCTCGCCCGGCATGGTGAGCCGCGCCATGGCCAGTTGCACGAGATGCGTGCGCCCCTGGTGGGCGAGCCTGGTCTCGAACGCGGCCGGCTGGCCGGTGCTCAGCACCGCCGTCAGATGGGACCGGAACGCCGCCCGCCTCGACACGTCCACCAGCAGCGGGAAGGATCGGCCCACGAGATAGCCGTCGGGGCTGCCCAGCAGCCGCGAGGTCTCGGGATTGATCCGCCGGACCGTACCGCCGCCGTCGAGCACGATGACCGGCACGGGAAAGGCCCGGAACACCTGCCGCAGCAGCTTCAGCTCCCGCTGGGAGCCGTCCTTCTTGCCGGACTGCCTCCTGGGCCCCCTGCTGAGCTGCTCGCGCGCCTCGGCCAGCAGCTCCACGGCGGTGTCGAGCTCCGCCAGGGCGGCGTCCAGAGTGGGCGCGAGGTCCGAGGGGTAGGCCGCCCTCGCCTCACGCAACGACGAGACCCGCCCGGTCAGCGCGTCCAAGGCGTGTTCGAGGTCCGGCATGCTCACCCTCCGACGCTACGCCACCCGGGATAATGGTAGCCATAAGGGGTAGATGCTTGCTGCTATGGAATCCACCGCGATGATCACCCCTGGGCTGGCCCGCGACCTGGCGACGCTGGGCAGACTGGGAGAGGACACCTCCACCGAGACCGTGCTGCGCGGCCTGACCACCGCGCTCGCGGCGGGTGTCCCCGGATGCTCGGGCGGGTCGGCCGAACACTGGCGCGACCGGCGTGTCCTCACCTCCGGCTCGCACAGCGAACTGATCACCCTCGTCGAGGGCGAGCGTGAGATCGGCGAGGGCCCCTCCACCGAGGCCCGCCAGACCGGCGCCCGGGTGGCCGTCGCCGACGTGCTCACCGACACCCGCTGGCCGCGCTACGCCGCCCTGGCCACCCGCTGCGGGGTCCGCTCGGTGCTCGCCGTGCCCATCAAGGTGCCGCCCGCGCTGCTGGTCGTCGGCCTCTACTCGGTGCGGCGCGACGCGTTCTCGCCGCAGGGGGCGCAGTCGCTGGCGGAGATGCTGACCGAGCAGGTCGGCGTCGCCATGGCCAACATGTCGGACTTCGACGAGGTCCGTACGGACGCCGCCCAGCTCCAGGAGGCCCTGGCCGGGCGCGCCCTCATCGACCAGGCCAAGGGCATCATCATGCAGACCAGCGGATGCACCGCCGAGGCCGCCTTCGACGAACTGCGCAGGATCTCCCAGCACCACCAGGTCAAGGTGGCCGACCTGGCCAGGCTCCTGGTCGAGGAGCACCAGCGCAAGAACCGCCGCCGCTAGCCGATCGCCGCCAGGGCGTCGTCGAGGGTGTCGTAGATCGGCAGCCGCTGCGCCAGGCCGGTGATCCACATCACCTTGGACTTGGCGTACTCGACGCCGATGAGCGCGAACTTCGCGCCCGAGGTGAGGCTGGTCTGCCAGTGATGGACGATCAGCCCCAGCGCTCGCGAGTCCATGAACGTCACCCCGGCCAGGTCGAGTATCAGGTCCGGCCCCGCCAGGGAGAGGTAGTCCGCGAACTGCTCGCGCGTCGTGGCGTCGAGCACACCGTCGACCCTGATCACGGCAATCTCGTCAACGGTGGACGACGTCAGGCTCAGGGCGGCCGTGGACCCCTCGCCGTTCTCGGGCACTGTCACGGGGCAACCTTACTGTCACTGAAGTAGAGAGGAATACTCCTTCGGGAGTAGGGCATACTGGTGTCCGAAGTCCAGCAGAGGGCTTTCGTCTCGAACGTTGAGCGAGGCGTGCCTCTGTATGGGCTTTTCCTGTTACAGAGGCCGCCTGCCACCCCATAGAGGAGCAGCGATGGCTGTGCAGGAACTCGTCCTCGAAGAGATGACCGCCGAAGAGCTCCTGGCCGAGATGGTCGGGGAAGGAACCCCCGACAGTCTCAGAGAACGGCTTCGCGAGCGCATCGTGGAGATGCACCGGCCGCTGGCGATGGAGATCGCCCGGCGCTACCGCTACCGCGGCGAGCCGCTGGAGGACCTCCTCCAGGCGGCGTACGTCGGGCTCATGAAGGCCATCAACGGCTTCGACCCCTCGCTCGGCCACGCCTTCAGGGGCTACGCCGTCGTCACCATGACCGGGGAGGTCAAGCGTCACTTCCGCGACCGCACCTGGGCGATCCGGGTGCCCCGCCTCTACCAGGAACGCCGCTCCGAGCTGAACCGGCTCGTCGCCGACCTCAGCCAGGACCTCGGCCGCTCGCCGACCGTCGCCGAGCTGGCCGCGAAGATGAAGATCTCCGAGGAGGACGTCCTGCTCACGCTCGACGCCTCCGCCGCCTACAGCACGCTCTCGCTGGACGCGCCGCTCGGCACCGATGACGACGCCGCCTCCCTCGGCGACGTCATCCCCGAGGACGACGACACGCTCAGCACCATGGTCGACCGCGAAGCCGTCAAGCCGCTCATCGACGCGCTCCCCTCGCGCGAGAAGCACATCCTGCTGCTGCGGTTCTTCGGCAACATGACCCAGGCAGAGATCGCCGCGGAGTTCGGCATCTCGCAGATGCACGTCTCCAGGATTCTCCGCAAGGTCCTCGACCAGCTGCGCGCAGAGCTGACCGTCGGTTAAGGGGGAACGCCGGGTGATGACAGAGGACATCCATCCTCAGGCGGGCTCACCGGGCCCGCCACCCGGCGCGCGCGTGCGCAGGCTTCATTTCCGGCTCCCGGACCTGCCGCAGGTCCGGGAGTTCGCCGCGTCCGGGGCACGAGAGCTCGGCATGCGCCATGAGGCCGTGGACGACTTCGTCATCGCCGTCAACGAGGTGGCCACCAACGCGGTCACCCACGGGGACGACGCGGCGCGGGTGCGCCTCTGGTCCGACTCCGGGGACATCGTGATCGAGGTGCACGACGACGGCACCTGGAAGCCGGGCCCGCTGCCCGGCTCGGTGGGCGGCATGGGGCTGTGGGTGGCCCGGTTGCTGTCGTCCGACCTGACCCTTCACATCGGCGGCGGAAGCACGGTGACCATGAGGTTTCCGGGCAAGAGCTGATATCAGCCGCCGACTGGCCCACGTGCAAAGAGCCGCGCCCGGCGTATCGAGTACGCCGGGCGCGGCCGCTTGTCCTGATCGGCTAGCGCCGGCTACGGCCGCGCCAGCCTCCGTAGCTCTTCACGCTCGCCGTGCCGATGCCGGCCTGGTGCAGCGCCAGCAGCGTCAGGCCCAGCAGCATGAACGTGGTGCCGGAGATGCTTCCGGCGATCTGCGTGTCCAGCAGGTCCAGGAGGAAACCTAAACCGAAGACGATCGCGGCGACTATCGCGAGCATGTGATCCTCCTCCTACACCGTGGTCTTGCTGGACGACGCCGGGTTGTCCCGGCCTGACATGGCGAGCAGTCCCTCCAGTACGCCCCGGTACTCGCGGAGTGCCTGCCGGAGCCGCTCGGTGTCGTCGCCGCCGTCGCTCTTCCAGCGCTCGCGCAGCTCTCCCGTACGGGACCGCAACGCGTTCGTCAGCGAGTCGACGACCTCGCCCACGAGCCCGTCGGCGCGGTGGACCGCTTCCGCCGGGTCGTCGACGAAGGAGGCCTGCACGTCCCGCCAGCGTGACTGCACCTCGTCGGGGTCCTGCTCGAACAGGGGGAACGCCTGGGGAGCGGCGTGCGAGGGTGGATCCTCGGCGGGCTGGGCGGGCCCGGGGCCGGCCGCGGTCACCTGCTCGGTCGCCGTCACCGTGTCGTGCGGTCCGTCATACGGGGAGTCGGGGTCGGGATCCCGGGTCGCGTCATGGAGCGGGTCGGCGTGCGCCGTCCCGTCATGGAGCGGGTCGGCGTGCGCCGTCCCGTCATGGAGCGGGTCCGGGTCACCGGGCGCCGGGTGGGGGCCGGTGTCATCGGTGGTCTGCCTGTCGGACACGACCAGCACGTCCTCGTCATTCCTGCCGTACGGCTCCCGGTGGGTGCCGCCGGCCTTGTCGTCCGTGGTGTACTCGTCGTCGCGGTCGTTCCGTACCTGCTGGTCGGAGCGCTGCGACGGCACGTTCAGCTCGTCGTTCATACCCGTCACCGTCCTCGGGTCGTCTCGTGCAGTAATTCCTCGAAGAGCGCGCGATAGTGGACCATCGCCTGGCGCAGGTCCTCGGTCGAGGCCTCCTTGCGGGTCGCGCGCTCGCTGATGTCGTGCGCCTTCCGGTAGTGGGTCAGCGTCTCGGCGTGCCCCACCGACAGGTCGGCGATCCGCTGGCGGAAGTCCTCCGTCGGGTAGCCGCGCTCGGCCATGACCGCCGTCACCAGCTGGTCGGCCTCCGCCACGGCGGATTCGGGGGCGTCCACGAAGCGCTCCTGCACCTCGGCCCACCGGTTGGCGTAGTCGTCACGTGACTGTTCGGGAAGCGGCTTGATGTCCAGCTCGGCGTGGCGCTGCTCGCGGGCGATCAGCTCCTGCTCGGCCTCGCGCTTGCTGTCGTGCTCGGCCATCGTGCGCTCGTACTCGGGGCCGAAACGGTCGCGCAACCGGCTGCGGCGCTGTTGCTGCACGACCACGTAGGCCACCGCGGCGACCGCCGCGATCGCGACCACGACGAGGGCCACCCAGATCAAGGTGTCCATATTGTTCGCCTCCGGTCTCTTCTGTTGAGACCGCGAACTGCCCAGCGAAGCGCCGGTGAAACGCCGCCTTCAGCCCTCTTCCAGGGCCTTTCTGGCGGCTTCCAGCACGGCTGCGACGTGGGAGCCGCCAGGGGCCGCAGGGATCTCCACGAAGCCGGTAGCCGGGTCGTAGCCGACGTCGAGCCCGGCGTCGACCAGCCGCTTGGCCCACCGCAGCGCGGTGTTGAGCCGCTCGGGCGCGGGCGGCCTGCCCTGCGCCGCCGCCGACAGGTTGCGCAGGTTGGTGGCGGGGCCGGACTGGGAGTGGGCGCGCTCCAGCTTCCACGGCAGCGCCCGGCTGTGGTCGAGCATCGGCTTGGCCAGCCCCGCGGCCCGCTTGGCCTGCAGCACCCCGGACTCGCTCACCCCGAAATGGGCGGCCAGCTCCTGCACGCTCAGCCCGCGGGCGACCAGCCTGGCCAGCTCGTCGCGGTCGATCGTCGGCCTGCGCCCCATGGGCCACCTCCGGGCATGACGTGCGGACGCGCAAGAGAACCACCGGCGCCGGCGGGTGCGGACGATCTCGCCGACGTCGCGGCGCCAGAGACGACGAAGCCCTGATGAGAATCGCTCCCCATCAGGGCTTTAACGTCGGGATGACAGGATTTGAACCTGCGACCCCTTGACCCCCAGTCAAGTGCGCTACCAAGCTGCGCTACATCCCGTGGTGCTGTCGCGTGGCCGAGCTTCTCGCTCTGCTCCGCGGGGAAAACATTACCATGCGCCACGGACCTCTCGGCGCCACCTTTCCGCCGGTCCGCCTGTTGCGAGCGGACCCTAGAGTGTCCCCATGGGCATGGTCGGGACGGTCGGGCTGGTGCTGCATCCTCAGCGCGACTCCAAGGAGGCGATCGACATCATCCTCGGCTGGGCCGCCGGTCGTGACGTCACGGTGCTCGGGCTGCCCGAGGAGGTGGGGCGGATCGACTGCAGCGCGGTGGCGGTCGACGGCGAGACGCTGGTGGAGCGGGCCGACCTGGTGGTGAGCCTGGGCGGCGACGGCACGATGCTGCGCACGATGCGGCTGATCGCCGGTCGCGGCACTCCGGTGCTCGGCGTCAACCTGGGGCGGCTGGGCTTCCTCGCCGAGATCGACGTGGCCGAGCTGTCGGAGACGCTCTCGGCGATCGACCACAACCGCCACACCGTGGAGCCGCGGATGGCGGTCCGCACCAGGCTCGGAAATCAGGAGCTGATGGCGTTCAACGACATCGCCCTGGTGCGCTTTCCCGGCGACGGGCTGGCGGCGGTGACCGTCACCGCGGCCGGCAACCCGTTCGTCAACTACGCCGCCGACGCGGTGATCGTGGCCACCTCCACCGGGTCCACCGCCTACAGCTTCTCCGCGGGCGGGCCGGTGGTCTCGCCGCGGGTGGAGGCGGTGCTGGTGGTGCCCGCGGCGGCGCACTCGGCGTTCAACCGGGCGCTGGTGCTGCCGGCGGACGAGGAGGTCAGGCTGGAGCTCCTGCCGTCCAGCGGGCAGCTCGCCGTCGAGCTGGACGGCAGGGTGGTGGGCCGCCTCGGCCCCGGCGACCGGATCACGGTGACGGCCTGCCCGGGAGCCGCCAAGGTGGTGCGCCTGGGCACCACCTTCTACGAGCGCGCCCGCCGCAAGCTCCGGGTCGACGGCAGCGCCGAGATCGCCTGAGCCGGCCCTCTACGGCGAGGAGCCGGCGCGGCGGTGGCGGGCGCGGCGGGGGAGCGGCCGGTCGCCGTACGGGCCGTCCGGCCCGGGAAGGGGAGCCCGCGGGGTGTCGTCGGCGAAGAAGGACTCTCCGGAGGGCCGGGGCGCGGGCTCCGGTTCGCCGGAGGCGGCGCCGGACGGGTTCGCGTGGCGGGAGGTGACGAGGGCGGCCAGCGCGGTGGTGATCGGCACGGCGGAGATGAGCCCCAGCGTGCCCACCACGCTGCGGGCCACCTCCTGGGCGATGACCGGCGTCGTCAGCACCTCGCCCAGCGGCTGCTCGCCGATGCTGAACAGCAGCAGCAGCGGCAGCGACGCCCCCGCGTACGCCAGGATGATCGTGTTGATGACCGACGCGATGTGCGCCCGGCCGATCCGGCTGCCCGCCCGGTAGAGGCGGCGGAACCCGTAGGACGGGTTGGCCGCGGCCAGCTCGGAGACGGTCACCGACTGGGTGACCGTCACGTCGTCCAGGACCCCCAGCGCGCCGATCATGATGCTCGCCAGCAGCAGCCCCTGCGTGTCGATGGACATGCTCATGTCGAGGGTGAACGAGCTGTCGTCGGTGATGCCGCTCAGCTTGGCGACCCCGATCACCGCGTACGAGAGCACGCCGGTCACGGCGAGGCTGGCCAGCGTGCCGAGCACCGCCATCGAGGTCGCCAGCGTGAACCCGTGCGTCAGGAACAGCACCGACAGCATGATCGCCGAGGCGCCCACGATCGCGACCAGCATCGGCGGCTCGCCGCCCAGGATGCCGGGGATCACGAACGTGAGCAGCAGCACGAACGTGATCGCCAGCCCCAGCAGCGCCGTCAGCCCCCGCCAGCGCCCGAACGCGATCACCGCCAGCGCGAACGCCGCCCCGAGCAGCAGCAGCGGCGCCGACCGGTCGTGGTCGGACAGCTGGTAGGCCGGCATGCCCTCCTCGGCCTGCGGGTTGTGCAGCAGCACCACGTCGTCGCCCGCGGTGAAGCGCTGGGAGCCCGGCCCGCTGGGCAGCGACAGGGTGACCTGGCGGCCCTCGTCGCGCCCCTCGCCGACGGTGACGGTCGCCTTGCCGCAGGTCGCCGGGTGCGGCTCGGGCGCGCCGGGCTGCGTCTCACCGCACGGCTCCAGCGCCACCGCGGTGATCGTGCCGGCCACCCGCTGGAACCCGGTCTGCTCCTGGGCCGCCTCCGGACGCCCGTCCGGCCACAGCAGCACCAGCGCCGCCAGCGTGACGGCCGCCAGCGGCAGCAGAACGGCCAGCGTGGCCACGACGGCCCGCCGTGAGGCGGGCACCGCGGTGCCGTGCGCATGATCGTGCGCATGATCGTGCGCGTGGTTGGCGCCCATCCCTGATCAGACCTCCTCGTCCGGTCGGCGAGTGCGACAGTACTGCACGTGGACGGGGTGGGTAGTCCATCGGAATGGCGACGCTCGTGGGCACCTCGGGGTGGCAGTACGCGGACTGGCGCGGCGTCCTCTATCCCGAGGGGGTGCCGCAGCGGCGCTGGCTGGAGACGTACGCGGAGACCTTCCCCACGGTCGAGAACAACAACGCGTTCTACCGGCTGCCGAAGCCGGAGACGTTCGCCGGCTGGCGCGAGCGCACCCCGGACGGCTTCGTCATGGCGGTCAAGGCCAGCCGCTACCTCACCCACATCAAGCGGCTGGACGAGCCGGAGGAGCCCGTCGCCAGGCTGATGGCGGCCGCGTCGGGGCTCGGCGGCACGCTCGGCCCGATCCTGCTGCAGCTCCCGCCCACGCTGCGGGCCGACCCCGGCCGGCTGGAACGCTGCCTGAGCTGCTTCCCCGGGCACGTCAGGCTGGCCGTGGAGTTCCGGCACGAGTCGTGGTGGACCGGCGAGACCCGGGCGATCCTGGAGGCCCGCCAGGCCGCCCTGTGCTGGGCCGACCGGCTCAACCAGCCGCAGAACCCGTTCTGGCGGACCGCGCCGTGGGGGTACGTGCGGCTGCACCAGGGCCGCGCCGCCGACGGGTTCTCGTACGGGGACGCGGCGCTGAAGACCTGGGCCGGGCGGGTCCGCGAGGCGGGCTGGCGGGACGCGTACGTGTACTTCAACAACGACCCCGGCGGCGCGGCGGTGCGGAACGCCACGCGCTTTGCCAGACTGCTTTAGGTGCGTACCCGCCTGTATCGGGACGGCCGGCTGGAGAAGGAGAACTTCCCCCTGGCCGAGGTCTCCGACCACGTGTCCGACCACCGCAACGCGATCTGGATCGACCTGTGCCGGCCGACGCCTGAGGAGCTGACCGCGCTCGGCGACGAGCTGGGCCTGCACGAGCTGGCCGTCGAGGACGTGCTCGCCGACCACCAGCGCCCCAAGGCCGACGTCTACGCCAACCACCTGTTCATCACCGTGTACGCGATGCGCTTCGACGGCGACCGGTTCGCCCCGGCCGAGATCGACGTCTTCGTCACCGAGACCGCCCTCGTCACGGTCAGGCTGGATCCGGCGGTCGACCTGGACGAGGTGGTCCGGCGCTGGGACGCCGCGCCCGCGCTGGCCGGGAACGGGGTGCTGTTCCTGCTGCACGGCCTGCTCGACTGGGTGGTCGACGGCCAGCTGGAGCTGGTGCTCGACCTGGACGGAAGGGCCGAGGACCTGGAGGAGGAGCTGTTCGAGGAGCGGCCCGCCGACGCCAGGGAGGTGCAGCGGAAGATGTACGAGCTGCGCAAGACCTCCGCGCATTTCCGCAAGGTCGTGATGCCGATGCGGGAGCTCTTCGGCACCCTGCTCCACCGCGACCAGGGCGTCCTGCGCGGCTCCCAGATGATGCCCTACTACCAGGACGTCTACGACCACGTGCAGCGCACCGCCGAGCTGCTGGAGTCGCTGCGCGACCTGCTGGCCAACATGCGCGAGACGCGCCTGGCCCAGCAGGGCTTCCGGCTCAACCAGATCATGAAACGGCTCACCGGCTGGGCGGCCATCATCGCGGTGCCCACCGCCATCACCGGCTTCTACGGCCAGAACGTGCCGTTCCCCGGTTCCGGCCAGGCGGTGGGCTTCTGGATGTCGCTGGCGCTGGTGTCCGTCGTGTCGGTGGCGCTGTACGTGGTGTTCAAGAAGAACGACTGGTTGTAGGGCGGCGGGCAGGGCACGCCCCGGTCCTCCAGCGTCAGGCCGACCCGCACCGTCACCTCGCGCGCGCCGCCGGCCGGGTGCAGCGGCAGGCAGCGCCCGCCGGCGACGAGCGTCCTGCGCCCGATCGGGGTGGCGATCAGCGACAGCTCGCCGTACGCGGCCGGCGCCGCCAGCCGCAGCAGCCACGCCCCCTCGGGCGTACGCGACCGGGTCCCTTCGAGCGCGTAGTAGTCGAGCACGCCGCCGCCGGTGGACACCACGGCGCGCATCGTGAAGCCGCGGCCCTCGGCGGTGAACAGCTCCGCCGAGGGCGCACGGTAGACCGAATGGACGTACGCGAGAGCGAACGCCCCGGAGGGCGGCAGCACCAGCCCGTTGACGGCCGGGCGCCCCGGCCCGCCACCGGAGCCGAGCGCCAGCACCGCGGCGAGCGAGAGGGCCAGCCGGATCAGCCCTTCTCCTTGAAGTAGCGGGCCGCGCCGGGGTGCAGGGCGACCGGCCGCACCTGCTGGGCCAGCGCCGGGTCGAGCTTGTCGGCCTCCGGGTGGACCGCGACCAGCTCCTGCTTCTTCTCGAACAGCGTCCGGGTGATGTCGTAGGCCAGCTGCTCGTCCATGGTGTCGGGCACCAGCAGCACGTTGGCGATGCCGACCGTCTCCACGGAGCCTTCGAGCTTGTAGACGTCCAGGCCGATGTCGAGCCCGACGTACTGCTCGCCGTACTCGCGCTGCATCTCCGCCAGCACGTCGGCGGTGTCGATGATCTTGATGTCGGGCTTGCTGGTGGCCAGGTCCACCACGCCGGCCGTGGGCAGGCCGCCGACCCAGAAGAACGCGTCGACGGTGCCGTCCTTGACGGCCTGCACCGACTCGTTGATCGACAGCTGCTGCTTGCTGATGTCGGTGTCGGGGTCGAGCCCGGCCGCCTCCAGCATCCGCCTGGCCACGACCTGCGTGCCGGAGTTCGGCGGGCCGAGCGAGACCGTCTTGCCCTTCAGGTCGGCCACCTTCCCGGCCTGCACGCCCGGGGCGACCACCACGTGCGCGTAGTTGTCGTAGATCCGGGCCAGCGCCTTGACCGGCTGCTTCTCGGTGAACGAGCCGGTGCCGTTGACCGCGTCGGCGGCCGTGTCGGCCTGGGAGAAGCCGATGTCGGCCTTGCCGGTGGCCAGCAGCTTGATGTTCTCGACGGAGGCGGAGGTGACCGAGGCGGTGGCCTGGGTGTCGGCGATGTTGGCCGACAGCTGCTTGGCCAGGCCGCCGCCGTAGACGTAGTAGACGCCGGTGGTGCCGCCGGTGGCGATCGACAGCCGGTTGCCCGAGCCTCCGCCGGCGCCTCCGCAGCCCGCGATCAGGCCGGCCACGGCGAGCACCGCAAATATCCGCTTCACGCTGGGACGCTCCTTCTTCTGATGAGGTGGACGGCTGCCGCGACGGCCAGCACGGCCAGGCCCGCGACGATCGGGACGGGTTCGAGGAACAGCAGCAGCACGGCGGCCACCGCGGCCAGCAGCCGCTCGGGCGCGCCGGCCAGGCCGCCGGTGGCCATCGCCAGGGCCGCCACCGCGACGGCCGACACCGCCGTCATGGCCAGCACGGTGCCGAACGGCCCCTGGCCGAGCAGCGCCTGGCCGTGCGGGGTGAGCACGAACGCGAACGGCACGAGGAAGGCCGGCAGCGTGTAGCGCCAGGTCATCATCATGGTCCGGTACGTGTTGCCGCCGGTGATGGCGGAGGCCGCGACCGCCGACAGCGCGGTCGGCGGGCTCACCTCGGACAGCACCGCGTAGTAGAAGATGAACATGTACGCCTCGGCCTGCCCCACGCCGAGAGCCGTCAGCGCGGGGGCGATGATCACCGCTGCGATGATGAAGCTGGCCGTCACCGGCACCGCCAGGCCGAGCAGCATGACCGCCAGGGCCGCCATCACCGTGGTCAGGATCAGGTTGCCCGCGGCGAAGTCCACGATGATCGAGCTCAGGTTCAGGCCGAGCCCGGTCTGGGTGATGACGCCGACGATGATGCCCGCCGCCGCGCACACCGCGGTCACCGGGAGCACCTCCAGCGTGCCCTTGGCCAGCGCCCGGCCGATCCGCCTCGGGCCCATCCGGTGGGCGGGGTCCAGGAACGACAGGGCGAACGCGACCGCGGTGGCGATCACCACCGACTGGAACGCCGACCGGTCCATCGCCATCAGCACCACGATCAGGATCAGCGAGCTGAAGTGGTAGCCGAAGCGCAGCAGCAGCCTGCCGACGCCGGGTGTGTCCACCCGCACGGCGTGCGTGCCGAACCGGCGGGAGTCGATCTCGATCGCCAGCAGGATGCCCAGGTAATAGAGGATCGTCGGGATCGTCGCGTAGATCAGCACCTGGAGGTAGCTGACCCGCATGACCTCCGCGATGATGAACGCCGCCGCGCCGAGTGTCGGCGGCGACAGGATGGCGCCGATGCCGGCGGCCGCGAGGATGCCGCCGGCGGGCTCTCTCGGGTAGCCGGCCCGCCGCAGCACCGGCCAGGCCACGCTGCCCAGGCTCACGGTGGTCGCCACGCCCGAGCCGGACACCGTGCCGAGCAGGAATCCTGCGGTGGTCACGGTGCGGCCGGGGGCGGCGCGTGACCTGCGGAAGGCGGAGAAGCTCAGGTCGATGAAGAACCTGCTGGCGCCGGAGTAGTCGAGGACCGCGCCGTAGACGGTGAAAAGGATGATGTAACTCGCCGCCACCTGGAGAGGGACGCCGAAAAAGCCTTCCGTGCCCGTATAGAGCTGCGACACGATCTGGTCGAGGTCGAGACCTCGGTGGCCGATCGTCCAATCGACGGGCAGCATCGCGCCGTAATAGGCATATGCCAGAAAAATGGCGCAAATGATGGAGAGAACCGCGCCGACCGTGCGGCGCACCGCCTCCAGCAGGAGCAGGGTCAGGCCTATCCCGGCGATCACGTCCAGCTCCGACAGCGCCGCGCCCGACCCTCGATCGCGGAACGACTCGATGTCCGCCAGCGGGTACACGAGCACCGCCAGCGAGGCCAGCGCCAGCAGCCAGTCACCGACGGTCGGCCACTCGCCTTTCCGGCGCACCGGACCCTCCGCCCCGACCTCCACCGGAAGCGTGTCCCCGAGCGGCGCCGGACCGGGCTCCTCCGCCGCCCCGGTCGTCCGGTCGAGGACCAGCGTGTCGTCAGGGGTGTCCGGGCGGTCGGTGTCCGGGCGGGAGGGGGTGTCCGGTGAGACGCCGATGACCACCGTGTCCGCCGACGGGCTCGCGCCCTTCGGCGGGTCGGCGGCCGGGACGTCGCGCAGCGTCGGCGCGTCCGGGAGGACCCCCGTAGCGCGGACCTCCGGCAGCGTCGGGGCCTCGCCCAACGTGAGCGCCCTGGCGTCCGGGTGCGTCGCCGCCCCGGCGGGCGGCCCGGACCGGGAGAAGCGGGCGCGCAGGCGGTGCGCGAACGGCCCGTCCAGCCGCCGGCCGAGGCGCCGCAGATCGCCGGGGAGGTGACGGAGGCGGCTCAGGGACTGCGCCGCGCCCGACCGGTAGCAGAGGAACACCAGCGGCAGCGCCGCCGCCAGGAACGTCATCCGGTGCTGCAACGCCTCGACCGGCCAGAACACGACCGCGATCGAGTAGGCCGAGAGCAGCCCGCCGACGACCCACACGCCGAGCCGTAAGGGGCCTGCGAGCTGGCGGGCCGGGCGTTCCTGTTCGCGGGCCTGTACGGGCCCGGCCTGTCGGTCGCTCGACTCGGTCAAAACAACTCCCTCTGACACGGCGTTGGGGGCAATGTACGAGCCCTTTACCGGCTGTGGGAAGAGCCGTGACGTTTATTTGATCTATTGACCGGGTTGGAAGCGCGGCGCGCACATCGCCGCCAATTCCGCGACCGGCACCACCCCGGCCTGGCAGCCGTCGCGCAGCCGCACCGCCGCCCCGCCGCCGGCCGCCTCGCGCGGTCCCACGACGAGCTGGAAGGGAACCAGCCGGTTGACCCTGATCCGGGCGCCGAGGGTGCCCCGGCCCGGCTCGACGAGCTCGGCCCGCATCCCCGCCGCCACGCAGCGCCGTACCACGTCGCCCGCGGCGGGCAGCTCGGCGTCGGACAGCGGCAGCACCACCGCCTGCACCGGCGCCATCCAGGCGGGGAACGCGCCGCCGTGCACCTCGATCAGGTGGGCCACCAGCCGCTCCAGCCCGCCCACCACGCTGCGGTGCACCATCACCGGCCGGTCGCCGCCCGCGTACTCCAGGTCGAAGCGCTCCGGCTGGAAGGAGTCGACCTGCACGGTCGACAGGGTCGACTCGCGCCCCGCCGGGTCCGCGATCTGAATGTCGATCTTGGGGCCGTAGAAGGCGCCCTCGCCGCGCTCCTCGTCGTAGGCCCGCCCGCGCTGGTCGAGCACCTCGCGCAGGATCGACTCCGAGCGGTCCCACATCTCCGGGTCGTCGACGAACTTGGCGCCCTCGCCGCGCAGCGACAGCCGGTAGCGGGCGGCCTCGATGCCGAGCTGGGCGTGCGCGGCCTCGATCAGGTCGAGCGCGGCCGACACCTCGCCGGCCGCCTGCTCCGGCCGGCAGAACACGTGCCCGTCGTTGAGCTGGATGGCCCGTACCCTGGTCAGCCCGCCGAGCACGCCGGACAGCTCCGAGCGGTACATGCCGCCCAGCTCGGCGATCCGCAGCGGCAGGTCGCGGTGGGTGCGCGGGCGGGAGCGGTAGACGAGCGCGTGGTGCGGGCAGAGGCTGGGCCGCAGCACGAACTCCTCCCCGCCCACCCGCATCGGCGGGAACATGTCCTCGGCGTAGTGCGCCCAGTGCCCGGATCGCTCGTACAGCTCGCGCTTGCCCAGCACGGGCGAGTTGACGTGCTGGTAGCCGTTGCGGCGCTCCAGCTCGTACACGTAGTCCTCGACGGCCTTGCGGACGGCGGCGCCCGCGGGCAGCCAGAAGGGGAGCCCGGAGCCGATCAGCGGGTCGGTGTCGAAGAGGCCGAGCTCGCGCCCGAGCCTGCGGTGGTCGTTCATGATCGTCCTTCGCGTGGAAAGGGCGAACGACCGACTCTCCCGGGCATTCGCCCGGGAGCAGGAATCAGCGCGCCGGGACGGGGTCCGGCGTCGTCGTGACGAGAGCGCGCTGCATGAGTCCGACGATAGCAGCCTGACTCTCGCGTCCGCCCCCGGAAAATTCGGCAGTGGTATAAAGAACCGTGGCCGAGATCACCCTGAACGTCCGCCAGCTGCAGGCGTTCGCCGAGGTCGGCTACCAGGTGGCCGCGGGAGCCGGGGCCCACGGCGCGATGACCGCGCTGCGCGAGGTGGTGCCGGTCGACGCCTACGAGTTCGTCGCCTTCGACCCCGCCACCGGCCGCCACCAGAGCGTCGTGTCCGACGGGCACCGGCGCGTCGACGGCGACGCCGCCGAGGAATACACCGGGCTGGAGGCCTACCGCACGGCGATGGCCACCCGCCGGCCGGTGGTCATGCCGGAGCCGGGCACCGAGCTCTACTTCCGCCGCCATCTGGCGCCCTACGGGTGGCGGGCGGGGCTGACGGCGCCGCTGTTCCTGGCCGAGGGCCGCTACACGGGCCTGCTCCACCTGGCCGCCCGCGACGCGTTCCCCGAGCTGACCGGGCCGCTGGTGACGGCCGTGAGCCCGATGCTGGCGCACGTCACCGACCTCACCCGGTGCGTGATCGACCCGGTGGGGCTGCCGCCGGGGTTCCACGCGGTCGCCTTCGACCGGGCCGGCATCCTGCGCGAGGTCCCCGGGCGGCCGGTCTCCGAGGCGCTGCGCGACGATCCGGCCATGCCCGCCTACGCGCGCGCGTTCATCGACTCGCGCGAGCTCGGCCGTCACGGCCTCTGGCTCGACCGGAGCGGGCAGTGGCACGAGACCCGGCTGCTGCGCGCCGGCGTCGGCTACCAGGGCTCGCTGCAGGGCGCGGTGGTGGCCGAGCGGCCCTGCTCCCTGCCGTACGACCTGACGGGGCGCGAGGTGGACGTGCTCACCCGGGTCGCGGCCGGCGACTCCAACCCGCAGATCGCCGCCGCGCTCGTGCTCAGCGTCCGCACCGTCACCACCCACCTCGAGCACATCTTCGCCAAGCTGGCCTGCGACAGCCGCACCCGGCTGACCACGAAGGCGCTGGCCGAGGGCCTGTGCCGGCTCGACGTCTAGACCGGCTCGTCTAGAACCGGCTCTGTTAGACCGGCTCGGCCGCCCAGCCGGCCGGCACCGTCACCAGCAGCAGCTCGAACCAGACCGTCGTCGTCCCGTCACCCCGGGTGTAGCCCCAGCGGTTGCTGAGCGCCTCCAGCATCGGCAGCCCGCGCCCGCTCGTCGCCCGCGGGTCGGCGCCGCACACGCACGGCGGGCCGTCAGAGCCCGCGTCCTCGACGCACACCAGCACCGTCGCTCCCGTCGCGCGCAGCCGCACGGTGAACGAGCCGCCCCCGCCCGAGCGGGTGTGCAGCACCGCGTTCGTGGCCAGTTCGCTGATCAGCAGCGCGCAGTCGTCGTGCAGCGGGTGGTCGCGGCCGAGGGTGCCGGTGACCAGGCCCCTCGCCCTGGCGACCGCCGCCGGGTCCCCGGGGAAGCGCATCTCGAGGTCGTGCTCGGGCTGATGGACGTCCGGTCGTGTCACGCTGACCCCCCGTTTCGGCGACGTTGTTCGACGCGCGAACCCACCCCCGCGGATTATCGCGAAAAGGTAGGAATCGCCTTTCCGGCGATCGGCTGTCGGGGTGCCGCGCCGGACCTTGTACGCTGCGATCGACGAGTCGACTAGGAGGGGTGCCTGGGTGAGCAGCCTGGAGGCCGTCTGGGTGCAGCGGTACGACCACCCGGGGGCGGCGGTCGTGACCGGAGTTTTCGACATCCTGCACGTTGGCCACGTGCGCTATCTCGGAGAGGTGGCCGCCCGGGGGCTGCCCCTGGTCGTCGGCGTAGAGGACGATCCTCGCGTACGGGCGTGGAAGGGCCCCTCGCGGCCGTTCAACCCGGCGGTGGAGCGGGCCGAGGTGCTCGCCGCGCTGCGCGCGGTGACCGGCGTGTTCATCGTCACCGGGCCGCCGGAGGCGCACGCGCCTGAGCACTACATCGATCTGCTGGCGCCGATGCGGCCGGGCGCGCTCGCCCACACCGCCGGCGACCCGCACGCCGGGGGCCGGCGCGCCGCCGCGGCGCTGCTGGGGGCCGAGTGCTGGGAGATGGAGGCCATCCCCGACCGCTCCACCACCCGCATCGTCAACGCCGCGGGCAAGGGGTAGCCCGGCCTCTCCCGTACGACGGCCGGGATGGGAAGACACCTGGCCCGGGGTCACCTGGGTGCGGAGCATGATCGCGTACCCTCCTGACATGATGTCCGATCGGCTCGCGCGCGGGGTCACCGACCTGCTCGCCCCGCAGGTCCTGGTGATCTCCATGCCGCCGGCCATCGGCCTGGTCGCCCAGGGCTGGACGGGGGCCGCGTGGGGGCTGGTGGCGTCGGTGCTGTGCGGGGGAGTGCCCGCTGCGGTGATCGCCGCCGGGGTGCGGTCGGGCCGCCTCGACTCCCACCACATCGTGGATCGGGCGAGCCGCCCGGGGCCGCTGCTGGCCGCCGTCGCGGGCGTGCTGGGCGCGCTGGTGCTGCTGGCCTGGCTGGGCGCGCCGCGGCTGCTGCTGGCCGCCGTGACCGCGATGCTCGCCGCGCTGGCCGTGACCATCCCGGTCACGTTCCGCTGGAAGATCTCCTTCCACGCCGCCGTGTGCGCGGGCACGGTCGTGGTGCTCGCGTACGTGCTGCCCGCCGTGCCGGTCCTGCTGGCCGGGGCGGCGGTGGTGGCGCTGGTCTGCTGGGCCAGGGTCCGGCTGGCGCACCACACCCCCGCCCAGGTGGCCGCGGGCACGGCCGTGGGCGCGCTCGTCACGTGGGCGACGCTGGCGGCGTTCGGGGTGGAATAGCCCCGCGGGAGCCGGGGTTTGCGTGGGTATGGATGCCGTGAGCCGTGGCCGGGTCCGCGTCGAGCCCTCGGCCAAGCGTGTCAGGATCTTTCTCGGTGGACGCCCGGTCGCCGACACCACCCGCGCCCTGCTGGTGTGGGAGGTGCCCTACTACCCGGCCTACTACGTCCCGCTGGACGACGTCCAGGCCGAGCTCAAGCCGACGGGAGCGGTCGAGCGCTCGCCGAGCCGGGGCGACGGGGTCGTCCACACGGTGACGGCGGGCGGGAAGGAGGCGGCCGACGCCGCCGTCACGTACCCGGACTCGCCGCTGGAGGCGATCAGGGGTCATGTCCGCTTCACCTGGGACGCCATGGACGCCTGGTTCGAGGAGGACGAACAGGTGTACGTGCACGCCCGCAGCCCCTACACCCGCGTCGACATCCTCCCCAGCTCCCGCCACGTCCGGGTCGAGGTCGCGGGCGTGACGGTGGCCGACTCGCGGCACGCCCGCATCCTGTTCGAGACGGGCCTGCCGCCCCGCTACTACCTGCCGAAGACGGACGTCCGGCTGGACCTCCTGGAACACACCGGCACCGTGACGCACTGCCCCTACAAGGGCACCGCCGAATACTGGTCGGTCAACGGCGAGAAGGACCTGGCGTGGTCGTACCCGACCCCGCTGCCCGAGAGCGAGCGCGTCGCCGGCCTGATCGCCTTCTACGACGAGAAGGTCGACGTCTACGTCGACGGCGAGCTCCAGGAACGTCCCAAGACCGTCTTCGGTTGACAGGCCGGGGCCGAGTCCATCACCCTTTCACTACTTCATTAGTGAAAGGGTGTTATGATCGAGTTCCAGCTCGACCGCGGGTCGGGCGTCGCCACGTACCTCCAGCTCGTCCACCAGGTCAAGCACGCGCTGCGGCTCGGCACGCTGCGCCCCGGTGACCAGTTGCCCACCGCGCGGGAGGTCGTCGAGAAGCTGGCGATCAACCCCAACACCGTGCTCAAGGCCTACCGGGAGCTGGAGCGTGAGGGGCTCGTGACGGGCCGGCCGGGGCTCGGCACGTTCGTGGAGCGCGGCTTCGGCGGGGCCGGGCTGGCCGAGCACACGCGGCTGCGGCGGGGGCTGGCCGCGTGGGTGCGTGAGGCCAGGGACGCCGGGCTTGACGAGGAGGACCTGCGGGCGCTGTTCGCCGCCGTCCTCTCCGACGCCTCCCGGGAGGGCGTGGCGTGAGCGCGCCGATCCTGGAGGTGCCCGTGCTGGAAACCACAGGGCTGAGCGTGCGGCGCCGGCGCGCGTGGGCGCTGTGCGACTGCTCGCTGTCCGTGCCCGCCGGGCGGGTCGCCGCGCTGGTCGGCCCCAACGGGGCCGGGAAGACCACGCTCATGCTCGCCGCCGTCGGCCTGCTCGCGCCCGACCGGGGACACGTCTCGGTACGGGGGACCGCCGCGTTCGTGGCCCAGGACAAGCCGCTGTACGAGTCGTTCACCGTCGGCGAGCTGCTGGAGTTCGGGCGGCGGACGAACACCCGCTGGGACGGCGAGGGCGCGCGGGCCCGGCTGGACGCGCTGGGCGTCCCCCTCGGCCGCAGGGCGGGCAGGCTGTCCGGCGGGCAGCAGGCGCAGGTCGCGATCACTCTCGCCCTGGCCAGGACGCCCGACCTCCTGGTCCTGGACGAGCCGCTGGCCAACCTCGACCCGCTGGCCCGGCACGACGTGATGCGCACCCTCATGGGCGAGGTGGCCGGGCGCGGCCTCACCGTGCTGCTGTCCTCGCACGTGATCGCCGACCTGGAGGACACCTGCGACTGGCTGGTCGTGCTCAACGGCGGCCGGCTCCAGGTCAGCGGCGACATCGACGACCTGCTGGCCGGCCATCTGCTGCTGTCCGGCCCGGCGGAGGCGGCCGAAGGGCTGGAGGCCGTCTCCGCGACCGGCACCGGCAGGCACGCCACCCTGCTGGTCCGCGGCGACCGCGCGCTCGGCCCGCGCTGGAGCACCCGCCGCCCCAACCTGGACGAGCTGGTCATGGGCTACCTGCGCAGCCCTCAGGCGGCGGCGCTGCCGGGTCCTGCGGGGGTGGCGCGATGATCTGGGTCACCTGGCGCCAGCACCGGGCGCAGCTCCTGACCACCGCCGGCTTCCTGGTCGTGCTCGGGCTGCTGCTGCTCGGCTCCGCGACCGAGGCCCGGAGCTATGTGTCCGGCTACTTCCCTGACGGCTGCCCCGCCGGTTTCGCCCACTGCGGCTCGGTCGAGGTGGCGGTGGGCCTGGGGGAGCGGTACGACGCCGTCTACACGCTGTTCGGCTGGATGCCGCTGGTGCTGCCCGCGCTGATCGGCGCGTTCTGGGGGGCGCCGCTGCTCGGCAGGGAGTACGAGCGCGGCACCCACCGGCTGGCCTGGACCCAGTCGGTGCCGGTGCGGCGGTGGCTGGCGGTCAAGCTCGGCGTGCTGGGCGGCGCGGTGGTGGCCGGCGGGCTGCTGCTGTCGCTCATGGTCAGCCTGTGGCGTCCGGTGTTCAGGGAGGGGATCGACTCCGGGTTCGGCAACATCGGGGTGTTCAACATGACGGGGGTGGCGCCGGCCGCGTGGTGGCTGTACGCGTTCGCGGCCGGAGGGTTCGCCGGGACGCTGTTCAGGCGCACGCTCCCGGCGATGGCGCTGGTCGTGGCCGGGGTCGCGGCCACCATGTTCACGCTGTTCGCGCTCAGCGACCACTACGCCCCGCCGGACCGGGCCGTGCTGTCGGGCACGGTCGTGCTCGACGACCCCGACGCCCGGCTGGTCGGCGCCACCTGGGTGGACCCGTCGGGGCGGGCGGTGGACGACCCCGCCGCCTGCGAACGGGGCCTCGACACCGGGCGGAGCAGCGCGAAAGCCGAGGCGTGGCAGGACTGCCTGTTCGCCGAGGGCTACGCCTACGCCGTCACCTACCACCCGCCGGAGCGGTTCTGGCGCTTCCAGTGGACGGAGGCGGGCATCCTGGTGGCCGCCTCCGCCCTGCTGTGCGCCCTCACCGCGCGCCGCGTGCTGCGCCGCCGGGGGTGAGACCGTCAGGTGAGCAGTCTGGCCAGCACCCTCGTGCCGAACTCCAGCCCCGCCACCGGCACCCGCTCGTCCTTGCCGTGGAACATGCCGAAGTAGTCGAGATCCGGCCGCAGCATGAGCGGCGCGAACCCGTACCCCTGGATCCCGAGCCCGGCGAACGACTTGGCGTCCGTGCCGCCGCTCATCACGTACGGCACGGGCCTGGCCAGCGGGTCCTCGGCCACCAGAGAGCCGGCCAGCTCGTCGAAGAACGACGACGGGTACGGCGCCGCCGGGGCGTCCTCCAGGTTGACGAACTCGCGGGTGATCTTCGGGCCGAGCAGCTCGTCGAGCGTCTCCAGGAACTCCTCCCGCAGCCCCGGCAGGTAGCGGCCGTCGACGTGCGCCTCGGCCGAGGAGGGCACCACGTTCACCTTGTAGCCGGCGGCCAGCATCGTCGGGTTGGCCGAGTTGCGGATCTGGGCCTTGAACAGCTCGCCCAGCGGGCCGAGCCGGGCCGCCTCGGCGTCCAGCCGGTCCAGGTCCACCGGCTGTCCGGTGATCGCCGACAGCTCGCGGATCAGCGCCGCGACCGGCGGCGTGAGCCGTACCGGCCACTGGTGTGCGGCCAGGCGCGACAGCGCGTGCGCCAGCGTGGCCACCGGGTTGTCGACCGGAGGCTTGGAGCCGTGACCGGCCACGCCGTGCGCGGTCAGCTTCATCCAGGCGGTGCCGCGCTCGCCCACCGCCACCGGGTAGACCCGGTGGCCGCCGGACGTGACGCTGAACCCGCCCGACTCGCTGATCGCCTCCGTCACCCCGTCGAACAGCTCACGGTGCTCGGTCACCGCGTGGCGGGAGCCGTAGTCGCCGGTCGCCTCCTCGTCCGCCAGGAACGCCAGCACCAGGTCGCGCTTCGGCCGCTGCCCGCGCGCCCGCATGCCGAGCACGGTGGACAGGGTCATCGCGCACGAGCCCTTCATGTCGACCGCGCCCCTGCCGTACACGCAGCCGTCGACGATCTCACCGGAGAACGGATGCATCCGCCACTCGGCCGGGTCGGCGGGCACCACGTCCAGGTGACCGTGGATCAGCAGCGCGTCGGAGGAGTCGCCGGCCATCCTGGCCACCACGGTCGTGCGCCGGGGCGCGGACTCGAACACCTCAGGCTCCAGCCCGGCGTCGGCCAGCAGCGTGGCGACGTACTCGGCCGCCGGGCGCTCGCCGGAGCCCGGGTTGGTGGTGTCGAACCTGATCAGGTCCGAGCAGATCTCGGCGACGCTCTTCACTTCCCGCCCTCCAGCTTCAGCGGCGCGACCTCGGGCGTCTCGAACCCGAACAGCTGACCGTAGAAGGCCAGCTCGGCCTCCAGCGCCGCGACGATGGTCTCCTCCCTGCGCCAGCCGTGCTGCTCGCCGGGGAAGGTGAGCAGCGCCCACCGCTTGCCGTGCCGGTCCAGCTCGGCGACGAACCGCTCGGCCTGGCTCACGTCCACGATCGCGTCCTCCAGCCCGTGCAGCATCAGGCACGGGCCGGACGCCCGGTGCGCGTGCAGCAGCGGCGAACGGTCGGTGTAGCGCTGCCGCGTCTCCGGCAGCGGCCCGATCAGCCCGTCCAGATAGCGAGACTCGAAGTCGTGCGTCTCGGCCGCCCAGCTCTCCGGGTCGGTGATCGCGTACTGCGCGACGCCGCCCGCGAACACGTCGCTGTGCACCAGCGCCGCCACCGTCGTCCAGCCGCCGGCGCTGCCGCCCCTGATCGCGATCCTGGCCGCGTCGGCGCGGCCCAGCTCCACCAGCCCGCGCGCCACTACGGCGCAGTCGTGCACGTCCACCACGCCCCACTGGTGGCGCAGCCGCTCCCGGTAGGCCCGCCCGTATCCGGCGGAGCCGCCGTAGTTGACCTCGGCCACGCCCAGCCCGCGGCTGGTGAAGTAGGCGATCTCCAGGTCGAGCATGACGGGGCTGCTGCCGGTCGGCCCGCCGTGCACGAAGATCACGTACGGGGCCGGGCCCTGGACGCCGAGCGGCGGGTACACGTGCGCGTGCACCCCCTCGATCGTCATCGATTCCGGCTCGGCCAGCAGCGCGCGGTCCGGCAGCGGCCGGGGGGCCGACACGGTCTCCAGCCCGCCGCCGTCGAGGTCGGCCAGCACCACCTCCAGGGGCGAGAACGGGGTCGCGGGCACCGCCGCGGCCTTCCCGCCCGCCGCCGAGACGGTCGAGGCCCAGTGGGTGGCCTCGCCGCCGATCTCCCGCAGCTCGCCGGTGGCCGGGTCGAGCACGCCCAGCCGCCGCCGGTCGGCCGTGCCGTACACCAGCACCAGGCGGTCGCCGGCGAGCGCCAGCCAGGTCATGCCCGGCTTCCACGGCGCGTTGCCGAACTCCAGCTCCATCGGCGTGAGGTTGCGCCCGCGGACGCCGTCGCGGCCGATCTCGTGCACGTTCCACCAGCCGGTCGGGTCGGTGACCGCGTACAGCGTGTCGTCGTCGCGCCACTCGGCCTGCACGACCGACTCCTCCCGGCCGCCCGCCACCACCGTGTACGGGCCCGCGACGCCGTCGTCGCCGAGCGGGGCGACGCACAGCTCGGTGCCGTCCCACGGCATGTCCGGGTGGTCCCAGCCGATCCAGGCGACGTGGCCGCCGCCGGGGGAGAGACGCGGGTTCATCAGGAAGTGCTGCGCCTTCGCGACCACCCGCACCTCGCCGCCGGAAAGGGGGCCGGGAAGAGGGATCGCCACCAGGTCGCGCACGTCGTCGGTCTCCCGCACCGCCCACACCTCGGCCCGGCCCGGCGGCAGGTAGAGGTCCCCGTAGCGGGCCGGGCCCTCCGGCGTCAGTGGCACCGGGTCGCCGCCGTCGACGCGGTAGACCCGCTGGTCGGCCCAGTTCGTGAACACCAGGCCGCCGCCGGGCAACGGCCGCCACGAGCGGCCCCCGTACTCGACCAGCCGGTTGCGCGCGTTCCAGCCGCCGGGCAGCGCGTCCGCGCGCCCGCCGCCGGGCAGCCCGCGCACCACGCACCGCCGGCCGCCCTCGTGCGGGCGCGGCTCGTCCCACCACACCTCCACGCCCGCGGGCGTGGCGACGGCCTCGACCCACTGGGGGCCGCCGTCGGTGCGGGCCACATCAATCGCTTCAATACTCATGTCTCACCAATTGCCATCGGACTCGGGCAGGGACATCTCGGGTGGGTGCAGGACGTACGTGATGCCGCCGCTGCCGGAACTCCTGAGCCACACGCGCTCGAACGCCGCCCGCGGATACACCCGCCGCACCCGGCCGTCGGGCACGGCCGGGTCGTTGACCCGCACGTCGCCGCCGGCCGTGAAGCCGGTCACCACCATGAGGTTGCCGCTCGTGGAGTAGCCGGACCCGGGCAGCTCGCGCTCCTTGAAGGACAGCGACACCACCACCGGGATCCCGGCGCGGGCGAACCGCTCCAGCTCGGCCGCCGACCTCAGCCGGGTCACGAACCCGCGCAGGCCGTACGAGCCCGCGTACGCCACGTTGAACGGCCAGTTGCCGGTGCCCAGGTAGCTGCGGTCGTAGGTGCCGCGCGCGGCGTGGTCGACGGCCGGGTGGGGGCAGCCGCCGCCGACCCATCCCAGATCGTCCGGCCCGCGGCCCCAGTAGGCCAGCACCATGGACGTCGCGGCGGGGCCGCACCAGTTGGCGCCGCCGCCGTCGTACTCCGGGTGGTGGCCCGCGTGCGCGTGCTGCCAAAACGCCGGCACGTCCAGCTCCACCGGCTCGCGGCCGGACGGCGGCGAGCCGGACGGGTGCGGCGGCAGCGCCGACGCCATCACCGCGAGCCCGTCGACCCGCGCGCCCGCCCCGCACGCCCGCACCCGGACCCGGTAGGCGGTGACGGGCCGCCGGGCCACGAACGTGTCGACCGCCACGTCGCCGTCGTCGTCGCCCTGGCCGGCCACCGACGTGCGCGGCTCGCCGTGCTCGGACCAGCGGCCCATCACGTACCACTTGGTGCGGCGGCCCTCGGCGGTGACCGCCTGCAGCTCGACCTCGATCCAGGAACCCGGCGGGGTGCGCGCGGTCCACGACGGCACCAGCTGCGTCGCGGGGAAGCCGATCCGCTGGTCGTCACCGGTCCAGCCGTCCCCGGTGTCCGGGAGCACGGGGGGCACGGCGAAGCGGGTGAGGGCGACGCGGGGCCGGTCGACAGTGAGCACCAGCCCCATTGTGGGGTCGCGCCGCAGGTCACGCATCGGATGTTTTACGTACTGGCCTGATTGTCGGTCGTGATCACTATCGTCCGGGCCATGACTCAAGCAGTGCAGGCGTACTCCTACGCCGGGGCCTCCACGCTCGCCGACGGCAGGCTCGGCCTGTCGACCTCCGGCGGCACGGCGCTGTCCGGGCCCCACACGCACCCGAGGTTCTTCAGCGGCCTGCTCACCCAGGCCGCCCCGGCCGCGGCCGGGCTGCTGGCGGTGGCCGACGTGGCGCTGGCCCGCTACCACCAGCCGCGCCCCGGCTGGACCCGCGACCCGGTGGTGACCTGCGACGGCGACCGGCTCAGGTTCGAGTCGTTCTCCGCCTGCGGCGGCGTCTACGCCCGGCTCGACGTGACCGCCCTCGACGGCGAGGTGCTCGACCGCGGCACCACCAACGTCGACGTCAACGGCCCGCTGCGCGAGTCGCTGCGCCGGGTCGGCGGCCGTGACCCGCTCCACCTGGGCGTCGGCCCCGACGAGCTGACCGTCACCACGCTCGACGGCGCCGTGGTGGAGAAGAAGGTGCCGCTGCCGACCCGGTGGCTGCGCGGCTTCGCCGAGGTGCAGGTGATCGCGGCCGGGTTCGACCTGCGGGCCGAGCTGAACGGGCCGCAGGCGGTGCGCTTCCTGCGCTCGCTGCCGCGCCGGGCGCGCGGCGCCGTCTGGGCCGCGCCCGCCGGACGCGACCTGCGCCTGGCCGCCGGCCCCGGCCGCGGCGCCGTCTGCCTGTCGGGCACCGGGCGGATCGTCACGCTCATGCCGCTGCTCAGGTTCGCCAAGGCGCTGCGCGTGTACGGCCCCGCGGGCGACGCCGAGCACCAGGCGAGCGCGTGGGAGCTGGAGCTGCCCGGGATGCGCTACACGCTGGCGGTCTCGCCGCAGCCGTGGCGCGGCTTCTCCGGCGAGGGTCAGGTGCTGGAGGACCTGGCCACCGACGAGGCCGCCGGCGACGCCGACCTGATCGGCATGCTGCTCAACTTCGAGCCCGCCGTGGAGATCGGGCTGCTCGCCGACCGCTCCGGCCTCCCGCCCGCGCGGGTGCGCGCCGCGCTCACCCAGCTCGGCACCGCCGGCCGCGTCGGGTACGACCTGCACGACGCGTCCCACTTCCACCGCGAGCTCCCGTACGACCGCGACCAGGTCGCGGAGCTCAACCCGCGGCTCACCGCGGCCCGCGCCCTGGTGGAGTCGGGCGCGGTGCGGCTGGAGGGCGACCACGCGGAGGTCACCACGCCGGGCGGCGTCCGCTGGGTCGCGGTCGGGCCGGGTTCGTGCACCTGCGAGTGGTGGTTCGACCACCGCGGCTCCCGCGGCCCGTGCAAGCACGTGCTCGCCGCCAGGATCGCCGCCCGCGCCACCGTGGAGGCCCCCGTCTGACACGGCCCCGGGTTCAGGGGTCCGTGTCGCCGTGTCGTAGGGCCGGCCGGGCTACAGGTAGAGGCCGGTGTTGTCGTCGGAGGCGGCCGGGGTGAAGGTGCGGCCGGTGCGGAGCGCGTACAGCTCGGCGAGGGTCGCGCCCGACGGGCCGATGCCGTCGGAGGAGCCCAGCCAGGCGACCGCCTCCTCGCGCGACAGCGGGCCGACCTCCAGCTGCGCCAGGCAGCGGCCGGGACGCACGACGGCGGGATGCAGGCGGGTCAGGTCCTCGTTCGTGGTGATCGCCACCAGCACGTCGCGGCCCTGGCCGAGCAGGCCGTCGGTCAGGTTGAGCAGCCGCGACAGGCCCTGGCCCGCCTGCGACTTGGCCGACGCGCTGATCAGCTCGTCACAGTCTTCGAGCACGAGCAGCCGCCAGCGCTGCTTCTCGTCCTCGTCGTTGTCGTAGCCGACGGCCACCTCCATCAGGTAGCCGGGGTCGTCGAACAGCCGCTCGGGGTCGAGCACGCAGTCGACCTGACACCAGTCGTGCCACTGCTTGGCCAGCGTGCGCAGCAGTGTCGTCTTGCCGGTGCCCGGCGGGCCGTGCAGCAGGAGGAGGCGGCCGTTCACGTCGCCGGGGGTGATCGTCATCAGGTCGGCCAGGCCGCCGCGCACCCGCTCGGCGTAGTTGCCGCTGATCTGGTCCCACGGCTGGGCGGTGATCGGCTTCTCCGACCGGTTGCCGCCGTGGGAGCCGCGCCACCAGAAGCCCATCTCCACGTGGTCGGTCTCCGGCGCGGCCTCCTCGGCGCCGGCGACGCTCTCCTTGAGCACGGTGCGGGCCAGGTCCTCGCTGATCGCGCTCACGCTCAGGGTGGCCGAGCGGTTGCGGTGCCTGATCACCCGCAGGGTCCAGCCCTCGCCGCAGATCAGCCGCGACTCCATGCCGTCCTCGACCATGGCGGTGCGCACCACGCGGCCCTCGGCGGGGCGCAGCGGCGCGTCGGCGCGGACCCGCTCCAGGCTGGCGACCCGCGACCACGGCTGCAGGCCCGTCGCGAACGGCGACAGGGCCAGCGCGTCGATCACGTCGACGGCCGAGTCGGAGTCGTCGAGCCAGATGTTCATGGGAAGCTCGGCGTCTTCCGGGCTGGGGAACGGCACCTCCCTGATGACAGACATGGGGTCTATGATCACATCCTCGGGTGCGCGTGTCGAAAACTTTAACCTGCTCGCTTCAGCTCACCGTCACTTTTTCCGCCCATCGGCATGGTCAGCCGGTAATCCGCCTCGTTGTCGTCGGTGCGCTCCAGCGTCACCCGCATGCCGCCGGCGCTGTCGTACACCGCGCACAGACCGCCCAGCCCGCCGAGCCGGAACGACAGCTTCTTCTCCGACACCTCCGTCACCTGGAGTGTGCCGGTCTCGCAGCCCGCGTCCTCGCCGGGGGCGTGCCAGGTGCCGGTGCTCTCGCCCTCCTCGAGGGTGATGGCGACGGGTTCGTCCTCGAACTTCCTGTCCAGCATCTCGCTGTCGGCGGTGCCCTCCCACGTGCCGGCGAACGCGGCCGGGATCCGCAGGTCGCCCCGGCCGCTCTGAGCCGGTGAGCGGGTGGGCTCCTGACGCACGGGCTCCTCGGCCTGGGTGGACTCTCCGGCTCGGGTCGGCTCCCCGGCCGGGGTCGGCTCCCCGCTCGGGGACGGCGGGACCGTCGTGGAGACGGTGTTCTGAGTGGGAAGGGCGGCGGAGTCCCTCGCGCCGAGGTACGTCCACAGCAGCGCCGCGCCGCCGGCCGCCAGCGCCACCACCACGGCCAGCGCGCCGACCAGCACCGCCCTGGAGCGCCCGCGCCCGGGCCCGGTGGTGAGAGCGGGGGCCCCCGGCCCTGTCCGATCCACCCTCCGCCCTTCGCCAGCACCCGTCCCGGTGGGGCCGTCGACCGGGCCGGGGGAGCCGGGGTTGACCAGCTGGACCATCAGGGAGGGGGCGGTGGGGCGCAGGGCCGGGTCCTTGGCGAGGGCCGAGGCGATGGGGCCGCGCAGACGCGGGGGGAGCGGTCGCAGGTCCGGTTCGGTGTGCAGGACGCGGTGGAGCACGGCGGGGACCGTGTCGGCGCCGAACGGGCTCACCCCGGTCGCCGCGAACAGCACGGTCGCCGCCCACGCGAACACGTCGGAGGCCGGGGACGCCGGGGCGCCGCCGATCTGCTCGGGCGACAGGTAGGCGGGGGTGCCGATCAGCCCCGACGTCATGGTCGCCGCCCCCTCGGCCCTGGCGATGCCGAAGTCGACCACCCGCGGCCCGTCCGGCCCCAGCAGCACGTTGGCCGGTTTGAGGTCGCGGTGCACGATGCCGGCCGCGTGGATCGCCGCCAGGGCCGTGGCCGTGCCGATCGCCACCCGCTCCAGGTCGCCGCCCGCCAGCGGCCCCCGGTCGCGCACCCGCTCGAACAGCGAGGGGCCGTCGATGAACTCGCTGATCACGTACGGGCGTGGCCCGTCGGTCGAGGCGGCCAGCACCCGCGCCGTGCAGAACGAGGCGATGCCCTCCAGGGCCGCCAGCTCGCGCGCCAGCCGCGCCCGCGTCTCGCGGTCGCCCGTGCTCAGCAGCTTGATCGCGACCGGCTCGCCGGCCTCGGAGTGCGCCAGGTAGACGACGCCCTGCCCGCCCTCGCCGAGCCGCCCGGCCAGCCGGTAGCCGCCGAGCTCGGCCGGATCGCCGGGCGTCAGGGGAGTCGCCATGGTTCGTTACGTTACAGGTCGCCCCGGTTCGCCGGTATGGTGATCGATCTCTCCGCCGGGGGCGTCGGGGTGCTCGCCGGGCGCTGATCCGTACCTGGAAGCTGCGCTAGCGTTCGGCGGGTGAGGACCATCGACTGGGTGGACGGCGCCGTCGAGCTCGTCGACCAGACCCGGCTGCCCGACGAGTGCGTGACCCTGCGCGTCGAGACCGTGGACGAGCTGGTCGGCGCCATCCGCCGGCTCTCCGTGCGGGGCGCGCCCGCGCTCGGCGTGGCGGGGGCGCTCGGCGTGGTGCTGGCCCGCGGCGACCAGGATGCCGTCGCCCGGCTGCGCGCGGCCCGGCCCACCGCCGTCAACCTGGCCTGGGGCGTCGACCGGGCCGCCGCCCGCATCCCGGAGGGGCCCGAGGCGGTGCTGGAGACGGCGCTGCGCATCAGGGACGACGACATCGCGGCCTGCCACGCCATGGGCGAGCGGGGCGCCGAGCTGCTCGAAGGCGACCGGCTGCGCATCATGACCGTGTGCAACACCGGCGGCCTGGCCTGCGTCGAGCGGGGCACCGCGCTCGGCGTCGCGCAGACCCTGCACGAACGCGGCAGGCTCGCCGAGGTCCTCGCCCTGGAGACCCGCCCCCTGCTGCAGGGCGCCCGGCTCACCGCCTGGGAGCTGGCCAGGATGGGCGCGCCGCACCGCCTCGTCACCGACGGCGCCGGACCGTACCTGCTGGCCAGGGGAGGCGTCGACGCGGTGCTGATCGGCGCCGACCGGATCGCCGCCAACGGCGACACCGCCAACAAGATCGGTTCGTACGCGCTCGCGCTCGGCGCGGAGCGGGCCGGGGTGCCGTTCATCGTCGTCGCCCCCGAGAGCACGATCGACCCGGCCACCCCGTCGGGCGAGCACATCGAGATCGAGGACCGCGGAGCTGACGAGATCGTGGCCTTCCGCGGCACGCGCGTGGCTCCCGAAGGCACGGACGCGCTCAATCCCGCCTTCGATGTGACACCACATGACCTGATCACGGCGATCGTGACGGAAGAGCGGGTCATCCGGCCATAGGTAAAATCAACCGAATATCCTCACCTGAATGAGGGAGGACGTTACGCTGAGTGTTCAAGGTGACGTCTTCCGGGAGTAAGTCATGGCCATTGACTTGATCAGCAGGAAAGCGTGGGGTGCCCGATCGCCGCGCGGGAGCCATACCCGGCTCGACTCGACCAAGGGCGTGAAGGTCCACTACACCGGCGGGCGGGTCGACCCCCGCATCGTCGACGAGCATGACCGTTGCACGACCCTGGTCCGCTCGATCCAGAACTCGCACATGGACGGCAACGGCTGGATCGACATCGGCTACTCGTTCGTGGCGTGCCCGCACCGGAAGGTCTTCGAAGGCCGAGGGCTCAACCGGTTGCCCGCCGCCAACGGCTCCGGGCTCAACCGGGGCCACTACGCGGTGCTCGGGTTGGTGGGCAACGCGGGGCTGTTGGAACCGCCTGACGGGATGTTGCACGCGATTCTGGACGCCATTGACCATACCCGGCAGAACGGGCGGGCGGGCGATGAGATCAAGGGGCACCGTGACGGGTACGCCACCGACTGCCCGGGCGGGCCGCTGTACGCGTGGGTCCGCCGGGGCGCGCCCCGGCCCGACGGCGGGGGCAACGGCGCCCCTGAGCCGCCGGGCGTGCCGCCGTTCCCCGGCCGGCTGCTCAAGTACCCGCCGGTGACGCGCGGCGACGACGTGCGCACGTGGCAGGCCAAGATGGCCGAGCGCGAGTGGGAGATCGACGTGGACGGCGCGTACGGGCCCCAGTCGCGCGACGTGTGCCGCCGCTTCCAGCGCCAGCAGAAGATCGACGACGACGGCGTAGTGGGCCCCGTCACATGGCGGCGCACGTGGGAGGCACCTCAGGGGTAGGACTGGGGCCGACCCCCGGTTACCTCGTAAATCAGCCTATGCGTACTATCCGACCATGGATCTGGCTGCGGGGTTTCCTTCCACCTCGCGCGACGACTGGCGGGCGTTGGCCATAGCGGTGCTGCGCAAGTCCGGCGTCGACGCGGAGACGCCCGAAGAGGCGCTGTCCCACTCCACCTATGACGGGCTGGCTGTCGCACCGCTGTACGACGCCGCCGACCTGCCCGCGTCCGCGCCGTTCGAGCGCGGCTCGCGACCCGCCGGCGGCTGGGACGTCAGGCAGCGGCACGCGCTGCCCGACCCCGAGGCGGTGATGGCCGACCTGGAGAACGGGGTGACCTCGCTCTGGCTCGTCGTCGGCGACGGCGCGATCCCGGTGGCCGAGCTGCCCGGGGTGCTGAAGGGCGTCTTCCTCGACCTCGCGCCGGTCGTCCTGGAAGCGGGCGAGCGGACGGCCGAGGCCGCCGAGGCCCTGCTCACGCTGGCCGGTGACACCCCGGTCCAGGGCAACCTGGGCGCCTCGCCGCTGAGCCCCGAGGCCGCGGAGCTGGCGGCCCGGTGCGCCGCCGGGCATCCCGGGCTGCGGGCCGTCACGGTCGACGCCACCCCCTACCACGACGCGGGCGGCGGCGACGCCGAGGAGCTCGGCTGCTCGCTCGCGCTCGCCGTGGCCGGCCTGCGCGCGCTCACCGCCGCCGGGCTCACCGTCCAGCAGGCATGCGACCAGCTCGAGTTCCGGTACGCCGCCACCGACGATCAGTTCGCCACCATCGCCAAGCTGCGGGCGGCCAGGCGGCTGTGGGACCGGGTCACCGAGGTGACCGGCGCCTCCGGGTCGCAGCGCCAGCACGCGGTGACCAGCTCGGCCATGATGACCGGCCGCGACCCCTGGGTGAACATGCTGCGCGCCACCGTCGCCTGCTTCGCGGCCGGGGTCGGCGGCGCCGACGCGGTGACCGTGCAGCCGTTCGACGCGGTGGTCCGGCCGCCGGACGCGTTCTCCCGCCGGATCGCCCGCAACACGCAGTCGCTGCTGCTGGAGGAGGCCGGCGTCGGGCGCGTGGTCGACCCGTCGGGCGGCTCCTGGTACGTCGAGCGCCGCACCGAGGAGCTCGCCGGGCAGGCCTGGGCCTGGTTCCAGGAGATCGAGGCGGCCGGCGGCATCGAGGCCGCCGCCGAGCTGGTCGCCGGCCGCGTCGCCGCCACCCGGGAGCGCCGCGCCGCCGACCTCGCGCACCGCCGCCTCCCGCTCACCGGCGTGAGCGAGTTCCCCGATCTGGAGGAGAAGCCTCTCAACGGAGCCTCCTCCTCTGGACCGTTCCTGGCGTCCCACTCGCCCGCCGCCCTCGCCGCCGGGCTGCCGAAGATCCGGTACGCGCAGGAGTTCGAGGAGCTGCGTGACCTGGCCGACGCGCAGGCCGAGCGGCCCAAGGTGTTCCTGGCCACGATCGGGCCGGTCGCCGTGCACACGCCGCGGGCCGCGTTCGCCGCCAACCTCTTCCGGGCCGGCGGGCTCGACACCGAGACCGCGGGCCCCGGCGCCGATCCCGAGCAGATCGCCACCGCCTTCGCCGTCAGCGGGGCCACCGTGGCCTGCCTGTGCTCCAGCGACAAGCTCTACGGCCAGCACGCCGAGGCGGTCGCCGCCGCGTTGAGACGGGCCGGCGCGCGCACGGTCTGGCTGGCGGGGAAGGGTGACTATGACGGCGTCGACGGCTACGTCCACGCCGGCTGCGACGCGCTCGGCGTCCTGCGCACGACCTTCCGCGACCTGGAGGTGACCCGATGATCCCCGACTTCTCGACCGTCCCGCTCACGGCCCGCTCGTCCGGGGGCGACGGCACGGGGCCTGACGCCCCCGCCTGGGAGACGCCGGAAGGGATCGCGGTCAAGCCGCTCTACACCGGCCGCGACCTCGACGGGCTCGACTTCCTGGGCACCTACCCGGGGGCCGCGCCCTACCTGCGCGGGCCGTACCCGACCATGTACGTCAACCAGCCGTGGACCATCCGCCAGTACGCGGGCTTCTCCACGGCCGCCGACTCCAACGCCTTCTACCGCCGCAACCTGGCCGCCGGGCAGAAGGGCCTGTCGGTGGCCTTCGACCTGGCCACCCACCGGGGCTACGACTCCGACCACCCGCGCGTGGCCGGCGACGTCGGCATGGCGGGGGTGGCGATCGACTCGATCTACGACATGCGCCAGCTCTTCGACGGCATCCCGCTGGACCGCATGTCGGTGTCCATGACCATGAACGGGGCCGTGCTGCCCATCCTGGCGCTCTACATCGTGGCGGCCGAGGAGCAGGGGGTGACGCCGGAGCAGCTGGCCGGCACCATCCAGAACGACATCCTCAAGGAGTTCATGGTACGGAACACGTACATCTATCCGCCTGCGCCGTCGATGCGGATAATTTCGGATATTTTCGCGTACACCAGCGAAAAGATGCCGAAATTCAACTCCATCAGCATTTCCGGCTACCACATCCAGGAAGCCGGGGCCACCTGCGACCTGGAGCTCGCCTACACCCTGGCCGACGGGGTCGAGTACCTGCGGGCCGGGATCGCCGCCGGGATGGACGTCGACCGGTTCGCGCCGCGCCTGTCGTTCTTCTGGTGCATCGGCATGAACTTCTTCATGGAGGTCGCCAAGCTGCGGGCCGCCCGGCTGCTCTGGGCCAAGCTGGTCGACGGGTTCGGCGCGAAGAACCCCAAGTCGCTGAGCCTGCGCACGCACTCGCAGACGTCGGGCTGGTCGCTGACCGCGCAGGACGTGTTCAACAACGTCGCGCGCACCTGCGTCGAGGCCATGGCCGCCACCCAGGGCCACACCCAGTCGCTGCACACCAACGCGCTGGACGAGGCGCTCGCGCTGCCCACCGACTTCTCCGCCAGGATCGCCCGCAACACCCAGATCCTGCTCCAGCAGGAGTCGGGCACCACGCAGGTGATCGACCCGTGGGGCGGCTCCTACTACGTCGAGCGGCTCACCCACGACCTGGCCGAGCGCGCCTGGGAGCACATCCAGGAGGTGGAGGCGGCGGGCGGCATGGCCAAGGCCATCGAGGCGGGGCTGCCCAAGCTCCGCATCGAGGAGGCCGCGGCCCGCACCCAGGCCCGCATCGACTCCGGCCGCCAGCCCGTCATCGGCGTCAACAAGTACCGTCCGGACGCCGACGAGCCCATCGAGGTGCTCAAGGTCGACAACAGCGCGGTCCGCGCCCAGCAGCTGGAGAAGCTGCGCGCGCTGCGGGCCGAGCGGGACGAGGCCGCGGTCGGCCGGGCGCTCGACGCGCTCACCCACGCCGCCGCCAACCCCGGCCCCGACGCCAACCTGCTCAAGCTGTCGGTGGACGCCGCCCGCGCGAAGGCCACCGTGGGCGAGATCTCCTCCGCGCTGGAGAAGGTGTTCGGCCGGCACGCCGAGCAGGTCCGTACCATCTCAGGTGTGTACCGCGACGAGGCGGGCCCGGCCGCCGACATCGAGCGCGCCCGCGAGGCGTGCGCCGAGTTCGAGCGCGCCGAGGGCCGCAGGCCGCGCATCCTGGTCGCCAAGATGGGCCAGGACGGCCACGACCGGGGCCAGAAGGTGATCGCCACCGCCTTCGCCGACCTGGGCTTCGACGTCGACGTCGGCCCGCTGTTCCAGACGCCGGAGGAGGTGGCCAGGCAGGCGGTCGAGGCCGACGTGCACGTCGTCGGCGTCTCCACGCTCGCCGCCGGGCACCTCACCCTGGTGCCCGCGCTGAAGAAGGCGCTCGCCGACCTCGGCGCCGAGGACGTCATGATCGTGGCGGGCGGGGTCATCCCGCCGGGCGACTTCGACGAGCTGCGCGCCGCCGGGGCCGCCGCGATCTTCCCGCCGGGCACCGTGATCGCGACCGCCGCCCTGGAGCTGCTGGAGGATCTGCGCGGGCGGGCGTAGCGCTTTCCGCGTGACACCGCCCCGGCATCCGAAGTGCCGGGGCGGTGTCATTGCGGCGTGGGCGAAGATGTCAGGCTGTAGCCGGATCTGCGAGGAAGGGGCGTGGCGTGCGCTCGCTGGAGGACTACGTTCGGGGCGTCAAGGCGGGGGCGCGGGCCTGGGTCGCCCGTGCCATCACGCTCGTGGAGTCCACCAGGCCCGACCACCGGGCGATGGCCCAGGAGCTGCTCGTCGAGCTGACCCCGCTCACCGGGAAGGCGCGGCGGGTGGGCATCTCGGGAGTGCCCGGGGTGGGCAAGTCGACGTTCATCGACGGGTTCGGCACCATGCTCACCGGGGAGGGCCACCAAGTCGCGGTGCTGGCCGTCGACCCGTCCTCCACCAGGACCGGCGGCAGCATCCTCGGCGACAAGACCCGGATGTCGAGGCTGGCCGTCGACCCGGCCGCGTTCATCAGGCCCTCGCCCACGTCAGGCACCCTCGGCGGCGTGGCCAAGGCCACCAGGGAGGCGATCGTCGTGGTGGAGGCGGCCGGGTTCGACGTGGTGCTGGTCGAGACCGTCGGCGTCGGCCAGTCGGAGACCGCGGTCGCGGACATGGTCGACACGTTCCTGCTGCTCACGCTCGCCCGTACCGGAGACCAGCTGCAGGGCATCAAGAAGGGCGTGCTGGAGCTGGCGGACGTGATCGCGGTGAACAAGGCCGACGGCGAGCACGCGCTCGCGGCGCGCAAGGCCGCGCGCGAGCTGGCCGGGGCGCTGCGCATGCTGCGCTCCGACAGCGCGCCGCCGCCCGTGCTCACCTGCAGCGGCCTGACCGGCGACGGGCTGGAGGAGCTGTGGCGCCAGGTCCTGGCCCATCAGGAGGGCCTGGACCTGGCGGACAAGCGCCGCCGCCAGCAGGTGCGGTGGACCTGGACGATGGTGCACGACCGGCTGCTGGCCGAGCTGCGCGACGACCCGCGGGTGTCGGAGATCCGCGACGGGATCGAGCGCGAGGTGCTCGCCGGCACCCTGACCCCGTCGCTCGCCGCCGACCGCCTGCTGGCCGCCTTCAAGCGCTCCTGAGGACCCTGAGGACTGTCGCCTACGCCTGGCCGTCGTAGAAGGAGTCGAGGGTCTCGCCGTAGCGCTCCTCGACCGCCTTGCGCTTGACCTTCAGGCTGGGCGTCAGCTCGCCGGTCTCGACCGCGAAGTCCTGCGAGAGGATCGAGAACTTCTTGATCGTCGCGTAGCTGGCCTGGTCGGCGTTCACCTGGTCGACCGCCTTCTGGACCTCCTCGCGCATCCGGGGGTGCGCGCGCAGCTCCTCCGGGTCGGTCGGCAGGCCCTGGGCCTCGGCCCACGGCCTGGTCACGTCCATGTCGAGGGTCATCAGCGCGGTGCAGAAGTTGCGGCGGTCGCCGTGCACGAACACGTGCGAAAGGTACGGGCACGCGGCCTTGATGCGGCCTTCCAGGTGGGTCGGCGCGACGTACTTGCCGCCGGAGGTCTTGATCAGCTCCTTCTTGCGGTCGGTGATGGTCAGCCGGCCCTGGTCGTCGAGCTCGCCGATGTCGCCGGTGTGGAGCCAGCCGTCCTCGAGCGCCTCGGCGGTCTCCTCCGGCAGGCCGTGGTAGCCGCGCATGATGCCGCGCCCGCCGATGAGGATCTCCCCGTCGTCGGCGATGCGCACCTCCGTGCCGGGCAGGGGCTGGCCCACCGAGCCGAACTTCACGTTCGCCGGGCGGTTGAGGAAGCTGCCCGCCGAGGACTCGGTCAGCCCGTAGCCTTCGAGGATCGTCAGCCCGGCCGCGTCGAAGAACTCGGCGATGTCCTGCGACAGCGGCGCCGCCCCGGAGATGAAGTAGCGGATCCGGCCGCCGAAGCGGGCGCGCAGCTTGCTGAACACCAGCCGGTCGGCGATCGCGTACTCGATCTTGGTCGTCAGCGGGATCGGGGCGCCGTGCTGGCGCGCCCGGACCACCCGGACGCCGGTCTTGCGCGCCCAGTTGAAGATCTTCAGCTTGGCGCCGCCCTCGCGCTGCTGGGTGGCCGCCACCGTGTTGTGGATCTTCTCGAAGATGCGCGGGGCGGCGGCCATGAACGACGGCTGCAGCGCGCCCAGGTTGTCGGCGATGCGGTCGAGCCGCCCGTCGATCGCGGTCGGCGTGCCGATGTCGATCATCACGACCTCCAGCAGCTTGCCGAACGAGTGGGACAGCGGCAGCCACAGGAAGTGGAGGTCGTCGGAGGTGATCAGGTTGAGCTCGCGGACCGCGCTCGCCGCGTACAGCCAGTTGTCGTGGGTGAGCTCCACACCCTTGGGGCGGCCCGTGGTGCCGGAGGTGTAGATGAGCGTGGCCAGGTCGGCCTCGCCGATGGCGTCGACCATGGCGTCGTAGTCGGCCTCGGCCGCGGCCTTGCCCGGCACGTCGTCGAGCTTGATCACCCAGCCGTCGTCGCTCGCGGTGCCGTCGATCACGATCACCTGCGTGACGTCAGGCAGCTCCTTCTGCACCGAGCGCAGCTTGGCCACCTGGTCGTCGTTCTCCGCGATGACGATCGAGGTGCCGGAGTCGTTGACGACGAAGGCGCACTCGGCCGCGGTGTTGGACGGGTAGATCGTGGTCGTCGCCGCGCCGGTCGACAGCACCGCCAGGTCGCACAGGATCCACTCCAGGCGGGTGGAGCACAGGATGGAGACCCGGCGGTCGGGGCCCGCGCCGAGGGCGGCCAGGCCGAGCGCCAGCTCCCGGACCCGCTCCCCGGTGGCGCGCCAGGACAGCGACGTCCATCCGTCGCCTGACGGCGTCCGGTACGCCTCGGCTTCGGGGGTGGCCGCGATCCGGTCGCGGAGAAGAGAGGGGATGCTGGACATAGCCTGACCTCCTGTGGGGGTGTTGCAGCAGACTCTAGGACGAGTGCGCGCCTCCAGTCGACGGGCTGCGCCCCCGGCCCCCCGAGGTCCTGCCCACGAGGCACGACGTGCGTACCTCCCAGGCGCCGCAGGCGCACCGCAGATACGACACCACGCCGTCGGAGGTGGCGTGGGTGGAGACGAGGGTCAGGGCGAGCGGGTCATGGAGGTGTCTGGAGTCCATGCCCCCAAGGTGATGTAATGGTCTTGTGCATTTCAACACTTACGGCGGCAACGGGGCCGCGCTCTCGGCGGCCCTGGTCAACGCCACCGACTTCCGCCCGGGGCCGCTCGCCGGGCTGCTGACCGAGCACGAGATGCTGCGCACCGCGATGACGCCCGCCCAGGCGGGGGAGATGGAGGCCTGGGCTCTCCGCCTCGACCCGGTCTTCGGCGAGCCCGAGGTCGCCAAGCAGATCACCCTGGTCAACGACCTGCTGGAGATCACCGCTGCCAGGCCGTTCGTGAGCACCCACGACGGACTGACGCCCCACCTGCACTTCTCCTCGACCGAAGGCGACATCGTGGCCAGGGCCAAGGACACCACCGCCGGCGGCCTGGCGATGGCCATCTGCTTCTCCGACGGGCGCAGGCTCGGCCGCTGCGACCGTGAGGGGTGCCGCACCGTGTACGTGGACACCTCGCGCAACGGGCGCAGGCGCTTCTGCTCGCTCTCCTGCGCCAACCGGGTCAACGTGGCGGCGCACCGTACCCGGCAGAAGGGACTCACGGGAACGTGAATTGACGTCGGGGGATGAAGCGGGCGATAGTGTGGCAGGTGACTGCCCCTCGGATCTTCACCTGCACGCTCGCCCTGGCGGCTCTCACAATCGGAGCGTGCAGCGCCGCGCCCACCGTCACCGGTGGTGAGACCAGCGCGAGCGGCGTGGCGGGCGGCGACGGCGCGGCGGTCGCGGGAGACCCGTCGACCTCGTCCACCCCCGTGCCCACCGCGCTGACCGCCGACGCCTACAAAGGCGAGCTCGACGGCCGGCGCGACGACATGAGCAAGGCCATCAAGTCCCTGGCCGGCGCCCGCTCACTGAAGTCGCTCGACCAGCGCGTCGTCAAGGCCCAGGAGACCCTCCAGAGCGCCGCCGACGAACTGGCCCGGCTCAGCCCGCCGCCCGAGGTCCAGGCCCAGCACACGGCGTACGTCGAGAGCCTGCGCGAGGTCGCGCTCCAGCTCGGCACGTCGGCGACCAAGGTGGGCAGCAGGGACCTGTGCACCCCGTCCGCCGTCTTCACCGACCTGGACGACCCGCTGACCGCGCTCGGCCGGGCCGGCAAGGCGCTGGAGGACGCCGGCGACTACGAGGCCGACATCGTGTCGGTGAAGGCAGCGGGCAAGAAGAACAGGCGGCTCGGCAACGGCCACTTCCTGCGGAAGGGCGGCTCCGGCGGCCGCAGCTCACTGCAGATCCACAACGGCGGCACCCGCGACGCGGTGATCAGCCTGGTGCGCGGCAAGTCCAAGGTCTACAGCGTGTACGTGCGCAAGAAGGCCAAGTTCAAGATCAACAACGTGGGTGACGGCAACTACCGCATCTACTTCACCCATGGCGTCGACTGGGACGGCAAGAGCCGTTCGTTCACCCGGGAGTGCAGCTTCGAGCGCTTCCAGAAGTCGGTGCGGTTCAAGACCACCTACACCGCCACGCAGATCCGCTGGCACGACTGGCGGATCACCCTGCACGCGATCTCCGGCGGCAACGCCCGCACCGCGAAGGTCGACCCGGACGACTTCCCGGCCTGATCGCGCAAACGGGGCCTCGCGGTCGCGCGGCCCCGTTCTGACGGATCAGCTGGAGAAGAGCATGCCCACCCAGCTGCGCTGGCGGTGATGCTTGCTGTGGCCGTAGTGGCCGCCGGGCCGGGGCGCGCCCCAGGCCGGGCCGCCCGGCGCGGGCGGCGGAGGAGCGGCGTGGTAGGCCGCCTCCATCTGCGTCAGCGTCTCGAGCTCGCCGTAGTCCAGGAAGATCCCACGGCAGTTGTCGCACTGCTCGATGTGGATACCGTTGCGCTCATACGTCCGCATGTTGCCGCGGCACTTCGGGCACTGCATCTACACGCACTCCTTGGCCTCGATGTCCTGGGTGAAACCTATCGCGCGCGTCGCCGTCACGCTCTGACGATTCTGCTGCACGATTCGACCAACGAATGCTCGACCTCGTCCAGTTCCCTGCCTTCCCGGTGGGCATGGCAGACGGCCACGGCCGCGAGTTGCGCCGTCACCGCCCTGGCGGGCAGGTCGAGGCGGCGCCACGGGTCGTCGCCGCCCAGCGCCGGGCCGCCCGCCGCCAGGTAGGCGCCCAGGAAGCGGTCCCAGACCTCCGGCTCCAGCAGGCCCGCCGCGTACCACGCGGCCGGCCTGGCCAGGTCCCACGCCGGGTCGCCCACGCCGAGGTCGTCGGCGTCGATCAGCAGCCACCGGTCGCGGAACACGAGCTGGCCCAGGTGCCAGTCGCCGTGCGCGAGCAGCCCCGGCCCCGGCTCCGGCTCGGGCAGCTCCGCGAACGCGCGCCGGATCAGCCGCTCCACCGGCCCGTCGCCCTCCATCCGCCGCACCGCCCTGGCCGCCCTGCCAGGGCCGCCGGCCGCGGGCAGCCGCGGCAGCAGCGTGAGAGGCACCGCGTGCAGCCGGGCCAGCAGCCTGGCGCCCTCCTCCCAGGGGGCGTCATCCGCCTCCTCCCGCCTGATCGGGCGGCCCGCCGGCCACACCGTCACGGCCCGCCCCGACACCGTGAGCACGTCGGGCACCAGCGGCGCCAGCATCACCCCGGCCAGCGCGGCGGACGCGCAGGCGCGTAATCGCGCGCGCAGGCCGGGCACGTCCTCACGGACGGCGTGCGCCTTCACCACCACCTCGCCGCGCCGCACCACCACCGAGTCCGAGCGCGTCTGGTGACGCACCGGATCGCCGCTGCCCCCGTACGTGCCGGCGACCCCGGCCAGCTCCCCCTCAAGACCCACGCGTACAGAGTATTCGCCGGTGCGGGGGCGAGTGCGATCGGACGCCACCGCCGGATGGGGCCAAACCCCCGGCAGGACCTGCGGTTGCGGCGGCCCGCCCACGTTCGGTGTGTGCCAGTCGAAGCCTGCGGATGCCGCTGGTTGCGGAAGGTGCGTGGAATGACCTTGCGGCTCGTGGCCACGGCTTCCCTGGCGATTGCACCATGACGCGAGCCGCCCACGACAGCACCAACACGGCGCGCAACCATGCGCCGTGCCTGCGGGAGCGCACCCGCACGCTGTCCGTCCGGCAGGCACCCGCCGATCAACAAGCCCCGCAGCCGCACCGTGGATCATCCGGCGGCGAGTCACGGGCGTGTCGGAGCTGGTCGACCTCGCAGGCGCGCCATCGTGTGCGCTTGACGCCGCCGCGGTGCCGCGTGGCAGGCGCCGTGCCTCCGACCAGCGGACGGCCCTGCGTGCTCTGCGCGAAGACCCCGATGTACTGGAACTCCGCGCTGGTGGATCACCTGGACGCGGTGCTCGCCGCGGCAGCGGCCGGCCTAGGTGAGCTGGTGAAGGGGGCGCTCGGGTAGGAGGACGGTGGAGGACGAGCCGCCGAGCTTGACGCTGGCGCGGTGCGCGTGCGGTGATCGGAATCTGTGGTGGGACGCGAAGGCGGGGTTCTTCGTGTGCGGGTCGTGTGGGAATCACGTGAGCGGGGTCGAGGGGTGGGCCTGGTCGCGGACGAGGTGGGGTGACGTGCTGTCAGGTGCAGGGCAGGATGTCTTTCCGGACGTTCGTCGGGTCCCCAAGTATGAGTGGCAGCTCGCCTCCGGCCCATTGAGAAAGGCTGATCGGCTTGTTCCCATCACTCAGATCCCAGACGCCCACCGAGCTCTTCAGATCCCAGACGCCCACCGAGCTCTTCAGATCCCGGACGTCCACCGAGCGCCCTTCCGCCACGGCCAATCTGACCTTTTGTCCGGGGTCGTACGAGTTGCTTCTTGAAGGGCCGGGGCTAAAGGGAATGGGGACGGTGACTGATGCCTCGCTGCAAGCATCGATCATGACCGAGTAGATGTACGTCCCCTCAGCCAGGTCTGAAGATGTGGCCCTAACCCACAGCTGGGCTCGGCGAGGGTTGGCGTTGCGGATGTTGTAGTGAGCTCCCCCGACAGATGGGCCGCCCGAAACATCGAAGTTTCGGATGAACGCCGTTCTCGCGTTGGCTTCTTCCTCGGCCTTGGCTCTCTCCTTCTCGCGCTTGTCCTCAGCGCGTTGCGCGAGTGCGTCGGTCCGCTGTTGTTCGCTGATCTCTAAGGCGTTCATGGAGATGAGGAGCGCGGGGATGGACATGAGGCCAGCTAGGACGGTGGCGACGGCGGCCCATGCTTGGACGTTCCAGCGGACGTCTCGGACACGCCGCCGCGGACGCGGCCGGGGGCGAGCGGCGAGTCGTGTGGTGGTTCGCGCGAAGGGGCGTGGTGCGGTGCGCAGGATTGGTGTTCGCCGTGGCGGCTTCCGTCCCATACCCCATTGTGTTGCTGGGGGCATCTGATCGCGTGGCGTAGCGGGAGGAGGTGGTGATCAGTGATGAAGGTCAGCGGCTGGTGCACATGTCGCCTGGCCCGTCCGTGCTGCGCCGGGTGGTGGAGGGCTGACCCGCTTGATCGCGATTACGTGACATGAGGACGGAAGCGTTCTTGCCACGGCCGCGCAGATTCTGCCGACGATCCTGATCGCGTTGCTGCTGGAGTCTTGGTTCGTCATGCGGTTCATGCGTGGCCTCCGGAGGCCCGGAACGAGGGTGACGTCCAAGGGACTAGCCTGCGGCTTTCACGGCGAAGGTCACGTCCGTGGACGTGACCCAGGACGCCGCTACGGAGTATGCGCGCAATGGCCGCACCGGTGGACCGTGAGTGTCGATCCTCCTCCCAGGTCATGAGCCCCTCTGGGGGAGGAGTGCGGGTCGGTCAGACTAGGGGCATGAGAATCGGATTCGCCGTGCCCCAGTCAGGGGCGTGGGCCACGCCGCAGGCCATGCGCACGATCGCCACCCGGGCGGAGCGGCTCGGATACCACGAGCTGTGGACCTTCCAGCGGATGCTCTACCCGGTGGGGCACGAGATGGGGCCCACCTATCGCAGCGTGCACGATCCGCTGATCACGCTGTCCTACCTGGCCGGCGTGACCGAGCGGATCCGGCTCGGGGTGGCGGTGGTGAACGCGTTCGTGCAGCCGGTGCCGCTGGCCAAGCAGCTCGCCACCCTGCAGACCCTCTCGGGCGGCAGGCTGACGGCCGGGCTGGGGCTCGGGTGGGTGGAGGAGGAGTTCGAGGCGGCCGGGGTCGGCTTCGCGCGGCGCGGGCGCAGGGGCGAGGAGTTCGTCGAGGTGCTGCGCAAGATGTGGGGCGACGAGGTGGTGGAGCACCGGGGCGAGTTCTACCGGATCTCGCCGTCGTACGCCGACCCGAAGCCGTCCCCGGCGCCGCCGATCCTGCTGGGCGGCACGGCCGAGGTGGCGCTGCGCAGGGCCGGGCGGCTGGCCGACGGGTGGGTGAGCTCCAGCCGCGAGGACCTGTCGGGCATCGCCGGCCGCATCGCCCTGGTGAAGGCGGCGGCCTCGGAGGCGGGGCGGGACGCCGGGTCGCTGCGGTTCGTCTGCCGGGGCGTCACCCGGGTGCGGCCCGAGCCGGGGGAGCGGCGGCGGCTGACGGGCACCGTGGAGGAGATCAGGAGCGATGTCGCGTGGCTGGCGGAGCAGGGCGTGACCGACCTCTTCCACGACCTCAACTTCGACCCGCACGTCGTCACCGCCTCCCCTGACGAGGCACTGCGCCACGCCGAGGACCTCCTGGAGGCCCTCGCCCCGTCCGCCTAGCCGTCCCGAACATGCCCAATTCGTATGCTGTGTCGCACGGCGATGTCAGGCGCCGGGCCGTATCAGGCCGCTCTCGTAGGCCAGGATGACCAACTGGACCCTGTCGCGCACGTTCAGCTTGGCGATGGCCCTGGTGATGTGAGTCTTGGCAGTGAGCGGACTGATGACGAGGCGCTCGGCGATCTCTTTGTTGGAGAGTCCGAGCGCCACGAGCTTGACCGTCTCCAGTTCCCGGGAGGTGAGGGCGGCCAGCCGCTGCCCCGCACCGGGCGTGAGGTCCTGCCGGTGGGCGAACTGCTCGATGACGCGCCGCGTCACGCCTGGAGACAGGAGCGCGTCTCCGCCGGCGACGGCGGCGACCGCCCGGCGAAGTTCGGCGGGTTCGACCTCTTTGGTGAGGAAGCCGCTGGCTCCGGCGCGTAGGGCGGCGAAGACGTGTTCGTCGGTGTCGAACGTGGTGAGGATGACGACGCGACAGCCCAGAGTGGCCGGGTCGGTGACGATGCGGCGGGTGGCGGTGATCCCATCGGTGCCCGGCATGCGGATGTCCATGAGGATCACGTCGGGGTGGGTGCTCGCGGCCAGCCGTACGGCTTCGTCGCCGTCCAGGGCTTCGCCGACGACCGTGATGTCCCGGGAGCGGGCCAGCAGGCTGCGGAAGCCGGCCCGTACGAGTGCCTGGTCGTCGGCGATGAGCACCTTGATCGTCATGCCGTCGAGCCTGCCACAGGGATGTCGGCCCGCACGGCGAAGCCGCCGCCGGGGACAGGTCCTGCGGTGAGTGCGCCCCCGAGTGCGCTCACCCGCTCGCGCATGCCGGCCAGGCCATGGCCTTCAGTGACATCGGTGCCGCCCGGGACGCTGCGGCCGTTGTCGGTGATCTCGACGATGATCGAGCGAGGCTGGTAGCCGATCGTCACCTTGGCTTCGCTCGCCCCGGCGTGCTTGAGCGTGTTGGCGAGGGACTCCTGTACGACACGGTGAACGGCGATGGCGGTAATGGCGGGGACGGCCGCGCGGTCGCCGTGCTCGTCGAGGGTCACCTCGAGTCCGGCGGTGCGGGCGTCGGCGATGAGGGTGTCCAAGGAGGCCAGATCCGCCTGGGGCGCGGTGTCGCCGGGATTGTCACGCAAGATCGTGATGAGGGAGCGGAGGTCGGCCATCGCCCGGTTCCTGACATCCTTTGCCAGGCGTAGCGCGGCGGCGGCCGCTGCCGGGTCCTCCTCCAGCGCGTCGGCGGCGACATTGAGCTGCACGCCGACGACGGCCAGCGTGTGGGCGATGACGTCGTGAACCTCGTGCGAGACGCGCAGCCGTTCCTCGGCGGCGTGCGCACGGCTGTCGGTTTCGCGCAGCCGCTCGCGCCAGCGCATCGCGGCGGCGTAGGTGAGGCCCGCGGCGACGAGGATCGCCAGGAGCAGTCCTTCCCCCGCGACGTGGAGCACGTAGTGGGTCGGGTTGCGGTCCAGGACCGAGCGGAATTCGACCGCGGAGTAGACCAGTTGGGCCAGGCCGATGGCGGCCACCCAGCGCACGCGCGGTGTGGTGGCGGCGGTGAAGTAGGCGACCGCGGCCGGCCAGATCCAACCGGCGGGAGACCAATGTCCGGTGAGGTGATAGACGAAGATCCCGCCGATCGACAGCAGCAGCACGGTCATCGGCCAGCGGTGTCTGACCAGCAGGAGTGCTCCGAGAAGCAGCCCGAGGGGGATCGGGCCCTGCCAGGGGTTTGGCACCCCGGTGGCGAGGGCTACGGCGACGAAGAAGACCAAGGTGAGGGCAGCGAGCGTGATATCGGTGATCCGGGCAAGGTGCCGGACAGGAGCGGGTTCGCGCCGTGGGGGCGGCTCGGCCATGCGGAGGCTCTTTCTCGAGGGGCGACAGGTGTAACACGAGGCTGGGGCGTACCGGACGGCGTCGCCCAGGTGGTGACATGGGCGACGCCGTCGTGGTGTTCGGCTTCCGTAGTCGCGTGGACCGGCGGGCTCAAGGACTGGGGAAGTTCTGGATCCCCAGCCTGGGTCGGGCAGGTTCGGATCAGACGTGGGTGACCAAGAGGGTCACGCCTGCCTCGCCGCCACAGTCGACGAACACGGGGCCGACGCCGTTACCGATCTTGGGGTGGAGGGTTGCCTTGGCCACGAATCCCTTCGGGTCATCCTTGACGACGCGGATGTTCTGCAACACCGGGTGCTTCCTGTCGAGCCCGGCGAGCACGGCCTTGAGCCCCTTGCCGCCGCCGCAGTGGCCGGTGATCGTCACCTCCTGGCTGCGCTTGGTGGTGGGGTTGGGGCTGACCTGAACCACCGCCCTGGCGCCCTTCGGCGGCTTCGGCGCGGCCATCGCGGCGGTGGCAGCCTCGCCGGCCGTGCCGGCCTGGGCACCAGCCGGCGCGCCGGCCAGTCCCAGCAAACCGGCTGTCAAGCCCAGCCCGGCGATCGCAGTCATCACTCTCTTGCTCATGGCGATTCCTCCCGTTCTCATCCGGCTATCTCGAGGAGAAACGCTAGGCCGGGCCGCAGCGGGAGCGCGTCGTCCGTTGATCGTCACTTGACCTTGCACCGTTCGCTGTACGCGTTACCCCGAAGGGAGTAGGCATCAGGCCTCGACCGGGCGGACGAGGCCGAGACTGTCAGGGCTTCTGGATCGTGGCTCTGAGCGGCCAGGCCGACTCGGAGATGGCGCCCTGCTGGGCGCAGCGCGTGCAGGCTCTCGCCCTTGTTCAGCCGGCGGCGATCTTGCGGGCGGTAGGCCGGGTCCGACAGAACCTTCGCCGCGTGCGGCGTACGGCGTGGCATGCCCCGGCGACCTGGCCATGCGCAGCAGGTCGGGCCGGCACCCGAAGGCGACCGCTGTCATAGTCGCGGTCGCGACCGTCGTGCGCGGTTCGCGGGGGGCGTGGTGTTGGTGAGGGGCGGTTGTCCGCATGGTCGCGACACTCGTACGTGGCTTGCGGGTGGCTGCGTAGCGCGTGCGGGGTTGGTGAGTGGGGTCTAGGAGGACAGGCGCAGGGCTTCGGTCGCGACTGCGGTGCGCATGTCGCGGATGCCCGGGCGGCCGCGTACCGGGTGTACGGCGTTCGTCAGGAGGACCGCCGTCAGCCGGCGGGACGGGGAGACGATCAGGGAGGTGCCGGTGAAGCCGGAGTGGCCGAACGCGTCGTCCAGCGGGCCGACGATGCCCGGGTCGCCGATGCGGACGCCGAGCCCGTGCCGGAACGGCGCGTCGGTCACGCCCTGGTCGCGCAGCATCTCGGCCACGGTGTCCGGGCGCAATGCCGCCCCGCCGCCCAGCCTGAGCGCCTCGCCGAGCGCCAGCACGTCGTCCGCGGTGCCGAAGACGCCGGCGTGTCCCGCCACCCCGCCGAGCGCGTACGAGGTCTCGTCGTGCACCTCACCCCGCACGCAGCCCGGCCCCGGTCGCTCGGGCTTCCACTCGGTGGCGGCGACCCGTGAAAGGTCAGCGGCCCCCTGAGACAGCCCGCCCGCGGGCGCAGGCGGAGTGGGGGAGCCGATCTCGTGGAGCGGCCCACCGCGAGTGCGGGAGCCTTTCTCGTACGGTGGCTCGCCGTGAGTGGGGGAGCCGATCTCGTACGGGGGCCCGCTGTCGGTCGTGGGCTGGGTGGGAGGGCTAAAGACCGGGCGGTAACCCGTGGCCGTCAGGTTCAGGGGGCCGGTCACGCGGGCGCGGACCAGTTGGTCGAGGGGGATGCCGGAGGCCAGTTCCGCCACCCGGCCCGCCATCACCAGGCCCACGTCCGAGTACAGGTACGGCCCGCCCACCGGAGAGGTCACCGGTGTCGAGACCATGGCCGCCATGCGCGCGGCCGGAGAGGCGTCCGGGAGCTCCAGGTCGATGCGGCGGGTGGGCTGGAAACCCGCCGTGTGCGTCAGCAGGCGGCGCAGGGTGATCCGCGGGTCGCGGCCCGGCAGCCAGGCCGCCACCGGCTCGTCCAGGCCCAGCACGCCCTCCTCGGCCAGCGACAAGACGGCGGCCGTGGTGAACAGCTTGCTGATCGAGGCCAGGTCGAAGACGGCCTCGCGGCTCGCGGGCGGCCTGTACTCGGCGAGCGTGAACGCGGCGTCCCGGTAGCGCACCAGCTCGCCGGCGGCCGAGGCCGCCACGACCGCGCCGTCCACGGCGATCAGCGCGACAGCCGCCGGGCACACCCCCGGCACGGCCTCCGCCAAGATCGCGTCCAGCCGATCGGACATCCTCTAGCCCCCCGTACGTCGAATGAACCCAAACCCAGGACCCCCGAGTCGACAGATCCCCGTCAGCCGCTCAGCGCGTCGCTGAGCCGCTCCCCGTGGGAACGCAGCAGCGCGCGGGCGCCCTCCGCGTCCAGCTTGTGCCTGATCATCAGCACCGCCACCTTGGCCTGCCCGCCCGCCTCGGCCAGCGCCCGGCCGGCCGCCTCGTGGCCCGCCCCGGTGATGTCGCTGACCATGCGCACCGCGCGCGAGGCCAGCTTGCTGTTCATCGCCGACATCTCGATCATCTGGTTGCCGTACGTGCGGCCGAGCCGGACCATCGAGATCGTCGAGATCATGTTGAGCACCAGCTTCTGGGCCGTCCCCGCCTTGAGCCGGGTGGAGCCCGTCACCACCTCGGGGCCCACCACGACCTCGATCGGGTGCTCGGCGGCGGCCGACAGCGGCGCGCCCTCGTTGCACGACAGGCTGACGGTGAGCGCCTCCCGGCGGCCCGCCTCCGCCAGCGCCCCCAGCACGAAAGGGGCGCGCCCGCTGGCCGAGACGCCCACCACCGAGTCGAGGGGGCCCACTTCCAGCTCCGCCAGGGCGGCGGCGCCCGCGTCCGCGTCGTCCTCGGCGCCCTCGACCGAGCGGGTGAGCGCTTCATGACCGCCCGCGATGACGCCCTGGACCAGCTCCGGGTCGGTGCCGAAGGTCGGCGGGCACTCGGACGCGTCCAGCACGGCCAGCCGGCCCGACGTGCCCGCGCCGACGTACAGCAGCCTGCCGCCCTTGCCCATCCGCTCGGCGATCGCGTCGATCGCGTCGGAGATGGCCGGGATGGCGAGGGCCACGGCCGCCGGCACCGCGGCGTCGGCCTCGTTCATCAGTCGGGCGATCTGCAGCGTCGGCAGCCGGTCGATCTGGCTGTAACGGGGATCGCTCTGCTCGGTGGACGGCTCTGGTAGCGGATCAATCATGACGCTAATTTCCACCCTCTACTTCTCTCTTGTAAATATCTTTCAGACAATGGGTTCATGTCATACGTACGCACCGGAGCCGAACGGCTGGCCGCGGATCCGTCGCTGGCCGGCGGGACGCGCCTCGGCCTCATCACCAACCCCACCGGGGTCCTGCCCGATCTGACCCCCACCGCGGACGCGCTGCTGGCGGCCGGAGTGCCGCTGACGGCGCTGTTCGGTCCCGAGCACGGCGTCCGCGGCACCGCGCAGGCCGGCTTCAGCGAGGGCGACGCGGTGGACGCCAGGACCGGGCTGCCGGTATACGACACGCACAAGACCGAGGGCGAGGCGCTGGACGAGCTGGTGGAGCGCTCCGGCGTGGACACGCTGGTGTTCGACATCGCGGACGTGGGAGCCCGCTTCTACACCTACGTCTGGACGATGTACGACCTGCTCGCCTCGGCCGCCCGGCTGGGCCTGCGGTTCGTCGTGCTGGACCGGCCGAACCCGCTCGGCGGGACCGTCACCGAGGGCCCGCCGCTCGACCCGGCGTTCGCCAGCTTCGTGGGCCGCTTCCCGCTGCCGCTGCGCCACGGCAGGACCGCGGGGGAGCTGGCCACGCTGTTCGGCTTCGACGCCGACCTGCGCGTGGTCACCATGGAGGGCTGGCGGCGCGACATGACGTTCGCGGCCACCGGCCTGCCCTGGGTGATGCCGTCGGTCAACATGCCCACCCCCGACACCGCGCTCGTCTACCCGGGGACCGGGCTGTTCGAGGGCACGAACTTCTCCGAGGGCCGCGGCACCACCCGGCCCTTCGAGCTCGTCGGCGCCCCCTACGCCGACGAGCGGTTCGCCCCCGCGCTGGCCGCGCTCGGCCTGCCCGGCGTGCGGTTCAGGGAGACGTGGTTCACGCCCACCTTCCACAAGCACGCCGGCCTCCCGGTACGGGGAGTTCAGCTGCACGTGCACGCCCCGGAGGCGTTCCGGCCGGTGCTGACCGGGGTGAGCATGCTGCACGTGGCGCGCACGCTCTACCCGGGGCACCTGGAGTGGCGGGGGCCGGAGCAGTTCATGGACCACCTGTGGGGGTCCGGCAGCCTGACCAGGTGCCTGGACGCCGGGGAGGATCCGCGCGGCCTGTGCGCCGAGCCCGCTCCCCCTGACGGACCTCTCCTCTACGGCTGACTTCACGCCAGTTCGCGCCCGTACAGCCAGAAGACGCGCTCGGCGCGGGCGCCGACGGCGCGCGCGTAGAACCGCAGCGGGCCGACCCAGCCGATCTGGGCGGTCCGCTGCCCGGCCGCGCGCATGTCGGCCAGGCAGAGCCGGAGCAGCACCCGGCCCAGGCCGGTGCCGCGGGCCTCGGGCGCGGTGCCCATCGGCCCGAACCAGGACGGGCGGGTGCCCCAGGCGGCGAAGGCCAGCACGCGGCCGTCGCGCTCGGCGTAGTGCAGGCCGGAGGCGTTGACGGCCTCCCAGGCCCAGGCGTCGTTCCAGTGCTCGCGGGCGAACTCCGCCACCCGCTCCCGGTCGCCGCCGGCCGCGCGGACCTCGATGCCGATCTTGGCCAGGCGCTCCACGTCGGCCCGCACGTCAAGGTCGGTGTCCAGGCCGGTGTCCAGGTCTGCGGTCATGTTCCAGGCCGTGCGGTCGAGCTCGTAGCCGAGGCTCTCGGCCAGGCAGGCGGCGGGCGTGTAGCGCACGTCGATGCCGGGCCAGGCGTAGCAGGGCGGGTTCCCGGCCAGGCGGACCCGCCGGGCGCCCTGGCCGCGCAGCCACTCCTCGGCCGCGCGCAGCAGCGCCCGGCCGCCGCCCAGGCCCTGGTGATCGGGGTGTATGGCGATGAGGTCGACGTGGCCGACGGCCGGGTCCGCGGTGGACATCGACGCCATGGCGAGGCCGCCGCCGGTCACCAGCGCGGCCCAGCGGCGGTTGGCCGGCGGCGCGGCCAGCCTCTCCACCAGCGCCCCGGCCTCTTCCGCGTCATGGACGAGCGCCGCCCGCGCCACCTCGGCGGCCCGCGCCAGATCGGCGCCGCGCAGCTTGCGCAGCACCCGGACCTCTCCTGTCTCCGGGCCGGTGGGGTGGGAGGTCACCTCACACCTCGCTCATCGGGCGGGCCACGACGCTGCGCCGCTCCGGGTAGAAGCAGGCGTGCTCCTGCGGGATTCCCTCCGTCACCTGCAGCAGGGGGCGCTCGTCCGCGCAGCGCTCGCCGCGGAACGGGCAGCGCGGCGCGAACAGGCAGCCCGACTCGTCCTGCCCGGCCTCCATCGACTCCACCGGCGTCACCGGCTGCTCGCCGGGCCGCTCCAGGCCGTGCAGCACCGGGATCGCCGACAGCAGCGACTGCGTGTACGGATGCACCGGGTCGGCGATCACCGTGTCCACCGGCCCCCGCTCCACGACCTGACCCCGGTAGATCACGTACAGTTCGCCGTCGTCGCCGATGTAGCGCGAGGTGGCCACGTCGTGGGTGATGAACAGCACCGCCACCCCGAGCCGCTCGCGCAGGTCCTTCAGCAGCGCCAGGATGCCCAGCCGGAGCGAGACGTCGATCATCGACACGGCCTCGTCGGCGACCAGCATCTCCGGGTCCACGGTCAGCGCCCGCGCGATGACCACGCGCTGCCGCATGCCGCCCGACAGCTGATGCGGGTAGCGGGCCAGCACGCTGGCCGGGTCGAGCCCGACCATCGACAGCACCTCGGCGGCCCGCTCCTCGATCCACGCCTTGGACCGGCCGGTCTGCTTGGCGCGCAGGGTCAGCGGGGCGTTCAGCGTCTGGTGGATGGTGCGGGTCGGGTTCAGCGCCGAGTACGGGTCCTGGTGGATCAGCTGGATCTTGCGGAAGTGCGGCTGGCGCTGCTTGGGCTTCAGCGACGACATGGGCACGCCGTCGAGCGTCAGCTCGCCCTCGTCGTAGGTCTCCAGGCCGGCGATGATCCGGCCCAGCGTCGTCTTGCCGCACCCGGACTCGCCGATGAACGAGGCCGCGCCGCCCTTGGGGATGGCGAAGTCCACCCCGCGCAGCGCCCGCACCTCGCGTGCGCCGAGCACGTTGCCGCGCTGCTTGAAGGTCTTGACGATGCCTTCTCCGGTGATCACGCGTGCTCCCTCACCTTCACCGCGTGGCAGGCCACGATCCGGTCCCCGTGCGCGACGGCCGCGGGGTCGTCGGTGTCGCAGACGTCCATCCGCAGCTCGCACCGGTCCCTGAACACGCAGCCCCGCTCGGGCACGGTCGTCAGCGTCGGCGGCCGGCCGGGCAGCGCCCGCGCCTCGGCGATGTCGCCGGTCAGCCTGGGGATGGCCCTGATCAGGCCCTTGGTGTAGGGGTGGCGGGGGTCGCCGAGCACCTGCCTGGTCGGCCCCTGCTCGACCAGCCTGCCGCCGTACATGACCGCGAGCCGGTCGGCGACCTCGGCCACCACCCCGATGTCGTGGGTGATCACCAGCGTGGTGAGGCCGCGCTCGGCGTGCACCTCGCGGACGATCTTCAGGATGTTCGCCTGGGTGATCATGTCGAGCGCGGTGGTCGGCTCGTCCAGCACCACCAGGTGGGCGTTGAGCACCAGCGCCAGCATGATGCCGACGCGCTGGCGCATGCCGCCCGACAGCTCGTGCTGGTGCGAGTCGAGCACCCGCGCCCCGTCCAGGCCCATCCGGCCGAGCAGTTCCCTGGCGTCGCGGACCAGGCCGCGCAGGTCCTCCACGCCGTGCGAGCGGCCCAGGTCGAGCACCTGCTTGCCGACCGTCTTGAGCGGGTTGAGGGAGTTCTGGGCGGCCTGGAAGACGTACCCGACGTGCTTGCCGCGCGCCTTGCGCAGCTCCTCGCCGCGCAGCCCGACCACGTCGCCGAGCCCGTCGATGTCCACGCTGCCCGCCGCGATGCGGCCGGGCGGCTGCACCGCGTTCAGCAGCGACAGCGCCAGCGTCGACTTGCCCGAGCCGGACTCCCCGACGATGCCGGTGATCGTACCGGGCTCCAGCGTCAGCGCCACGTCCCGTACGGCGGGCAGCTCGCCCGCGGGTGTCTTGTAGACGACCGTCAGGCCGTCGATGCGCACTCCCGGCGCTTGTCCTGGCACTCCTACTCCTCACGCAGCCGGGGGTTGAAGATCTCGTCCATGGCGTCGACCACGAGCACGATGCCGAGCGTGAGCAGCAGGATCGCCAGCAGCGGCGCCAGCATGTACGGCAGCGCGGCGGTCGTGGTCAGCGCCCCGCCGCCGAACACGGACAGGTTGAGCATGACGCCCCAGTTGTCCGCCTCGTACGGGAGCACGCCCAGGAAGAACAGGCCCACCTGCGCGTACACGGCGCCGGTGACCGCGATGAGCATGTTCATCGCGATGTACGGGGCCATGCTCGGCAGCAGCTCCTTGCCCACGATGTGGGTGGTGGACAGGCCGAGCCCGCGCGCCGCCTCGATGAAGCCGCGCTCGCGCAGCGACAGCGTCTGCGAGCGCACCGCCCGCGCCACGCCGCCCCAGCCGAGCAGCCCCAGCAGCAGCCCCATCTCCAGCGCGCTGCCGAACGACCACACGGTGGAGAGCACGAGCAGCAGCGGCAGCCCGGGGATGGTCAGCTTCATGTCGGTCAGCCGCATGAGCACGGTGTCCCAGCGGCCCCGCTTGAAGCCGGAGAACAGCCCGATCGCGGTGCCGAGCACGACCGTGATCACCGCGGTGACCAGCGCGCTCAGCAGCACGTACCGGGAGCCGGTGATGACCTGGGCGAGCACGTCGCGGCCCTGCCCGTCGGTGCCGAACCAGTGCTCGGCGCTCATCGGCGCGTACAGCTGGCTCGTGTCGCGCGGCAGCACCTCGGGGTAGAACATCGGCCCGAACACGCCCATGAACGTGAAGCCGAGCACGATGACGGCGCCGACCAGGCGGCTGGGCTTGCGCTTCATCACCCGCCAGACGCCGCGCCAGAAGTTGCGGCGCATGGTCGCCGCCGTGCTGGTGGTCTCCAGGATCGCGCTGCTCACGCCGACGCCTCCTCACCGGAGCGGACCCGCGGGTCGATGACCGTGTAGAACAGGTCGGCCAGGATGTTGGCCACGATGATCGCCGCCGTGATCAGCAGGAACGCGCCGCCCATCAGCGCGTAGTCGCGGTTGACGACGCTGTCGATGAGCAGGAACCCGAGCCCCGGGTAGTTGAAGATCTTCTCGATGAAGATCGCGCCACCGAACAGCAGGCCGAGCGAGAGCGCCAGGATCGTGAACAGCGGCAGGATCGCGTTGCGCGCCACGTACCTGAAGATGATCGACCGTCGCATCCCGCGCAGCTCGGCCGCCAGGATGAAGTCGTCGCCCAGCACGGTGACCACGCTCGACTTCATGGCCAGGATCCAGCCTCCGTAGCTGGCCAGCGCGTACGTCACGACAGGCAGCGTGGCGTGCTCGATCAGCGAGCCGATGTAGCCGGCGTTGAACCCGGGCTCGAACAGGATGTCGGCGGTGCCGCCCTGCGGCAGGATCGGGATCAGCGTCGTGAAGATGGCGCCCATCAGCAGCGCCAGCACGTACTGCGGCACGCCGTGCAGCAGCGAGCCGGAGATGGCCAGGAAGTCGCCGAGCTTGCCGGAGCGCTTGATGGCCGCGTACACGCCCATGATCACGCCCACCAGGAAGCTCAGCAGCGTGCCGGCCAGCACCGGTAGAACGGTCCACTTGGCGGCCTCGCCGAGCACCGAGGTCACGGGGGAGCCGGGGTGGGTGACGGACACGCCGAGGTCGAACCTGAACAGGCCCGCCATGTAGTCCGTGTACTGCTGCCACAGCGTGCCCTCGGGCAGGAACCCGTACATCACGGCCGTGGCGCGCTCGGCCGCCTCCGGCGACATGCCCTGCTCCAGCAGCTTCTGGTAGCGCGCCGCCACCGGGTCGCCGGGGATGTTGCGGACGATGAAGAAGCTGATCGTGGCGACGACGAGAATCATGACGATCCCGCGGGCCAGGTGGCCCGCGAGACGTCGTGCGATGACCGTCATGCCTACTGAGTCTTCTTGACCATGCCGAGCTGGATCCAGACTCCGGCGGGCAGGCGAAGCAGGTCGCTCTCCTGCTCGGGGAAGCCGGTGAACCGGCTCGTGTTGGTGAACTGGGTGTTCACGTAGTCCCACAGCTGGATGACCGGCAGGTCCTGGTTGGCGGCCTTGGCCAGCTGGAGCATGATCGGCTTGGCCTCCTCGGCGCTGACCGAGTTCAGCTTGCCGGTGAGCTCACCCGGGTTGATCTCGGTGCCGTCGACCTCGACCTTCTCCGCGCCGCCCATCCAGTTGCCGCTCTTGCCCGGCTCGGCGTGCTTGATCTTGCCGGCCACGTTGGTCCAGCCGTTGGAGGCGCCGTAGAGACGCTGGTAGATGTCGTACGGCGCGGGGCCGAGCGCGATCAGCCAGAAGCCGACGTCGTACTTGCCGGCCGCGATCTCCTCCAGGTACAGCGGGTAGTCGGCGACGGTGACGACCTCGGCGTCCACGCCCGCCTCGACGAGCTGGCCCTTGATGTTCTCCTGCGCGGAGATCCAGTCGGAGAAGCCGGACGGGGCGGTCATGGTGACCTTCCAGGGGCTGCCGTCTGCCAGCGCCCACTTGCCGTCCTTCTTCTGCAGCCCGGCCTGCTTGAACTCCTCCTCGGCCTTGGCCGGGTCGGGGTTGTACGGCTCCAGGCTGTTCAGCTCGGCGCCCAGCCACTCCTGGGCCGGCTTCTGGTGGATGCCGGAGGTGGTCACCGCGGCGTTGCCGCCCTCGGGCGAGGCGACCTTGGTGACCTCGGCGCGGTCGATCAGGTAGGCCAGGCCGCGGCGCACGTGCACGTTGTCGTACGGCTTCTTGGTCTGGTTGAACGCCATGCCGACGGCCACCGGCGAGAAGCCCTTGATGATGTTGGTGCCGGGCGCCTGCTTGATCCGGTTCATCACGTCGGCCGGGGCGGCGGTGAAGCCCGCGTGGTCCAGCTTGCCGGAGATCAGGTAGTTCCAGATCTGCTCGTTACCGGTGTAGTTGAGGAACTTCACCTGGTCCGGGGCGACGTTGGCGGCGTTGTAGAACTCCTTGTTCTTCACCAGCAGCGCCTCGCCGGGGTTGACCCGCTCCAGGATGAAGGGGCCGGCGGAGACGTCCTTCTCGGGGGCGAAGGTGATGATCTTCTCGCCCAGGGCGGTGATCTCCTCGCGGGCCTTCTCGGCGTCCGCGCCCTCACCGCGCGAGGTCTTGAGCTTGTCCCAGAAGTCGGCCGGCAGCACGCTGCCCCAGATGTGCGCGGGGGCCACGAAGGTGTCGAGCACGCCGCGGGCGAACTTGCTGCTGGGGTTGGTCATGTCCTGCGTGACCTTGACCGTCTTGTCGTCGACGACCTCGACGTCGGCCGCCGCGCCCGCCGCGCCGGGGGTGATCGCGAAGGCGGTGCTGCCCTGCGTGTAGGCGATGCCGATGGACAGCCTGACGTCCTCGGCGGTCACCGGCTTGCCGTCGGACCACTTGTTGTTCGGCTGCAGCTTGATGGTGATCGCGGAGTTGTCCGGGGCGATCTCCCAGCTCTCGGCGATGCCCGGGTAGAACTGGTTCGGGTCGGTCAGGTGGTTCTTGACCCATGCGAGCTTCATCGCGTTGTACCCGAGGAAGGAGTTGCCCTTCGGGTTGTACGGGTTCGCGGGGCCGCTCGCGTCGATGCCCGGCCTGTTCACGTCGATCGTGGTGAAGAGCCCGCCGCCACCGCCGCCCGAAGAGGACTGATTGGTGGGGGTGCCGCTGCCACTGCACGCTGCTGTGACGGCGGTAAGGCCCAGCAACGCCACTACAGCTGCTAGTCGCTTCATGTACCGCTCCGGGGAAGTTCGGACCTGATGAGGATCTGTGGGATTGACCGGACCCTACGGTCAGGCGGTGAGTGCGTCAATAATCTCCAGTGGTTGTGAGGCTAATGTAACTTTCCTTCATGGGTGCTCGTGACGGCGTTTGTCTCCACAGGCCTCGGGCTCGTCAGCCCACGAGAATGACGGCGGCGCCCTTGACCCGGTCGCGCGCGATGTCCGAGAGCGCCCTGCCGGCCTCTTCGAATGTGTATGCCACGCTACTGACCTGCGGCGGGTGCTCGCGCACGAGCTCCAGGTACGCGCGCCCGTCCGCCCGGGTGTTGGCCGTGACGCTGCGCAGCGTCCGCTCCCGGAAGAGATGGCGGTCGTAGTCAAGCGGCGGGATGTCGCTCAGGTGGATCCCGGCGACGGCGAGCGTGCCGCCCCGGTCCAGCGCCTCCAGCGCGGGCGGCACCAGGTCGCCGACCGGCGCGAACAGGATGGCCGAGTCGAGCGGCTCGGGCGGCCGGTCCCCGGCCGAGGCCGCGCCCAGTTCGAGCGCCAGCTCCCGGTGACGGGCGGCGCGGGTGACCACGTGCACGACCGCGCCCATGGCGATGGCCGCCTGCGCGGTCAGATGGGCCGACGCGCCGAACCCGTAGATGCCCAGCCGCCCGCCCTCGGGCAGGTCGCTGCGGAGCAGCGCGCGGTAGCCGATGATGCCCGCGCACAGCAGCGGCGCCAGCCGCTCGGCCGGCACGTCGTCAGGCAGCGGGTAGACGTAGTCGCGCGGCGCCGTCAGGTAGTCGGCGAAGCCGCCGTCGGCGTCCCAGCCCGTGTACGTGGACTCCGGGCACAGGTTCTCCACACCGCGCCGGCAGTAGCGGCACCTCCCGCAGGTCGAGCGCAGCCAGGCCACCCCGACCCGCTCCCCGTCGCTCCCGTCGGGCCGCACCACCCGCCCGACCACCTGGTGGCCGGGCGTGGTCAGCGGCCGGTGGGGCGGCAGGTCGCCCTCGGCCAGGTGGAGGTCGGTGCGGCAGGCGCCGCACACCTCCACCCGCACCAGCACCTCGCCCGGGCCCGGCTCGGGCACCGGGCGCTCCACCATGACCAGCGGCCGGGACGCGATAGGCCCCGGCCGGTCAACCGCCCAGGCCCGCATCGGCCGCCGCCAAACGCCTGTGGGCCAGCGAGGCGTACAGGGCCGCCCCGTCGGGCAGCACGGAGTCGTCGAACAGCGCCTCGGGGGAGTGGTTGTAGGGCGCGGTCGCCGGGTCGCGGCCGGGCGGGCAGGCGCCCAGGAACACGAACGTCCCCGGCACCTCCTGCAGCACGTACGAGAAGTCCTCCGACCCCATGGCCGGATTCGGCGCGACGACGTAGCGGCCGGGACCGAACAGCTCGTCCACCGCCGCGCCCGCGAACGCCGCCTCGGCGGCGTCGTTGACCGTCACCGGATAGCCCATGCGGATCGACGCCTCCACCTTCAGGTCGTGCGCCGCCGCGATGGCCTCCACCACCTCGACCAGGCGCCGCTTGGCCAGGGCCCGGTTGCCCGCGCTGAACGTCCGGACCGTCGCCTCGAATCTTGCCTCGTCCGGGATGACGTTGTCGGCCGACCCGCCGTGGAAGCTGCCGACGGTCACCACCACCGGGTCGAACGCGTCGAACGTCCGGGTGACCGTGGTCTGCATCGCCGTCACCATCTCGCACCCGGCCTGGATCGGGTCACGCGCCAGGTGCGGGGTGGAACCGTGCCCGCCGCGCCCCTTCACCGTGGCCTCGAACACGTCGGCCGCCGACATGATCGGCCCCGGCCGCGAGGCGAACACGCCCGCCGGCAGGATCGATGAGACGACATGCATCCCGTACGCGGCCACCGGCCGGTCGCCGGCGGCGTCCAGCACCCCCTCCTCGATCATGTGCCTGGCGCCGTGCTGCCCCTCCTCGCCCGGCTGGAACATGAAGATCACATCTCCGGCCAGCTCCTCGCGGCGCGCGCTCAGCAGGTGCGCCGCGCCTGCCAGCATGGTCGTGTGCAGGTCGTGCCCGCACGCGTGCATCCGTCCCTCGACCTGGGAGATGTACGGCAGGTCGTTGCGCTCGGCGACGGGCAGCGCGTCCATGTCGCCGCGCAGCAGCACGGCCGGTCCCGGCCGGCCGCCCCGCAGGACGGCGGTCACCGAGCTGAGCGCCTTGCCCAGGGTGATCTCCAGGGGCAGCCCGTCGAGGGCCGCCAGCACCTTCTCCTGGGTACGGGGCAGCGTCAGGCCGATCTCCGGCGTGGTGTGCAGCGAGTGGCGCAGCCGGACGAGCTCGTCCCGCATGTCCTGTGCGGCTTCGGTGAACGACATGAGTCACATTCTTCATGCACCGGTTGAGAAGTCGATATGCCGCACTCGCTAGGATGATCCGGTGACCGAGCGTAAGCGGATCGACTTCTGGCTGTCCGACATGGACGGGGTCCTGGTGCACGAAGGGCGGCCGGTGCCCGGCGCCGACACCTTCATCAAGCGGCTCAGCGACTCCTCCAAGCGGTTCCGGGTGCTGACCAACAACTCCATCTACACCCGGCGCGACCTGTCGGTGCGGCTGGCCGCGGCCGGGCTCGACGTGCCCGCCGAGTCCATCTACACCTCCGCGCTGGCCACCGCCCAGTTCCTGGACGACCAGCGGCCCGGCGGCTCCGCCTACGTCATCGGCGAGGCCGGGCTGACCACCGCCCTGCACGGAGCCGGTTACGTGCTCACCGACCTCGACCCCGACTACGTCGTGCTGGGCGAGACCCGCACCTACAGCTTCACCCAGATCACCCGCGCGATCAGGCTCATCGAGGGCGGCGCCCGGTTCATCGCCACCAACCCGGACCCGATCGGCCCGTCCACCGAGGGGTCGCTGCCCGCCTGCGGCGCCGTCGCGGCCATGATCACTCGCGCCACCGGGGTGCAGCCGTACTTCGTCGGCAAGCCCAACCCGCGGATGATGCGCAGCGCGCTCAACGAGATCGGCGGCCACAGCGAGACCACCGCGATGATCGGCGACCGGATGGACACCGACATCGTGTGCGGCATGGAGGCCGGGCTGTTCACCATCCTCGTGCTGACCGGCGTCACCCAGCGTCACGAGGTCGACCGCTTCCCCTTCCGTCCGTCGCTCATCGTCGACTCGGTCGCCGACCTCGTCGATCTGGTGGAACCTGCCGGAGACTGACAGGTATGGGTGGCAGGCTTGCCGCCATGACCCGGATCTACCTGGAAGAAGGGCCGAAGAAGGTCTTCGCCTGCTCGTTCGCCTGGCCCGGCTGGTGCCGTGTGGCCAAGGGCGGGGAGGCCGCGATCGACCGGCTGATGGAGTACGCCCCGCGCTACCGCGTGATCGCCGAGCGGGCCGGCCTGGCCTTCGACCCCGGCGAGCCCGAGGTCGTCGCCCGCGTGCGCGGCGGCACGACGACCGACTTCGGCGCTCCCGAGACCGTCCCGGAGCAGGACCTGGAACCGGTCGGCGAGGAGACCGCCCGGCGCGAGGTGGCGCTGCTGCGGGCCGCCTGGGAGCTCTTCGACGAGGTCGCGGGGGAGTCGCCGGAAGAGCTGCGCAAGGGGCCGCGCGGCGGCGGGCGCGACCTGACCAAGATGGTGAACCACCTGCAGGACTCCGAGCGCGCCTACGCCCGGCAGGTCGGGGTGCGCCACAAGCCCTACCGGTCACGCGCCGACGTGGACGCGCTCCGCGCCGAGCTGGCCGAGGTGCTCTCGCGCCCGTGGCGGCCGCCGGTGGAGACCGCCTGGCCGCCCGCCTACGCCCGGCGCCGCCTCGCCTGGCACGTCATCGACCATCTGTGGGAGATCGAGGACCGTCGCTGACGGCCGCGCCGGCGGGGGGACGATCCTCGATGAGCCGGGGCAGCGCCTCGATGTGGCCGGACAGATAGGCGGCCACCGCCTCGGGGACCACGTGGCGGGAGGTGATCTCCTCGCGCTCCAGCGGCAGCCGCTCCACCTCGTAGACGCCCCGGCCCGGGTCGTCGAGCTCGGGCCCGTGGCGCAGCGCGGGGTCCATCGCCACCAGGCGGCACCCGTACACGTGCTGGGTCTTCACCCCGCCCTCCCACGGATAGCTGACCGTGGTCAGCGGCGTCACGGCCGAGACCGTCGCGCCCAGCTCCTCCAGCAGCTCGCGGCGGAGGGTGTGTTCGAGCGTGGCGTCGCCGGGCTCGACGTGACCGCCGGGCACCGACCAGTAGACGGCGCGGCCCGGCACCGTGCGGCGGAAGATCACCAGGTGCTCGTCGTCGTCGAGGAGCAGGCCCCGGACGCTGGGTCGCATGAGGACACCATATTTCACCTGGGCGTCCCTGGGGTACCCTAACCTACGGTGCCGTAACCTTGAGGAGGAGAGGATCCCTTCATGCCGATGACGCAGACGCAACTGCTCCACGAGCTCGAGCCGATCGTGGCAGGTGAGCTCGACCGCCACGAGAAGATGGCCAAGGAGTGGTTCCCCCACGAGTACGTTCCGTGGAGCGAGGGGCGCGACTTCGACGGCCCCTACGGTGGTGAGGCCTGGCAGGAGGGCGACTCCAAGCTGCCCGAGCCGGCCCGCGTGTCGCTCATCGTCAACCTCCTGACCGAGGACAACCTGCCCAGCTACCACCACGAGATCGCCACCACCTTCGGCCGCGACGGCGCCTGGGGCACGTGGGTGCACCGCTGGACGGCCGAGGAGGATCGCCACGGCACCGCGATCCGCGACTACCTGACCGTGACCCGCGCCGTCGACCCGGTCAAGCTGGAGCGCGCCCGCATGGCCCACATGCAGAGCGGCTTCATGACCGACTACGGCACGATGCTGCAGCAGCTCGCCTACGTCTCCTTCCAGGAGCTGGCGACCCGCATCGCGCACCGCAACACCGGCACGGCCTCCGGCGACGAGGGCTGCGAGCGCCTGCTCGCCCGCATCGCCGCCGACGAGAACCTCCACATGCTCTTCTACCGCAACCTGCTCAAGGCGGCCTTCGAGCTCGACCCCGACCAGACCATGCGGGCCGTCACCGACGTGGTGACCACCTTCCAGATGCCCGGCTCCAACATCGCCGGCTTCACCCGCATGGCGATGACCATCGCCCACGAGGGCATCTACGACCTGCGCCTCCACCTCGACGACGTGCTCATGCCGGTGCTGCGGCAGTGGTCCGTGTTCGACAAGACCGGCCTCGGCCCCGAGGGCGAGCGGGCCCGCGAGGAGCTGTCGGAGTTCCTGCAGAGGACCGACGAGACGGCCGCCCGGTTCGTCGCCCGCCGCGAGGAGCGCAGGGCCCGAGCCAGAGGCTGATCCAGCATGGGATGATTCGTCCCCATGGATCTCCCCGTCACGCTCGTCGTCGCGGTCGTCACGATCGTCATGGTGATCGCGCTGGCCGCGGCCGCCCAGCGTCTGCTCGGCGTCCGGTTCGGCGCGGTGCGCACCTTCCTGGCGGCCCTCCTGGCGTTCTCGCTGGCCGGGCCGCTGACCACGCCGATCCTGAGCCCTTTTCCGCAGATGGACGGCACGCGGGACGTGGGCCTCGGCCCGCTGTGGGTGCTGATCCTGGTCGTGATGTGCATCGTGCTCATCCCGATGGTCATCCTGGTCGTCGCCGAGGCGCTGGTGCCCACGGGGTCGATCCCCGGGCCGCTGGAGCTGGTCAGGTCGCTGCGCGGCCGGTTGTCGCGGGCCAGGCGCTACTCCGAGATCACCCGGATCGCCGTCAGGCACGGGCTCGGCCCGTACCTGCGCGGGCGCGGCGACCGGCCGGAGGACCACACCGGCGCCGTGCGGCTGGCCCGCTCGCTGCGGCTCGCGCTCGACGACGGCGGCGTCACCTTCGTCAAGCTGGGGCAGGTGCTGTCGACCCGGCGCGACCTGCTGCCGCCCGAGTTCATCGAGGAGCTGGGCCGGCTGCAGGACCAGGTGGCGGCCGAGCCGTGGGAGCTCGTCGAGCCGGTGCTCCGCGCCGAGCTGGGCGGGCCCGTCGAGGAGGTGTTCGCCGCCTTCGACCGCACGCCGCTCGCCGCCGCCTCGATCGCGCAGGCCTACACCGCCCGGCTGCGCACCGGCGAGGACGTCGTGGTCAAGGTGCGGCGGCCGGGCATCGGCCGCACCGTGGCCAGGGATCTCGACATCGTCCGCCGCTTGGCCGTCACCCTGGAGTCGCGCACCCGGTGGGGTCGCGGGCTCGGCGTGCGCGACCTGGCCGAGGGGTTCGCGGTGGCGATCAGGGAAGAGCTGGACTTCCGCGTCGAGGCCGCCAACATGGCCGCCGTCGCCGCCTCCGACGGCGGCGGCGTAACCTATCCCACCCCGGTCGGCGCGCTCTGCACCGAGCGGGTCCTGGTCATGCAGCGCCTGGTCGGCAAGCCCGTCACCGCCGCCACCCCCGAGCAGGGCCCCCGCCTGGCCCGCGACCTGCTCGACTGCCTGCTGCGGCAGATCCTCGTCGAGGGCGTCTTCCACGCCGATCCGCATCCGGGCAACCTCATGCTGCTCGACGACGGCACGCTGGGCCTGCTCGACTTCGGCTCCGTCGGCCGCCTCGACGCCTCCGCCCGCGCCGCGCTGCAGCGCTTCCTGCTCGCCATGAACCGGCAGGACCCGCTCGCGGTGACCGACGCCCTGCTGGAGGTGGTGCCCAGGCCGGAGGACATCGACGAGCCGGCGCTGGAGCGGGCGCTCGGCCAGTTCATGGCCAAGCACCTGGGGCCGGGCCTCGACAGCATGCGGATGTTCACCGACCTGTTCAAGATCGTCTCTTCGTACGGGCTCTCGATCCCGCCCGAGGTGGCCGCCGTCTTCAGGGCGCTGGCGACGCTGGAGGGCACGCTGGTGCGGCTCTCACCCGGCTTCGACCTGATGAGCGAGGCCCGCGCCTTCGCCGGCCGCTACCTGTCCGAGCAGTTCGACGGCGGCAACCTCAAGGAGGCGGCCGCGCAGGAGCTGGCCGCCCTGCTGCCGATGCTGCGCCGCCTGCCGCGGCGCGTGGAGCGCATCGCCAGCGCCGCCGAGCACGGCAGGCTCGGCCTCAACGTCCGGCTGCTGGCCGACGAGCGCGACCGCGGCTTCCTGACCGGGCTGCTGCACCAGGTGCTGCTCACCGTGCTCGGCGCGACCGCCGGGCTGATGGCCGTCATCCTGCTCGGCGTCGACGGCGGGCCGGTGGCCAGCGAGGAGCTCGGCATGACGCTGTTCCAGCTCATCGGCTACAACCTGCTGGTGATCAGCGCCGTGCTCGTCCTGCGCGTGCTGATTCTGATCTTCCGCCGCCCTCGGGACACTCCGGCGAAACGTACATCCTCTTGACGTAGGGATGGTCTTGGACAACCACGGCATCGGGCAGGTTTCTGACCCATCAGCCGTACACAAGACCCCTTGGGGAGCAGTGGGTGAAAATCATCGGGATCGCCGCCAGCCTCCACGCGGGTTCGTACGTCAACCGGCTCCTCGACGCCATCCGCTGCGAACTGCCGCCGGGCGCCGATCTCGAGGCGTGGCCCCGCCTGCACGAGGTGCCCCCGCACGAGCCGGGACCGGCCCCTTCGGTGGTCCGCGAGCTGCTCGCGCTGGTGGGGGAGTCGGACGCGCTGGTGCTCACCGCGCCCGAGCACAGCCTGCTGCCGGTGGAGCTGGAGTACGCCCTCGACTGGATGGCGCGGGCCGGCGCGCTGGACGGCAAGCACGTGGCCGTCATGTGCGCCAGCGCCCGCGCGTGCGGCGCCATGTGGGCGCAGGCCGAGCTCTACAAGGAGCTGCTGGGCGCGGGGGCGGTGGCCGTCGGGTCCGAGCTGGTGATCTCGCCCGTGTGCCCGCACTTCGACGACGACGGCCGGCTCTGGGCCCGCGACCTGCGCGCCCAGGTGTGCGAGACGGTCGGGCAGCTGTGCCAGGCGCACCTGCGCGAACCGGTGCTGTCGGTCTGATCAAAGATCGCGGCGCAGCCGCTTCACCTCGGAGCGCTGCTTCTTGCCCGCCAGGCGGCGCTCGACCGAGCCGCGGGTCGGCTTGGTGGGGCGCCTGCGCTTGGGCGGCGGCGCGATGGCCTCACGGATCCGCTGCGCCAGCCGCTGCTGCGCGGCCTCCCTGTTGCGGAGCTGGGAACGGTGTTCGGAGGCGGCGATCGTGATCGTCGGCGAGCCGAGCCGCTCCAGGGCGCGGGCCTTCAGCGCGGGCGGCAGCGCCGTACTGGACGCCACGTCGAAGGTCAGCTCCACCCGGCTGTCGGTGGTGTTGACCCCCTGCCCGCCCGGGCCCGAGGACCGGGAGAAACGCCAGACGAGCTCGGCGTCGGGGATGACGACCGAGTCGTTGACGACCAGCGTGGCGGGCATGACGATCCTTCCTCTGTGCACGGTCAACGTATAGACGGGCGGGAGTGCCGGGCAACGACATTTCCTGTCATACCCCCAACATCCCCGGTATGTGCGTGATTCCGCGGGGTTGACGGCGCCCCGCAAGCGGCGTATGCCACTATCGCGCATCCATCACCTGGGGGAGTCATGACGGCAGGCATCGTCGGCGTGCACGGCATCGGCAAGTACGACTACTACCTCAGGGCGGGCGGGTCCGCCGCCGGGGCGGCCACGGCCATGCGCGAGAAGTGGGACCGCTACCTGCACGCCTCGCTCGGCGGCCCGGCCAGGACGTACTTCAGCGAGGTCGCGTACTTCTCCCACCTGCTCCGCGACCCCGCCGCAACGCGCGCGGCCCCGCTGCGGGCCGCCCGCGGCGAGACGGCGGGCTGGGCCGCGAACCTCGGCTTCGGCGAGTACGTCACCGGCACGCTGAGGTCGTTCACCGCCTGGGTGCTGTCCCGGCTGGAGGGCCGGTCGGCCGCGTTCGCCGAGCTGTTCGCCCCCGAGGTCGCCGCGTACCTCACCGACCAGGGCAGGCGCGAGCGGGTCAGGGGGGCGGTCGCCGACACCATCCGCCGCAACCGGCCCAGGGTGGTCATCGCCCACTCTCTCGGCAGCGTCGTCACGTACGAGACCTTCTGGGCCTATCCCGACCTGGAGACGGACCTGCTCATCACGCTGGGCAGCCCGCTCGGCATGCGCGAGGTGATCTTCGAGCGGCTGCTGCCCGCCCCGGTCAACGGCCGCGGCGAGCGGCCCAAGGGCGTGCGGCGCTGGGTGAACATCGCCGACAAGGACGACATCGCGGCCATCCCGCCCGCGCTGGCCGGCTGCTTCACCGGCGTCGACGCCGAGGAGCTGGTCAACCTCGACTGGATCGACTTCCACACCGCCGAGAAGTACCTCGGCTGCCCGGCGCTCGGGCCGCATCTGCGACCATTCCTCGGATGAGATGGATCCTCTTCGACTACGGCAACGTCCTGTCCCTCGCCCAGCCGGTCGCCGAGGCGGAGGCCATGGCCCGTGCCGCCGGCGCCGACCCGGCCGAGTTCCTGCGTGAATACTGGGCGCACCGGCTGGAGTTCGACCGGGGCGCCCTCGGCCCGGCCGAGTACTGGGCGAAGGCCGCGGGCCGGCCCCTGTCCGCGGCCGAGCTCGACCGGCTGATCGCCATGGACGCGGCCAGCTGGTCGCACCCCGACGAGGGCTCCCTGGCGATCCTGCGCGAGCTGCTGGAGCAGGGCCGCGACGTCGCCCTGCTGTCGAACGCGCCCGCCTGCGTCGCCGACGCCCTGGACGAGCTGCCCTGGATCGCCGCCATCCCGCACCGCTTCTACAGCGCCCGGCTCGGCCTGGTCAAACCCGACCGGCGGATCTACGAGCACGTCGCCGCCGAGCTCGCGGCCGATCCCGCCGACGTGCTCTTCGTCGACGACCGCGAGGACAACGTCGAGGGAGCCCGCGCGGCCGGCATGCGGGCGGTCCGCTACACCGGCGCCCCGGCCCTCCGCGCCCACCTGGAGTGAGCCGGGGGCCGGAGGAGGGCGACGGGTGTTGTTCATCCCCCTTTGACGCCGCTTTCACAGCCTGGTCAGCGGGTGCGGACATACCTGGAGCGTGGACCGCAGATCCTTCCTCACCGCGGCCGCCGCGGGCCTCCTCGCCCCGCGGGCCGGCACGTCGCCCAGAACGCTCAGAGCCGACCCGTTCACCCTCGGCGTCGCCTCCGGAGACCCGTCCCCCGACGGGGTCGTGCTCTGGACCCGCCTGGCCACCGACCCGCTCGGCGGCGCCGGCCTCGGCGGCATGCCCTCCCGCGACGTCGACGTCGGCTGGCAGCTCGCCGCCGACGAGCGCTTCTCCGAGATCGTCACCTCCGGTACGGTCACCGCCCGCGCCCGCGACGCCCACAGCGTGCACGTCGAGGTCGAGGGCCTGGACCCGGGCAGGGAGTACTTCTACCGCTTCCGCGCCGAAGGCCGGCTCTCACCCGAGGGCCGCACCAGGACCACGCCCGACGCCGGCGTGGAGACGCCGCTGGCCTTCGCCGTCGCCGCCTGCGCCCATTTCGAGCACGGCTTCTACACCGCCTACCGGCGCCTGGCCGAGCAGGAGCCCGACCTGGTGGTGTTCCTCGGCGACTACCTGTACGAGTACGCGCCGAGCGGCTACACTGCGCTGTCCGGGAAGCGGGTCCGCACCCACACCCCCGGCAAGTGCGCCACCCTGGCCGACTACCGGCTGCGGCACGCCCAGTACAAGAGCGACCACGACCTCCAGGCCGCGCACGCCGCCGCCCCCTGGCTGGTGGCGTTCGACGACCACGAGGTGGAGAACAACTGGGCCGGCCCCGTCTCCAGCACCGGCGCCCCCGCCTTCGCCCGGCGCAGGGCCGCCGCCTTCCGCGCCTACTACGAGAACATGCCGCTGCGCCGCGGCAGCCTGCGCGGCGCCGCCATCCAGGTGAACCGGCGCGTCTCCTGGGGCTCGCTCGCCCGCTTCCACCTGCTCGACACCCGGCAGTTCCGCGACGACCAGGCCTGCGGCGACGGCGTGCGCTCCGGCTGCGACGAGCGCCTGTCCACCGGGCGCACCCTGCTCGGCGACGGCCAGTGGCGCTGGCTGGAGGACGGCCTCCAGGGCTCCGGCACCCGCTGGAACCTGCTCGGCCAGCAGATCATGATGACCCACCGCGACTTCCGCTCCGGCCCGGGACGGGACGTCAACCTCGACTCCTGGGACGGCTACGCCCCCGAGCGCACCCGCGTGCTGAACGCCCTGTCCGGCACCGCCAACCCCGTCGTCCTCACCGGCGACGCCCACATGCACCACCTGGCCGACCTCAAGACCGACTTCGACGACCCGGACGCGCCCGTGGTGGCCCGCGAACTGATCGCCACCTCGATCGCCAGCGACGGCGACGGCTACCGCGACCGCACCTGGATCGCCGAGTCCCTGGCGGAGAATCCGCACATCTCGTACATGGACCAGCGGCGCGGGTACCTCATGGCCCGGCTGACGGGCGACGAGCTGTCGGTCGACTTCCGCACCCTGGACTACGTCTCCCGCCGCGGCGCCCCCGCCCGCACCTCCCACCGCACCACCATCCCGGCCGAGTCCGCCTGAACGCCGCGGCCGCCGGTCACCGGGCGCCCAGCGCGTATCCGTACAACCCCTCGCCGGAGCCCATCTCGCGCGCCCTGCCGAACCGCGGCGCCGCCCTCTCGCCGCGCCTCCCGGGCAGGGACGTCACGACGCCCCTGCCCGGCGCGGCCACCACCAGCGTGGCGGGCCCCCCGCCCGGCGCGGGCAGCACCGACACCGTGCTGCCCTTCTCCTTGATCCGTACGTCCCCGTACCGGGACAGGCCGCCCCGCGGCGAGCCCGGCATCACCTGCACCGAGTCCTCGCCGGGCACCCCCACCGCCAGCTCGTCGTCCCCGTCGCCGTCGAGGTCGCCCGCCGCCAGCGACGCCCCGAACCGGTCGTAGTAGCGCGGCTCGCCCTTCAGCAGCCGCTGCGTCCACATCTCCGACCGGGCGCCGCGCAGCCCGTTCCGGGTCCCGTACACCACGTGCAGGGCGCCGTCGCCGTAGTCCATCGCCCGCTGCCCGGCGGTGAGCCCCTCGCCAGGGACGCCGATGGCCAGGTCGTCGCGCCCGTCGCCGTCGAAGTCGCCGGTCGCCAGCGCCGCGCCGAACGCGTCCCACTTCTCCGCCGAGCCCGCGACCCCCGGCGAGCTCTGGGTCAGCCGCAGCGCCCGCCGCCGGCGCGGGTCCAGCACGGTGACCGAGCCCTGGCCGTCCTTCGTGACCGTGTCGGCGGGCGCGCCCACCACCAGCTCGTCGCGCCCGTCGCCGTCGAAGTCGCCCGCGGCGAGCGTCTCTCCCCACCCGTCGGTGGATCGCGCCGCCTGCCGCACCCAGCCGGTGCGCTGGGTGATCGGGTACGGTTCGCGCCCCTTCATCCAGTACACCGTCACCCCGCCGCCCCGGCCGCGCCCGGGAGCGCCCACGGCCAGCTCGTCCCGGCCGTCGCCGTCGAAGTCGCCGGCGGCCAGCGACGCCCCGAACCGGTCGCTCGACGGTTCGTCCAGCGACAGCTCCTCGCCGGGCCGCAGCCCGCCGGGGGAGCCGTGGTAGAGCCGCACCACCCCGTTCCCGTCCGCGCCGGGCACCCGGTCGCCGAGGAACTCGTCCGGCACCCCCACCGCCAGGTCGGCGCACCGGTCGCCGTCGAAGTGGCCCACGGCCAGCGACGCGCCGAACGCGTCACCCGGCTCGGGCTCGTCCTGGGCCAGCCGCTGTTCGCGTCCCGACCCGTACAGGATGGTCACGGAACCGGACCGCCGGTCGTCGTACGGGGCGGCCACGGCCAGGTCCGGACGGCCGTCGCCGTCGAAGTCGGAGGGGGCGCCGGAACACGCCGGGAGCGCCGCGCCCGTACCGGTGACGAGGGGAAGAATCAGGCACGCGGAGAGCAGAACATTCACACCTCAAGTCATGTCGCGCCCAGCCGAACCCGGATTGAACGCCCCGGGAACGTGCCAGGATAGGCACGTGGACATCGACCTCGCTGATCTTGACTTCTGGCGCAGGCCGCTCAAGGAGCGGCACGAGGCGTTCGCCCGGCTCCGGCAGCTGGACCATCCGGTGTTCTTCCCGGAGAAGAAGGTGCCGTTCCTGCGCTCCGGCGCCGGCTTCTACGCCCTGGTGCGCCACGCCGACGTGGTCGAGGCCAGCCGCAACGCCAAGGTCTTCTCCAGCGAGCCGGCCGTCACCAACCCCGAGCCGCCCGGCTGGGTCAAGCAGGTGTTCGGCGAGTCGATGGTCAACATGGACGACCCGCGACACGCCCGGCTGCGCCGCATCGTGACCCGCTCGTTCAGCCCCAAGATGCTCGCGGGGCTGCAGTCCGACATCGAGTCGGCCTGCGGGCGCATCGTCGACGACGCCGTCGCGCAGGGGCCGCGCGACTTCGTCCAGCAAGTCGCCGCCCGGCTGCCCATCCACGTCATCTGCGACATGCTCGACATCCCGCAAGAGTGGCGCGAACGGGTCCACAAGCACGTCGACATCTCCACCGCCTACACCGGCATCCGGCCCAGCCTGGCCCGCACCGTCCAGATGGCCGGGCAGAACATGCTGGCCCTGCTCGCCCTCCAGCGCATGGTGATCAAGCTGGGCCACGAACGCGCCGCCGACCCCAAGGGCGACCTGGTCTCCCTCCTGGTCACCGCCAACCCCGACGGCGAGAAGCTCACCTACCGCGAGCTCGGCTCGTTCTTCGCGCTGCTGCTGGTCGCCGGCAACGAGACCGCGCGCAACACCATGGCCCACGGCATCAAGCTGCTCACCGACAACCCGGCGCAGCGCGAGCTGCTCATGAGCGACTTCGACGCGCACATCGGCAACACCATCGAGGAGATGGTGCGCCACGTCTCGCCGATCATGCAGTTCCGGCGCACGCTCACGCAGGACTACTCGCTGCGCGGGCTGGAGCTGAAGAAGGGCGACAAGGTCGTGCTCTTCTACGGCTCGGCCAACCGCGACGAGTCCGTCTTCCCCGACCCCGACCGGTTCGACATCACCCGCGACACCAAGCCGCACGTCGGCTTCGGCGGCCCCGGCCCTCACTTCTGCCTCGGCGCCAACCTGGCCAGGCAGGAGCTGCGCACCATGTTCAGGACGCTGCTGACGAGGCTGCCCGGCATCCGCACCGTCGGGGAGCCGGAGCTGCTGGAGTCCAACTTCGACAACAGCGTCCGCAGTCAGGCCTTCACCTTCTGAGGGTCGAGCACGTTCTCCCTGACGGCGACGGCCGTCACCAGCGCCGCCACGCCCATCATCACCGCGCTGACCAGCATCGCCCGGCGGAACCCCGCGTCGAACACCGCCGGGTTCCGGAAGGCGTCCCCGACCAGCCCCACCAGGGGCGGCACCGCGGCCACCGCGAGCAGCCCGCCGGTGCGCGCCACCGCGTTGTTGATCCCGCTCGCGGTGCCCGCGTGACGGTCGTCGGCGGTGGCCAGCACGGTCGCGGTCAGCGGCGCGACCGCCGCCGACAGCCCCAGCCCGAACACGGTGACCGCCGGAAGCACGACCAGCGCGTACGACACGTCGGCGCCGATCGTGCTCATGAGCACGAACCCCACGCCAGCCAGCAGGATCCCGCCCGTCATCGGCCAGCGCGGCCCGTGCCGCTTGGCCAGCTCGCCGGCGCGCGGCGACAGCAGCAGCATCAGCACGGTCACCGGCAGCAGCGCCGACGCCGCCGCCAGCGGCGAGAACCCCGACACCACCTGCAACTGCACGGCCAGCAGGAAGAACACCACGCCCATCGCCCCGTACATGACGAGCGTGACCGCGTTCACCGCCGAGAACACCCGGTCGGCGAACAGGCCGACCGGCACCAGCGCGTCCGGCGACCGGCGCCACTCCAGCACCACGAACGCCGCTCCCAGCACCACGCCCGCGACCAGCGGCACCGGCGCGTCCAGCTCGATCAGCCCGTACGTGATCCCGGCCAGCGACAGCGCGGCCAGCACCGACCCCAGCACGTCGAAACGGCCCGCCGCCTGCTCGTCCCTGCTCTCCGGCACGTGCCGGGCCGCCACCAGCAGCGCCGGCGCCGCGAGCGGCAGGTTGATCAGGAACGCCCACCGCCAGCCGGCCGTCTGCACCATCGCCCCGCCCAGCAGCGGCCCCACCGCGCTCGCCACCCCGCCCAGCCCCGACCAGACGCCGATCGCCCGCGGCCGGTCCGCCTTGGAGAACGACGCCTGGATGATCGCCAGCGAGCCCGGCGTGAGCAGCGCCCCACCCACCCCCTGCAGGGCGCGGGCCGCGATGAGGAACTCGATCGTCGGCGCCGCCGCGCACAGCGCCGACGCCAGCGCGAACCAGACCATCCCGATCAGGAACACCCGGCGCCTGCCGAACCGGTCGCCCAGTGAGCCGCCCAGCAGGATCAGACCGGCGAGCGTGAGCGTGTAGGCGTTCACCGTCCACTGCAGGCCCGCCATGCCGGCCCCCAACTCGGCGCCGAGGAAGGGCAGCGCCACGTTGACCACCGTGCTGTCGAGCATCGCCAGCCCCGACCCCAGCACGGTCGCCGCCAGCACCCACCGGCCACGCGCCGATCGGAGCTCGATGTGCCCGTCGTCCATTGCGAACCTCCCCAGGCAGCAGCACAGCCGGCGGCCTCAGGCATTCCCCGCAGCTCAACCCCGGGCACCAGGATCACGGGCGGCGTCCCTCGCGCATACGTCTCAGAGCCGGGCCGCCACTTTCGCGCAGGCGCGGCGGTATGCGGCTGAGAGCTGGGCCGTCACCTCGCGCAGGGGGGCGAAGGCGGCATGCGGCTCAAAGCCGGGCCGCCGCCTCGCGGAGGCGGCTAGCGGCTCAGAGCCGGGCCGCGACCTCGCGCAGGCGTCGCCGGAAATCGGGTCGCCGTGCCCGACGCAGACCAGGCCCAGGTCCAGGTCGGCCAGCCGACGGAAGGACGCGGCCGTCCTGGCCCGATCGGCGTTGAACACGCCCAGGATGACCTGCCCGTTCACGTTCGCGACGGTGTCGCCGGCGAACAGCAGCCGGTGCGCCGGCAGGTGCAGCGCGATGCTGCCGTCGGTGTGTCCCGGAATGGGGATCACCTCGGTGCCGCCCCCGAAGTCGATCACCTCGCCGCCCTCCAGCTCCCGGTCCACCCGGGCCGCGGGCACGGGAGGCATCGGAGGCAGGCTGTCGTAGATCTCCCGCTCCGACTCGGGCATGTCCGCCCGCTCCGGCGTCTGCTGCGCGGCCTCTCCCCGCACCACCGGCGCGTCGGCCCGGTGGACCATGACGGTGGCATCGGCCGCGATCTCCGCCAGCGCGCCGTGGTGGTCGTCGTGCCCGTGCGTCACGATCACGTGCCGCAGGTCGGCGAGGGTGAAGCCGAGGGAGCGGATCGCGCCTTCGACGTCCTTGCCCGACCCCGCCACGCCGGTGTCGATCTGGGTCAGCGCGTCGCGCTCGTGCCACAGGTAGGCGTTGCCGACGGGGAAACGGAGGAGACGCAACTGAGGGGTCAGCTCGATCAGTTCCATGCGGGCAACGTACGTCCGCCTCTCCGGTCCCGAGAGCTTCTTCACTAACGGCGATCCATTCCCTATCACTCCCTGGGATAGGGTAGGTTGAGGAAGTATATGGAACGATATACCGTCGAGCAGGTGGCCAACCTGCTCGACCTGCACGTCAAGACCGTCCGCGCGTACGTCCGTGACGGCCGGTTGAAGGCCGTAAAGATCGGCAAGCAGTATCGGATCGCCCGCGAAGACCTTGAGGCGTTCACCGGCCTGCCGATCGCCCCACCCCCTGCCGGTCGGCACGCCGAGGCGTCGGCCATCGTCAACATCGACGGCATCGACCGTGCCGAGATGGACCGGGTCAGCACCATGCTCCTGGCCTCGCTCGGCGGCCGGCCCACCGGCGTCCGCGCCGAATGCGTGTACGACGAGGAACGCGGCCGGCTGAAAGTCGTCGTCCTGGGCGACCTCGAGGCGACCGCCCAGGTCCTCCGGCTGATCGACGCCCTGGTCAAGCAGTAGCCCCGACCGACCGGCGTCACGACCGGCCCAGCCCACCAGGCGCATTATCGATCCGCCCGCCAGGCCACCGACCCGTCCGTTAGTCGCATTACAGCCCCGTCCGTTAGCCGCATCACCGACCCGCCCGTTGGGCGCATGACCTGCCCGGCCCGTGACCGGCCGTGACCTACTCCTGGAGATCCCACATGCCTGACCATCCCGCCCCCGCCACCCCGATGCCCGGTGTCCTGCTGTGTGAGGCGGACGGCCCGCCGGTGCGGACGGAGCGCGACGCCCTCGACCTGATCGGCGACGCCTGGTATCACCGCGCGCACTTCGTGGCCATCCCCGCAGGCAGGCTGCACGAGGATTTCTGGCGTCTCAGCACCCGCGTCGCCGGCGAGATCATCCAGAAGTTCGCCAACTACCGCATCAAGGTCGCCGTCATCGGCGACATCTCCGAATACGTGGCCTCCAGCGGTGCCCTCAGGGACTGGGTACGCGAAGCCAACCGAGGCGACGAGCTCTGGTTCCTCCCCGACCTGGAAGCCCTTCGCGCCCGGCTTCCCGACGAGCCCGCGGCTACGAACCTGTAGGGACGCCCTGGTGCGTACCGGCGGCTGCGGACGCCGGGTCTGGCCTTACTGGGCTCACCGGCCTTACTGGGCTCACCGGCCTTACTGGGCTCACCGGCCTTACTGGGCTCAGCAGGCTCAGCGGGCTCACCGGGCTCGTCAGGCCCACCGCCGACCCTCAGGGGTTCTCCGCAACTGGCCCGGCGAAGACGTCCCGTAGGCGTACTCAACGGCGTTGAACACTACGGCAGGCGGGTCGCCGCGGCGGCGGACAGGACATAGGTGACGCCGGTCAGCCGTTCGGAGCCGCCAGAGGTGAGCGGCCGTGGCGGTGTCGTGGATGGCGCGCTCGCGAGTACGGGGAGTCGGCTCGCCGCGCAGTTGCAGCGGCCCGTCCGGAACGATGTAGCTGCCGCCGGGCAGATCGGGCACGGTCGCCGCGTACAGGGAGGTCTTCGCGCCCTCCAGAGTGGGCAAGAAGGCGACGCGGACCAGCAGGCGCGTACGAGTCGCATGCAGCCGTTCTCTGCTGCCGTCGGCGCCTCCGGTGAGCACGTTGGTGCGGGTCAGCCCGGGCGCCACGGCCATGCTGCGCAGCTTCAGCCGGGCGGCGTCGGCCCGGCGCTGCAGTTCGACGGCGAAGTAGAGGTTGGCCCGCTTGGACTGCACATAGGCGAACGCCGTGCGGTAGCGGCGTTCGGCGTTGAGGTTGTCCAGGTCGAAGCGGGCGAAGCGTTGCCCCTCACTGCTGACGGTGACCACCCGTGGATCGGGTGCGGCGAGCAGGTGCGGCAGAAGCACGCCGCTCCAGTCGGCCAGCAGGATGTCGACCCCCGATCTCGCCGAGCGAACCGTCATGATGCGGACGTCGAGGACGGCATCGGTCATGGTGTGGGCCGACATACTCCAACTCATCGCCGTGCTCACTCGGATCGAGGCCGCGAGCACAGCAAGCATGGCCGGTCGGAGTAAGGACTGCACCCTCCAGTGGTGGCCTGCCGGGAACGGTGCCGCGTGTGCCGGAGGCAAGCGGTGGCCTGCCGGAACAGCGCCGCATGCAAGCGATGGCCGTCCGGGGGACGGCGCTCCATGTGCCGGAGGCAAGCGATGGTCTGTCGGGGACGGCGCTGCATGTGCCGGAGGCAAGCGGTGGCCTGCCGGAACAGCGCTGCATGTAAGCGGTGGCCGTCCGGGGGACGGTGCCGCATGCGCCCGGAGAGGTGATCGCGCGGGTCATGGCCCAGTGGTCGTCTTCCCGGGCGGAGGACGGCCGACCTCCTCAATGTGGCCGAGAGCTATCCGGGTGAGGTTGCGGAGGGACGTGGAGCCGGGGCGGAAGTAGTCGCTGTGGCCGGCCTCGCCCGCGTCGAACAGCCGGGCGCCGTAGGCGGGGTCCGTCGGGTCCTGGCCGAAACCCAGGGGGCCCAGCTTGGTCTTCGGGACGAACCTCATCCAGTCGTCCGAGCCCAGGCCGGCCCAGACCCGCGCGGGGCTGAACGTGGCGGCGGGGAACTCCACGCCGGGGCTGGCGACGAGGGCCAGATCCGCGATCGGGAGGCCGGAGGCGGCGGCTTCGGCGCAGACCACCGAGCCGTAGCTGTGGCACAGGAGCGCGATCGGGGCCGCGGTCCGGCGGCGGAGGTCGGTGACCATGCCGCGGAGCGCCCGCGCGCCCTCACCGGCCGATGAGTCGGTCATGACCTTCAGGCTCCAGGTCGGTGGGGAGTCGTATCCCAGCCAGGCGACGACCGCCAGGCGCGTGCCCGGTGACTGGTCGGCCGCCTCGGCCAGGAGGGCGCGGGCCGAGCCGCCCGGCCGGTGGCTGCCGGTGTCGAAGGTCTCCGCCGTGATGTCGGCGCCCGGCACGATGACCGCCACCCGGTCGGCCGTGGCCACATCGCCGTAGACCCGGACCAGCCGTCCGCTGGACTGGGCGGGTGGGGCCAGCAGCGCGCCGAGCGCCAGCATGCCGAGGATCCCGTGCCTGAATCGCATGGCGTCGAAGGTACGGATCCGGACCCGGATTCCGCGTCACCGCACGGGCTGATCTTGCGGGTAGTACCGGAGTCGGATCGCGACGCCGGAAGGATGACCGGCCGGCCCCCGCGTCAGGGGTGGGGCCCGCCACCTCCGGGACGCCAGCGGGTGTGGCGGTGCTTGGCCTCCGGGGGAGTCAGCGGGTGTGGCGGTGCTTGGCCTCCGGAGGAGTCAGCGGGTGTAGCGGTGCTTGGCCCCCGGGGGGAAGTAGTCAGGGTCGCCGGTCTCCCGCAGCCGGATCACCGGCGTCTGGCGCACCTCCGGCACGTAGTGGGCGAACTCGCTGTTGAGCCGCCGCAGCTGGGACAGGATCGACGCGCCCACGGCCTCGGCCGTGCCGTCCGACGGCTTCTCGCCGGGGGCCAGCTCCACCGTCACCGTCAGGTGCCGGTCGCGCCGCTCGTCCTCCGCCACCTCCATCACGAACTTGCCCGTCACCAGCCCGGCCACCTCCGGCTGCTCCAGCCCCACGGAGATGTTCTCGGGGTACACGTTCGCCCCGTAGTACGACACGGTGAAGCGGCTGCGTCCGAAGACGTACGCGAAGGGCCGTTCGGGGCCGGGCGCCGACGGCTCCAGCCCGTGGTCGCGGACGAAGGCCAGCATCCGCTCGTACGGGATCAGGCCGCCGTCGTCGGCGATGTGGTAGCGGATCAGCGGGATGCCGTTGTCGCCGGAGAACAGCAGGGTCCCCTCGTGCTCCTCGAAGAAGCGCGCCCCCGGGTCGTACTGGACCAGCGTGGGCAGCCGCGACTCGCCGAACAGCTCACGCGCGACCGTCGGCCGCTCCGCCAGGAAGCGGCGGATCTCCACCGACAGCGGCGTCTCGTTGCCGAGCACGCCCGCGTCGGCCGTCCCGTACAGGGAGGCGATCCCGCGCACCGGATCGGCGATGCCGGCGCGGGAGGCCACCAGCGTGCGCCACTCCTCGCTGAAGACCTCGCCGGCGGTGACCAGCTTGACCTGCCAGCGGGACCAGGGCAGCCCGGCGTCGATCACGTCCTTGAGGAAGGGCGGGTAGCCGAGCAGCACCACCTGGTCGAAGTGCGGCGCCAGCTCGGGCACCACCCGCAGGATCTCCCGCTTGTCGCCGCCCGGCGCCACCACCGTCACCGGGTAGCCGAGCTCGGCCAGCCGGCGGCAGCAGGCGAGCGTGAACAGCCCGCCCACCCAGGTGCCGAGCGCGAAGCAGACCACCGCCAGCGTGCGCCGCTCGTGGGCGGCGAAGGAGTCGCGGAACACCTCCTCGAAGCGGGCCGCGACGGCGTGCTCGTCGGCGGCGGTGCGCGGCCAGAACGCGGGCTCACCCGTCGACCCGGACGACACCGCGACGATGTCACCGATCACCCCATGACGGCACAGGTCAGGGAGCGGGTGGCGTCGCGTGTACGTGTCCTTGCTTGTCATCGGCAAGCCCACAAAATCCTGAAATGTCCGGATCTGGGCGGGGTCGATGTCGTGCTCCGCCAGGAACGCCCGGTACGCGGGCACCGTCTCCACCACGTCATGGAACAGCTTGACCAGGTCCACCAGCCGACTGTACGACCGGAACCCCGGCCCGTCACTCGCCCGGCCGCACCAGCCCGGTCTCGTAGGCGTACACGATCGCCTGAGCGCGGTCGCGCAGCCCCAGCTTCATCAGCACCCGCCCGACGTGCGTCTTGACCGTCTGCTCGGCCAGCACCAGCTTCCGCGCGATCTCCTGGTTGGACAGCGCCTGCGCGACCAGCGTGAGCACCTCGCTCTCGCGCTCGGTCAGCAGGCTCAGCCGGACGGCCGAAGGCGCGGGCCGCGGCCCCAGCCGGGCGAACTCGTGGATGAGCCGCCTGGTCACGCCCGGTGAGATGAGCGCGTCGCCGGCCGCCACCACCCGGACGGCCTCGGCGAGCTGGGCGGCCGAGGCGTCCTTCAGCAGGAACCCGCTGGCGCCGGCCCGCAGCGCCTCGTAGACGTAGTCGTCGAGGTCGAACGTGGTCAGGATGAGCACCTTGGACCGCGAGCCGGGCGAGCACAGCCGCCGGGTGGCCTCCAGCCCGTCCATCACCGGCATCCGCACGTCCATCAGCACCACGTCGGGCGCCAGCTCGGCGGCCCGCTCGATCGCCTCCCGCCCGTCGGCCGCCTCGCCCACGACCACGATGTCGGGCTGGGAGCTCAGGAACACGGTGAAGCCCGTGCGCACCATGCCCTGGTCGTCGGCGATCAGAACCCGTATCACCCTGAACCCCGTCCGGTCGGCAGCACCGCGGTCACCTGGAAGCCTCCCACCGGGACCGGCCCCGCCTCCAGTGTGCCGCCGAGCAGCGCCGCCCGCTCACGCATGCCGACGAGCCCGTGACCGGCGCCCGGCGAGTGGGCGGGGGAGGAGCCGGGGCCGTTGGTGATGTGCAGGCGCACGCCGTGGTCGTCGCGGCCGATGTCGAGCACGACGGTCGCGCCGGGGGCGTGGCGCATCGCGTTGCTCAGCGACTCCTGCACGATCCGGTAGGCGGACATGCCCACCGCCTGGGGCACTCCCTCCAGCGACTCGGGCCGCCTGACCAGCACGGACAGCCCGGCCGCCCGCGCGTTGGCCACCAGGTCGTCCACCTGCTCCAGGCCGGGCTGCGGGGCGGTGTCGGTGCGGCCCTCCTCGTCGCGCAGCACGCCGAGCACCTGCCGGAGCTGGGCGATCGCCTCCAGCGACAGCGCGCGGATGCCGGCCAGCCCCGCCTCCAGCTGGGCTGGGTCGCCCGCCGCCTTGAGCGGCACCGCCTCGGCCTGGATCGCGATCACCGACATGTGGTGGGCCACCACGTCGTGCAGCTCGCGGGCGATGCGGGCGCGCTCCTCCAGCACGGCCTGCGCGCCCATGGCCTCCTGGCTGCGGCGCTCCTCCAGGGCGAGCCGCTCGGTGGCGCTGCGCCGCACCCGGACGTTGTAGCCGAGGAGCATGACGGCGCCCACGATGACCGACCCGAGCGGCATGCCGTTGGGGAAGGCGATCCACATCACCAGCACGCTGATCACCCAGGCGGCGCCGGTGATCCGCCGATCGCAGCGCACCGCCACCGAGTAGGCCACGAGCAGGTAGGAGATCACCATCTCCGGGGTGTAGGGGTTGTCCTCGTAGTCGATGCCCAGCTCGAAGGAGACCCAGAGCCCGGCGGGCAGCAGGGCCAGCGAGGCGCGCCAGGCCGCCAGCGGCCTGCGGTCGCGCAGCACGAGCGGCACCGCGACCCCCAGCGCGGCCAGATAGGCGACGGCCAGGCGTCCGTCATGCTGGAGGACCCGGTCGTAGGTGGTCAGGAACAGGACGAGGGCCAGCAGCGCGTCGGCCGTCCGCACCAGGTCGAGCGTGCGGAACGGCAGCAGCCCGAGCCAGCGCGGCACCGGCATGGCCAGCCGGCGGGACCGGGGCGTGGGCGGGTCGGCCTCGCCCTTGTAGAGCACGAGAGGGATGGGGCGCAGCACGGCCGAGAACACGGTTGAAGACTACGAGCCGGGTGCGCGCCGCGCGTCGCACCCAGGTCTGATCCGCTCTCACCCTTAGGTATCGCTTACATGATTACGCTCGCTCTGAGCGAACATCGGCAAGCAAGGGAACATTACGAGGCTCCGATGAATTGAGTCGGTATAACTCAACCCTTTGGAGTTCGCATGAGTGAGAGCTTGATCCTGCCGGTTCTGCCGCTGGACGACGCCGTCGTGCTGCCGGGCATGGTGGTTCCCCTGGACCTGTCCGACTCCGAGGTGCGCGCCGCGATCGACGCGGCCCAGGCATCCGGTGGCAACAAGCCCCAGGTGCTCCTCGTTCCCCGCATCGACGGCCGCTACGGCGCCGTCGGCGTGCGCGCCGTCGTCGAGCAGGTCGGGCGGCTGCCCGGCGGCGAGCCCGCCGCCGTGGTCCGCGGCGTCGACCGGGTGCGCATGGGCGCCGGCACGACCGGCCCCGGCGCGGCGCTGTGGGTGGAGGCCGTGACCGTGGACGCGGTCCCCGCCGGTGAGCGCGCCACCGAGCTGGCCAAGGAGTACAAGGCCCTGGCCACCACCATCCTGCAGAAGCGCGGCGCCTGGCAGGTGGTCGACCAGGTCAACCAGATCGACGACCCCTCGGTGCTGGCCGACAGCTCCGGCTACACCCCGTGGCTGTCCACCGCCCAGAAGGTGGAGCTGCTGGAGGCCGGCGATCCCGCCGACCGGCTGGCCAAGCTGGTCGAATGGTCCCGCGAGCACCTGGCCGAGCTGGACGTGGCCGAGACGATCCGCAAGGACGTCCAGGAGGGCATGGAGAAGCAGCAGCGCGAGTTCCTGCTGCGCCAGCAGCTCGCCGCCGTCCGCAAGGAGCTGAAGGAGCTCAACGGCGACTCGGCCGAGACCGAGGAGGAGGACTACCGCGCCCGCGTCGAGGCGGCCGACCTGCCCGGGAAGGTGCGCGAGGCCGCACTCAAGGAGGTCGACAAGCTGGAGCGGACCTCCGACCAGTCCCCGGAGACCGGCTGGATCCGCACCTGGCTCGACACGGTCCTCGACCTGCCGTGGAACGTGCGTACCGAGGACAACTACGACATCGTCGGCGCCCGCGAGGTGCTGGACGCCGACCACACGGGCCTGTCCGACGTGAAGGACCGCATCATCGAGCACCTGGCCGTGCGCAAGCGCCGCCAGGAGAAGGGGCTCGGCGTGGTGGGCGGCCGGCGCAGCGGCGCCGTGCTCGCCCTGGCCGGCCCTCCCGGCGTCGGCAAGACCTCGCTCGGCGAGTCGGTCGCCCGCGCCATGGGCCGCAAGTTCGTCCGCGTCGCGCTCGGCGGCGTCCGCGACGAGGCGGAGATCCGCGGCCACCGGCGCACCTACGTGGGCGCGCTGCCCGGCCGCATCGTCCGCGCCGTCCGCGAGGCCGGCTCGATGAACCCGGTCGTGCTGCTCGACGAGGTCGACAAGGTCGGCGCCGACTACCGCGGCGACCCGACGGCCGCGCTGCTGGAGGTGCTCGACCCGGCGCAGAACCACACGTTCCGCGACCACTACCTGGAGGTCGAGCTCGACCTGAGCGACGTGCTCTTCCTGGCCACGGCCAACGTCCTGGAGGCGATCCCCGGCCCGCTGCTCGACCGGATGGAGGTCGTCACGCTCGACGGCTACACCGAGGACGAGAAGGTCGCCATCGCCCGCGACCACCTGGTGCCCCGCCAGCTCGGGCTGGCCGGCCTGACGGCCGAGGAGGTCACCGTCGAGGACGAGGCGCTGCGCAGGCTGGCCACCGAGTACACCCGCGAGGCCGGCGTCCGCTCCCTGGAGCGGTCGGTCGCCCGCATCCTGCGCAAGGTCGCGGCCGGAGACGAGCTCCCGGTCACGGTCGGCGCCGACGGCCTGACCGCCTATCTGGGCAGGCCCAGGTTCGTGCCGGAGTCGTCGCTGCCGGAGAACGCCCAGCGCACCTCGGTGCCGGGCGTGGCCACCGGCCTGGCGGTCACCGGCGCGGGCGGCGACGTGCTCTACGTGGAGGCGTCGCTGGCCGACCCGGAGACCGGCGAGACCGGCCTGACCCTGACCGGCCAGCTCGGCGACGTGATGAAGGAGTCGGCCAGGATCGCGATGTCCTACCTGCGCTCCCACGGCGCGGAGCTGGAGCTGCCGGTCACCGCGCTGAAGGACCGCTCGGTGCACGTCCACTTCCCGGCGGGCGCCGTGCCCAAGGACGGCCCGTCGGCGGGCGTGACGCTGACGACCGCGCTGGCCTCGCTGCTGTCGGGCCGGCAGGTCCGCGGGGACGTGGCGATGACCGGCGAGATCTCGCTCACCGGCCGGGTGCTGCCGATCGGCGGCGTCAAGCAGAAGCTGCTGGCGGCGCACCGGGCGGGCATCTCCACGGTGCTCATCCCGGCGCGCAACGAGCCGGACCTGGACGACGTGCCCCAGGAGGTCCGCGACGAGCTGACCATCCACGCGGTCAGCGACGTGCGCGAGGTCCTGGACATCGCGCTCGTCCCGGCTCAGGTGGCCGGCAGCGTCGCCGCCTGATCCCGTACGAGGACGCCCCGCTCCGGCGGGGCGTCTTCCGTATGGGGAGGTCTCAAGGGAGGGAGGCGGTGAACTCCAGCACGCTCTCGTTCACCTCGGCCGCGAAGTGGCCGGAGATCGAGTGCGTCGCCTCCGGCCACAGCTCGGCGCGCACGCCGGGGATGAGGTCGCGCGCCCGCCGGATCGCCAGGGCCGGGTCGTGGATGACGCTGCGCCCGGCCACCAGCACCAGCGCGGGCACCGTGATGGAGCGCAGCTGCTCGTCGGTGAAGCGCGCGGGAGGCGGGAGCGCGGGCCGGTAGTGCGCCATCGTCGCGGAGATGAGCCGGGCCACGGGGTCGTCCGGCGCGATCTCGCCGCCGGTGCCGTCGATCCACCTGAGAAAGCGCGGCCGCGCCCAGCGCGAGACGAACGGCAGCATGACCGGGATCGTCCGCAGGATCAGCCCGGCCGGTATCGGGGCCAGCGTGCCGGCCGGGTCGATCAGGCTGATCGAGGCCACGCGGCGCGGATCCCGCACGGCCTGGTTGCACGCCAGCCAGCCGCCGATCGACATGCCGACCAGGTGGGCGGCGCCGATCCCGAGCCCGTCGAGCGCGGCCGACAGCCAGGCGGCCTGGTCGCGGGCGTCCTTGATCGGCGCGGTCTGCTCGCTGCGGCCGCCCTCGCCGAGCAGGTCGAGCACGAACACGGGGCGGGCCGCGGCCAGCCCGGGGAGGTTCGGCAGCCACATGACGCCGGTCGCCGACTTGCCGTGCAGCAGCACCAGCGGCGTGCCGCCGCCCTCGCCGAACCGGTACGCGCGCACCCGCCCGAACGGCGTCGCCACGTCATGCGTCCCGGCCGGTGACGGCAGCGCGGCCAGCGTCTCGTCATAGACCTTCTCGTACGCCGCCCGCGCGGCGGGCGTGGCGAAGCGGCCGATCTCCGGCATCTCACCCTCCTTTGCCATACGATCATATTGCGTTCTTTGTCGTACGATCATATGGCGAAAATCGGGAAGGCGGGCGGATGCCGAAGAAGGTCGACCACGAGCAGCGGCGCGAGCAGATCACCGAGGCGCTGTGGGGCATCGCCGCCTCGCGCGGCCTGGAGGCGGTCAGCATGCGCGAGGTGGCCGCGGCGGCGGGCATGTCCATCGGGCTGGTCCAGCACTACTTCGCGAGCAAGGACGAGATGCTCCTGTACGCGACCGCCCGCCTGCGCGATCAGCTGAGGGAACGCCTCGGGCGCAGCTTGGCGGGGATGGAGTCCGCCACGCCCCGCGACCTGGTGCGCGCCCTGCTCCTGGCGATGCTGCCGCTGGACGCCGAGGCCCGGACGGCGACGCTGGTCGGGGTGGCGGTCTTCTTCCGCGCGCTCAACGACGACACCATGGCCGCCCGCTACCGGGAGGGCCGCGCCCTGCTGTCCGCGGCGGTGGCCGAGCGCCTGGAAGGGCTCACCGCCGATCCCGCGACGGCCGCGGACGCCCTCCTGGCGCTGACCGACGGGCTGGCCTCCGACCTGTTGCTCGGTCACCTCACGGCGGATCGCGCGATACGCATCCTCGATCGACAGATCTCCCAAATGACCGAATCATCCGCTCATTTGACCGAATGATTCGGTCATGCTTCCATGGTTCCATGCTGTACGGGACGCCCGAGCTGGAGCCGGCCGACAAGGCCGTGCTGGTGGAGATCGAGGACATGCGCCGCGATCTCAAATACCGGCTGGCCGAGACCCACCGCTGGGACGGCCAGTTGCGCCGCCAGCTGCGGGCGCGGGCGATCCAGGGCTCCAACTCGATCGAGGGCTACCACGCCAGCGTCGAGGACATCGAGTCGATCATGTCCGGTGAAGACCCGCTGGAGGCGTCAGGTCAGGTGGCGCGCGAGATCGCGGGCTACCAGCAGGCGCTCACCTATATCCAGCTCCTGTCGAGGGCCCCGGTGTTCCGCTACGACATCGGCCTGCTCAACGCGCTCAATTTCATGATGATCGGCCACCACCGTGACAAGACCCCGGGGGTGGTGCGCCTGGGCGGCATCTACGTCCGCAGTGCCGCGACGGGCGAGGTGGTGTACGAGGGGCCGGACGTCGAGGAGGTGCCCGGCCTGCTCGACGAGCTCGTCGACTGGCTCAACTCCGGAGATCTCGACGCGCCGAGCTATGTCCGGGCTGCCATGTCGCACTTCAACCTGGTGGCGATCCACCCCTGGCGTGACGGGAACGGCAGGATGTCACGGGCCCTGCAAACCCTGGTGCTGGGGCGCGACCAGATTCTCACGCCCGAATTCTCCTCGATCGAGGAATGGCTCGGCACGGGCGAGAACACGACCGACTACTACCGCGCGCTCCGGGAAGTGCAGCACGGGGCGTGGGGGCCGCACGGCGACACCCACTCCTGGGTGCGGTTCTGCCTGCGTGCCCACCACATGCAGGCCCAGCGCGTCCGTCAGCGGCTCACCCAGGCAGGGGAGATCTGGATGCTCCTCGAAGAGCGGGTCGACGCCGACGGGCTCAACACCCGCTCCGTGTCCGCGCTTTACGAGGTGTTCGTCAACCGCAGGCTGCGCCGGAGCCGCTACCAGGCCGACGAGGGGCTCAGCCAGGGGCAGGCCGCCCGCGACCTGCGGGAGCTGGCCGCGAAGGGCTGGCTCCAGCCGTACGGGGAGACCAAGGGACGCTTCTACGAGCCGGGCCCGCGCATGCGCGCGATCAAGGCCGACTTCGCCCGGCGGGCCGAGCCGCTCCGCGACCCCTACCGAGTGAGCGACGTCACCCCCTGAGTCAGGAATAGCCGCGCCGCGGGGCGTCGTTGGCATGAGCATGACCGAGGGACACGAGCATCGCCGATCCGGCCGGTGTTGTCGCCTGCGCATGGGGCGGATGACCGCCCGCCAGGCCCGATAACCGCCCGCCCTCCCTCGAAGGTCTTCCCGTGATCATGCCCTGTTACGTGCTGCGCCGGCTGAGCCATCTGCCGTTCCATCCGGGTTCGCGATAGAGCGACCGGCTCTCGTACGGGATCGTTTCCAGCTCCGCGGCCATGGGCCGCCTTTCAGCCATGGGGAAGTGTCGTGATCGAGGTTTCCGGCCTGCGCAAGGCGTACGGCCGCACCGTCGCGCTGGACGGCGTGGACCTGAGCGTGCGCGAAGGCGAGGTCTACGGCGTGGTGGGGCGCAGCGGCGCCGGCAAGAGCACGCTGCTGCGCTGCGTCAACCTGCTGGAACGGCCCGACTCCGGCACGGTGAGGGTGGCCGGCCAGGAGCTCACCGGGCTCGGCGGCCGTGACCTCAACCGCGCCCGCCGCCGCATCGGCATGATCCACCAGCATTTCGCGCTGCTCTCCTCGCGGACCGTGGCGGGCAACGTGGCCTTCCCGCTGGAGGTCATGGGCGTGCCCAGGGCGGAGCGCCGCCGCCGCGTCGCCGAGCTGCTGGAGCTGGTGGGGCTGAACGGGCGCGAGCGCGACCACCCGCACCAGCTCTCCGGCGGGCAGAAGCAGCGCGTCGGCATCGCCAGGGCGCTCGCCGGCAAGCCGGCCGTGCTGCTGTCGGACGAGGCCACCTCCGCGCTCGACCCTGCCACCACCCAGTCGATCCTGGACCTGCTGAAGCGGCTCAACACGGAGCTGGGCCTGACGATCCTGCTCATCACGCACGAGATGGACGTCATCAAGAGCGTCTGCGACTCGGCCGCCATCATGTCCGGCGGGCGCGTCGAGGAGTCGGGCGCCGTCGCCGACCTCATCAGGACCCCCGGCTCGCGCCTCACCCGGGAGATCTTCCCGCTGCCCGGTCCCGCGCCCGCGGGCTCGGTGACGCTCACCTTCACCGGCGACCCGCAGCGGCCGCTGGTGTCGGAGGTGGTGCGCAAGTTCGACGTGGACGTGAGCATCCTGGGCGGCGCGATCGAGGAGATCGCCGGCGGCTCGGCCGGCCGGCTGCGGGTCGCGCTCACCGGTGACGAGGCTCCGGCCGCGCTCGACTATCTCCGCGAGAGCGGGCTGCTGGTGGAGGTGTCATGACCTGGGAAGAGATGGCGCCCCTGCTGGTGGAGGCCACCGTCGAGACCGCGATCATGGTCGGCTGGTCGGCGCTGCTGACCGTGCTGCTCGGGCTGCCGCTGGGCGTGGCGCTGGTGGTGTTCGACCGCGGCGGGCTGCGGCCGCTGCCCGCTCTTAAGTCCGTGCTCGGGATGGTCGTGAACGTGGGCCGGTCGCTGCCGTTCATCGTGCTGATGATCGCCATCATCCCGTTCACCCGGCTGGTCGTCGGCACCACCATCGGGACCGCCGCCGTGGTGGTGCCGCTCACCGTCGGCGCCGTGCCGTTCTTCGCCCGGCTGGTGGAGACCTCGCTGCGCGAGGTGGACCGGGACGTGATCCAGGCCGCGCAGGCGATGGGGGCGGGCCGCGCCACCGTCGTGGCCAAGGTGCTGCTGCCCGAGGCGCTGCCCGGGATCGTCGCCGGGATCACGGTGACGGTGGTCGCGCTCATCGGCTACACGGCCATGGCCGGGACCATCGGCGGAGGCGGGCTGGGCGACCTGGCCATCCGGTACGGCTACCAGCGGTTCGAGACCGGCGTGATGGTGGCGACCGTCGTGCTGCTGGTCGTGATCGTGCAACTCATGCAGAGCCTGGGCGACTACGCCGCCCGGCGTCTATCGCACAAGTAAAGGAAAGATCATGAAATTTGGTCGAATAGTGGGTGCTGCTGCGCTGGCTCTGTCGCTCGCCGCATGCGGTGCGTCGCAGTCCGCGACCAGCGAGCCGGACGGCGCGCTCAAGGTCGGCGCCAGCCCGGTGCCGCACGGCGAGATCCTCGCCTACATCGACGAGAACCTCGCCCAGGCCGCCGGCCTGGACCTGGAGATCGTCGAGTTCACCGACTACGTGCAGCCGAACGTCCAGCTCAGCGAGGGCAAGCTGGACGCCAACTTCTTCCAGCACAAGCCGTACCTGGACGACTTCAACGCCTCCAAGGGCACCGACCTGGCCTTCGTCACGCCGGTCCACCTGGAGCCGCTCGGCCTGTACTCCAAGAAGGTGACCGAGCTCGGCGGCCTGGCCGACGGCGCCACCGTGGCCGTGCCGAACGACGCCACCAACCTGGGCCGCGCGCTCAAGCTGCTCGCCGACAACGGCGTGGTGACGCTCAAGGAGGGCGCGGGCACCGCCGCCACCGAGCGCGACGTCACCGGCAACCCGAAGAACCTGAAGTTCGAGCCGCTGGAGGCCGCGCAGCTGCCGCGCTCCCTGGACGACGTGGACGCGGCCGTGATCAACGGCAACTACGCCATGGAGGCCGGACTCAAGCCCGCGTCCGACGCCCTGACCCTGGAGAAGGGCGAGGACAACCCGTACGTGAACGGCCTGGTCGTCGCCGCCGGGCAGGAGCGGGACCCGGACATCGTCACGTTGGGCAAACTGCTCCAGGACCAGAAGGTGAAGGACTTCATCGCGCAGAAGTACGCGGGTTCGGTGACCGCCGCCGGATAAGGCGACGTTAAAGCGGCTTGCAAGCCGGGGGCAATCGGTTCCGCTTATCAATGACCCGACAGCAGAACCGACCTCTTCCCGAGGAGCCCTCAAGTGCGATTCGCAACTCGAATCCTGATCGGCGTCGCGGCCGCCTCCATGGTGGCCGTCGCCGCCCCCGCCGCGGCGAGCGCGACGACGACGACCAGTGCCTCCGCCTCCTACGACAGCTGGGGCCCGTACCACTCCAGTGACCACAACGCCAAGGCCGAGGGTCATGTGAAGGTGGAGAAGAAGACCTACAAGCACTGGTACTGGAAGACCGTCTGGACCCCCAAGAAGGTCTGCAAGTGGCACGACGGGGAAAAGAAGTGCTGGTGGGTGAAGAAGAAGGACAAGAAGCGTGTGTGGGTGTGGAAGCACGTCGACACCTTCGACGTCCACAGCAAGCTCCACAACGACAAGTGGTGGGGCAAGAACAAGTGCGCGTGGGAGACCTTCAAGGTCGTCACCAACGACGGCGACACCTCCTTCGAGCGGTTCAAGAACTGCCACAAGCACCCGAAGCACTTCTCGTTCTCCGGTAAGGACGTCGCTCACATCTACGTGAACGTGAGCCGCGGCGACCACTGGGGCCCGAAGGGCTGGCACTCCGGCTGGCAGGACGTCTACCACGCCGTCTGATCCATGACAGCGAGCCGCGGCCTCGAAGGCGAGGTCGCGGCTTCGCCCTGTGCGGAGGCTGGCGTTTCCCGGCGAGAACAGAATACTGTTCGGTCATGTACCCGGGAGCCATCGCAGCCGTCACCCCCGACAAGCCCGCTGTGATCATGGCGGGCTCCGGTCAGGTCGTCACCTATCGCCAGCTCGACGAGGAGTCGAACCGGCTGGCCCACCTGTTCCGCGCCGCGGGCCTGCGGCCGGGCGACCACATCGCCTTCATGTTGCCCAACCATCCGCTCTTCCTGGCCATCGCCTGGGCCGCGCACCGGTCCGGCCTCTACTACACGGCGATCAGCTCGCGGCTGCAACGCGAGGAGCTGGCCTACATCGTCGACAACTGCGGCGCCCGGGTGTTCGTCTCCAGCGCCGCCCTCGCCGAGGTCGCCACCTCCATCACCGCCGACACGCCGGGCGTGGAGCTGCGGCTGATGCTCGACGGCACCGCCGAGGGCTTCCAGTCGTACGAGGAAGCCGTCGCGGACCATCCGGTCACCCCGATCGACGACGAGGTGCAGGGCACCGACATGCTCTACTCCTCCGGCACCACCGGCAGGCCCAAGGGCGTCAAGCCCGCCCTGGCGCTGGAGCCGCTGACCGAGCCGGGCGCCCTGTTCGGCCTCATCCAGTTCCTGTTCGCGCCGTCGGCCGACAGCGTCTACCTGTCGCCCGCCCCGCTCTACCACGCGGCCCCGCTGCGTTACTGCATGACGTTCCAGCGCATCGGCGCCACCCTCGTGGTCATGGAGCGCTTCGACCCCGAGGAGTACCTGCGGCTGGTCGAGAAGTACCGGGTGACGCACTCGCAGCTGGTGCCGACCATGTTCATCAAGATGCTCAAGCTGCCGGAGGAGACCCGGGCGAGATACGACCTGTCGTCGCTGGAGGCCGCCATCCACGCGGCCGCGCCCTGCCCGATCCCGGTCAAGGAGAAGATGATCGAGTGGTGGGGCCCGATCATCCACGAGTACTACGCGGGCACCGAGGGCAACGGCTTCCTGTACGTCGGATCGAAGGACTGGCTGGAGCACAAGGGCACGGTCGGCCGTTCCCTGCTGGGCCCGGTGCACATCTGCGACGAGGAGGGCGAGGAACTGCCGCCGGGCGAGCACGGCACGATCTACTTCGAGAGCGCCGCCGCCTTCGAGTACCACGGCGACCCGGACAAGACCCGCTCGGTGCAGGACCCCCGGGGTCGCGGCTGGACCACCCTCGGCGACATCGGCTACCTGGACGAGGAGGGCTTCCTCTATCTCACCGACCGCCGCTCGTACATGATCATCTCCGGCGGGGTGAACATCTACCCGCAGGAGGCCGAGAACGTCCTGTGCGTGCACCCCAAGGTCGCCGACGTGGCCGTGCTGGGCGTGCCGGACGAGGAGATGGGGGAGCAGGTCAAGGCCGTGGTGCAGCCGGTGTCGATGGACGAGGCGGGGCCGGAGCTGGAGAAGGAGCTGATCGAGTACTGCCGTTCGCAGCTGGCTCACTACAAGTGTCCCAAGTCGGTCGACTTCAGGGCGGAGCTGCCCCGGCATCCCACGGGCAAGCTCTACAAGCGGCTGCTCAAGGACGAGTACGGGAAGTGATTTTTCCGCGCCGGGCAACGGGCTTCGAGCAGGGAGGATAAAGTCGTCGTTTACGAGTTCAGCCGCCGTCGATCATCGGCTTAACCAGGACTTACGCCTGCTGCGGCACCCTTGGGTAAGAGGAACTCGAGGGAGATGACGATGAACGCGAACGAGCCTCGCGAGCAGGGCGCCGGCGGCTGGAGCCAGTTCGGCGACACGCCGCCCTCCGCCGGGGGCTTCCCCCGGCGGGACACCATGATCATGGGTCAGCCGGTGCCTCCGCCTCCGCCTCCGCCGAAGAAGCCCGGCTTCACGGCCGGGCGGAAGGCGATCGCCGGGCTGGCCCTGGCGGCCGTGGCCGTCGGCGGCGGCGTAGTGGGCGCCACCGTCGCCACCGCGTTCCAGGATCCCGTCGTGACGACCGTCAGCGCCCCGAGCCCCACGTTCAGCCAGGCGTCCAACTCGCTCAGCGTGGCGCAGGTCGCGGAGAAGGTGCAGCCCTCGGTCGTGATGATCCAGGGCTCGACGGGCGAGGGCTCCGGAGTGGTCCTCACCGCCGACGGGCTGATCCTCACCAACAACCACGTGGTGGAGGGCGCCGGCCAGGGCGGCGGCCGGATGAGCGTGAAGTTCAGCGACGGCAGGACCGCCGCCGCCACCGTCGTCGGCACCGACCCGGCCACCGACCTGGCCGTGATCAGGGCCGAGGACGTGTCGGGGCTGTCCCCGGCCACCCTCGGCGACAGCGGCAAGCTCAAGGTGGGCGACTCCGTGCTCGCCCTCGGCAGCCCGCTCGGCCTCGACGGGTCGGTCACCCTCGGCATCGTCAGCGCGCTCGACCGCACGCTCACCGTCGGCGGCGAGCAGGAGCAGGCCCCGCCCGGCTGGCCGCAACAGCAGCGCGGAGGCGGCGGCGCGGTCTCCACGATCGGCGGCGCCATCCAGACCGACGCCGCGATCAACCCGGGCAACTCGGGCGGCGCGCTGGTCAACGCCGCGGGGGAGGTCGTGGGCATCAACACGGCGATCGCCACCGCGGGCAGCAACGGCAGCATCGGCCTCGGCTTCGCGATCCCGATCAACACCGCCAAGCACGTGTCCGACCAGCTGATCAGCACCGGCAAGGTGACCCACGCGTTCCTGGGCGTGAGCGTCACCGACGCCACCGGCGACGTGCCCGGCGCGCTGGTCCGGCAGATCACCGCGGGAAGCCCCGCGGAGAAGGCCGGACTGCAGTCGGCCGACCTCATCACCAAGATCGACGGCAAGGCCGTCGACGGCGGAGATGACGTCGTCGGGCAGATCAGAGGTTTCAAACCGGGCCAACAGGTTCAGATCACATATATGAGGGACGGCGCGGAGAAGACCGTCACCGCCACCCTCGCTGAAATGCAATAACAGGACCCCCACACGGACGGGTGTGCCGTCGAGATCGCTGCGGACTCGGCGGCACACCCCCTTCCGTTCACCGGGAAATCCCGGCCGATCAGGTGAACCGGCGGCCCTCGTCACGCCGGTAGGCCCACGCGGCGGCGGCCCCGGCCACCACGGTCCACCCGGCCAGCACCACCAGCGCGAGAGTGTCCGGGGCGGCTCCGGTGCCGGCCCACCAGACCAGCTCGCCGCCGCCCCGGCTCGGCACGTACGGGGAGATCGCGGTCAGGAACTCGGGCATGACCTGCGGCGGCAGCATCAGCCCGCCCACGATCGCGAACGGGAAGAACAGGATCTGCGACACCGCGATCGCCGCCTTCGACGGCAGCACCAGCCCGAGGAACAGCCCGATGAGCATGAACGGCAGCGACCCGGCCAGCGCCGCGCCCACGATCGCGGCCAGCCGCGCCGGGGCGAGGTCGGCCTCGGTGAACAGCCCCGCCACCAGGATGACGGGGAACGTCGAGACCACCATGAGCGCCGTCGTGGTGAGGATCCGCCCGGCGAAGTGCGGGAACGGCCCCGCGGGGAGCGTGCGCAGGTAGGGGTTGAACGGCTGCTCGCGGTCCATCGCCACCGAGATCGACAGCCCCATCAGCGCCGCCGACATGGCGCCCACCAGCATCATCGAGCCCATCGACAGGGTCGAGGCCACCGGGTCGTCGCCGACGAACGGCACCGCGAACGCCAGCATCGCGATGGCCGGGAACAGCCCGCTGGCCAGCAGGCCGATCGGCACCCGGATCTGCTCGATGACCTGATAGCGGGTGTGGGCCAGGACGAGGCTAGGCATGGGCGTGCTCCTTCGCGGCGGTGATGGTCAGGAAGGCCTCCTCCAGGGAGGTGGGCCTGATCTCCAGGCCCGAGAACGGCGTGCCGCTGCGCACCAGCTCGACCACGAGCCGGTCGGGGTCGGGGGTCACCAGGTGGACCCGGCCGCCCTCGCGCTGGACGCCGGCCACGCCGGGCAGCTCCGGCAGCTCGCCCGCGTCGAACGAGACCCGCCGCGCGCCGACCACGTCACGCACGGCCGCCACGGTGTCGTCGGCGAGCACGCGGCCGTGGCCGACGACCACCACCCGCTCCGCCAGCGCCTCGATCTCCTCCAGGTAGTGGCTGGTCAGCAGGATGGTGCCGCCGCCCTCGTGGAAGGCCCTGATGCCGTCCCACAGCGTACGCCTGGCCTCGACGTCCAGCCCGGTGGTCGGCTCGTCCAGGAACACCAGTCTCGGGTCGCCGGCGAACGCCAGCGCCACGGCCAGCCGCCGCTTCTGGCCGCCGGACAGGCCGCCGATCTGCCGCTTGACCAGCTCGCCCAGGCCGAACCTGTCCAGCAGCTCGGCCTTGGCCACCGGCTTCGGGAAGTGGGAGGAGACGAAGTCCACGACCTCGCCCACCCGCAGCACCTCGGGCAGCCCGGTCTCCTGCGGGGTGACGCCGATGCCGCGCCGCACAGCCGGGTCGGACGGCGAGCCGCCGAGCAGCTCGACCGTGCCGGAAGTGGGCCGGCGCAGCCCCACGAACAGGTTCATCAGCGTGGACTTGCCCGCGCCGTTGGGGCCCAGCAGGCCCACCAGCTCGCCGGCCCGGATCTCGACGGAGACCCGGTCGAGCGCGACCACGTCGCCGTAGCGCCGGGTGGCCTCGACCGTTCTGGCGAGGACTGTCATGGATTTCCTCCTGCGGAGTCCAGTAGGGAACGGATGGCCTTGGTGTAGTCCTCGAGCGCGAGCCGCCCCCGCGTGGTCATCGAGACGTAGGTGACGGGGGTGCGGCCCCTGTGGGTCTTGGTGATGCGCACGTAGCCCGCTTCTTCGAGCTTGGTCAGATGGACGGACAGGTTGCCCGCGGTCATGCCGAGCAGGTCCTTGAGTGAGGGGAAGGCGATCTCGTCGCCCTCGCCGAGGGCGCTGAGCGTGACCATCACCCTCAGCCTGGCCTGGGCGTGGATGACCGGGTCGAGCTCGGGCGCGGCGTCGCCGGAGGTCATGCGCGCCGCCGCAGCAGGATCCCGGTGACGATCTGGCCGCCGCCGAGGAGGACTGCGGTGAGCAGCGCGTGCCAGCCCGGCCCCAGGATGACGCCCAGGCCGTTGACGGCGGCGACCCACACCCCCATGAAGAACATCGGCCACTGCGTGTAGAGGGCGCCGCAGGCCATGTAGAGCACGGCCACCACGAGCAGCGACACGCCCGACCACATCAGGCCCCTCTCCTCAGGGGGCAGCATGGAGCTGAACCGGATGTTGATCACGGTCATCAGCACCATGCCGACGAACCAGGCGTAGCCATACATCATGCCCTTGGCCGAGCTCTCACCGCGGATGGCGGAGCTCAACCTGACGAGCCCGGTCGCCATGAACGCGCCCGCCACCAGCTGCGCGGCGAGGAGGATGCCCAGCGCGAGCTGCCAGGTGATGGGCGCGTAGGGCACGCCGTGCAGCCCGTAGTGCAGGAAGAACGCCCCGAAACCGAGCAGCCAGGCGACGCCCCACGGCGTGTAGAGCAGCAGCGGGTCGCCGTTCAGCGCCTTCACCGCGGCGGCGCGCTGCCGCTCGATCAGCCGGAGCGTCTCCTCGGGGGAGGAGGCCCGCTCGCCGTCGTCTGTCATCGCAAACTCCTCGGAACACCAAACTGGTTTGTACTGTAAACCAGTTTGCCATGCCCGTACAACGGGCGGCGGGCCCGCGGAGTTCCCTAACGCCGGGTGAGCACCTCCGACTCCCACAGATCCCGGTAGTAGCCGGGCCGGGAGACCAGGTCGTCGTGGGCGCCGCGCTGGATCACGCGGCCGTCCTCCAGCACCACGATCTCGTCCACCTGCTCCAGCCCCTTGAGGCGGTGGGTGACGAGCAGCGTGGTCCGGTCGTGCGTGACGTCGAGCAGGTCGGCCATCAGCTCGTCGGCCGTCTCCTCGTCCAGCGCCTCGGCCGGCTCGTCCAGCAGCAGCACGGGCGGGTCGAACAGCAGCGCCCTGGCCAGCGCCAGCCGCTGGAGCTGGCCGCCGGACACGGTGCTGCCGTCCTCGCCCAGCTCGGCGTCCCAGCCGGTGCGCTCCACCCAGTGCTCCAGCCGCGCGTCCCGCACGGCCCGCGCGAGCCGCTCGTCGTCGGCCTCCGGGCCCGCCAGGCGCAGGTTGTCGCGGAGCGAGGTACGGAAGAGGTACGGGTCCTGCGTGAGGCCGGTCATCATGGCCCGCACGTCGTCGGAGTCCAGGTCGGCGATGTCCACACCGTTGATCCTGATATTTCCGGACTCGGGCTCGACGAGCCGCATGAGCGCCGCCAGGATCGTGCTCTTCCCCGCGCCGCTCGGCCCCACCAGCGCCACCCGCCTGCCCGGGGCCAGCGTGAGCGACACCCCGTCCACGGCCGGCCTGCCGCCGGGCGCGTGCCGTACCACGAGATCCTCGACCTCGACCGTCAGCGGCGGCGACGGGGGAGCGGCGGGCGTGGCCGGCTCCGTGACGGCCGGGGAGGCGGAGCGGACCTCGCGCAGGCGGCGCAGCGCCGCCGCGATGCCCGCGTACCGCTCGCCGGCGGCGGCCAGCGGCAGCACCGGCTCGAACGCCACCAGCGCCGTCAGCGCGAGCACGGCCGTGCCGACCGTCCCCACGCCGCCCGCCTGCGCGACCAGCACGATCGCGACCACGGTCAGCACCTGCACCAGCGTGCCGCCGGCCAGCGCGGTGGCGTGCACCCGGGCCTGGCGGCGCTCCAGCCGGCCCAGCGCGTCGCCCGCCTCCCCGGCGTCCCGCAACGCCCGGTCCCCGGCCCCGTACGCGGACAGGTCGGCCGCGCCGTGCACCAGGTCGGCGACCCGGCCGGCCAGCTCGGCCCGCGCCGGCGCCATCCGCGCCGACCAGCGGCGCGCCGCGGCGGCGGTGGCCGCCGGCAGCAGCGCCCCGGCCAGCAGCAGCCCGGCCAGCAGGACGAGCGCCGTGACGGGCAGGATCGTCAGGCCGATCACCACCGCGGTGAGGCCCGCGATGGCGGCCGCCGCGGCGGGCAGCAGGCAGCGCACGAGCAGGTCCTGCACCGCGTCGGTGTCGTCGACCATGCGGCTGAGCAGGTCGGCGCCGCCCACCCTGGGCCGCTGCGGCGGGATCAGCGACTCGTACAGCCGCTCCCGCGTGCCGGCCTGCGCCCGCAGGGCCACGTCGTGGCCGGTCAGCCGCTCGGCGTAGCGGAACACGCCGCGCCCGGTGGCGAACGCCCGGGTGGCCACGATCGCCACGCTGAGCGCGGCCAGCGGCGGCTGCTCCGCCGCCCGCGTGATCAGCCAGGCGGCCGCGGCGATCAGCCCGAGGCCCGCGAGATCGGCCGCGGCCCCGGCCAGCACCGCGTACACCAGCCGGGCCCGCATCTGCCCCTTCATCGCTCCACCCGCCCGCTCGTCGGAATCTCGTCGCCGGTCTTCTCCTGCTGAGGCGAGGCCGCGCCGGGACCCGGGGGAGCGAGGGCGGGTTCCGTGCGGGTGGTGTCCGCGACGACGCGGCCCTCGTGGACGCGGATGACCCGGTCGGCCAGCTCGATCATGGCCGGGCGGTGGGCCACGATGACGGCGGTGCGGTCCTTGCTCAGCTCCGCGGTCGCCGCCACCACGGCGGCCTCACTGCGGCCGTCCAGCCGGGCCGTCGGCTCGTCCAGCAGCAGAACCGAGGTCGACGGGCGGCAGAAGGCGCGGGCCAGGGCGATGCGCTGGCGCTGGCCGGCCGAGAGGTTGGCGCCCCGCTCGCCGACCCGGGTCTCGTAGCCGTCGGGCAGCTCCCCGACGAACTCGTCGGCGTAGGCGGCGCGGGCGGCCCGCCGCACCTCGTCCATGGAGGCGGCGGGCGCGCCGAGCCGGATGTTGTCCGCCACCGAGGTGGTGAACAGGTGCGCGCGCTGCGGCACGAACGCCAGCCGGGCCCGCCACGTCTCCAGGTCCAGCGTCCGCAGGTCGGCCCCGTCGACCAGCACCCGGCCCTCCGACGGCGGCACGAAGCCGAGCAGCAGGTTGAGCAGCGTGCTCTTGCCGCTGCCGCTCTCACCCACCAGCGCCACCCGCTCGCCGGGCTCGATGGTGAGCGTGACACCGTCCAGCGCCGGGTCGGCACGGCCGGGATAGCGCACGGTGACGTTCTCCAGCTCGATCCGCGGCCGCCCGGACACGGCCGCGGTGCGTCCCGGGGCCGGCGCGGCGGGGTCGTCCGAGCGGTCCAGGACGGAGAAGGCGGCGTCGGCGGCGGCCACCCCCTCCATCGAGGCGTGGAAGCGCGTGCCCATCGCGCGCAGCGGCAGATAGGCCTCCGGCGCCAGCAGCAGCACCAGCAGCGCCGTGGACAGGTCCAGCGTGCCGCCGAGCAGCCGCAGCCCGATCGGCACCGCCACCAGCGCCAGCGACAGCGACGCGCACAGCTCCAGCACCAGCGACGACAGGAAGGCGACCCGGAGCGTGCGCATGGTGGCCGAGCGGTGCGCGCCGGCCACCTCCCGGATCACCGTCGCCTGGTAGCGGGCCCGGCCGAAGGCGCGCAGCGTGGGCAGGCCGCGCACCACGTCCAGGAAGTGGCCGCCGAGCCGGGTCAGCGCCCGGTACTGCCGCTCGGTGACGGCTTTGGTGGTCATGCCCACCAGCGCCCCGAAGATCGGGATCAGCGGCAGCGTGACCAGCACGATGACGGCGCTGGCCAGGTCGGCGGCGAACAACCGGACCAGCACCGCCAGCGGCACCACCGCGGCCACCGCGATCGACGGCAGGTAGCCGGTCAGGTAGTCGTCCAGCCCGTCCAGGCCGCGCCCGGTGAGCGTGACCAGCTCCCCGGAGCGGTGACCGGCCAGCCGGACGGGGCCGAGCTCGCGGAACCTGGCCAGCAGGCGGTGCCGCAGCGCCGACTTGACGCCGGTGGCGGTGCGCCCGGCGAAGACGCCCTGCGTCCAGGCCAGCAGCGCCCGCAGCGCCACCACGCCGGCCACGGCCGCCAGCGCGACCGCGGTGAACCTGCCGGACAGCACCCCGGCCAGCAGCTCCGCCTGCACGAGGACGAGCAGCCCGGCCGCCATCGCGGCCGCGAACGTGACGGCCAGATGACGCAGGACCGGCTGCTCTCCCCGGATCAGGCGGAGTAGATCCTTGTGCACGGGCGCCTCAGAAGAAGGATGGGTTCAGGTCGGCGCCCTTGCCGGGACGGAAAGTGCGCCATATCCATACTTGCGCGCCCACCATGATGGGTGCGAACGGCAGGACCATGAGACTGAGCACATTCAGCGTGGCCGCCGGCGCGCTGTGCTCCAGCATGTAGGACATCCCCCCGCCGAGCAGGGCGAGCGCCGGCGTCGCGGCCAGCGCCCCCGACGCCAGCAGGGCCCGGCCGGTACGCGCCGGTCCGGCGAACCCGGGCAGCCGCCAGCCCAGGAACACGCGGCCGTGCCAGGCGAACAGCAGGGTCACCGCCGCGCCGAGCAGCAGCCCCAGCGGGTGCATGAGCGGCCCGTCGAACCCGGTGGCCGCCGCGTAGATCACCAGCCCCCAGCCGAACGACAGCCAGAGCGAGCCCAGCACGATCATCAGGTCCCAGAACGCCCGCCACCGGGCACCGCCGATCCTGCGCCGGAACCACAGCCCGGCGTCCCGCACGATCCACGCCAGCAGCATGGCCACCACCAGCGGGTAGATCGCGGGCAGCAACTCGCCCTCCAGCAGCGGGTAGACGCCGAACAGCGTCCCGGCGACGGCGACCAGCCACACCTCGTTCGCGAGCACGTACGGCCCGATCGCGGCGACCATGCGGTCCCGGTCGTCGCGGTTCCTGCCGAGGACCGGCAGCAGCAGCCCGACCCCGAGGTCGAAGCCTTCCAGCGCGAAGTAGCCGGCCAGCAGCAGGGCGAAGACGGCGAACCAGATCAGCTCCATCGGGGCACTCCTAGTGGCTCAGCGCGGGCGAGCGCTGTTCGGTGGCGGTGGCGCCGAGGGCGAGGTCGCGCGGTCCGCGCCTGACCACCCGGGCGATGAGCACGTAGTCGACGACGGCCAGCAGCCCCAGCACGGCCACGAACCCGGTGAGCGAGGCGGTGACCATGCCGGTCGTGAGCCCCGGCGTCATGGCGTCGGCCACGGTCAGCTTCTCCCAGATCATCCACGGCTGCCGCCCCAGCTCCCTGGCCAGCCAGCCGAGGATGGCCAGCACGAACGGCACCGGCGTCAGCGCCATCAGCAGGGGATGCGCCCACCGCCAGCGCGGCAGCTTCCTGATCAGCGGCAGCATGAAGAGCAGCACCACCATGGACAGCAGGTTGCCGCCCTCCATCATCAGCCCCAGCGGCACCGCGGCGGCCGGGTTGTCGTCGAACTTGCCGTCCTGGATCCCGCCGAACTGGGCGTAGCCGTACGCCACGGTCAGCGTGATGCCGACGGCCGCGGCCACGATCCCCGTCTTCATCGACCTGGTGAAGAACTCCTGCTCGTGGGTGCGCCGCCGCAACTGGTAGGCGCTGGCCCCGACGAGCACCATCGCCCCGGTGAACAGCCCGGCGCCCAGCACGTGCGGCAGCGCGAACACCAGCGTCTTGTTGGTGAACAGCGCGCCGGCGTCCACCAGGGCCAGCCGGTCGCCCGCGTCCACCGCGCCGGCCGGGTTCTGCAGGAACGAGTTGGCCACCATGATGAAGAACGCGCTGGCGTACGCGGTCGCGGTGACCGCCCAGATGCAGGCCACGTGCGCCCATTTCGGCAGCCGCCCCCAGCCGAAGATCCACAACCCCAGGAACGTCGACTCCAGGAAGAACGCCACCAGCGTCTCCATGGCCAGCGGCGCCCCGAACACGTCGCCCGCGTAGTGGGACAGACCGCTCCACGACAGGCCGAACTGGAACTCCATCACCAGGCCGGTGACGATGCCCAGGGCGTAGTTGATGACGTAGATCTGCCCCCAGAAGCGGGTCATCCGCTCGAACAGCGGCCTGCCGGTGCGCGCCCACCGGGTATTCATGATCGCCACCAGCGGCGCCAGCCCGAGCGTGAGCACGACGAACAGGAAGTGCAGGCTCCCCGTCAGGGCGAACTGTAAGCGGGCCAGATCGAGTGCGTCCATCTCTCCACTCCGTCGTTGTGCCTGTCTACATATAGACAGCCTACATGTAGACTGCCTACATGCGAGACGGTGCTTAGGATCGTTGCCATGAACCCCGACGCGCTGCGCGGCCACATGGACGCTCTGCTGCTCTCCGTGCTGGAGCGGGAGCCGCTGCACGGCTACGCCATCATCGAGGCCCTGCAGGAGCGGAGCGGGGGAGCGCTCAACGTGCCGACCGGCACCGTCTACCCGGCGCTGCGCAGGCTGGAGCGCACCGGCCACCTGGTGAGCGAGTGGGCGACGGTGGGCGGGCGCAGGCGGCGCACCTACCGGCTCACCGACTCCGGCAGGAAACAGCTGGAGGGGGAGCGGTCGGCCTGGCAGGCGTTCACCAGCGCCATCGGGAGCGTGCTGGGGCCCGGGGAGGTCAGGCCCTCCGGGTCAGCCTGACGCACCGGGTCGCGCAGTAGAGCTGCAGCCCGGCGAAGGCGTAGGTCATCAGGTTGGCGAGGACGACGGGAAGGGAGAGCCCCATGCTCGCCGACACGTACGAGCCCTGCGAGAGCACCAGGCCGAGCAGCGAGGTCAGCGGCAGCATCAGCCAGACCGCCAGGCCGAGCGAGCGCGTCACCAGCCGCGCCTTCGGGATCCAGCGGGCGCCCCGGCCCAGCGCCAGCAGCGCGAGCCCGCCGTACAGGCCGGTGGCGAGCTGGATGACGTCGAGCAGCCGGGAAGCGGGCATGAACCAGCTCGGCCGGCTCTCCCACACGACCGGATCGGCGGGGGCGAAGTTCCAGACCAGGCCCCACGCCAGCACGGTCGCCGGCACGCTGACGAACAGCAGCAGCCCCAGCCTGCGCCCCGCAGAGGCGGTCAGCTCCTCCTGGTAGCCCGGCGCCACCTCCTGGACCGGCCCGAACTCCTCGACCGCCCGCCGCTCCGCGTCGGCCCGGCGCAGCCCTTCGGCCTCGTAGGCCTCGGCGCAGTCGACCAGACTGTCGCGCGCCTCGACGACCATGTCATGTTTCGGCCCGTACGGACCCGACAGGGACCGGCGCAGCTCGGTCACGTAGTCGTCGATGAGCATGGAATCAAGTCTACGAAGCGGCACCCCGGGGCCCCATCGGGGATCTCCCTGATATGCGGTCACGCTAGCCGTGCTGCGCCGGCGCGCGGCGGCGGGAGAACCAGCGCAGCATGGGCAGGCGCATGCTCACCCGCATGCCGCGCGGGGTGAGCGCGAACGTGCACTCCTTCAGCCGCACCCCCGCCGGATGCGCCAGCCCGGTGAAGAGGCAGGCCGACAGGTCGAGCCCCGTCAGGGCCAGGCTGGCCGCGTCCACCTCGCGCAGCGACGTCAGCGTGGACGTGCCGCCCCCGGTGACCGTCGCGGGGCCGCGCAGGACCGCGCCCTCCAGGTCGGCCTGCGAGTCGGTCAGCCGCACCGTCGTGGCCCCCGCCACCACCAGCCGCCGCAGGTCGACCCCGCACCCGCGGACGGCCAAGTCCAGGGTGCCGCCCGCCTGCGCCCGCGTGGCCGAGAACCTGCCGGTGGCCGACAGGTAGGCGTCGGCGGCGAAGCGCACCGAGTCGAACCCGGCGCTGCCGCTCACCTTGCGGAACGAGAGCGTGCGGCCGAACCGGGCGCCGCGGAAGTGCGCCGCCTCGCCCATCCGGGCCCCGTCGAAGGTCGCGTACCCCTCGAACCTGGCGGCCTCGCAGGACAGCCCGTGCTCGAACACCGCCTGGCTGAACAGCGCGTCCCTGGTCATCACCGCCCCGTCGAGCGAGGCGTGCCCGCGCACCGTCACCCCGTGGAACGACAGCTCCCTGGCGAACCTGGCGCTCGCCAGCGACACGTTGCCCTCGAAGCGGGCGCCGAAGAACGACGCGAGCCGCTCGAACCGGGCGCCGTCGAGCGACACGTCGCCCGTGAACGTCACCCCCGCCAGCCGCACGTCGCCGGTGAAGCGGGCGCGGTCGAGCCGGGCGCGACCGGGCCGGCCGAGGGTGGCCTCCACGACCCTGCCCAGCAGGTCGCCGCTGAGCGTCGTGCCGCGCAGGTCGAGCAGCCGGCCCGGAGCCATGCCCGCCAGCACGGCGGAGACCTGGTCGGGGGAGAGGTGGGCGAGGCAGAGGCCGTACGGCCGGCGGGCGATCCCTGTGCAGGCCGCCGATTGCGCGCAGGTGACCCAGTCCATGCCCTGCTCATACCCGGTGGGCCGCACTGTCAAGGTTCGGCGATGGAAGCTTGAGGTCACATCTCTGTAGACACCTGTCACGGACCCTGGCTCTAGAGTGCGGCTTATGCATGCTTTACCCCGGGCTTCCTGGGCCGCGATCACCGCGGCCGCACTCACCGCCGGCCTCCTGTCGGCCCCCGCCGCCGCGACGCCCGCCGGCCCCTGCGACACCCCGCCCGACCGGGAGATCGCCGAGGTCCAGGGCAGCGGCGCCGCCACCCCGCTCGCCGGGCAGACCGTCCGCGTCGAGGGCGTGGTCACCGCCGACTTCCAGCGCACCGACCAGCTCAGCGGCTTCTTCCTGCAGGACCCGACGCCGGACGCCGATCCGGCCACCTCCGACGCGCTGTTCGCCTTCGCCCGCGAGTCCTTCAAGGACGTCAAGGTCGGCGACCGCGTGCTCGTCACCGGCCGGGCGATCGAGTTCAACGGCTGGACCGAGCTGTCGCCCGTCACCGCCGTCGACGTGTGCGGCACCGGCTCCATCGCGCCACAGCGCCACCGGCTGCCCAGCGCCGACCTGGAGCCGGTGGAGAACATGCTGCTCACCTTCCCCCAGCGGCTGACCGTCAACGACAACTACAACCTGGGCCGCTTCGGTGAGGTCACGCTGTCCTCCGGCGGCAGGCTCTTCCAGCCGACCGACCGGCCGGGCGTGACCGCCGACGCCAACGCCCGCCGCTCCCTGCTCGTCGACGACGGCTCCAACCAGCAGAACCCGGCCACGCTGCCGCCCGTCGTGCGCGCCGGGGACAGCGCCGCCGGCATCGCCGGCGTGCTCGGCTACGGCTTCGACCGCTACCGGCTGCAGCCCACCGAGCCGATCCGCTACCAGAGCACCAACCCGCGCCTGCCCCGGCCGTTCCCGGTGATCGGCAACGTCACGGTGGCCTCCTTCAACACGCTCAACTGGTTCACCACGATCGGCTCGCGCGGCGCGAGCACCGCCGAGGAGCAGCAGCGCCAGCTCGCCAAGCTCGTCTCCGCGCTCAAGGGACTCAACGCCGACGCCGTCGGCCTCATGGAGGTCGAGAACAACGGCCAGACCGCCCTGCAGGCCCTGGTCGACGCGGTCAACGCCGAGATGGGCGCGGGCACGTACGCGGCGCTCACCCACCCCTACCCGGGCACCGACGCGATCCAGGTCGGGCTCATCTACAAGCCGGGCAAGCTGACCCCGGTGGGTCAGGCCCGCTCATCAGAGGACCCGGTGTTCAGCCGCCCGCCGCTCGTCCAGAGCTTCCGCCGCAAGCACGGCGGCCAGCCGTTCACGATGGTGGTCAACCACCTCAAGTCCAAGGGCTCCTGCCCTGACAGCGGGCCCGACGCCGACCAGGGCGACGGCCAGGGCTGCTGGAACCCCACCCGGGTGGCGCAGGCACAGGCGCTGCTCGGCCTCATCGAGGACCTGCCGGCCCCGCTGGTGCTCGGCGACCTCAACGCCTACGGCGAGGAGGACCCGATCGAGACCCTCGAAGCGGGCGGCCTCACCAGCCTCACCAAGCGGTACGTGCCCGCCCCGCTGCGCTACAGCTACCTCTTCGACGGGCTGGCCGGCGAGCTCGACCACATGATGGCGAGCAAGCAGCTGCTCAGGCGCGTCACCAGCGCGGCCATCTGGCACGTCAACGCGGACGAGCCGCGCATCCGCGACTACAACACCGAGTTCAACCCGCCCCACCTCTACCGGCCGGACGCCTACCGGTCCTCCGACCACGACCCCCTGGTCGTCGGCCTCACCCTGCCCGGCCGCTGAGCCGCGCCCGTCCCCGTGCCCGTCCCCTGGCCGGGCCGCGTGCGCGCGGCCCGGCCCGGAGCATGGAATGCTGGTGAAGGGTACGTGGTTGTCACGGAGACAATCACCGGAAGCGGACCGACGTCAGAGGAGCCACTTGTGGCGACCATCGAAGTAACCGAGACCAACTTCAACGACATCGCCGACAAGGGGATCGTCCTGCTCGACTTCTGGGCGGAGTGGTGCGGTCCTTGCAAGATGTTCGGGCCGATCTTTGAGAAGGCCTCCGAGAAGCACGAGGACATCACGTTCGGCAAGATCGACACCGACCAGGAGCAGGCGCTCGCGCAGGGCTTCGAGATCAGGTCGATCCCGACCCTGATGGCCATCCGCGACGGCATCGTGGTCTTCGCGCAGCCCGGCGCCATTCCCGCGCCGGCCCTCGACGACCTGATCCGTCAGGTGCGCGCGCTCGACATGGACGAGATCAGGGCGGAGCTCGACAAGGAGCTCAAGAACGCCCAGAAGAACTGACCCACTCCGGCACGGCCCCGCCCTCGGGCGGGGCCGCCGTGCTTTTTAGGCCTTGCGGCCGACGCCCGCGTATCCAGGGCTGCGCCGTCCCGAGGCGGCCAGCTCGTCGTCCGGACGCCAGTCCTTCGGGTCCACCAGGCCGGGCTCCAGCAGCTCGTAGCCCTCGAAGAAGCGCAGGATCTCCTCGTGCGTGCGCAGGTTGAGCGCCGCCGTGGACTGCTTGTAGACCTCGAGCGCCTGCGGCGTGAGATCGGTGTTGTCGTCGATCGCGTGGCTGATCACCAGGTGGCTGCCGGGCACGCTGACCTCGCGCAGCCGGGCGATGAGCCCGAACGCCTCCTCGTCCGACAGGAAGTGGAGGATCGTCAGCATCATGAACGCGACCGGCCGGTCGAAATCGATCAAGGGCTTGAGCTGCTCCAGCAGCTCATCCGGCTTGCGCGCGTCACCCTGGAGGAAGTCGACGTCGTCGCCGCGCGCCAGCAGCGCCCGGCCGTGCGTGCACACCACCGGGTCGTTGTCGACGTACACCACCCGCGAGCCCACCGCGATCTCGTGCGTGTTGCCCTGGGTCGGCAACCCCGCCCCCAGGTCCACGATCTGGTCGACACCGTTCTCGGTCACCAGGCGTACGGCCCTGCGCAGGAAACCGCGGTTGACCGCGGCCGAGGTCTTGGTGTTGGGGAACAGCTTCAGGATGCGCTCGGCCGCCTCCCGATCCGCCGCGAAGTTGTCCTTGCCGTCGAGGTAATAGTCGTACATCCTCGCGACGTTGGGCACGTTCGGATCGACGCCATCTGGAGCTCTGTCCACCACATCTCCCAATATTCCCGGCCTTTAGCCGCTGATCATAGAAGATGTTCCGGGCCACCGCTCGGCGATGGCCCGGAAAGGTGAGAGTCACTCAGCCGCGGTACAGCTCGGCCACCCGGAAGGCCAGATCGAGCGACTGGCTCCGGTTGAGCCGCGGGTCGCAGGCCGTCTCGTAGCGGGTCGCCAGGTCGCCCTCGGCGATCTCGTGGCCGCCGCCGACGCACTCGGTCACGTCGTCGCCGGTGAACTCGATGTGGATGCCGCCGGGGTGCGTGCCGAGCGCGCGGTGCACCTCGAAGAACCCGGCCACCTCGTCGAGCACGTTGTCGAAGCGCCGGGTCTTGTGGCCGCTCGGCGCCTCGAAGGTGTTGCCGTGCATCGGGTCGCACACCCAGGCCACCTGCGCGCCCGCGGCCGTGACCTCCTTGACCAGCGGCGGCAGATGCTCGCGGATCTTGGACGCGCCCATCCGCGTGACGAACGTGAGCCGCCCCGGCACGTTGTCCGGGTTGAGCTTCTCCACCAGCGCCAGCGCGTCCTCAGGAGAGGTGGACGGGCCCAGCTTGACGCCGATCGGGTTGCGGATCCTGGAGAAGAACTCCACGTGCGCGCCGTCGAGCTGGCGGGTGCGCTCGCCGATCCAGACCATGTGCGCCGACACGTCGTAGGGCAGGCCCGTGCGCGAGTCGATGCGGGTGAGCGCCTGGTCGTAGTCGAGGATCAGCGCCTCGTGGGAGGAGTAGAACTCCACCGACTGGAACTCCTCCGGCTCGGCCCCGCAGGCCCGCATGAAGGCCAGCGCCTGGTCGATCTCGCGGGCCAGCCGCTCGTAGCGCTGACCGGCCGGCGACCCGGCCACGAAGTCCTGGTTCCAGGCGTGCACCTGGCGCAGGTCGGCGTAGCCGCCCTTGGTGAACGCCCGGGCGAGGTTGAGCGTCACCGCCGAGGAGTGGTAGGCCTTGAGCAGCCGCCACGGGTCGGGCCTGCGCGACTCCGGGGTGAAGTCGAACCCGTTGACCATGTCGCCCCGGTAGGCGGGCAGCTCCACGCCGTCGCGCACTTCGGTGCCCTTGGACCGCGGCTTGGCGAACTGGCCGGCGAGCCGGCCGATCTTGACCACCGGCACCTTGCCCGCGTAGGTGAGCACGATCGCCATCTGCAGCAGCGTCTTGAGCTTGTTGCGCACGTTGTCGGCCGTGGCGCCGGCGAACGTCTCGGCGCAGTCGCCGCCCTGCAGGACGAACGCCTCGCCCCGGGTGACGGCCGCCAGCTCCTCCTTGAGCTGGTCACACTCTCCCGCGAAGACCAGCGGGGGCAGGCCGCCGAGCTCGGCGACGACCTTCTCGAGCTCGTCGCGCTCAGGCCAGTCAGGCTGCTGGGCCGCGGACAGGGCTCGCCAGGAATCGAGATTCAGCGAATTGCTCAATGCGCTCACGAGATACGAGGGTATTCCACCGGATCCCTCTGGCCGACCTCCATGTCCACGTTGTGAGAAGGCGGTCAAAGCTTGACGGCATCCATGAGCGCCGAGCGCCCGAATCACCGGGTGTGAGCCGCCTCTCACCACCTCGGGAGTGGACATGGACGACGAACTCCACGCCCTGTCCGGCGCCTACGCCGCGCACGCGTTGCCGCCGGCCGACGTGGCGTCGTTCGAGGAGCACCTGTCGAGCTGCCGCACCTGCCCGTCCGAGGTGAGCCGCCTCCGGGAGACCGCCTCCCGCCTGGCCCTCGCCGTCGCCACCCCGCCGCCCGCCTCCCTGCGCCCCCGCGTCCTGACCGCCGCCCACCGGCGGCACGACACGGTCCGCCCGGCGGCGGACCGGACTCCGCGTGCCGACGTCCTTCCCCCGCGGCGCGAGTGGCGGGCCAAGGCGGTGGCGGGGCTCGCCGCCGTGTCCGCGGCCGCCGCCGTCGCGCTCGGCGTGGTCGCCTTCGACGCCCGCCGCGACCTGGGCGACCTGCGGGCCGGGCACGGCGCGCTGGTCACGGAGGTGGCCGCCGTCCTGGCCGCCCCGGACGCCCGTACGGTACGGCACCGCATCGCCTCGGGCGGCACCGGCGTCGCCGTCGTCTCCCGCGAGCGGGGACGGATACTGTTCACTTCATCGGGAATGCCGGAGTTGCCGCCGTCCAAGGTCTACGCTCTGTGGCTGATGAACCCGGACGGCGTCCGCCCGGCCGGGCTGCTCGACCGGGGGGAGGACGGCCTCACCGCACCCGTCGTCGCCGACCTCCGCGACGACGTCCGCCTCGGCCTCACCGTCGAGCCCGCGGGCGGCTCCGACCGGCCGACCACCCGCCCCATCCTGTTCGCCGAGCTTCCCGCGGCCTGAGCCGGACCGTCGCCCAGGCCGCGGGGAACCCCAGCCCGAGTTGTGACCATGAAAGGTGAAGACGAGACGCGTTTTCTGGCGGATAGTGCGGTGCATGCGGATCTTAGCGGTGCTGGTGATGATGCTCGCCGCCGCCGTCCTGGGCGTGTCCCCGGCCGGAGGAGTGCTCGCCGACGCGGCGGAGCCGGGCGCGGCGACCGTGGTGCCCGTCCAGGTGACGGGCGCGCCGGAGAAGCGGTTCAACCTGATCGTCATGGGAGACGGCTACACCGGGGCGGAACAGGAGAAGTTCCGCCAGGACGTGGACCGCCACGTCAACGTGATGTGGTCCATCGAGCCGTTCAAGTCCTACCGGAATTACCTGAACGTCTACCGGATCGACATCGTCTCCGGCGAGTCCGGCATCAGCTGCGACCCCGGCCTGTCCTCGCCGCGCAGGACCACCCCGCTCAGCATGGGATTCTGGGGCCGCTGCAACCCCGGCAGCGTCCAGCGCCTCATCACCATGGACAACACCGCCGCCACCCGCTACGCGAACCTGGTCACCGGCACCTCCTCCGCCAACCGCCAGATCCTCGCCCTGGGCAACAGCGGCACGTACGGGGGAGCGGGCGGCGCGTACGCGACCGCCTCCGGCAGCAACGCCATGTCCGCCCTGATCAGCCCGCACGAGCTGGGCCACTCGCTGGGCGGGCTGCAGGACGAGTACGACTACTACCAGCGCGGCGTCCCCGGCGGCCCGTACACCGGCCGGGAGCCGGACTCGGCCCATCACACGCTGCTGACCGAGCGGGAGATGCTCGACCGGCGCGCGAAGTGGTGGCGCTGGCTGGGCGAGCCCAGCGAGTCGGGCGGCCCGATCGCCCGCTACGAGGGCGGCCTGTACGCGGGCACCGGCGTGTGGCGGCCCAGCGCCCACTCGATCATGAAGAGCCTCGGCTATTACTTCGACCAGGTCGGCCGCGAGGTCATGACCGAGCGGATCACCGCCAAGACCATGGTCATCCAGGACGCCACGCCCACCGGCGCCCCGGTCGGCGCCGACCGGGTGCTCTGGGCCGAGCCGATGCGCCCCGTCAGCCACGGCCTGGTCACCACCTGGACGGTCGACGGCGAGGAACTGGACGGCGACCGCGACGCCCTCGACCTGCGCACCCTCGGCCTGGCCCCCGGCACGCACACCGTCACCGCCACGGTCACCGACCCGACGGACTTCGTCCGCGACCCCGCCGTCCGCGACTCCATGACGCGCACCCGTACCTGGACCGTGGACACCTCGCTCACCACCCCGCCGGACGGCGTCGAGCCGGGGTTCGTCTCCTCCACCCCGGTGCACCGGCCGGTCGGCAGGGACGAGGTCGTGTACGTGGAGACCACCCACCCGGTCGCGACCGTGCCCGAGGTCACCTGGCGGCTCGACGGCGAGCGCGTCGGCGGCTCCGGCACCGACCTCGACCTGGGCGCGCTCGCCCTGAGCGCCGGCGCCCACGAGCTGACCGCCTCGCTCGGCGGCGACACCCTCACCTGGACGGTCGACGCCACCCCGCCCACCACCGCCTACGAGCTGTCGGAGCCGCTGGCCCGGGCGGGCGACACCTACGTCTACAACGGCCCGTTCACCATGCGGCTCACCGGCGCCGACGACCGCGACGGCCACGTGGTGCCGGAGTCACGGGTGGACGGAGACGGCTGGTTCAATTACTTCGGCTGGCCCACCTCATCCGAGCTGCCGTGGACGTTCAGCGAGGACGGCACCGTCATCGACCACCTCGTCTTCGGCAAGTTGCCGCGCGGCCGGCACACGGTCGAGTACCGCTCGATCGACGCGGCCGGCAACCACGGCGAGCCGGGGGAGTTCACCGTCACCACGATCGCGCCGCCGCCCGCCTGCACCCGCACGATCACCGGCGAGCACCGCGGGCCGCTGGCCGTCACCGGCGGCGTCACCTGCCTGGACGGCGCCCGCGTGACCGGCCCGGTCGTCGTGGGGCGCGGCGCGTCCCTCGTGGTCACCGGCGGGCGCGTCACCGGCACACTCACCGCGTCGGAGGCCGCCGCCGTGCACCTGCTCGGCGCCCGCCTGGACGGCGCGTTCAGCGCCGACCGCACCGGCTCGCTGCACATCGTCTCCGCCGACGTGCGCGGCGCCGTCCTGCTCACCGGGAACGACGCGCCGGTCCTGTCGGGCAGCACCGTCAGGGGCGCGCTCGCCTGCACCGGCAACACGCCCGCGCCCGCCGACCTGGGCGTGCCCAACGCGCTGCGCGGCGCGGGCGCCGGGCAGTGCCGCGAGCTACGCGACGGTGCCAGGGGCGAGAGGTACGAGGCGGTCCAGCACCTCGGCGAGTGAGGCCGTGGCCTGGTCGCGCACGCGGGCGTACTCGGCCTCCGGATACTGCCGGGGGCCGTTCTCCACCAGCAGGATCAGGTAGAGGTACGCCCGGTACAGGTCGAGCCGTACATGCGCGGCCGGGGTGAGCTCGAACGGGGTCACCTCGCGGTAGCCCGCCACCAGCGGGTCGTCCTCACGCAGCTCGGCGAAGATCGTCGGGGTGATGAACTCGGCCAGCGGGTCGCCCCAGAACGCCCGCTCGTGGTCGATGATCGCCTGGATGCGGGGCGGCCCCGACAGGTCCAGGAACACGTTGCCCGGCCAGATGTCGAAGTGGACCAGGTGGGGCGTGGTCACCTCGTCGAGCGCGGGCGCGGCCGCCGCCAGCAGCGCGCGGATGCGCGGCACCGGCGCGGGCAGCGCCGTCGGGTAGCGGACGGTGTCGCCGAGCAGCGCGTCGACCATGGCGAGGTACGCCTCGCGCCAGGTCGAGCCGGTGATGCCGGCGTGCGGGTAGCCGAACACGGGGCCGGTGACCGCGTTCAGCCGGGCCAGGAGGCGGCCCAGCTCGCGGCGGAGCCTCGCCTCGTCCTCGGGCGTGACCTTCGGAGAGCCCTCGCCCAGGGAGCCGTCGCGCCGTGAGACGTGGTTCCAGGAGACGCCGTCGAGCGCCGCCAGCATGAGGTAGTCGCCGCCCAGCACCGGGTCGTCGAACCCGGCCCGCAGCAGCGCCGCCACCGGCACGCCCGCCGCCGCGGCCAGCTCGCAGGCCGCCGCCTCCGTCCGCAGCAGATCGCGCTCGTAGCTCAGCTGGTCGAGCTCCGGCGGCGGCGACAGCTTGCAGACCACGTCGCGGCCGTCGTCCAGGCGCAGCCGCCACACCGCGTTCGCGAAGCCATCGGTCAGCTCGGCGTGATCGAGCACGCCCGCGCCGAGCGCCCTGCGGGCCAGCGCGTCGAGCTCCTGCCGCGATAAGCGGCGCTTGGTCCTGCTGTCCACCCGCGCCCTCCTCAGACCGGCCCTCGCCGCACCAAGCTCATCCGCGCTACTCGCGCCGCGCCTCAGGCCGACTCGCGCCGCACCAGGTGGGTGTCGAGGATCACGACCGGCTGGCGCAGCTCCTCGCCGTTGATGCGGGCCACCAGCAGCAGCGCCATCTGGCGGCCCATCGCCTCCGTCGGCTGGTGGACGGTCGTCAGCGGCGGGTCGGCGTGCAGGGCGGCCTTCGAGTCGTCGAACCCGATCACCGCCACGTCGCCGGGGATCGCCCGGCCCGCCGCCTTCAGCACCCGGACCGCGCCCAGCGCCATCGGGTCGGAGGCGGCGAACACCGCGTCGAGGTCGGGATGGGCGGCCAGCAGCTCGGCCATCGCCGCCTCCCCGCTCTCCTCGGAGAAGTCGCCGTACGCGACCAGCTCGGGAAAGCCGGAAGGCAGCAGCGCGTCGCGGTAACCCGCCAGCCGGTCGACGCCCACGCCCATGTCCTGCGAGCCCGCGATGGCGGCGATGCGGGTGCGGCCGAGGCCCAGCAGGTGTTTGACCGCCTGCCGGGCCCCTGCCCTGTTGTCCATGTCGACGTAGCTGTAGGGGGACAGGCCGACGGGGCGGCCGCCCAGTACGGTCGGCACGCCCATCGCCTCCAGCCTGCCCGGCAGCGGGTCGGCGCCGTGCAGTGACAGGAGCAGCACGCCGTCGACGTGCTGCCCCGTCAGGTAGTGCTGCAGCCTGGCGTGCTCCTGGGGGGTGCGCGCCATGGCCAGCAGGAGTTGCAGGCCGGTCTCCGACAGCGCCGAGCCGATGCCCCGGATGGTGCCGGCGAAGTAGGGCTCGTCGAAGAGCCGGCCTTCGGACTCGGAGACGACCAGCGCGACGGTGTCGGTGCGGCGGGTCACCAGGGTGCGGGCCGCCCGGTTGGGGACGTAGCCCAGCTCCTGGATCGCCGCCTGCACCGCGTCGCGCGCTCGCTGGCTCACATTGGGGGAGCCGTTGATGACTCTCGACACCGTGCCTCGGCCGACCCCGGCCCGGGCGGCGACTGCCTCAAGAGTCGGTCGGTTCATGGTTCCTATTCTGCCGGATGATCTCGGCATACCATGTCGCGCTGTCCTTGGGCAGCCGCTCCTGCGTCTCGTAGTCGACCCGGACGATGCCGAAGCGCTTGCCGTAGCCCCAGGCCCACTCGAAGTTGTCCATGAGCGACCAGGCGAAATAGCCCTCCAGCGGCACTCCGGCGTCGATCGCCTCGCGGCAGGCGCCCAGGTGGGCCTCGAAGTAGGCCCGCCGCTCCTCGTCGCGCACCCGGCCGTCGGCCAGGACGTCCTCGAACGCGGCGCCGTTCTCCGAGACGACCAGCGGGATCCGCGGGTAGTCGCGGGCCACCCTGGCGAGCACCTCCACCAGGCCGTCCTCGTCGATCTCCCAGCCCATCGCGGTGACCGGGCGGCCGCCGTTCACGAACGAGACGTGCTCGCTGCCCACCCAGGGCGAGGCCGAGTCGGTCGGCGCGGCCGCCGCCGAGGCCCTGCCGCCCGGCGCCCCGGACACCGTGAACCGGCTGTAGTAGTTGACCAGCAGCACGTCGATCGGCGCGTTGATGGTCTTCAGGTCGCCGTCCTCGATGAAGGCCAGGTCCATCCGCAGGTCGTCGAGGACGTCCTGCGGATAGCGGCCGGTCAGCAGCGCGTCGAGGAAGAACCGGTTCTGCAGCCCGTCGATGCGACGTGCCGCGTCCTGGTCAGCCTCGCTGGCCGTGGCCGGGGTGATCGCGTAAAGGTTCACGCAACCTCCCACCCGGCGCGCGCCCATGGCCTGGACCCCTAGTCCATGGGCGAGGTTCAAGTGGTGCGCGGCCCGGATGGCGTTCTCGGGCTCGCGGCGTCCCGGAGCATGCTCACCCGAGGCGTATCCGAGGAAGGCCGCGCACCACGGCTCATTGACGGTGCTCCACGTGTGCACCCTGTCGTGCAGCGCTTCGTGCACGATCGCCGCGTAGTCGGCGAAGCGCAGCGCCGTGTCCCTGGCCGGCCAGCCGCCTCTGTCCTCTAGGGCCTGCGGCAGGTCCCAGTGGTAGAGCGTCAGCCACGGGTCGATCCCGTGCGACAGCAGCTCGTCGACCAGGCGCTTGTAGAAGTCCAGCCCCTTCTGGTTGACGGCCCCGGATCCGTCCGGCTGCACGCGCGGCCAGGACACCGAGAAGCGGTAGGCGCTCAGACCCAGATCCGCCATGATCCGTACGTCGTCGCGGTAGCGGTTGTAGTGGTCGATGGCGACGTCCGCGTGTTCGCCGCCCACCACCCTGCCCGGCGTCTTGGTGAACGTGTCCCAGATCGACGTGCCGCGGCCGTCCGCCGTCACCGCGCCCTCGATCTGATAGGCCGAGGTTGCCGCGCCCCACGCGAACCCGGTAGGGAATCGCAGCTCGGAGCGGGTCTGTTCCTCCTGAGTCGTCACGCCTTGACCGCACCTTCCATCAGGCCGCCCACGATCTGACGGCCGAACAGTACGAAAACTACGAAGAGAGGGAGTACCGAGGCGGCGGTGCCGGTGAACAGCATCACGTAGTCGGTGCCGTGGGCCTGGTTCAGCGCCGCGATCGAGGTCTGCACCACCGGGTTCTCCGGCAGCAGCACGATGAGCGGCCACATGAACTCGTTCCACGTCTGCATGAACACCAGCAGCGCGAGCACCGCCATGCCCGGCCGGAGCGCGGGCAGGATGACCTTGCGATAGATGCCCAGTGTTGACGCCCCGTCGACCCTGGCCGCCTCGACCAGCTCGTCCGGCACCGCCTGGGAGGCGTACTGGGTCATCATGAACACGCCGAACCCGTTGACCAGGAACGGCAGGATCACCGCCTGGAGCTGGCCGGTCCAGCCGAGCGTCACCATGAGCTCGTACAACGGCACGATGCCCATCTGCTGCAGCGGCACCATCATGGTGACCAGGATCAGCCCGAGCAGGATCTTCGAGCCGCGGAAGCGCAGCTTGGAGAAGGCGAAGCCGGCCAGGGTGGAGATGAACACCACCGACACGGTCACGGTCGTCGCCACGATCGCCGAGTTGATGAGGCCGGTGAGGAAGTAGGCGTCCTCGGTGGCGAGCAGCCGCTCGACGTTCTCGCCCAGATGGCCGCCCGGCAGCATCGGCGGCGGGGTGTCGAGCGCGTCGTCGTTGGTCCGCGTCGCCATGATGAACATGTAGTAGACGGGATAGGCCGACAGCAGCAGCGCCAGGGCGAGCACGACCTTAGTGAGAGCCCCCGCGTCCCACAGCCGGTTGACCGGTTGCCTGGTGGTCATCGTGCACCCCCGATGCGGCGCGTGAACCAGTAGTTGATCATGGTGCCGAAGAGGATCAGCACGAACAGCAGCCAGGCGGCGGCCGAGGCGTAGCCGATCTCGAACCCGCCGCGGAAGGCGGCCTCGACGATGAACATCGCCACGGTCTGGTACTGGCCGGTGGTGCCGCCGGTCATCATCTGCTCGCCCTCGAACATCACCGGCTCGGTGAACAGCGTCAGGCCGCCGATGGTGGAGATGAAGACGACGAACACGATGGTCGGCCGCAGCATCGGCAGCGTGATCTGCCAGAACTGCCGGCGCGCCGAGGCGCCGTCGATGGCGGCGGCCTCGTACAGGTCCTTGGGGATCGTCTGCATGGCGGCGAGCAGGATGATCGCGTTGTAGCCGGTCCACCGCCAGTCGACCATGGTGGCGATGGCGATCCAGGCGGACCACTTCTCGTTCTGCCAGGCGATCGGCTCGATGCCGGCGAACCCGAGTATCCAGTTGAACAGGCCGTAGTCACGGCTGTAGAGCTGGCTGAAGACGACCGCCACCGCGACCACCGAGGTGACCATCGGCAGCAGCACGCCCAGGCGCAGCAGCAGCCTGCCGCGCAGGCGCTTGTTCAGCGCGTTGGCCAGCACCAGGGCCATGATGATCTGCGGCACGGTGGCCAGCACGAACATGCCGACCGTGTTGAACACCGCGTTCCAGAACTCCGCGTCGGCGATCAGCTCGGCGTAGTTCGCGAGGCCGGCGAACTCCCGCTTGCCGGCCAGCTCGGCGTCGTGCAGCGACAGCCAGAGGGTGTAGAGAAGAGGGAAGACGCCGAAGACGGCGAACAGCAGGAAGTAGGGCGAGACCAGGAGGTAGGGCATGCCCCTGAGGTCGAAGCGCCCGGCCCGCCTGCTCGGCCTCGCCCGCCTGGGCGACGCGTGCCGGGGCGGCGGCGCGAGTTGGAGAGTCATGGAAGCCTTTCGAGCCAGATCGGGAGTGGCGCCCGCCCGGAGCGGGCGCCACCCGGTCCAGTGGGAGCGTCAGCCCGCTGCCTTGACGCCCGCCTCGACGAACTTCGTCCAGGCCTCGTCGTAACCCACCGCGCCCTGGTCCATGCCCTCCAGCACCTTCTCCACCGAGGTCTTCACCTGGGCGTGCTTCTCACCCAGGAAGACCGGCTGCAGGTCCTTGACCGAGGCCGAGAAGATCTCGCCGGTCGGCACGTCGTTGAAGTACTCGTTCTTGAGGCCCGCGACCTCGGGGTCCTGCTGGGCGGGGATGGAGCTCGGGAAGGCGCCCGCCTCCTTGAAGGCCGCGATGTGGCCGTCCTTGCCCGTCAGGTAGTTGAGCACCTCGGCGGCTTCCTTCGGGTGCTTGGTCTGCTTGGGGACGGCCAGCCACGAGCCGCCCCAGTTGCCCGTGCCGCCCGGCACCGCCGCGACGTCCCAGTTGCCCTTGTTCTCCTCGCCGGCCGCGCCGGAGATCACGCCGAGCATCCACGACGGGCAGCCCATGGTGGCGAAGTCGCCGCCCTTGATGGCCTTGTTCCACGGCGGGGTGAACGCCTGGAGCTTGGCCGTCAGGCCCTGCTGGCTGAACTTCTGCACCCAGTCGAAGGAGGTCTTGACGGCCGGGTTCGTCTCCAGGACGAGGTTGTTCTCCTTGTCGAAGTACGAGATGTTGCCGTTCTTCGGCGCCTCCTGCGACAGGATCACGTTGTAGATGGTGTTCGGGCCGTCCATCCACTTCGCGCCGGTGTCGGCGGCCGAGAACTTCTTGCCGGCCTCGAGGTAGGCGTCCCAGGTCGGCCAGAGCTTGGCGACCTCCTCACGGTCGGTCGGCAGCCCGGCCTTCTCGAACAGGTCCTTGCGGTAGCACATGGTCATGCCGCCGATGTCGGTGCCCAGCGCGAACAGCTTGCCCTCGGCGTTGACGCCCGTCTCCCACTTGGCCGCGGGGAAGTCGGCCTTGCGGTCCTGCAGGCCGTACTCGCCCAGGTCGGTGAAGAACTGCGGGCGGGCGGCCATCAGGCCCATCGCGCCCTCGTCGATGCCGACGATGTCGCCGGCGCCGCTGCCCGCCTGCAGGCGCTGGAGCAGCTGCGGCAGATAGACGTCTTCGAACCTGTCGGTCAGGTTCGAGTACTTGACCTGGATGTTCGGGTGCTCGGCGTTCCACTTCTTCACGGCCTCGTCGTAGCCGAAGTTCTCGCCGCCGCCGAAGGTGTGCACGTTGATGGTGACGGGCTCCGCCGGCGTGCTCGCATCGGCTGAGGGGGCCGGAGCCTCACCGCCACCACAGGCGGCGGTCATCGCGGCCAGGGCTGTGACCAGGACTCCGGTTACTGCAAAGCGCTTGTGGTTCGTCATACCGTACCCCTCTTGGGTGTGGATCTTGGGAGGTGCATCGCGACAGTCCCGCGATTGGAGTGTCTTTGGGAGCGCTCCCACAAAGAGTGCCCGTAGCGCGTCCAGGCGTCAACGTCCCGAAACTCAACCGTTACCTCTGGGGTATTTTGTGACCCTAGAAGTAGCCGTACGGGGATATATCGCCCAAAGCGCTACTTGGGAGCGCTCCCATCCCACGGGCACCGTTTCTCCCGCACACCGGCACAAAAGCGCACCAGAACCAGAGGCGTCTCACCGGCAGGCCGCGGCCCGCGCCTCCATGAGAACGCGTTCGCGCTCGTTGCGGGTCAGCGCGGCCGCGCGCTCGAACTCGGCGCGGGCCTCGCCGAGCCGGCCCAGTTTGAACAGCAGGTCGCCGCGTACGCCCGGCAGCAGGTGGTAGTCCCGCATGGCCGGCTCGCCGGCGATCTGGTCGACCAGCTCCAGGCCCACCTCGGGGCCGTACGCCATGGCCAGGGCCACCGCGCGGTTGAGCTCGACCACCGGCGAGCCCGACAGGGCCGCGAGCCGCGCGTACAGGTCGGCGATGCGGACCCAGTCGGTCTCCCCGGGCGTGAACGCGCGGGCGTGGCAGGCCGCGATGGCGGCCTGGAGCGTGTACGGGCCCATGGTGCCGGTCAGCTCCTCGGCCCGCTCCAGCGCGGCCAGGCCGCGGCGGATGAGCAGCCGGTCCCACCGGGCGCGGTTCTGCTCCAGCAGCAGGATCGGCTCGCCGGACGGGCCCAGCCTGGCGGCCGAGCGGGACGCCTGGATCTCCATGAGCGCCACCAGGCCGAACACCTCGGGCTCCTTCGGCATCAGCCCGGCCAGCACCCGGCCCAGGCGCAGCGCGTCCTCGCAGAGGCCGGGCCGCATCCAGTCGTCGCCGGCGGTGGCCGAGTAGCCCTCGTTGAAGATCAGGTAGATGACCTCCAGCACGGACGACAGCCGTCCGGCCAGCTCCTCGCCCGCGGGGACCTCGAACGGCACCTTCCGCGTGGCCAGGGTCCGCTTCGCGCGGACGATCCGCTGCGCCACCGTCGGCTCGGGCGTCAGGAACGCGCGCGCGATCTCGTCGGTGGACAGGCCGCCCAGCACCCGCAGCGTCAGCGCGACCCGGGCCTCGGTGGACAGCACCGGATGGCACGCGGTGAACACCAGCCGCAGCAGGTCGTCCTCGATCTCCTCGGGGCCGGGCGGCTCCTGCCCGGGGTCGTCCTCCAGGGCGCGGCCGATCTCGGCGAGCTTGCGCTCGTAGCGTTCCCTGCGGCGGATCAGGTCGACGCCCCGGCGCTTGGCCACGGTCATCAGCCAGGCGCCCGGATTGCGTGGCACGCCCTCGCGGGGCCACTGCTCCAGCGCCGCGACCAGCGCGTCCTGTGCCAGCTCCTCGGCCAGGCCGACGTCGCGCACCAGCCGGGCCAGCCCGGCGATCAGCCGCGCCGCCTCGATCCGCCACACGGCCTCGATGGCCCCATGCGTCTCCGAAGCTGTCACGGGCCCATCGTATGGTCACCCCGTCCGGGACATGCCCGGCACTCACCTCAGCGCGGGAAGCGAGAAACGCTTTCAACAAGGAGCGGCGTCCCGGGCATGTGTGCCGGGCTCCTGGCTGAAGCGGTGATGGTCGTCCACGGCGGGCGTGGGTGGCGCGTTTCCGGCAGGCGTGCGGGGGGTCGCCCTGGGCCGTCAGGCGTCCGGGGGGTTGGTCTCCAGGGACTCGCGGAGGGCTTTGTCGCGCTCGGCGGTCTCCGGGGTGAGGGAGGTCTCCGGCATGTCGGCCGCGTCGAAGACCTCCCAGAGCTCCAGGCCGACCCCTTCGCCGCCCTCGGGGACGGGGACGCGCAGGGCCCATTCGACGGCCTCTTCGCGGGACTTGACCTGGATCAGCCAGAAGCCGGCGATGATCTCCTTGGTCTCCGCGAAGGGCCCGTCGATGACCTTGGGCTTGCCGGGGCCGTAGGCGATGCGGGCGGCGCGGGAGCTGGGGGCCAGCCCTTCCGCCGCCAGCAGGACACCGGCCTTGGCCAGCGACTCGTTGTAGGCCATCATGTCGTCGACGAGTTGCCGGCTCGGCATGACGCCCGCCTCCGTCTCGGCGCTGCCCTTTCCGATGATCATGAACTTCACGGTGCTTCTCCTTCGAATCCCGGTCTCGCCGACGCGTCGAACGAGCGGCGCCCGCATCGACACCTCAGGGATTCTTCCGGACAATCAGGCGGCGTACTCGGGGTAGCCGTAGCCGACGACCTGAGACTTGGGACGGATGCGCTCCTCGACGAGCCCGTTGCCGGTGTTGCCCTCGATCGTGGAGATCGTCCCGTCGCGGTTGTCCTTGACCACGAAGCCGACGTGCTGGATGGAGCCGAGGCTCTTGCTGCCGTTCCAGGCGAAGAAGACCACGGCGCCCGGCTTGGCCAGGGTGCCCCAGCGGCCGTTGTTCTGGAACCACCGCGCGTGCGTCACCGTGTAGGCGTCCCAGCCCACCTGCGCGCGGGCGCCGGTCTGCTCGCCGACCCAGGAGACGAACATCGCGCACCAGGGGGCGTTCAGGTAGGCGGCGGGGTGGCCGCCGTCACGGGCGATGGTCTCCTGGGCGCGCTGCGAGTTCGCGTACCACTCCTGGAACTTCGTGCCGCCACCCCGCGCGTTCTCCCTGATGCCGATCTGCTCCCTGGCCAGGGCGAGCACCTGGGCCGCGGTGACGTCGATCTTGTCCTTCTCGGCGGGCTTCGCCTCCTGGGAGGCGGTCTGGCCGGTCTCCGCCTGGGCCGTCAGCGAGAGATCGTCTCCGTTGACGGGGTCGGCGTGGGCGGGGAGGGCGGAGCCCATGAAGCAGGCGACGAAGGTGGCGCCGAGGGCGGCGCGGACGTAATGCGGTTGGGTGGCACGGGGGAGGCGATGCATGACCATCGAGGGGATGTACTCCTTGCTTCCATGCCGCTTACCGGGTTAGCTGACGGGTTCGGGCGTGGAAGCTGCCCTACGGCGCGCGAGGCGCCGATTCACCCCGGAAGAAGTGGGTCCCCGGTTCCGCGCAAGGCGGATTCAGCGGTCGCAGGACGATCCTGCGATACGACGGTGTTCTCGGACACGACCGGACAAATCGGACGTATGCCGTGAATGCGGAGTAAAGTAACGCATCTGGCAAGAAACTGGCAAGTCTTCAAAGCCGCGGCTAGCGGATCTGCGCCCGCGCCTCCGCCAGAACCCGCATGATGGCAAGGCTCTCGTCAAGCGGCATGATCGCGCTCTCGGTACGACCCCGCGCCAGGCAGTCGCGGACCTCGCGCAGCTCGCCCGCGTACCCGTTGTCCGCCGGATCGTCGAGCACGTGCTCCTCCGGCTCCATCCCCGGCCCGCTGAGCACGACCCGCCGCGGAGCCCAGAACGGGGCGTCGATGTCGGCCCGCATCCCGGTGCCGACGACGGTGGCGTCGTTGGAGTAGGCGCCGAGCAGCGAGCACTCCACCAGCGCCCGCCTGCCGCCCGGATAGCTCATCAGCCCGCCCGCCTCGGCGTCGACGCCGCCCGGGGACAGCGACCCGGTGAGGTGCGTGCTCTCCGGCGTCCCGAGGAACAACTGGGCCAGCCCCATGGGGTAGATTCCCAGGTCGAGCAGGGCGCCGCCGCCCAGCTCCGGCGCCCAGAGCCGGTGCGCGGGATCGTACGGGTGCGCGAAGCCGAACGAGGCGCGCACCGAGCGGATCTCGCCGAAACGCCCGTCGCCGGCGAGCATGCGGATCAGCGGGTTGAACCGCATCCACATCGCTTCCATCAGGAAGACCCCGGCCTCGCGGGCCAGCCGGACCATCCGCTCGGCGTCGGCCGTGGTGGCGGCGAGCGGCTTCTCGCACAGCACGGCCTTGCCCGCCGCGATGGCCGCCTCGGCCACCTCCAGGTGCTGGGCGTGCGGGGTGGCGACGTAGACGGCGTCCACGGCCGGATCGGCGCACAGCTCGGCGTAGGAGCCGTGGGCGGACTCGGCGCCCAGCGTCGCGGCCAGCGCCTTGGCCCGGCCCAGGTCGCGGGAGCCGACCGCGGCCACCCTCATCCCCGGCTCGGCGGCGATGACGGCGCCCACTGTCCTGGCGATGCCGCCGGTCGCCGCGATGCCCCACGATAAGTCACGCACGCGGAAGATCGTACAGATTCATCCGCGAAAGCGATATGTGAGGCGAATTCACCCGCTGGTCTCGGGGTCGAGCCCCAGGCGGCGGCCGGCGTTCATCGCCCCGATCGCGGCCATGTCCTCGCGGTCCAGGATGAAGTCGAACACGTCGATGTTCTCCTTGATCCGCGACGGGGTGACCGACTTCGGGATCACCACGTTGCCGATCTGGATGTGCCAGCGCAGCACGATCTGCGCGGGCGTGCGGTTGTGCTTGTCCGACAGCACCGCCAGCGCCGGGTCCTCCAGCAGGCCCCGGCCGGAGCCGAGCGGGCTCCACGCCTCGGTGAGGATCCCGTTCTTGTCGTGGAACTCGCGCATCTCGTGCTGCTGGAAGTACGGGTGCAGCTCGATCTGGTTGATGCAGGGGACGATGTCGGTCTCGTCCATGAGCCGGGTGAGCGTGCCGACCGTGAAGTTGGACACGCCGATGGCCCTGGCCCGGCCGTCCCGGTAGATCTTCTCCAGGCCACGCCAGGCCTGGACGTACTTGTTCTGCTTCGGCGCCGGCCAGTGGATCAGGTAGAGGTCGACGTGGTCGAGGCCGAGCCTGGCCAGGCTCTCGTCGAAGGCCCGCTCCACCCGGTCGTGGTCGGAGTTCCACAGCTTGGTGGTGACGAAGAGCTTCTCGCGCGGGATGCCGGAGGCGCGCACGGCCCGGCCGACGCCCTCCTCGTTGCGGTAGAGCGTGGCCGTGTCGATGTGGCGGTAGCCGGCCTCGAGCGCGGTCAGCACGGCCCGCTCCGCCTCGTCGTCGGTCACCTTCCAGACGCCGAGGCCGAGTTGCGGGATCTCGACACCGTCTCTGTAAAGCCGTAGCGAGTTCATACTTCCCATTGTTCACGTCTCGTTCCGCACGGCTTAAGCCGCCCGGGCTAGCTTGAAGCGGTCGTGAACGGGCCATCACCTGGCTGGGAGAGCAAACGTGGTCAAACAGGCGTCGGCCTGGGTGGAATCCCCGCTCCAGATGCTGTGCGCCGTCGAGGCCCATCACGCGGGGCTGCTCGGCCCGGCCACCATCGTGGTGCCGCGGGCGCGGCTGCGCGCCCTCAAGGCGACCGGGCGCGAGCTGCGCGGCCTCGACCTGCCCGCCGGGCTGGAGCTGGCCGAGCCGAGCGAGCGCATGCCGCGCCGGCCGGCCGCCGTCGGCGACGCCTTCTCCGGCCGGGTGCAGCTGCGCTGGCTCGCCGCCTTCCCCGGCAGGGTCGTCGTGGTGGACGACGGCATGGCCACGATCCGGCTGCTGGAACTGCTCGCCGCGAAACCGTACCGGCCGCTGCTGCGGGCCCGCGCCCAGCCGGGCGCGCTGCGCGCGGCGCTCGGGCTGGCCGCCGCGATCAGGCTGCGCGCGGGCGGGGTCACGGTCTTCACCGCGCTGCCCGTCCCGCCTCACCTGGCGGAGGCGGTTCGCCGGGCGGGCGTCGACCTGGTACGGCACGAGTTCGCATGGCTGCGCGGCCAGCCGCCCAGCGAGCCGGGGCCCGCCGAGCGGACGGTCGTGCTCGGCACCTCGCTGGTGCGCAACGGGCTGGTGCACCGCGAGCGCTACCTGCGCTGGCTGACCGACCTGGCGGCCGAGGAGCCGCTCGCGTACTACCCGCACCGGCGGGAGGACCCGGTCGACGTCGCGGTCATCCGCGAGCGGCCCGGCATCACCGTGCACGACGCCGGCGCGCCCGCCGAGCTGACGCTGCGCGGCCTCGACCCGGGCCAGCGGGTGGTCAGCCTGCCGTCGACCGCGATCTCCTCGCTGCGGGTGCTGCTCGGCCCGCGCGGAGTGGCGGTGGAGCCGGTGGACGTGCCCGACGACTGGTGGACGAGCAGGGCGGCCCCCGCGCTGCGCTCGCATCTGACAGGAGTGACAGGAGTGACCGGTTGAGAGTGCTGGCGGTGGCCGACTCCGACTCGTACCTGAAGTGGGCGGCCTGCCTGCTCCAGGACCTGCCGGACGGCTGTGACACCGAACTGGTGGTGGTGCGCACCCCGATCGCGCCGTCGGCCGAGCAGATCGCCGCCGCCGTGGGGGACCGGCCCGCGCCGCCGGTGCTGAGCGCCCGCGCGCTGCGCCGCCTGGCGGAACGGTCCAGGCCTGACGTGATCCTGGTGTCCTGCACGGGTCCGGTCGTGGACGTGCTGGTGTCCGGCGTGCTGGACGGGCTGCGCCCGCGGCCGGTGTTCGCCACCGGGCTGCCCGGCATCTCGGTGCCCGCGACGGAGAAGGCGTGGCTGTTCCGCAGCGGCTGCGACCTGTTCGTGGTGCACAGCGAGCGCGAGGTGGCCGAGTTCGCGGCCATCGCGGCCCGGCTCGGCGGGGGAGGGGCGGTCGGCCTGGCCAGGCTGCCGTTCCTGCGGCCCCGGCAGGAGCGGTCCGGCGGCGACCGGGTGGTCTTCGCCACCCAGGCCAAGGTGCCGAAGGCGCGCGAGGACCGCGAGCGGATCCTGCTCGCGCTGGCCGAGCTGGCCGTCCGCGAACCCGGCCTGGACGTCGTGGTCAAGCTGCGCGCGCTCGAAGGCGAGCGGCAGACCCACCGCGAGCGCCACCACTACCAGAAGCTCTGGCGGGAGCTGGGCGAGCCGGGCCGGCTGCGGTTCGCCGCCGGGTCGATGCAGGACCAGCTCTCCCGGGCGGCCGGGTTCGTCACCGTCAGCTCCACGGCGGCGCTGGAGGCCATCGCCATGGGCGTGCCGTCGCTGGTGCTGAGCGACTTCGGGGTGAACGCGGAGATGATCAACCTGGTGTTCGAGGACAGCGGCCTGCTCGGCACGCTCGACGACCTGGCCGAGGGCGGCTTCCGGCAGGCGGACCCGCGGTGGTGCGCGGCCAACTACTTCCACCCGGACGAGCGCGGCGACTGGACCGGGCTGCTGACCGGGCTGGTGCTCTCCCGCTCCCGGGTGCCGGCCGCGTCCCTGCTGGACGGCCCCGAGCACGCCGCCGCCCGCCGCCGCGCCCGGCTGCGGGTCGAGGTGCCGCCGAACATGCTGCGCGCCGGCTACCGCGCCAAGCGACGCGTCCGCCGCTACCTCAAAGTCCTGACCTGACGCGGACGGCGCGGAGGTCGCCACAGGTGGAGCGGGGTCAGCGGGTGGTTCGGAGTTTTCTGCGCAGGCGGTCCAGCGGGCCCGGCGGGGCCTGCTCGGGCTTGCCGGGCTTTTCGGGCTTGTCGGGTTTGTCGACGAGGCCCAGGGCCTCCAGGCGCCTGCGCTTGAAGTAGCGGGCGTCGAAGGAGAAGCCGTCGGGCCGCAGGTCCGGGTACGCCTCGGCCTGCATGCAGTAGCCCACCGCGCGGACCAGCTCCGGCAGGTCGGCCGCGGGCGGCTCGTCGACGAAGCCGTCCTCCGACAGCCGGGGGAGCAGCGCGTCCACGATCGTGGCAGGGATCCGGTTGCTGTTCTCGTACGGGGTCAGCCGCTCCAGCACCAGGCCGGTGCCGTGGGAGACGGCGCGCAGCCCGTAGTGGCGGCGCGCCGTCACCAGGGCGGTGGAGAAGCAGCCCACCACCAGCTCCGGCCGGAGCGTGGCGAAGCAGACTTCGGCGGGCACGCTCTCCCCGGCCACCGTCACCTGGACGCCGAGCGGCCCGGCGGCGGCGCGCAGCAGCCGGGCGTGCTCACGCCCCGCCGAGGGATGCGGCTTGAACAGCACGCCCGTGTAGCCGCGGGCGGCCAGGCCGCGCAGCATCGCCTCGTGCAGCCCGGCCTCCTCCTCGGGGGTGACGACGCCGAGCGCCGACAGGTACTGCCCGAGGATCATCGCCTGGCCGCCCGCCATGGCCGGCGCGGTCGCGGCCACCTCGCGGACGACCGACAGGAACGGCTCCTCCGGCAGCCTCACGGCCGGCACCCCGTACTCGCTCAGCAGCAGCGGCGCCAGCCCCGCCACCAGGTCGAGGTGGAGCAGGCGGGTGACGCGGTGGGAGATCTCGGCGGGCAGCGGGTCACGGGTCGGTCCGTAGCTCATCAGCCCGTCGGAGTAGACGGTGATCGGGCAGTCGCGGACCAGCCCGGCGATCGTGCGGGCGGGCGCGACCGCGATCGACTCGACCACCAGCTCGTCGACCACGTCCAGCCGCAGGTGGGAGCGGACCAGCCGCTCCAGCATCGGCGCCTCCACGATCCTGGGCCGCCACTCCGCCGGATGCAGCGGCGCGATCAGCTCGTTCCACGAGCGCACCTCGTCGAACCGGGAGGCGAGCGCGGCGAAGCCCGGGGTCGCGTCCAGCGGCGTGGAGACCTCGGGGACCGGCGTGTTCGAGGACACCAGCAGCACCTTGCGGCCGTCCCCGAACAGGCCGGCGTCGATGCCCGCCGCCAGCGACATCGCGCCGAACAGCGTCGAGGCGTAGAAGACCGTCGTCGGGTGGCTCGTCATGAATCCTCCCCATCGGGGCGCGGCCCGCGGGCCGGGACGGGCAGACCGGGCAGCAGCTCGCGCAGCACGGCCGAACGCTCGGCGGGCATCGCCGCCGCGGCCTCCGCCACCAGCTCACGCGGCAGCGCCTGCGCCATCCGCGCGCCGCGCTCGGTGAACCGGGCCCGCAGCTCCGGCGGGAACCGGTCCGCGAGCTCCAGGTGGTGGGCGAGCAGACCGCAGAAGTTGCGCACCGCCTTCGGCAGGTACTTCTCCTCCAGGTCCGCGAAGACCAGCTCGAACGCGTCGAAGAAGTGCAGCTGCCGCTCGTCGCCCACCTGGGTGAGCGAGCCGGCCACCTGCCGCCGGTAGAACACGCCCGCCATCGACACCGCGGCGAACGTCACCGCCTCCCGGTGCAGCCGCCAGATCCACGGCCGGTCCTCGGCGGTGTGCAGCCCGGAGGGGAAGCGCAGCAGGTCACCCAGCGACCGCCGGTAGACGCCCGCCCAGGCGTACGGGTAGTCCACCATCGTGCGCGCGCCCGCCGGCAGGATCGCCCCGCGCGGGTCGAGCACCGCGCCCCGCCGCGCCGCGGGGGCCCGGTGCACGACCCGCTTGCGGCCCTCGACCTGTACGTGGTCGGCGCGTACGAAGTCGCAGCCGAGCCCGTCGATGACCGCGACCAGCCGCGCCAGGTAACCGGGAGCCAGCCAGTCGTCGCCGTCCAGGAACGTGACGTACCGGCCGGAGACGGCCGCAAGCCCGGCGTTGCGCGCGTCCGCCAGCCCGAGCGGCTCGGGGTTGCGGATCACGGCGAGTCCGGGCAGGTCGGCGCGGAAGTCCTCGACGACGGCGGCGGTGCCGTCCACCGACCCGTCGTCGACCACGACGAACTCGAAGCCGGGCCGGAAGTTGCGGGCCAGCGAGGCGAGCGCGTCGGAGATGAAGCGCTCGCCGTCGCGGACCGGCACGATGACCGAGAGGGTGATCACCGAGGTCAGACGGTGATCCGGCGCAGCCGCGCCTTCGGGGCCTCCTCGCCGGGGAAGACCCGCTTGACGCCGTCGCCCATGGCCTGCTCGATGATCCGGATGTCGCGCACCAGGTGCTCCAGGCCCGACGGCTCCAGCGAGGCGGCGTGGTCGGAGCCCCACATGGTGCGGTCGAGGGTGATGTGCCGCTCCACGCAGACCGCGCCGAGCGTCACCGCGGCCAGCGAGATCTGCAGGCCCCGCTCGTGCCCCGAGTAGCCGACCGGCACCCCGTACCGCTCCTTGAGGGTGGTGATCGTGCGCAGGTTGGCCTCCTCGGGAGGCAGCGGGTACGTGGACGTCGCGTGCATCATGATCAGCTTGTCGGTGCCGAGGATCTCCACGGCCTCGTCGATCTCCCGCAGCGTGGACATCCCGGTCGACAGGATGATCGGCTTGCCGGTGGCGGCCAGCGCGCGCAGCAGCTGGTGGTCGGCGACGCCGGCCGAGGCCACCTTGTGCGTCAGGACGTCCATGTCCTCCAGGAACTCCACCGACGGCACGTCCCACGGGGAGGCGAACCAGTGCAGGCCGCGCTCGTCGCAGTACTCGGCGATCTGCCGGTACTCGTCGGCGCCGAACTCGGTGCGCTCCTTGTACTCCAGGTAGGTCATCTCGCCCCACGGCGTCTGCCGGATCTGCCCCTTCTGCGCCTCGGGCACGCAGATGGCCGGGGTGCGCTTCTGGAACTTCACCGCCTGGCAGCCGGCGTCGGCCGCCACGTCGATGAGCCGGCGGGCGATGTCGAGGTCGCCGTTGTGGTTGATGCCGATCTCGCCGATCACGTACACCGGCTCGCCGTCGCCGACCGGCACGTCCCCGATGGACACCGGGCGGAACCTGAGCCGCGGCGGCGCGGCCGGAGCCGGCTCCTCCGGGACCGGCCGGGCCGCGACCACCCGGTCGCACAGCTCGCGCACCGCGCCGTCGCCGCCCGCCCTGGTCAGCACCACCCGGGCCGCGGCGCGCACCCGCGGGTGCGCGTCCGGCACCGCGACCGGCCAGCCCACCTCGGCCATCGGGCCCAGGTCGTTGACGTCGTTGCCGACGTACGCCACGCGGGCCGGGTCGAGGTTCTCGATGGCGAGCCAGTCGCGCAGCACCGTCCGCTTGTCGGCCAGCCCCTGCAGCACCGGCACGCCGAGCTTGCGCGCCCTGGCCGCCACCACCGGGTTGTGCTCGGTCGACATGACCAGCACCTTCACCCCGGCGCGGCGCAGCAGCGACACGCCCATCCCGTCCGAGCGGCTGACCAGCACCATCTCGCGGCCCTCGGAGTCGACGTAGGCGCGGTCGTCGGTGTGCACGCCGTCGAAGTCGGTGATGACCGCGTCCACGTCGATCGGCTCGGGCGCGTCCACGAACGGGGCCAGCGCCCTTACGATCTCCAGGTCCTCGGGCGTGTCCACCTCGACCGCGTGCCGGGCCGGCACCGCCTGCACGGCCACGTCGCCGAAGAAGCGGTGACCGCGCTCGCGGAACCCCGCCGCGCGCATCACGTAGAAGGCGCCGGTCTCGCGGAACTGCGGCTCCATGTCCTGCCTGCGCGGCCGGGACGCCGGGTCGTGGTTGACGCCCGCGCCGGCCGGGGTCCACAGGAACTCGTGCGTCGGCGTACCGGAGAAGACCGCGTCGGCCTCGCCGTCGAGCACCCGGCGCACGGCCGCCGACAGGTCGGCGGGATCGATGAACGCGCTCGTGCACTGCACGAGCACGACGACCTCGGGGTCCTCGCCCAGGGCGTCGAGGGCGTGCAGCACGGCCGACTCGCTGGAGGCCGTGGCGCCGCTCAGCTCGGCCGGCCGCTCCACCACCCGCGCGCCCGCCCGCTCGGCGGCCTCGGCGATGCCCGGGTGATCGGTGCTCACCACCACCTCGTCTACCAGCTCGGCCTGCAGGCACGCGCGGACCGCGCGGGCCACGAGCGGGGTGCCCCCGACGGGGGCGAGGTTCTTCAGTGGTACGCCCGCCGAACCTCCACGGGCGGGAACTACGGCCAGGACTCGCAACGTATCTCCTCTATCCTCCGGGTTGCATCCAGAAGCTAGAGGCGCTGGTTGAACTGGCAGCGTCCCCGTTCTTAACTTTCCGGGGGCATCGGGTTGCGTCACCCGGGCCAGGTGGCCGGCAGGCGCAGCACGAACCTGGCGCCGTGCGGGCTGTCCTCCACCCGGATCTGCCCGCCGTGCGCGAGCGCCACGTCGCGGGCGATCGCCAGGCCCAGCCCGGTGCCGCCCGCGTCCCGGCTGCGGGCGGCGTCCAGCCGGGTGAACCGCTCGAAGATGCGCTTGCGGTCGCCGACGGCGATCGGCGCGCCGTCGTTCTCCACGCAGAGCACGGCCTGGCCGTCCTGCCGCCGCACCTCGACGGACACCTGCTTCTCGGCGTGCCGCTGGGCGTTGTCCAGCAGGTTCGTCAGCACCCTGGCCAGCTGGAGCCGGACGCCGTGCACGGTGACGCCCTCGGCGAGCTCGGTCCTCACCGGGACCCTGTCCGTGCGCCTGGCGAGCTCCTGGCGGACCAGCTCGGCCAGGTCCACCTGCTCCCTGGCGGCGGCGTCCTCGCCGGAGCCGATCCTGGCCAGCAGCAGCAGGTCGGTGATGATGGCCTCCAGCCGGTCGGTGTCGCGCAGCGCGGACTTCACCAGCGTCCGCACGTCGGCCTCGTCCGGGTAGAGCTGGGCGCTCTCCAGCTGGGCGCGCAGCCCGGCGATCGGGGTGCGCAGCTCGTGCGAGGCGTCGGCGGCGAACTGGCGCTGCTGCAGCCCGGCGCGTTCCAGGCGGGCCAGGGTGCCGTTGACGGAGCGGGCGAGCTGCGCCACCTCGTCGTCACCCGGCGGCTCCGTCACACGGCGGCTCAGGTCGCGGGCGGTGATGTGGTCCAGCTCCCGCCGCATCCGCGCCACCGGGCGCAGGGCCGAGCCGGTGACCACCCAGGTCGCCCAGGCGGTGAGCGCGAGGATCGCGGCGAGCTGGACGGCCGCGCTGATCTCCATGCTCCGGGTGGAGAGCAGGGGCGGGGTGCGCCGCGCCGCGTAGACGATCGGCGCCTCGGCGGTCAGGCCGGCCCGCATCACGGTGATGTGCATACACATGGCGGGCAGGCAAGCGGTGACGTCGACGTCCCGGCCGCCCGGCCGCGGCCGCACGCCGCTCAGCATCGGCAGTTTCCTGGCCGCGTCGCTCGCCGCGAGGATCCGGCCGTCGTGCGCGACCAGCTGGATCAGGTCGACGTCGCTGTCGAGCACCGGCAGCCCGTGGCCGGCCCCCAGCTCGCCGCCGCGCACCCGGGCGGCGATGCGGGCGGCGGTGTCTCCCGTGGAGTCCCAGGTCGCCTGCGCGATCAGATGGCGGGTGATGAGGACGCCCGCGATCGCCACGGGGGTGAGCACGAGCGCGGCGACGACCGTGGCGATGATGGTGACGCGTCCCCGCAGGGATCGGGCCCACAGGCGCACCTCACCGACGCTACCGACCGTATTCTTCGCGGACTGCCGCGCCGAGGGAAAGAAAGGTCAAATGCTCCCGATCCTCATCAAAGGCGGGCCCGCACCGGCCGGCGCGGGAGAATCGGGTGGGACCCCGCCGGCTTCCGCCGGGTGGGGATGCAAGCTTGCCGAAACTTGCACACCGGTCGGACGCTGGAGGTTGAGCCTCCCCGGAATGCCTCTGGATGAGGATCGGGTAACGCCCTCTTGCAAAATCTTCCAAAAATTGCAAAATCCAGCTAACGTCCCGGAAACAAGAGCCGCGAAAGCGGTCGATCACTGATCTTTCGGGAGGTCTCATGAGCAAGCGAGCCCTGGGCGTGGCCGCTCTCGCGACGCTGGCCTTAACCGCCTGTGGCGGCTCCGACCCCGCTGCCCCCTCCGCGGCGCCGAGCGAGTCCGCCTCGGCCGCCCCCGCGTCGGGCAACCTCGTCATCTGGGCCGACCCCAACCGGGTCAAGGCCCTCACCCCCTTCGCCGATCAGTTCGGCACCGAGAACGGCGTGACCGTCGAGGTGAAGGAGATCAGCAAGGACAACCAGCAGACCTTCCTGACCGCCTCCCAGCAGGGCAGCGGCCCCGACGTCATGGTCGGCGCGCACGACTGGATCGGCAACCTGGTGCAGAACGGCGCCATCGAGCCGGTCAACCTGACCGAGGAGCAGAAGGCGGCGTTCTCCGACATCGCGATCAAGGCGGTCACCTTCGACGGCCAGATCTACGGCGCCCCGTACGCCGTCGAGAACATCGCCCTGATCCGCAACACCGACCTGGCCCCCGACGCGCCCGCCACGATCGAGGACATGGTGGCGACCGGCAAGAAGCTCAAGGACGACGGCAAGGTCCAGGAGATCCTCTGCCTGCCCGTGGCCCAGAAGGGCGACGCCTTCCACGTCTACCCGCTGTTCGCCGCCGGCGGCGGCAAGCTGTTCGGCTCCACCCCGGCCGGTGACCCCGACCCCAAGCAGGTGCTGGTCGGCTCCGAGGGCTCGGTCAAGGCCTTCGGGAAGCTGCGCGAGCTGGGGGAGAAGGGCGACGGCGCGCTCAAGACGTCGATCACCAACGAGAACTACATCCCCAGCTTCGCCGGCAAGAAGTGCGCCTTCCTGATCTCCGGCCCGTGGGCCATGACCGACGTCAAGAAGGGCGGCTTCGGCTACGACATCACGCCCGTCCCGTCGTTCGAGGGCGGCGAGCCCGCCACCCCGTTCGTCGGCGTCCAGTCGTTCTTCGTCGCGGCCAAGGGCCGGAACAAGACGCTCGCCCAGGAGTTCGTCACCAACTACGTGACCAACAAGGACGTGGCCAAGGCGCTGTACGACGCCGACCCCCGGCCCCCGGCGCTGACCGCCGCCCTGGAGGAGGTCAAGGCGGCCGACGCCGACGCCGGCAAGTTCATGGACGCGGGCAAGGACGGCATGCCGATGCCCGCCATCCCGGAGATGCAGGCCGTGTGGGAGCCGTTCGGCATCGCCGAGGCGGGCGTGGTCAAGGGCGGCGACCCGGCCAAGGCGGCCGCCGCCGCGCAGAAGACCATCGACGGCTCGCTCAAGAACTGACGCCCCATGTCGCTCGACGTGCGCGAGACCGCGGAGGCGTCACAGGCTCCGCGGCCCCGCCGCAACATCACCACCGCCTTCGTGGTGAGCAGGATCGCGGTGCTCGCCGTCGCCGCCGCGATCCTGCTCTACGCCGCGCCGCCGCTGGTCGCCACCGGGTCGTGGATCGGGCTGGCCGTGCTGCTCGGGGCCACCGCCGTCATCGGCTACCTCTACCTGACCCGGCGGTACGTCCCGGCCAAGTATCTCGTCCCCGGCACCGTCTTCCTCATCGCCTTCCAGGTGTTCCCGGTGCTCTACACGGTGACCACCGCCTTCACCAACTTCGGCGACGGCCACCGCGGTGACAAGGCGGCGGCGATCACCGCCATCGAGCGCGGCTCCGTACGGCAGGCGCCCGGCTCGCCCGAGTACCAGCTCACCACCGCGCTGCGCGGCGGCGAACTGGTGTTCCTGCTCGTCGACCCCGCCACCAAGCAGGTCCGGCTCGGCGACGCGGGCGGGCTGTCGCCGCTGCCCGGCGCCGAGGTCGGCGTCACCGGCAAGGTGCTGCGCGCGCCCGGCGTCACCGTGCTGACCGCGCCGCAGGCCGCCGCCCGCGGCGAGGAGATCGCCGCGCTGACCGTGCCCACCGACGGCGGGGCCATCAAGGCCAACGGGCTCAGCCGCGCCGTCGAGGGCAGGGCGGCGCTCGTCTACGACGCGGGCTGCGACTGCATGCGGGGCGAGGGCGGCCCGTGGCGCGCCGACGGGTCGCAGGGCTACTTCGTCAACGCCGCCGGCGAGCACCTGGCCCAGGGCTGGCAGGTCAACGTCGGCCTGGCCAACTTCGCCAGGGTGCTGACCAACCCCACGATCTCCGGCTACTTCCTCGGCGTGTTCGGCTGGAACGCGGTCTTCGCGCTGGCCTCCGTAGCCGGCACGTTCGGGCTCGGCATGGCCGTCGCGCTGGCCCTGCACCACCCGCGCATGCGCGGCACCAAGGCCTACCGGATCGCGCTCATCCTGCCGTACGCCATGCCGTCGTTCGCGATGCTGCTGGTCTGGCGTGACATGTTCAACCGCGACTTCGGGCTGGTCAACCAGATGCTCGGGCTGAACGTGGACTGGCTCGGCGAGGTGACCACCGCCCGGCTCGCCGTCGTCCTGGTCAACCTGTGGCTGGGCTTCCCGTACATGTTCCTGGTCACGACCGGGGCGCTGCAGGCGATCCCGCGGGAGCTGACCGAGGCCGCCGCCATCGACGGGGCCACCCCGTGGAAGGCGTTCCGGCGGGTGACGCTGCCGCTGCTGCTGGTGGCGCTGACGCCGCTGCTCATCTCGTCGTTCGCGTACAACTTCAACAACTTCAACGCCATCCAGCTCACCACCGAGGGCGGGCCGTTCCCGCCGGAGAACCCGCAGGTGGGGGGCACCGACCTGCTCATCACCTACACGTTCAGGCTGGCCTTCGGCACCGGCGGCGCGCAGTTCGGCTTCGCGGCCGCGATCTCGGTGTTCATCTTCGCCATCGTGGCGATCGTCTCGGCCGTGGCGTTCCGCCGTACCCGCAAGCAGGAGGAGGTGTACGCGTGAAGCTGGCGCTCAGGCACGCGTTCGTGCTCGCCGTGTGCGCGTTCGCGATCTTCCCCATCCTGTTCGTCGTCTCGGCGGCGATCAACCCGCTGGGCACCCTCGCCTCGACCGAGCTGCTGCCGACCGGAGCCGGCCTGGACAACTTCGGCGAGCTGATGACCTCGGACGTCTACCCGTTCGGCCGGTGGTTCTTCAACTCGGTGTTCATCGCGCTGCTGTCGTCGTTCGCCAGCCTGCTGCTGTCGATGTTCGCCGCCTACGCCTTCAGCCGGATGCGCTTCGCCGGGCGCCGGGTCGGGCTGCTGGCGCTGCTGCTCATCCAGATGTTCCCGCAGTTCCTGGCCATCGTGACGATCTTCATGATCTTCACCAGGGTGACCGAGCTGTACCCGGCGTTCGGCTTCGACACCGTGTGGGGGCTCATGCTGCTCTACCTGGGCGGCGCGCTCGGCGTGAACACCTGGCTGATGAAGGGCTTCCTGGACACCGTGCCGAAGGAGCTCGACGAGGCCGCCACCGTGGACGGCGCCACGCACGCGCAGGTCTTCTGGAAGGTCATCATGCCGCTGGTCACGCCGATCCTCGCGGTGACCGCGCTGCTGGCGTTCATCACCACCATGAGCGAGTTCCTCATGGCGAACGTCTTCCTGCGCGACCCGGAGAGCAAGACGCTCGCCGTGGGCATGTACGGGATGATCGCCGGCGACCGGCGCAACGAGAACTTCGGCATGTTCGCCGCCGCCACGCTGCTCACCGCGATCCCGACCGTCAGCGTCTTCCTCTGGCTGCAGAAGTACATCGTCTCCGGACTCACCTCCGGCGCCGTCAAGGGGTGACTCATGCGCTTCCTGGATCTGCCGCACCACGACGGCTCCCCGCTGTACGTCTCCACGCAGGCGCCCGAGCCCGGCGCCCCGGTGACGCTCTGGCTGCGCGCCCCGCGCGCCGCCGGGGTCACCGCCGCGCACGTGCGCGCCGTCCACGACGGCGAGCCGCGCTACGCCCGCGCCGCGCCCGACCCCGCCAGGACCGGCCGCCCCGTCGGCGGGTACGGTGCCGGCGACGACTGGTGGCGGGCCGAGGTCACCCCGGTGAACCCGGTCACCCGCTACCGCTTCCTGCTGGAGACCACCGGCGGCCAGGCGTGGCTGACCGCCGCCGGGCTGTTCGCGCACGACCTGCCCGACTCCGGGGACTTCCGCCTGGTCTGCCACGAGCCGCCCCCCGCGTGGATGGCCGGCTCGATCGTCTACCAGATCTTCCCCGACCGGTTCGCCCGCTCGGGCCCCATGCCGGACCCGGCCCCGGCATGGGCGCTGCCCCGCGACTGGGACCGCGACCCGGTCATCCCCAGCGGCCCCGGCACCGCCGAGCAGTTCTACGGCGGCGACCTCGACGGCGTCGTCCGCCACCTCGGCCACATCGAGAGCCTCGGCGCCGACACCGTCTACCTGACCCCGATCTTCCCGGCCCGCTCCAACCACCGCTACGACGCCGCCGACTTCGACCGCGTCGACCCGCTGCTCGGCGGCGACGCCGCGCTGCGCCGGCTGGCGGACGCGCTGCACGGGCGCGGCATGCGGCTGCTCGGCGACATCACCGCCAACCACACCGGCGACGCCCACGCCTGGTTCACCGCCGCCGTCTCCGACGTGCGCGCCCCCGAACGGGACATGTACTACTTCGACCCCGACACCGGCGACTACGAGTCCTGGTGGGGCTTCAAGTCGCTGCCCAAGCTCAACTGGGGCAGCCCGCTCGTCCGCGACCGCATGCGCCAGGTGCTCACCCGCTGGACCGGGCCGTTCGACGGCTGGCGGGTGGACGTGGCCAACATGACCGGCCGGTTCGGCGCCGACGACCACAACCACGAGGCCGCGGCCCTGCTGCGCCGCGCCCTGCCGCCCGGCGCCGCGTTCGTCGCCGAGCACAACCACGACGCCTCGTCCGACCTGGACCGCGACGGCTGGCACGGCACGATGAACTACGGCGGCTTCACCCGCCCCGTCTGGTCCTGGCTGCGCGCCGGCACGCTCGGCCTGGAGCACTTCCTCGGCGTGCCCGGCGGCGTGCCCCGCCGCGACGGCCTCGCCGCCCTGGCCACGCTGCGGTCCTTCGCCTCGCACATGTCGTGGCGCTCGCTCGTGCACTCCTGGCAGCTGCTCGACTCGCACGACACGCCGCGGATCCGCACCGTCACCGGCTCGCGCGAGCGCCACCTCGTCGCGCTCGGCCTGCAGGCCACGCTGCCCGGCACGCCCATGGTGTTCGCCGGCAGCGAGTTCGGCCTCACCGGCGTCAACGGCGAGCACTCCCGCACCCCCATGCCCTGGAACCGCCCCGCAGACCGGGACCCGGCCACCCTCGCCGCCTACCGCGACCTGCTCGGCCTGCGCCGCCGCGAGCCCGCGCTGCGCCACGGCGGGCTGCGCTGGCTGCACGCCGACGCCGACTGCCTGGTGTTCGCGCGCGAGACGTACGAGGAGACGCTGCTCGTGTGCGCCCGCCGCGCGCCGGGGGCTCCGCTGGCCCTGCCCGCCCGCGCCGACCTCGTCCATAACGGCGGCGACACGAATGACGGAACAGGTGATGGACCGTCGCTGTCCGTGTGGCGGGTCATCGGCCGATGACGCTACGGTTGGGGCCGCCCCGTCAGAGTTGATCGAGTTATAGGTGTGCCCGATGAGGTTGCTGTCCGTGGCCGTCCTGGCTTCGCTCCTGCCCGCCCTGCCGCTGCCGGCCCAGGCGGCCGCCCACGCCGGCACCACCTACTACGTGGACTCCAAGGCGGGTGACGACGCCGCCGACGGCACCGCCGCCGACCGGGCGTGGCGGTCGCTCGACGCGGTCAACGCCGCCGACCTCAAGCCCGGCGACACCGTCGCCGTCAAGCGGGGCAGCAGCTTCACCGGCTCGCTCGTACTCGCCGCGAAGGGCACCGCCCGATCGCCCATCACCGTCAAGGCCTACGGCAAGGGCGCGCTGCCCAGGATCGGCGGCCGGGACGCCAACTGCGTGGTCGTCTCCGGCGACCACTGGCGCATCAGCGGCCTGCGCGCCAGCAACTGCGCCTGGGCGGGGTTCGAGATCAAGGGCGACCACAACGTGCTGTCCAAGGTGCAGGCCGACCGCAACGTGACCGGCGCGACCGTCACCCCCAGCGGGTCCCGCAACACGATCAAGGACAGCACCTTCACCAGGAACAACCGGATGAGCGTCAACGACAAGGGCGGCGACAACGACTCCGGCGCCTTCGGCATCCTGCTCAACGGCGACGACAACCTCGTCACCGGCAACACGATCACCGGCAGCCACGCCAAGAGCTACGACTACGGCGTCGACGGCGCCGCCATCGAGATCTTCGGCGGCAACCGCAACCGGATCACCCACAACCGCACCCACGACAACAACACCTTCAGCGAGCTCGGCGCCAAGAAGGGCGACACCGCCACGGGCAACGTGTTCGCCTTCAACGTCGTCACCTCCTCGCTGAAGACCGGCTCCTTCCTCGTCACCCGCGGCGCCCGCCACGTCGTCGGCCCGGTCAAGGGCACCACGGCCGTGCACAACTCCGTCTACATGCCGGCCCGCGACACCATCGGCTGGTCCTGCCACGACGGCTGCTCCCCGTCGATCCTGAAGCTGCGCAACAACGTCATCGTGGTGGGCGGCACGGCCGGCTACGAGGACGCCAAGGGCGCCGACGAGGCGAGCAGCGTCTACAAGGCGCGCAAGGCCGAGTTCAAGCTCGGCTCCGGCTCCGTCATGGCCGACCCGCGCTTCGTCTCGCGGACCAACCTGCGCCTGGCGCCCTCGTCGCCGGCCCGTGGCCGCGCGGTCCGCCTCGGCCCGTCGTGGTTCGGCGGCGCCGCGCTGGCCAAGGACATCACCGGCAAGCCGCTGCCCTCCTCCACCCGCCACGCGGGCGCCTACCAGTAACGTCAGCCGATGCCGTAACGGCTCGACATCCAGTCGTAGACCTGGCGGGCGGCGGGCTCGTCGCCGCCCAGCAGGGTGATCAGCCTGCCGGTGCGGCGGGTCAGCACGCACGCGAAGCTCTCCGCGAACAGCTCCGACACGTCCTGCCGGTACGGCGACTCCAGCCGGGGCCGGCGCAGCGCGTGCAGGAAGGTCCACCAGCGGTCGGCCGAGGGCCGGCCGTCGGAGTGGTCGATGGCGTGGCCCAGCTCGTGACCGCACACGTTGACCGACGGCGAGGGTACGCTGCCGACCGCGATGCGGCGCAGGACCGGGTCGTAGACGCCGGCGCTCCGCTCCCACGTGCCCTCCTGCTGCGGCAGCGGGATGGCGCGCAGCTTCTCGAAGGCCGGCAGGTCAGGAACGGAGCCGGGGCCCACCACCAGGCCGCCGTCGAGGTGGTCGGCCAGGCGGGCGCCCAGGGCGCGCGGCACCGCCGCGAGCGTCATGACGGCCACGAGTGACTCCGGCGGCGGCAGCGTCCCCGGCTCCCACATCCGCGTCAGCCTGTGCTCCAGCACGCCGACATGCAGCCATCCAGGCCATCCTCTGCGCCTCACCGTACCGCGCTCTCTGCAACCGTTCTCAGGCCACCCTCGTGACCGAGATCAATGATTACCTATCCGCGACCCTGTGGTGGTGTCGAAACGGGCGCGATCCGCACGACGCTTCCTGTGAAAGCGACGAGAGGGAGACCCATGGGCTGGAAGATCGAAGTCGTCCCCATCCCCGTCGCCGACGTGGAGAAGGCCAAGGGGTTCTCCAGCGAGCGGCCGGGGTTCAATGTGGACCACGACTCGCGGGTGAACGAGGAGACGCGGGTGGTCCGGCTGACGCCGCCCGGCTCGGGCTGCTCCATGTGAGCGCGGTCAAGCACTACGAGCGGGACGGCACGCTCGCCGAAGGGCGGGGCGGCCGCTGGAACTCGTGTTCTTCGACGACCTCGACGGCGACGGCCGGGTGCTGCAGGAGCGCGCCTGACGGCGGCTTGGCGCAATACGCGGTCAGTCTTGCCCGGTTCTTGGCGGCGTGAACCGGTATGGAAGCTGCATGCTGGGATTAAGCGCAGCAAGCGTGACATATCCGTGGAACATGCCGGAAACCTCTCCGCGGCACTGTGAAAGCCTCGGAAAAGGGGAGGGGCAATGCTGCTGCGACTGAGGGTGTCGCTAGCCGACCGGCCGGGAGGGCTCGGCCAGGTCGCCAAGGTGCTGGGCACGCTGGGCGCCGACATCCTCCAGGTCACCGTGCTCGAACGTGAGATGGGCAGGGCGGTGGACGACTTCGTGGTGTCCTGGCCGGGCCCGGCGGGCGCGGACGAGGTGCGGGAGCGGTTCTCCGCCGTGCCAGGCGTGCGGGTGGAGGGCGTGTGGCCGACCCGCGAGGTCCCCGGCTCCGCGCCCGACTACGACCTGCTCATGCACGTGGCCGCCGAGCCGTCGCGCGGCCTCGCCACGCTGGTGGACGCGCTGCCTGGCCTGTGCGGCGCGGAATGGTCGGTGGCCTACGCCGGCGGCTCGGTGGTGCACAGCTCCATCGCCGCGCCCGAACTCGTCGACCTGCCCGAGCCGCCGCCGCGCGCCGCCACGCTGGACGGCGAGAAGGTGCGGCTCATGCTGCTGCCCATGACCGCGTACCAGCTGCACCTGCTCGTGGCCCGGGCCGACGGGCCCGGGTTCCACCGCGCCGAGCTGGAACGGGCCGTGCGCATCGTGGACGTCGTCTCCGCCCTGGCCGCCCGCGTCTGACCGCCCGTACGCCCGCGGGCCCGTCCACACGCTCCGGACGGCCCTCCGGCACCGTCCACCCACCGCTGACGCGGATCCGGAAGTCGGACGGTCCTCCGCCACCGACCACCCCGCCTTTTCGTCCACCCACCGCTGAGGCGGACCCGGTAGTTCGTCCGGGATGGGAAGACTGTGGCTTTAGGGAGAAGATTTCGGGGTTGTTGTTGATCGCCGAGCATTTCTCCTATGGGTACGGGTAGGTTTGGGCGGGTGTCAGAAGCCTCCGCTCCGGCCCAGCCACGCCTGGCGTGGCTGGACGCGCTGCGTGGCATCGGCGCGCTGGCCGTGGTCGCCGAGCACATGACCCCGTGGTTCCTGCCTTCCGTGCGCCCGCAGTGGTTCCATCTCGGCGTGTACGGGATCTTCGTGTTCTTCCTGGTCAGCGGCTACATCATCCCGGCGTCGCTGGAGCGGCACGGCGACGTGCGCACGTTCTGGCTCAGCCGCGTGTTCCGCCTCTACCCGCTCTTCCTGGCCGTCGGCCTGCTGGTGGTCGCGCTCCACTGGTGGGTGCCGGTCCGCGAGGCGGTCGAGCGCGACTGGGCGTCGGTCGCCGGCCACGCCACCATGCTGCTCGACGTCGTGGACGTGGCCGGGGTCGCCGACACCATGTGGACGCTCTCGTACGAGATGGTGTTCTACCTGATGGTCACGGCCCTGTTCATGGTCCGGCTGCACCACCGCAGCGGGCTGCTGGCGATGCTGTTCGCGGCCGGGGCGGTGGCGACCGGGGTGCTGATGACGCGGGGGGTGCTGACCGGCGGCTGGGTCGCGTACGTGTCGTGCGCGGTGTTCGTGACCGGCCTCGTCTGCCTGATCACCGGGCGGTTCCGCCGGACGGCCGCGGCCGTGCTGGGCGTGATGGCGCTGACGCTGCTGGTGCTGGGCAGCCGGGTGCCATGGGTGGGGGTGGCGGTGCTGGCGCTGATGTTCGCCGGCACCGCGATCTACCGCTGGGAGCGGGGCGAGGGCCGGTTGTGGCCGGTGGCGGTCACGCTCGTGGCGGTCGCCTGCGTGCCGTTCTGGGCGATCATGGCCGGGTGGTGGTGGGTCCAGCCCGACATCTGGATCACCACGATCGTGCTCGTGGCCGCCACGTTCGCGGCGGGTATGGCGCTGCGCGGGCGGCGGGTGCCCCGGGTGCTCGTCTGGCTGGGGCTCGTCAGCTACTCGCTCTATCTGGTGCACCACCCGCTGCTGAGGTACTTCACCTGGGTGTCCGGCGACCTCCGGGCGGAGCCGCTGCCCTACCAGCTCGCCATGACGGCGCTGGCGCTGACGATGGTGGTGCTGGTGAGCGCGTTCACGTACCGCTTCGTGGAGCGGCCCATGCAGGAGCTGGGCCGGCGGATCGCGCGGTCGAGGTCGTCCACCGTTCCAGCGCGGGGGCCAGCAGAGGATGCCTCAGCAACGTCCGCCGCACGATAGGGTCCTCCGTCATCAGGAACGCCAGGTGGCGGACCGCGTGCGCGGCCACGTGGGCCACCTCCACCCGCTCCGGCGAGGGCCGGGCGGGAGCCGCGCCCATGGCGAGCTCCAGCCGGGGCAGCGCGACGGCGGGCAGCCACGGCGCGGGGTCGGGGCACACCGCGTAGGTGAGCACGATCTCGCCGCCCGGCAGGTGGCGCCAGCTCGTGGAGTGGACGACGGTGAGCGGGTCGCCGGCGGAGATCCCGCAGGCGCGGCGCGCGGCCTCGTCGGGGCTCTCGCCGGGCTCCGGACGCGTCTCGGCGCGCCGGTAAGCCCACGAACTGTCGGCGTCCGCCCTTAGCATGAGCGTCTCGACCCAGACCACGTGTCTTCCCGTCACCGTCCGCAGCTTACTGCCAATCATACGCAATAACGTAAATCCCGCATGTGTGTCGCCTCTCTTGCGGTAGTGGTCGGGAGGCGGACGACGGAAGGGGGAGGGCCCATGCCCGGCTTGCTCGTGCTGATGGGATCGGGAGAGACGAGCCCGACCATGGTGGAGGTGCACCGCGCCGCCGCGCGCCGGCTGCGGCCGGGGGCGCGGGCCGTGCTGCTCGACACGCCGTACGCGTTCCAGGAGAACGCGGCCGACATCTCCGCGCGCGCCCGCCGCTACTTCGCCCGCAGTGTCGGCCTGGACGTCGAGGTGGCACCCGGCGTCGCCGGGGCCGACTGGGTGTTCTCCGGGCCGGGCAGCCCCACCTACGCGCTCGACCGCTGGACCCACTCCGGCGTGGCCGGCGACCTGCGGGCCAGGGTGCGGGCGCGGTCCGGGGTGACCGTGCTCGCCTCCGCCGCCGCCTGCACGGCCGGCCTGGCGACGGTGCCGGTGTACGAGATCTACAAGGTCGGCGCCGAGCCCTGCTGGCGCGAGGGCATCGACCTGCTGGAGCCGCTCGGGCTGCACGCCGTGCTGATCCCCCACTTCGACAACGCCGAGGGCGGCACCCACGACACCCGCTACTGCTACCTGGGGGAGCGGCGGCTGTCGCGGATGGAGCGCGAGCTGCCGCCGGGCACCGCCGTGCTCGGCGTCGACGAGCACACCGCGCTCGTCATCGACCTGGAGACGGAGGCCGTCGAGGTGGCGGGCCGCGGCGGCGTCACGGTCCGGCTGCCCGGCTCGGTCACCGTGCTGCCCGCGGGCACCCGCACCGGGCTCGCCGAGCTGCGCCGCCTCGCCGAGGGCGGCGCCGGCGCGCCCGTCCCGGCCCCGCCGCCGGCGGTCCGGCAGGCCGGGGTGACGCTGGAGGAGACCATGAGTGCCGCCGAGCGCGCCTTCGCCGCGGCGGTGGCCGCGCCCGACCTGGCAGCGGCCGCCCGCGCGGTGCTGGAGCTGGAGGCCGGGATCGTCTCCTGGGCGGCCGACACCGAGGAAGACGCGGGCGGCGTCGACCAGGCCAGAGAGCTGATGCGGCTGCTGATCGCCCGGCTCGGCGAGCAGGCGGCCACGGCGGGCGTCCACACCGTCATGGGCCCGCTCCTGGCGCTCCGCGGCGAGCTGCGCGCCCAGGGCCGCTACGAGGTGGCCGACGCGCTGCGCGAGGCCCTGCTGGAGGGCGGCGTGCTGGTGGAAGACACCCCCGACGGCCCGCGCTGGTCGGTCGTGCCCCCGCCGCGCCCTCGGTGAGCCATCGCGGGATCGAACCCCGGGGCGCGCGGGCGCGTACCTGTCTGCGAGGGCTCCGGCGAGGGAGGCGGCGACGTGCGGTGGCTAGCGGCGCGGCTTGTCGATGCGGGCGCCGTCGGGGGTGAAGATCATCAACCGGCTCATGTCCACGCCCACCTTGGCCGCGTCGCCCGTACGCCACACCGGGCGGTTGCCCAGCCGGACCGTCAGGTCGGCGCGGCGGTGCACGCCGTTGCCGACGTTCTGGCCGACCTGCTCCTGTTCCTGCGGCTCCTCCTCCCGCTGCGGGAACATGCGCCGCATCAGCGCGCCGATCCCGCCCGAGGCGGCGTGATGGCCGTTGCGCCCCTCGCGCGGGTCCGGCGGCTCGGGCACCGGCACGGCCGGCACCCCGCACTCGATGTAGGCCATCCACTCGTGGCCGTGATACTCCAGCGTGCGCACCCGCCCGTAGAAGGCCGGTCCGTCGTACGACTCCGGCACCGGCGCCAGCCCGTCCGGCCGCATGCCGACCAGCACCTGCCCGCCGGTGTGCTGCGAGATCGCGTACGCGCGCGGGTCGCTCCACGGGATGGACAGCCGGTGCGGGCCGAAGTCCAGCAGGACGAACTGGTTCTGCGGCGTGTGCACATTGGCCGAGAGCAGGTTGAGCTGCTGGGAGTTGAGGAACGCGGCGACGAAGGCGGTCGCTGGATCGTTGTAAATCTGGGCCGGAGTGCCGACGTCCTGCAGCACGCCGCGGTTCAGGATCGCGATGCGGTCGGCCAGCGTCAGCGCCTCCACCTGGTCGTGCGTCACGTAGATGGTGGTGATGCCGAGCGACCTGACCAGCGCGGAGATCTCCATGCGCAACTCGGTCCGCATCCCCGCGTCCAGGTTCGACAGCGGCTCGTCCATCAGGAACAGCTTGGGCTGCCTGACGATCGCGCGGCCCATGGCCACCCGCTGGCGCTGGCCGCCGGAGAGCGTTCCCGGCCGCCGCTCCAGGGTCTCGTCGATGTGCAGGGCCTTGGACAACTCGGTGACGCGGTCGCGCACCATCTGCGGATCCGCCTTGGCGATCTCCAGGGGGAAGGCGATGTTGCCGCGCACGGTCCGGTGCGGGTAGAGCGCGCCGCTCTGGAACACCATGGCCACGTCGCGGTCGCGGGGGGCCACGTGGTTGGCGAGCTGGCCGTCGAGCCAGAGCTCGCCCTCGGTGATGTCCTCAAGGCCGGCGATCATGCGCAGCAGTGTGGACTTGCCGCAACCGGACGGGCCGAGGAGGACGAGGAACTCGCCGTCCTCGGCCCTAAGGCTCAGCTTGTCGACCGCCAGGTAATCACCTGGATACACCTTGGTCACGTTGTCGAGAACGACTGAGCTCATGGGCCCACACCTTGCGCGCGTGTCACCTGTGACGGGGACGGATTGAAGAGGTAGTACATCGCGCATTAACACTGCATGTCCACCCTTGACATAAAAGTTCTGCTGATACCTGGTTTCGGTCGAGAGTTTTGGGGTGCCTTACGCCGTTATTTCCGAAATGTGTTACTTGGAAGGGCTTGCGAAAACTTGCGGTAAGGTCTTTCAATGGTCGGGACTCAGGGGGTGGCTTATGGCGACGTGGTGGCGGGACGCCGCGATCTACCAGGTGTACGTGCGTAGTTTCGCCGACGGCGACGGCGACGGGGTCGGCGACCTGATAGGCGTCCGTGATCGCCTGCCCTACCTCGCCGCGCTCGGCGTGGACGCGATCTGGCTGACGCCCTTCTACCCCTCGCCGATGGCCGACTTCGGCTACGACGTCGCCGACTACCGCGACGTAGACCCGCTCTTCGGCACGCTCGGCGACGCCAAGGCGCTGATCGACGAGTCGCACGGGCTCGGCCTGCGGGTGATCGTCGACATCGTGCCCAACCACACCTCCGACCAGCACCCCTGGTTCCAGGAGGCGCTGCGCGGGGCCAACCGCGACCGCTACGTCTTCCGCGACCGGCCCAACGACTGGGAGTCCATCTTCGGCGGCCCGGCCTGGACCCAGGTCGCCGACGGCCAGTGGTACCTCCACCTGTTCGACCCCTCCCAGCCCGACCTCAACTGGGAGCATCCCGAGGTGCGGGCCGAGTTCGAGTCGATCCTGCGCTTCTGGCTCGACCTGGGCGTCGACGGCTTCCGGATCGACGTGGCGCACGGCATGGTCAAACCGGCCGGCCTGCCCGACATCGGTCACTCCGGGCAGACCCGGCTCATCGGCAACGACGTGGTGCCGTACTTCGACAATGACGGCGTGCACGAGATCCACCGGTCGTGGCGGCGCATCCTCGACTCGTACCCGGGGGAGCGGATCGGCGTGGCCGAGGCCTGGGCGCCCACCCCCGAGCGCCTGGCCCTCTACGTGCGGCCGGACGAGCTGCACCAGGCGTTCAACTTCCACTACCTGTTCGCCCCCTGGGAGGCTCGGGCGCTGCGCGAGGTGATCGACAGCTCGCTCGCCACCGCCGCCTCGGTCGGCGCGCCGACCACCTGGGTGCTGTCCAACCACGACGTCAAGCGTCACGTCACCCGCTACGGCAGCCTGGCCAGGGCCCGCGCCGCCGCCCTGCTCACGCTCGCCCTGCCCGGCTCCGCCTACATCTACCAGGGCGACGAGCTGGGCCTGCCGGAGGTGCTCGACCTGCCGGAGGAGGTCCTGCGCGACCCGCAGCGGCTGCGCGACCCCGACAGCGGCCGCGACGGCTGCCGGGTGCCGCTGCCCTGGACGCGCGACCTCGGCTGGCGTGAGCCGTGGCTGCCCATCCCCGCCGCGTGGGCCGGGCTCAGCGTGGAGGCCCAGCAGGGCGTGCCCGGCTCCACCCTGGAGCTCTACCGGGAGGCGCTCCGGCTGCGCCGCTCCTTCGACGGCGACCTGACCTGGCACGACTCTCCCGAGGGGACCCTCGTGCTGTCGCGGGGCGACCTGCTGTGCACCGTCAACCTGACCGGGTCACCGGTCGGCTTCGCCGTCGACGGCGACCTCCTGCTGGCCTCGGACGAGCCCGGCGCGCCCGATTCGGCGGCCTGGTGGAGAATGAGGCATCCGGCCTGACGGGTTCCCGCTTCACGGCCCGTCGCCCGCGCGAGAGGATTCTCGTTGAGGTCCCACACCGGCTCCACAGGCCTTCCGGCGCTCCGCCGGCCCGTCGGCGAGCGCCTCGGACCGTCTGCCGGACGATCGAGGCCGGTTCGCACTGCTGTTCGATATGAGACGATGTGCCGGACCGTGAATCGCCTGCCTCTTGTGATGCTCCGCAAGGGTCCGATTCCTCCCTCGCCTGAAGGCGGGGGCTTACTCGGAGGTTTCTGATGAACGGACCCGCCCGCCTTGCCGACATCGCGGCCCAGGCCGGGGTGAGCGAGGCCACGGTCAGCCGCGTGCTCAACGGCAAGCCGGGCGTCTCGGCGACGACCCGCCAGGCGGTCATGACCGCGCTCGACCTCATGGGCTACGAGCGGCCGCCCCGGCTGCGCCAGCGCAGCAACGGCCTCATCGGGCTGGTCACCCCCGAGCTCGACAATCCGATCTTCCCGGCGTTCGCGCAGGCCATCGAGAAGGCGCTGACCCAGCACGGCTACACGCCCGTGCTCTGCACGCAGCTGCCCGGCGGCGCCCCCGAGGACGAGTTCACCGAACTGCTGGTCGACCGCGGGGTGAGCGGCATCGTGTTCGTGTCAGGGTTACACGCCGACACCACCGCCCGCATGGACCGCTACACCCGGCTCACCGACCGCGGCCTGCCGATCGTGCTGGTCGACGGCTACAACGAGCACATCGACGCCCCGTTCATCTCGGCCGACGACCGCATGGCCGCCCGCCTCGCCGTCCGTCACCTGGCCGACCTCGGCCACGAGCGCATCGGGCTGGCGCTCGGGCCGCGCCGGTTCGTCCCCGTCATCCGCAAGATCGAAGGCTTCCGCGAGGCCATGAGGGTGCTCCTCGGCGCCGACGACGTGGACGACCTCATCACCCACTCGCTGTTCTCCGTCGAGGGCGGCCAGGCCGCCGCCACGCAGCTCCTCGACCGCGGCTGCACCGGCATCGTGTGCGCCAGCGACCTGATGGCGCTGGGCGCGATCCGCGCCTGCCGCCAGCGCGGGCTCACCGTGCCGGGCGAGGTGTCGGTGGTCGGCTTCGACGACTCGCCGCTCATCGCCTTCACCGACCCGCCGCTGACCACCGTGCGCAAACCGATCGGCCCGATGGCCACGGCCGCCGTGCAGACCCTCCTCGAAGAGGTCGGCGGCGCGTCCGCCAAGCACGTCGAGCTCATCTTCCAGCCCGAGCTGGTGGTCCGCGGCTCCACAGGCTCCGGCCCGCTGGTCAACCGGTGATGGTTCTGGCAACCCCTGGCCGGGTGCCGCTCCTTGTGTCCGGTGGCTCGCTGTCGGTTTCGGGTGATGCTTCCGGAGGGTGCCGCTCCTGGTGTCCAGGAGCTCGCCGTCAGGGGAGTTGAGGGTTTTGCGGGTGATGGTTCTGGCAATCTCCGGCCGGGGGACAGCCGCCGGGGCATTTGAGGGTCTTTTCGGGTGATTCTTCGGGGAACTTCCGGCTGGGTGCCGCTTCGGGTGGCCGCGGACCGTCGTCGGGGCAGGCAAGGGCTTTTTGGGAAACCCCTCGGGCCGGGCGCCGTCATGCGTGCCTTACGGCCCGCTGTGCCCGCCGTAAGTGCGCGTGCGAGGAGGAGGGCGGGACTGTGACGTGTGACGTGCTCGTGCTGGGTGGGGCGGGGGTCGACACCACCGTTTACGTGCCGGAGCTGCCGCTGCCCTACCGTGACACCTACCCGGTGCCGCCCGTGGTCGATCGGATCGGGAACACCGGGTCAGGGGTGAGCCTCGGGTGCGCGGCCCTCGGGATGGACGTCGCCTTCGCCGACCTGATCGGTGACGATCCGCAGGGCGCGCTCGTCCGTGACGCGCTGCGCCACGTCGCCTGCGCGTGGGGCACCGCCGCCGGGGGCACCCGGCGCAGCGTCCTGCTGGTCGCCCCCGACGGCCGCCGCACGTCGTTCTTCGACGCCAAGGCCACCCCCGGCGAGCGCCTGCCCCGCGCGCTCTACGCCGGCGTCCAGGCCCGTCACGTGCACGTGTCGCTCTCCGACATCTGCCGCGACGTCTTCGATGACCTCGGCGGCGTGCCCGTCTCCACCGACCTGCACGACTGGGACGGGGCCGACGACTTCCACCGGGACTTCGCGTACCGCTCCGACCTGGTGTTCCTGTCAGCCACCGCGCTGGAGGACCCGGTGGCGGCGATGCGCGGCATCCTGGCCCGCGGGCGTGCCCGCACCGTCGTCTGCACCCGCGGTGCCGGCGGCTGCCTCGTCCTGACGCGCGGCGGCGAGGTGCGCGCCTTCCCCGCCGCCCCGCTGCCGGCACCGGTCGCCGACAGCAACGGCGCGGGGGACGCGTTCGTCTCCGGCTTCCTGTACGGGACGCTCAACGGGCTGCCGCTGGAGCGGTGCGTGACGCTGGGGGCGGTCGCCGGGGCGCACGCCTGCACGGTGCCGGGCACCCACGAGTCCCCGATCACCGAGCCCGTCCTCCTGGCTCGCGCCTCAGCAGACACCTGAGCCTCGGTCGAGACCTTAGCGTCCGCCGATCACCTGACTCGGTCGAGTGCTACGCGGCAGGCGGGCGGCATCCCGGACGAGGGCGGCTCGGCGCACTCGGTGTCGCTGACGGTTAAGGTCAGCTTGCCGTCCTGCACCGGGTTGCCCGCCTCGCCCGCCGACGGGCCGCGGGACATCCACACCAGCACGGCGACCAGCAGCGCGAGCAGCACCAGCATGATCACCACGGCGGCCAGGCAGCCGGTGAACAGGTTCCGGCCCGGCTTGGCGGGCCGGGCGCCCGGCGGCAGCGGGCCACGGCGGGGCAGCGGGCCCTGCCCGGTCTGATGCGGACCCAACTGCGGCGCCTGACGCCCCGGCCGCGGGAAACGCCCGGACGTCTCGGCGGGCGCCATGGGCGCCGCCTGCCGCGGCCCCTGGAAGGTCCCCGTCTCGCCGGGCGGCCCCTGACGCGGCCCACGCCCCCCGGACCTCGGCACGTTCCCCGACGTCTCCGCAGGCGGCACGGCGGGGCGCGGCCCCTGATGCGGCCCACCCGGCCCCGGCCGCGGCACGTTCCCGGACGTCTCGGCAGGCGGCGCCTGGTACGGCCCCCCGGGCCCGGAGCGCCGGAAGTTCCCCGACGTCTCGGCAGGCGGAACGGTGGGGCGCGGCCCTTGATGCGGCCCGCCCGGCCCCGGCCGCGGCACGTTCCCGGACGTCTCGGCAGGCGGCGCCTGATGCCCGCCCGGCCCGGAGCCTGGGAAGTGTCCGGGTGCTTCGGCGGGCGGCGCCTGGTGCGCGCCCTGCCCCGAGCCTGGGAAGTGCCCGGACGTCTCGGCAGGCGGTGCCTGGTGCGCGCCCGGGATGTTTCCGGGGGTTTCGGCTGGGGGTGGGGCTTCGGTGGTTCTCGGGGCGGGGCCTGCGGGAGCCGGTTGACGGGACGCGTCGGGAGCCGGCATGGGGAAGCGGCCGGAGGTGTCGGCGGGCGGGGGGCCGCTGGGGGCGCCCGGCAGGGGCTGGTGGGGCGCGCCGGGCTCGGGGCGGGCGAAACGGCCGGAGGTCTCGGGGTGCGGCTCCGCCCTGCCGCCCTGGTGCGGGGCACGCGGGCCCGGGTGAGGGTGCGCGCCGGGACGGTGGGCCAGCGGGGGGAACTCCGCGGGGTTCCAGGAGTCCGTGAGATGGCGGGAGGCCGCGAGCTGGGCCGTCGGCTCGTCGGTGGCGCTCACCAGCTCCAGCAGCAGCTGCTTGGCCGTCGGCCGCCGCGCCGGGTCGGGATGGATGGCCGCGGCCACCAGCCGGTCGAGCGGCGCGGGCAGCCCGCGCAGGTCGGGCGGGGCGGTGCGGGCCCTGGCCGCCATGACGTAGGCGTCGCCCTCGCCGAACGGATGCCCGCCCAGCCCCGCGTACGCGATCAGCGACCCCCACGCGAACACGTCGCCCGCCGGGCTGGTGCGGCCCTCGAAGACCTGCTCGGGAGCGATCCACCCCGGCGTGCCCATCACCATGCCGGCGTTCGTGTGACGCGAGCTGACGTGCGTGGACCTGGCCAGCCCGAAGTCGATCACCCGCGGCCCGGCCAGCGTCAGCATCACGTTGGCCGGCTTGAGGTCGCGGTGGACCAGCCCGGTCGCGTGGATGGCGGTCAGCGCCGCGGCCACCCCCACGGCCGCGGAGTGGAGCATCGACGGCGACAGCCGGCCGTGCTCGATGAGGTGGTCCTCCAGCGAGACGCCGTCGATGAACTCGGTGACGAGGTAGAGCACCCCGTCGTGCTCACCGTGGTCGAGCACCCGGGCCGTGCAGAACGACGCGACCTTGCGCGCGTTCGACACCTCCTCGTGGAAGCGCGCCCGGTAGACGGGGTCGGCGGTGAAGTCACGCCGGATCGCCTTGAGCGCCACCGTCGCGCCGTCCGGCCCCTTCGCCAGATAGACGGTGCCCATGCCACCGGACCCGAGCCGGCCGGCCAGCTCGTACGGCCCGATCGCGGGCGGGTCCTCTGGCGTCAGCGGAGTGCCAGCGGAGCGGCCCTGCTGCCCCAACGTCGCTGTCCTCTCGCCGTCGTCATCCCGTCGACTCAACCGACCGTTTCCTCCGCCCGGCATGCCTTTGTGCACCCCAGACTCTAACGGAGTAAGGGCCTGCCCGCTGGCCGGGAGCTAGGACCGGACGCCGAGCTGGATGATCTCCGCGTGGACCGACACCGCCACCTCTCCCGGCGTCCGCGCGCCGATGTCCAGCCCGGCCGGCACGCGCACCCGGTCGCCGCCGTCCACCCCTGCCAGCACGCCTGCTCCCCGCCTGCGGCTGGCGATGAGACCCACGTACGGGACGCCGGCCGCCAGCGCGGCCCGCAGCACCGGTTCCTCGGACACGCCGTGCGAGGCCACCAGCACCGCGGTGGTGTCGGCGGCGATCGCGGCCCACGGGTCGGCCGACGCCTCCACCTGGTAGCCGAGCGCCCGCCCGACCTCGGCGAACGCCCGCGCGATCGGCCCGTCACCGTACACGTGCACGAGCACCGGCGGCAGCACGGCCTCCAGGAAGATCTCCAGCGTGCCGCCGGACAGGCACGGCTGGCCGACGGCGACCAGCCCCTCCTCCTCGCGCGGCTCGCCCTCCTCGGGCGTGATGCGCAGCAGCGTCGAGTGCCCGGTGCGCCTCGGCTCCAGCAGCCGCAGCCCCTGGGCCCGTACCGTGTCGAGCGCGCAGTGCCCGCCGACGAACCCCTCCACGGTCCCGTCGGCCAGCACCAGCGCCCGGTCGCCGGCCTTCGCGCTGGTCGGCCGCTGCGCGCGCACGACCGTGGCCAGCACGTACGGCTCCCGCCCCGACCGCAGCTCGGCGGCCCGCTCCCGCACGTCACGCGGCGGGGCCGGCGCCCCGCCCGTCCGATCACGGCGGCGGGGCGCCGGCATGCCGATGAACTCGCTCATGAGATGGCCAGATCCGTCCTGAACGGCCGCCCGTCGATGGTCCGCCACACGTTCGCCGGGGTCAGCGGCATGTCCGCGTGCCGGATCCCGTACGGCGCGAGCGCGTCCACCACGGCGTTGACCACGGCGGCGGGGGAGCCGACGGTGGCCGACTCGCCGACGCCCTTGGCCCCGATCGGGTGGAACGGCGACGGGCTGACCGTCTCGCCCAGCTCCCACGACGGGCACTCCATGGACGTGGGCAGCAGGTAGTCCATGAAGGAGGCGCCCAGGTGGTTGCCGTCCTCGTCGAACGCCATCACCTGCATGAGCGCCATGCCGACCCCGTCGGCCAGGCCGCCGTGCACCTGCCCTTCGACGATCATGGGGTTGATGCGCACCCCGCAGTCGTCCACCGCCACGAACCGGCGCACCTTCACCTGCCCGGTGCCCGGGTCGACGTCGACCACGCAGATGTAGGCGCCGAACGGGTAGGTGAGGTTCGGCGGGTTGTAGACGGTCACCGCGTCCAGGTGCCCTTCGACGCCCTCGGGCAGCTCCAGGTTCGAGTGCGCGGCCAGCGCGATCTCCGCGAGCGACTTGGCGGTCGACGGGTCGCCGACCACCGACCACTTGCCGTCCTGCCACTCCAGGTCGTCCGGGCTGGCCTCCAGCATGGCCGCGGCCACCAGCTTGGCCCGGTCGCGCACCTTCCTGGCCACCACCGCGGTCGCCGCGCCCGACACCGGCGTCGAGCGCGACCCGTACGTGCCGAGACCGAACGGCGTCTGGTCGGTGTCGCCGTGCACCACCTCCACGTCGTCGGCCGGGATGCCCAGCTCGTTGCCGACGATCTGGGCGAACGTGGTCTCGTGCCCCTGGCCCTGCGACTGGCACGACACCCGCAGCACCGCCTTGCCCGTCGGGTGCACGCGCAGCTCGGCGCCGTCGGCCATGCCGAGGCCGAGGATGTCCATGTGCTTGCGCGGCCCGGCGCCGACCGCCTCGGTGAAGAAGCTGATGCCGATGCCCATCAGCTCGCCCCTGGCCCGCTTGGCGGCCTGCTCGGCGCGGAGCTCGTCGTAGCCGGCCATGTCCAGCGCCAGCCTCAGCGTCTTGGGGTAGTCGCCCGAGTCGTACTCCCAGCCGGTGGGTGAGGTGTAGGGGAACTGGTCGGGCTTGAGCAGGTTGCGCATGCGCAGCTCGGCCGGGTCCACGCCCAGCTCGGCCGCCAGCACGTCCATCAGGCGCTCCACCAGGTAGACGGCCTCGGTGATGCGGAACGAGCACGCGTACGCGACGCCTCCTGGCGCCTTGTTCGTGTAGACGCCGGTGACCTCGCAGTGGGCGGCTTCGAGGTCGTACGAGCCGGTGAAGACGTGGAAGAACCCGGCGGGGAACTTCGTCGGCTGGGCCGTGCCGTTGAACGCCCCGTGGTCGGCCAGCACCTTCACCCGGATCGCCTTGATCCGGCCGTCCCGGTCGGCGGCGATCTCGCCGTGCATGTGGTAGTCGCGGGCGAAGGAGGTGCTCATCAGGTTCTCCGAGCGGTCCTCCATCCACTTGACCGGGCGGCCGGTGACGATCGAGCCGACGATCGCGCACACGTACCCGGGGTAGATCCCGACCTTGTTGCCGAACCCGCCGCCGATGTCCGGCGAGATCACCCTGATCTTGTGCTCGGGCAGGCCCGCCACCATCGCGTACAGCGTCCGGTGCGCGTGCGGCGCCTGCGTCGGGCACCACACGGTCAGCTTGCCGGTCACCTTGTCGAAGTCGGCGAGCGCGCCGCACGTCTCCAGCGGCGCCGGGTGCACGCGCGGGTAGAGCATGTCCTGCGCGACCGTCACCTCGGCCCGCTCGAACAGCTCGTCCGTCCTGGCCCTGTCGCCCGCCTGCCAGTCGAAGATGTGGTTGTCGGCCTTGCCCTCCAGGTCGTCCCTGATCACCGGGGCGCCGGCGTCGAGCGCGGTCCTGGCGTCGATGACCGCGTCCAGGGGCTCGTACTCGACCTCGATCAGCTCCAGCGCGTCGCGCGCCGCGTAGCGGTCCTCGGCCACCACGAACGCGACCTCCTGCCCCTGGAAGCGCACCTTGTCCGTGGCGAGCACCGCCTGCACGTCGTTGGACAGGGTGGGCATCCAGGCCAGGTTCAGCCCGGCCAGGGTGGCGCCGGTGACGACGGCCTTGACCTTGGGGTGCGCCTCGGCCGCCGAGGTGTCGATCGACACGATCCGCGCGTGCGCGTAAGGGCTGCGCAGGATCGCGCCGTGCAGCATGCCGGGCAGCTTGACGTCGTCGACGTAATTGCCGCGGCCCCGGATGAAGCGGGCGTCCTCCTTGCGGTGCATGCGTCCGAAGCTCATGACTTGGCCTCCGCCTCTGCCGCCCAGCGGATGGACCGGACGATGTTCTCGTAACCGGTGCACCGGCAGAGCTGGCCGGAGATCGCCTCGCGGATCTCGCCCTCGTCCGGGTCGGGCTTGTTGTCCAGCAGCCACCGCGCCGTCAGCAGCATCCCCGGCGTGCAGAACCCGCACTGCAGGCCGTGGCACTCCACGAACCCCTTCTGCACCGCGTCCAGCTCGCCGTCCTTCTCCAGCCCCTCGACAGTCGTCACCTCGTGGCCGTCGGCCATCACCGCCAGCACCGTGCACGACTTGACCGGCACCCCGTCGAGCTGGACCGTGCACACCCCGCAGTTGGAGGTGTCGCAGCCCCAGTGCGTGCCCGTCAGGTCCAGCTCGTCGCGCAGGAAGTGGGTCAGCAGCAGCCGCGGCTCCACGTCGCGCTCGTACGGCTGCCCGTTCACCGTCACCGTGATCCGCATGTCAGATCCTCTCCACAGCCCTGGCCAGTGCCCGCCGGGTCAGCTCGGCGGCCAGGTGGCGCTTGTAGTCGGCGGGTCCGCGCTGGTCGGAGTGGGGTTCGCAGTGCTCGGCGGCGATCCGGCCCGCCTCCGCGAACACCTCCGCGCCCGGCGGCTTCCCGATCAGGTGCGCCTCCGCCTCGGGCGCGCAGAAGTGCTCGGCGCCCACCGCCGTGAGCCCGATCCCGGCCCGCGCGATCACCCCGCCGTCCAGCTGGAGCACCGCCCCGGCCGCCGCCACCGGCCAGTCGCCGACGCGCCGCTCCACCTTCTCGTACGCGCTCCCCGCCCCGTCCAGGATCGGCACCCGGAGCGCGAGCAGCAGCTCCCCGTCGCCGACGGCGGTCTCGTACGGTCCCTCATGGAACTCCCTGACCGGGACCTTCCGGACACCCGCCGGGCCCTGGATGACCGCGGTGGCGCGGAGCGCCGCGAACACCGCCGCCAGGTCCTCCGACGGGTCGCCCTGGCAGAGCGAGCCGCCCACCGTGCCCCGGTTGCGGACGATCGGGTCGGCGATCACCCGTTCGGCGTCCTCGAAGATCGGGTACGGGCCGGTGGCGACCGCGCCGGCCAGGAGCTCGGCGTGGCGCACCATCGAGCCGATGACCAGCTCGCCGTCCTCCACCGAGAGCTGGGCCAGCTCGGACAGGCCGTTGATGTCGATCAGCGCCTCGGGCTGGGCCAGGCGCAGTTTCATCATCGGGATCAGGCTGTGGCCGCCGGCCACGACCCGGGCGTCGGGGCCGTACCTGTCCAGCAGCTCTAACGCGTGCGGGACGCTGCCCGCTCTTTCGTACGCGAACGTCGCGGGAACTTGCATGCCTGCACAGTGCTGTCACCCTTTCGGCTGGACAATCCAGAAATAAGGGATTCCTTAATCCGTGCCGGGAATCTATGAAGAAAGGGTGACCCTGAGCCAGCTCGGCGCATTCGTCTTCGTGGCCCGCCTCGGTTCCGTCAAGGCCGCCGCCCGCGCGCTCGGCATCAGCGAGCCCGCCGTGTCGCAATCGCTGGCGCAGCTCCGCCGCCACCTCGGCGACCCCCTGCTCACCCGCTCCGCCGGCGGCATGGTGCTCACCGAGGGCGGCCGCCGCCTGCTCGGCATCGCCTCCCAGATCGTCGCACTCGGCGCCGAGGCCGTCGCCGCCGTCCAGCCCGGCGGCCCGGCCCGGCTGCACGTGGTCATGGACGGCGTACTCGCCGAGCACGTCGCAGGGCCGCTGGTCTGCCTGTTCAACCAGCGCAAATCCATGGACGCCAGCACCGGCGTCGCCGCCACCGCCGAGATGCCGCTGCTGCTCACCAGCCGCCTCGCCGACGTCGCCGTCGGACCGCAGCTGACCGGCCCCGGACTGGTCAGCCGGCCGGTCCTGCGCTGCCGCCTCGTCGCCGTCGCCGCCCCGCACGGCCACCGCGACCACTGGCTCGTCGGTCCCTCCGGCACCGACCCGGCCGGCGACAGCGGCCGGCTGCTGCGGCTGCTGCGCGTACCGGAGTCGCACGTACGCGTCTTCGCCAACCAGACGGCGGCCTGGAAGGCGGCGGCGGAGGGCGCCGGCGTCGCCCCCGCCGTCGCGCACCTGGTGGCGTCCCAGGTCCGGCGCGGGGAACTGGTGGCCGTGGAGACGGCGGCCACCCCCATGCCGGTCTCCTGGTACGCGACCGTCCTGGAACCCGGCACCCGATCGGCCTCGGCGGACGCCTTCCTGGACTTCCTCACGACCCCGGCGGCCACCCAGGTGATGCGCTCCCCGGACGAGGGCATCCCCCGAGCCCGCTTCCGCCCCCCGGTGCACGTGTCGATCTGGAGCTGACCGTCACTCCCTCCTCAGAAGTGCCAACCTTCCACGGCGGCCACGGCGTCTGGGGGGTATCGACCTGAGGAGAGACGTTGGATCGCGATGCCGGTTTCCGGGCGTTCGTGGATGCTCACCAACGCCCGTTGATGCGCCTGGCCTACCTGCTCACCGGAGAGGTCCACCTCGCGGAGGACCTCCGGCAGAGCGTGCTGGTCCGTATGATCGGGCGGTGGCCGAAGTTACGCCACATCGACAACCTCGACGCCTACGCGCGCAGGATCATGGTGAACCAGTACATCTCGTGGCGACGGCGGCGCGGTTCCGGCGAGGTGCCGAGCGCCGAGCCGCCCGAGCGCGCCTACTCCTGCGAGGACTCCGCCGTCCTGCGGATCGTCCTGCGCCAGGCGCTCATGCGGCTGACGCCCAAGCAGCGCGCCGTGCTCGTCCTGCGCTTCTACGAGGACCGTACCGAACGTGACGTCGCCGACCTGCTGGGATGCTCCGTCGGCACCGTGAAGAGCCAGGCGCACCACGCCCTGGCCCGCCTGCGCGCGCTCGCGCCGGAACTGGCGCCCAGACTGCCCGTTCTGGAGGACCCGGCCCGAAGTGAGGGGGCACGCCGATGACCTGGCTCGGAGAACAGCTCGGCCGCATCGCGGACGACATGCCGGAGCGCGACCTGGCCGCCCGGGCGATCGCCGTCCATCAGCGCAGGCGGCGCAACGTCATGGCGTTCGCCGCCGCCGCGGTGGTCGTCGTCACCATGATCGCGGTCACCGTCGCGGTGCGGGCGCTGCCCGGTGAGCCGCGCGCCGCCGCCCGCCCGTCCGCCCCGCCGGAGCTGCCGGTCATCAAGGTCGGGACGGTGCCGACCGTGGAGTCGGCGCCCGTGTTCGTGGCCCAGTCCGAGGGCTACTTCCAGGAGGAGGGCCTCACGGTGCAGCCGGTGGTCGTCACCGGCGCGGGGGCCGCGACGCCGCAGGTCGAAGTCGGCGCGCTGGACCTGGCGTACACCGACTACGCCACCCTCTTCCGGGCGAACGAGAAGGGCAAGGACTTCAGGATCGTCGCCGGCCTGTACCGGTCCTCGCCGGGAGACCTCGCGATCGTCGTGAGCGCCAAGTCGAGGATCAGGACAGTGCGCGACCTGAAGCGCAAGCAGATCGCGATCCCGAACCTCGGGGGCCTCGGGCAGCTGACGGTGACGGCCGCGCTGAAGCGGGCCGGGCTGAAGCCGCGGGACGTCGTGATGGTCGAGAAGCCCTATCCCGAGATGCTCCACGCGCTGAACAGCGGGCAGTTCGACGCCGCCCTGCTGGCAGAGCCGTTCGTCACCGTGGGCCGCGAGCGCTCGCGGATCCTGACGGACGCGATCCCCCGGGAGTTCGCGGACCTGCACACCGCCGGCCTGGCGGCCACCGCCGAGTGGGTCCGGAAGCACCCGCGCACGCTGGCGGCTTTCCAGCGCGCGCTGGCCAAGGCGCGGCACCTGATCGCGAGCGATCCCCGGCAGGTGCGTGAGGTGGTGCCGACCTACACGAAAACCTCCCCCGAGGAGGCGGCCGCCATGACGTTCGGCTCCTATCCGGCCGAACTCGACATGACGGAGCTCAAGCGGGTCGCCGACCTGACCCACGCCCTCGGGTTCACGGAACGCCCGGTGGATCTCGGCGGTGCGGTCGGCGGCTGATCCGGCCTGAGACCCAGCCCGTGCCGCGTCGTACAGGAGGGTGGGTGGTCGCCCGATGCGAACAGAGCCCCGTCGACTGTCGTACCGCGGGATGGCCGAACAGGCCGCCCCGGGCGGGCCTCGTGGTCCGCTCACTTGAGCCCGCCATCAGACGCGTGATCGACAGGCGCTGGGTGCGGCTAGCCTCGGGCGCATGCCGCGCCTGGTGTTCTCCGACTCGGATCTCGGACGTGTCCGGTTCGCCATCATGCCCTTCCAGGAGACGCTGAAGGCGGCGCGCGGCCTCGGACTGCCGCAGCCGCCGCCCGGCCTGGCCGCCTGGCGGCACGCCGGCCGGGCGGCGCTGCCCGCGGCGGCCCGGCCGGTGGTGGCCCTGTGCTCGGCGCACCCCAGGCATCTGCCCGACTTCCTGACGCCGCAGCCCGCCGCCGGCCCGATGACGTTCGAGGACGAGCTTCACGCGGCACTCGACGACCCGGCCGCGCCGGTGCTGCAGGACACCGCCGCGTTCGCCGGGGTGCTGGATACCGTCCCGCCGGTCGTCGGCACGCTGCTGCGCCAGCCCACCCGGGCCCGGCGAGCGCTGCGGGACGCGTTCGCGGCGTTCCACCGGGCGGTGCTGGCCGCCGACTGGCCGCGGCTGCGCGCCCAGCTCGCGGCGGACGTGGCCTATCGTGCCCGGCTCGCGGCGCGGCACGGGGTGGAGGCCATGCTCGCCACGCTCTGCCCTCCCCACGTGCGCTGGGAACACCCGTACCTGGAGTTCGCCGGGCCGGTCGCGCCCGACTACGCCCTCGGCGGCCGGGGGCTGGTCCTGGTGCCGAGCATGTTCCTGACCGACGGGGTGCACCGGCAGCTCAACGACCGGCAGCAGCCGATGCTCTTCTACCCGGCGCGCACCGCCGGGGCGTTCTGGCGCGACAGCGGGGGACGCGACTGGCCGGACGGACGCCTGGCGGGCGCGGTCGGCGAGCGCCGGGCGGCCGTCCTGCGGGCTCTCGCCCGCGGTTCCGGCCGCGGCACCGCCGACCTCGCCTCGGCGCTGGGCGTCACGCCGGCGACCGCCTCGGCGCACGTGGCCAACCTGCGGCGCGCCGGGCTGGTCGTCACCACCCGGGTGGCGCGCACGGCCCGGCACGAGCTGACCCCGCTGGGCTGGGACCTGCTGGACCTGAACGCCGGCTAGCCCTCGACGGCGATCGCCTCGATCTCCAGCAGCCATTCCTCGGCGTAGATGCCGGTGATGACGATGGTGAGGGCGGGCCGGTGGTCGCCGAGCACCTCCTGGCGGATGCGGCTGTTGGCCTCGCGATACCGGCGGTCGGAGAGGTACGTCGTGACCTTGGCGAGGTTGCGCACCCCCATGCCGGCCTCGGCCAGCACGGCGAGCACGTTGCGCCACGTCAGCCGGCACTGGGAGTCGAAGTCCTCCGGCAGCGGGCCCGGCCCGCCCCAGGGGACCTGGCCGCTGACGAACAGGGTGCGCCGGGCACCGGTCACCACGGTGCCGTGCGTGTAGTCGCCCGTCGCCGCCGGCAACGACGCGGGATCGACGGGCCGTACCAGAAGATCGTCCATGGCGGTGACCCTAGGAACCCGCCCGCGCGGGCCGCAAACCCTTCGCCGATCCGTCTAATCGAGACCCGGTCAGGGCCGGGCGGCGTCGAACAGGAGCTGACGCAGCCAGGCCATGAAGGGGTGGTCACCCAGATGCGGGTTCCAGACCATGTCGATGCCCAGCCCGGGGATCGGGAACGGGAACTCCTCGATCCGCAGGCCGACGAGCGCCCGCATCTCCGCGGCGACCCGGTGGCGCAGCAGGGCGACCCCGCCCGCCCGTCCGACCAGGTACGGGACGAGCAGGAAGTCGGAGACCCGCAGCCCGACCCGGTAGGGGACGCCCTGCTCGTCGAGCACCGGATACGGGAAGACCCGCCGCTCCGCGTCCACGACGACGTGCGGCTGCGTGGTCAGCAGGTCGAGCGCGCTCACCTCCGGCGGCGTGTCCGCCGAGGCCACCACCACGATGCGGTCGTCGTACAGGCGCTCGCGCGGGTGCGGCGACGCGAACGCCTCGGAGATCAGCACGACGTGCACGCCGTGCTCGGTGAAGGCCGACTCGGCCGGCACGGTGATCGTGCGCAGGCGCAGCGTCGCGTGCGGCGCCCGCTCCGCCACCAGCCGCCCCAGCCGCGCGCCGAGGACGAAGGCCGTGCTGGTGGTCATCGCGACGGTGATGACCCGGCGATCGGTCGCCGGGTCGAAGACGGGCAGGCTGACCAGGTCCGCGGCCTGCTGGAGCGTCGCCCGCAACGGGGCGATCAACTGCACGGCGCGCGGGGTCAGCGTGACGGCGTTGCCCTGCCGGACGAGCAGGTCGTCGCCGAGCAGGCGTCGCATGCGGCCCAGGGCGTGGCTCATCGCCGACTGGGAGAGCCCGACGCGCTCGGCGGCCCTGGTCACCGAGCGCTCCTCCAGCATCGCCAGGAGGGGCACCAGCAGGTTGAGGTTGACCGACGCCAGCCGATCCAGCCCCGAAACCGTGGTGTCCGCACCCTCGCCGCTCATCGTGAGGAAACTCTACGCGGCGGCCCGGCGCAGCCGCGGGATCGGGATCCGGTGGTTCAGCGCCACGGCCACACCGGCGCGGGACCAGCGCATCAGGCCCGGCTCCAGGTGCTCCGGCTCCCCGTCCACCGGGAGATAGCCCACCGCCTTGAGGCTGAGCCCGAACTGCTCGGTCCAGAAGTACGGCTGGAACCGCAGCGGCGGCGCCCCGTCCCCGCGCACGAGGGCGGCCGCGGCCACCTTCGCCTGCTCGATCGCGCTGTTCCACAGCGGGACGCGGCGCGGCCCGTACGGTGTCGGGAACGCCGCCAGGTCGCCGACCGCCGCGACGCCGGGGCGGGCCAGCCCGCGCGCGTCGACCCGGACGACCCCGCCCGCGGCGAGGCCCGTGCCCGCGAGCCACTCCGTGTTGGGGACGTCACCGGCGGCAGACACCAGCAGCTCGGCCTCGACGACCGCGCCGTCGTCCAGGACGACGCGCACGCCGCCCCCGCCCCGCTCGACCCGCGCGGCGCCGGTCTCCACGACGGTGAGCCCACGCTCCCGCGCGGCCTCGCCGAAGACCCCGGCCAGGTACGGTCCCAGGTGCCCGATCAGCGGCACCCCCTGGGAGACGAGCGTGACCTCGCACCCCGCGGCCAGGCACGCCGAGGCGATCTCCATGCCGAGCGGGCCGCCGCCGGCCACGACCACGGACGGGCTCGCGGCCAGCCGGTCGCGCAGGGCCAGCGCGTCGTCCAGGCCACGCAGCGTGTGCTCCTCGGGCAGGCCGGACAGCCGCCGCGCGCGGGCCCCGGTGGCGATCACGAGCCGGTCGTACGGCAGCTCGGTGCCGTCGCCGAGGGTGACGAGCCGGCGCTCCAGGTCGAGCCCGCGAGCCCGGACCCCGAGAAGCTCGGTCGCCCCGTGCGTGGCCGGCGGGAGCTCGTGGGCCGTTCCGCCTCCGTCGAGCAGGAGCGCCTTCGACAGCGCCGGACGGCTGTAGGCGGCGTGCGGCTCGTCACCGACGACGGTCAGCTCCCCGTCGAACCCGCTCGCGCGCAGCGAGTCGGCCGCGGTGAGCCCGGCGACGCCGTTGCCGACGACGACGACCCGCCTGATCCGCGTACTCACGCGAGCCGCAGGGCCGCCACCGGGCAGACCCGGACGGCGGCGTTGGCCAGCGGGACCTCGGCGTCGCCGATCTCCTCGCGGTCGAGGACGAGCTCGCCGTCGTCGTCGAGGTGCATCAGCTCCGGCGCGGCCTCCTCGCACAGGCCGTGTCCTTCACAGCGGGGACGGTCGAGGACGATCTTCATACCGGGACCACCTCCAGGACGGGGAGCTCCTCGATGCTCCGGGTGACGTTGCTCGGCACCCGGACCTCGGGGCCGACGACGAGCCGCCGCACGCGGCGCGCCAGGGCCTCGATGACCGCGTGCGCCTCCAGCCGGGCCAGCCCCTGGCCGGCGCAGCCGTGCGGGCCGTAGCCGAACGACAGGTGGTCGGCCGGGTTCCGCTCGACCAGGAACGCGTCGGGGTTCTCGTAGTGGCGCGGGTCCCGGTTGCCGGCCCCGAACAGGATCGCCACCTGCGCCCCCGCCGGGACCACGACGCCGTCGATCTCCACGTCCCGGGTCGTACGACGCCCCCAGGCGTGCAGCGGTGCCCAGTAGCGGAGCACCTCGTTCAGCGCGGCCGGCACCAGCGACGGGTTCTCCCGCACCAGCGCGAGCTGGCCGGGGTGCGCGGCGAAGAGCGCGACGACGTTCCCGATGGCGGCGATCGTCGTGTCGACGCCGGCGCCGAGATACTGGTGGATGATGTGGCCGGCCGTGTCCGGCGGGATGTCGCCGCGCGCCTCGGCCTCGAAGATCCCCCGCCCCACCGAGCCGGGCGCCAGATCCTCGGCGGTCACGCCCGAGCACCAGCCGTACAGCTCGCCCGCGATGGGGAAGCTCTCCGCGGTGCGCCGGTTCATCGGCCCGATCACCTGCATCGCCGCCTGTCCCCAGCGCAGCATGTTGTCGCGGACGTGACCGGTGAACCCGATGAGATCCGCGACGACCTCCAGCGGGAACGCGCGGGCCAGCGCGTCGATGGCCTCGAACGAGCCCCGGTCGACCAGCTCCCCGACCAGCGCGTCGGCCTTGGCGTCGATGCCGGCCTTGAGCCCGCGCAGCGCCCGCGGCGACAGGTTGGCGGTCAAGGTCGCCCGCAACTGGGTGTGCACCGGCGGGTCCGAGGACAGGGACGTGCCGGTCAGCGCCTCGTTGACCATCGGGTTGAAGCCGATGGCCCCGGCGGAGGAGAAGCTCTCCCAGTCGCCCAGGGCGTTGCGGATCACGTCGTACCTCGTGAGCGCGTACACGTCGTTCGCCGGAAGGCGGACGACGCCTCCCAGGTCGCGCAGCGCCGCGTAGGAGGGGTAGGGGTCGACGAGCACCGTGTCGTCGAACAGGTCGAGATCGGAGACGGGGGCGGAGTCGGTCATCGTTCACCTCGGGTCGGTCATCGCGTAACCCAGTGAAGCGATCGGCGTCACATCAGGCAAACGCATGTTCTGTATGGACGGACATGAATATGATGCATGGCGAATGCGCCAAACACCTCAAAACGGTGCGAAGCGGACACGTTCGGGTAGGGAGCAGCTCACAGCCACCGGGGGAAAGGACGAGAGTCTTGGCGGCCATCGAGGAACTGGATGACAAGGCCCTGCTGGAGCTGTCGGGGCGCACCGACGCGGCCGGGGTGCTGTCGGTGTACGTGAACGCCGATCCGGGCGGGGACCGGAACGCCGCGGCGATCGACCTGAAGAACCGCTACCGGGAGCTGCGGCGCCGGGTGGCCGAGGAGGGACCGGCGGAGCGCCGTCGCGAGGTGGTCGCCGCGCTGGACCGGCTCGGTCCCGAGGTGGAAGAGCTCGCCACACCCATCGAGTCCGGCCGCGGCCGGATCGCCTTCGCCGCGCTCGGCGACGACTGGGTGGTACGCCTGGACAGCCAGATGCCGGTGCCGAATCGGGTCGTGCTCGACGACGGCCCGTTCGTCCACCCGTTGCTGGAGTTGCTGGACGAGGGCCGGCCGGCCGGGGTCGTGCTCGTCTCCAGCGACGAGGCCCGGCTGCTGGAATGGCGGCTCGGCCGCTTGCGGCAGGTGAGCCAGTTGGAACAGGAGGACCTGGAGGCGCCGCACGAGCGGGCCGGCCAGATCGGCGGTGGACCGGCGGGCCAGTACAACACGCCGATGCGGGAGCAGCGCAAGGCCCGCGAGCGGGCCTGGGCGCAGCGGTTCCTGGACCGGGTGGCGGAGACCGTCACGAACCTGACCGAGGAACGGCGGTGGGAGCGGATCCTGGTCAGCGGCGGCGATCAGTGGGCCGAGATCCTCGCCGGCAGGCTCCCGGAGCCCTTGCGGGACCGGGTGATCCGGGACACGCGCGTGCTCGCCGGGCTCGACGACTCAGGGCTGCTGGCCGCGGTGACCGAACGGCTCCACGCCGAGCACACCGCGAGCGAGCGCCGGCTGCTCGAACAGGTCCTGGACGCCGGGCTGAGCAAGAAGGGCGCGCTGGGCCTGTCCCAGGTGGCCGGGGCGCTGAACGAGGGCCGGGTCGCCCACCTGGCATACGACCCGGAGGTGCGCTACGTCGGCTCGGTGGACGCCGACGGCACCCTGTACGCCGACACCGAGACCGGCGTCCGGCGGCACACGCCCGAGCCCCGGCTGACCGAGCGGCTGGTGGAGCGGGCCCTCGCCACCAGCGCCCGGGTCAGCCCGATCGAGGGGGCCGGCGCCGGAGTCCTCGGCGACGCCGGAGGCATCGGCGCCCTGCTGCGATGGTGAGGCATGCCGCGGGCCCCGGGATCGTCCGCCGTCACGATTGACTCGCTGGTTCCTGAGGGAGCGAGCGGGATACCCTGCCTGCGGTGCCTCCAACCACGCGACCGGAGGAGTCGATGCCGGGATGACGGCAGGGCGACCGGTGCCCACGCAGGACGACGTGCTCGGATACTTCGACACGCTGTCGAACTGGGGACGGTGGGGCGACGACGACGAGCTCGGCACGCTGAACCACATCACCGACGACGTCCGGCTGGCGGCGGCGCGGGCCGTGCGCCACGGCAGGAGCGTGTCGTGCGCATGGGAGGTCGCCGTACCGGAGGACATGGAGCGGTCGACGACGACCTGCCCGTGCGCCGCCGACATGCCGGGTGCCGAGAACATGCCGGCGCCCGGATTCCGTCATGACCGGCACTGGGGCTTCTCGTCCGAGCGGATCGGCGTCACGTTCCACGGCAACACCATCACCCACGTCGACTCGCCGTGCCACATCTTCTGGGACGGCGCGATGTACAACGGGCGGTCGCACGCGCTGGTCGACGCCGCGACGGGCTCGGCGTGGGCGGCCGTCACGGCGGCGGCGAACGGGATCGTCACGCGCGGTGTCCTGCTGGATGTCGCGAGCGCGCGGGATGTGCCGTGGCTGGAACCGGGGCAGGGGGTGTTCCCCGACGATCTGGAGGAGGCCGAGCGTCGCCAGGGTGTGCGGGTGCGATCCGGCGATGCGGTGCTCCTGCGGACCGGCTACGGCCGCGTCCGGCACGAGACCGGTGCGGTCAGCGGTTTCTCGCAGGCCGGGTGGCACGCGTCCTGCCTGCCGTGGCTGCACGAACGGGAGGTCGCGCTGATCGGCGCCGACACCCCGCAGGACGTTCTGCCATCGGGTTACGAAGGCGTGCTGATGCCGGTCCACGCCGTGAGCCTCGTCGCGATGGGTCTGTGGATGCTCGACAACTGCGACCTGGAGGCGTGCGCGACGACGGCTGCCGAGCTCGGCCAGTGGGACTTCCACCTCACGGTCGCGCCGGTCCGCTTCGCCGGCACGTCCGGCAGCCCGGTCAACCCGATCGCCACATTCTGACCGCGTTTCTACGACGAGGACGCCCGAGGACCCGGCCCAGGCCGCCGTACGCGACAGCGGTCAGCGGCCCGACTCGGCCGGGGCGCCGTCGCGGGCGTGGCCGAAGACCTCGTCCCTGACCCGGGCCAGTGCCAGGTCCAGCCCGCCCACCAGCACCGGGTTGCCGTCGACGGCGGAGAGCCGGACCTGCGGCCGGTCGACGTCGAGCACCCGCAGCTCGCGCTCGACGAGGTCGCGCAGCGGCTCGCCCCCGGCGGACATCAGGCCCCCGGCCAGCACCACGAGCCCCGGGTCGACGACCGCGGCGATGGTCGCCAGGCCGAGCGCGACCCGGGAGGCCACCGTCCGCAGGCCCGCCGCCGCTTCCTGGGCGGCTCTCCCGGTGCCTTCGGCCAGGCGTGCCGCGGTCGCCACCGACTCGCGGAAGTCGGCCCCGCGCACCCCGTACGAGCGCAGCAGGTCCTGCAGCGCCGGCCCACCGGCCAGCGCCTGGTAGCCGTGGTGGCCGAACCGGCCGCCGTCGCGGGCCGTGGCCGCGCCGGGGATCGGCATGTAGCCGACCTCGCCGGCGCCGCCGAAGAAGCCGCGGTGCAGCCGCCCGCCGATCACGAGGGCGGCGCCCAGCCCTTCGCCGGCCCAGAGCAGCACGAAGTCCGGGCAGCCGGCCGCAGCCCCGTGCGCCTGCTCGGCGAGGGCGGCGAGGTTGACGTCGTTCTCCACGTCGACGGTGACGCCGAGCCCGGCGGTGAGCGTGGGCACCAGATCGGGGATCTGCCAGCCGGGCATGTCCTCGGCGGCGGCGTGGTCGAGCCTACCGGTCGTGGGGTCGACGGCGCCCTGCACGCCGATCACGACGCGGCGCAGTGGGCCCGGTGGCCGTGCCGCCTCCACGGCCGCCCGCAGCCGCTCGACGAGACCGCCCCCCTCAGGCGGCTGTACGGGGGAAGACGCGGGAAAGGGTGCCGGTGAAGACGCGGGTGAAGGTTCGGGGAAAGGCGCGGGGTAGTCGGCCTCGCCGACGACGGCGCCGGTGATGTCGGCCACCCGGACGCCGATCCTCCCGGGGGTGACGTCCAGCGCGGCCACGTACGCGGCGGCGCCGTTGACCCGGTAGACCTCGGCCGTGCGCCCGGCCTGGCCCGTGCGGACGCCGTCGTTGACGACCAGGCCCGCCTCCTGCAGGCGGGCCAGGAGCTGGAACGCCGTCGGCTTGGACAGGCCGGTGAGCCTGCTCAGCTCGGGGCGGGTCAGCGGGCCCTTCTCCAGCAGGATGCGGAGCGCGGCGCGGTCGTTGATCGCGCGCATCAGCCGCGGCGTCCCGTGGACAGGGGGCTTCACGTCACCTCCGGGGTGAGCGGCGTCACGTCAACGTGAGAGCGTACAGGGCGATCGCCGCGAAATCGTCGGCCGGTTCGGAGGCCTGCCAGGAGCGCACGTCGTCGACGAAACGGCTGCCGTGGCCGGTGAACCGCTCGTAGCGGTCCGTGCCGTCCGCCGGGCAGGGCGGCATCTCCTCGAAGTGCCCGCCGAGGCCGTCCTCGAACAGCCCGGCGTCGTTGGGCCCGTTGACGACCGCGCCGGTGGCGGGCCTGCCGGTGATGTTGGCGATCTGGTGGTGCGGGCAGGCGATCGCGTTCTCGCCCACTCCGGCGACGAAGGACACGCCCCACGGGTTCGCGCCGAGCGCCCAGTTGCGCTGCGCCGTGCCGAAGGCGTCGTAGGAGCGGTCGCCGGTCACCGACCGGTACAGGTGCGCGGTGGCGGCCAGGCCGAAAGCATGCGGTACGGAGTCGAACGTGTCATAGAGAGCCCCCGCCCGGAACGGGTCGGCGGCGGCGCGGCGGGCGCCGAGGTCGAGCTGGGCCCGCAGCCCGGCGACCAGGTCGGCCTCGGTGACGGCGAGTCCCTCGGCCCGGGAAGCGCGGATGGCCCTGATCAGGTCGGCGTGGGCCAGAGCGCTCACGTCGTAAAGGTTGAGCGTGTCGCCCTGCTCCTCGTCGAGGTAGCCGCGCGCCCAGCGGGCCGACTCCGCCAGCCACCGTCCGGCGCGCGGGTCGCGCAGGCGCTGCGCGGCCAGGGCCAGCTCGGCGGCGCCGAGCTGCATGTCGTCGCGCCACACGCTCTCCGGGTAGAAGGCGTGCGGCAGGGAGGTCACCAGCCGGTCCACGCCGGTGGTCCGGGCCATGGCGTAGACGGACGCGGCCTGGTCGAGCAGGCGGGCGGCGCGCGGCCTGGACGGTTCGAGCTGGGCGGCCAGCGCGAAGGCGGCGGCGGTGCGCCCGGCCAGGTTCGGGCTGATCGGCTCGCCGGGATCGGCGGCGCGGAAGACCGGGCGGTCGCGGATGAACTGGTGCCCTTCGGCACCGTCGTGGTCGTCGGCCTCGGGCAGCCGCCAGATGTCGTGGTCGCCGACGAACGTGCCCTCGGCGTCGCCGGCGCCGATGCCGACCTGGATGTAGAGCGTCTTGGACTCCTCATCCCACATCTTGTCCAGATATTTCAGGCCATGAGCTGCTTCCTTCCTCAAGGCCGGGCTGCTCGCGCCGTCCCGCTGGGCCGCCCACAACAGCGTGTCCACGTACGCCAGGATGTGGGTGAACTTGAGGTAGTCGCCCGCGTCGAACCAGCCGCCCTCGACGTCGACCGGGCCGCCGATCCGCGTCAGACCGCCCTTGATCTGGTCGGTGTCCGGGCCGGTGAACTCGGGCCACGCGTAGACGGAGGCGGCCCGGTCGTTGAGATGGCTCGGCCGGCGCACCGCGTCGGCGCCGTCGCGCTGCAGGCCGAGGAAACCCAGCACCTTGGCCGCCGGGTTCCGCGACGGCGCGATCTCGAACTCGGCCGACGTGGCCCCTCCCGCCTTGATCCGGTAGCGGCCGGGCGTGCGCAGCCGGGTCAGGTCGAGGTCGTGGACGTGTGGGTAGCGGCTGTTCCAGGCGCCCCGGTCAGGGCCGGCCCGCCCGGTGAGCACCGTCCGCCCGCGCCCGTCGACCACGGTGAAGCGCCCGGCGGGGCCGCTCGTCATCAGGTACGCGTGCTTGCTCTCGCCCGGCAGGTAACCGACCTGATCCACCCGGATCAGCCCGGTCGCGTCGGCCTGGCGGGCGGGCTGGTCGGTGGCCGCGGCGGGACCGTTCACGGTGGCCAGCAGCGCCAGCGCGAGCGCGGCGGGGATCAGCTTCCTCACGTGCTCCTCCTGAAGTGTTCGCGAACTCGGGTGTGCGCGGCCTCGGCCGCGCCGAGCAGGTCCAGCCCGGCCAGGGCGGCGCCCGCGACCGGGGGAAGGGCGGTGACGAGGACGCGCGCGTGCGGCGCGCTCGCGCCGAGCGAGGTCTCGATCAGTCCGTGCAGGTACGGGTCGCGCGCGGTCAGCACGCTGCCGCCGAGCACGACCTCGGCGGGCGTGTCCAGCAGGCCGAGCCGGTCCAGGCACACCCTGGCCATCACCGCGACCTCGTCGGCCTGCCGCGCGACCAGGCCCCTGGCCACGGCATCGCCGCCTGCCGCGACGGCGAACAGGCCCGGCACCAGTTCGTGGAGCCGGGCCGGGTCCAGCTCGCCGAAGTGCAGGGCGAGCACCACCTCCGTGACGCTCGCCGTGCCGAACCGCGTGCGGACCAGCTCGGCCAGCGCCGTGTCCGGGCCGCGCCCGTCCTCCGCGCGGGCGGCATGCCAGAGCACGTGCTCGGCCAGGTCCTCGCCGCCGCCCCAGTCGCCGCTGCGCCTGCCGAGCGCGGGGAAGCGGGCCACCTCGCCGGTGGGGGAGACGCCGGCGGCGTTCATGCCGGCCCCGCACACCACGACGACGCCCCACGGCCGGGACGCGCCCGCGCGCAGCACCGCGAAGGTGTCGTTGGCCACCGACACCTCGCCCGCGCACCCGCGCGCCAGGAACTCCGCGCGCAGCGCCTCCTCCTCGCGCGGGAAGTCGGCGCCGGCCAGGAAGGCCGCAAGGACGTCGGCGTACGGCGCGGCCATGCCGTCGCGCAGCGCCAGGGCGGCGCGCTCCACCACGTCGGCGGCGGCGCTCACTCCGGCGCTCTGCGGCACGAACGGCCCGGCCCGGCCGGTGGCGAGCACGGTGCCGTCCTCGGCCACCAGCGCGAGGTCGGTCTTGCTGTTGCCGCCGTCGACCGCCAGGATCGTCCTCAACGGGTCCCCACCCAGGGCAGATGCGCGCGGTTGGCCTCCAGCAGCAGCCCTGTCAGCTCGCGCGCCAGATGCTCCTGGCCGACGAGCGGATGGGCGAGCAGCGCGTCGGCGACCCGTTCGCGCCCGCCGCGCAGGGCGGCTTCCAGGGCGAGCGTCTCGTACGCCGAGACGTGTGCGACGAGCCCGGCGTACAGCGGCTCAAGAGGGGCGACCGGCAGCGGCTCCGCGCCCGAAGCGGTGATCCTGGCGGGCACCTCGACGACCGCCTCGTCCGGCAGGAACGGCAGCACGCCGCCGTTGCGCGCGTTGACGACCTGGACGTCGCCGCGGTCGCCGAGCAGCGAGGCGATGAGCGCCACCGCGGCCTCGGAGTAGAACGCGCCGCCCCGCTGCCCCAGCAGCTCCGGCTTGGCCGTCACCGCCGGGTCGGCGTACAGGGCCAGCAGCTCCCGCTCGATCTCCGCCACCCGCGCCGCGCGCGACGGCTCGGTCCGCTGCTCGGCCACCACCAGGTCGTGAGCGTAGAAGTAGCGCAGGTAGTACGACGGCACCGCGCCCAGCCTGGTGATCAGCTCGACCGGCAGCCCGACGTCGGCCGCGATCTCCCGGCCGTGCTCCCGGATCAGGCCGGGGAGCACGTCTTCGCCGTCCAGGAGGACCGACCGCACCCAGGTGAGGTGGTTGAGCCCGGCGTGCCCGAGCGACACCCGCGACGGGTCGGCGCCCAGCGTGGCCGCGAAGCGGCGCTGGAAGCCGATCGCCACGTTGCACAGCCCGATCGCGCGGTGCCCGGCGTCCAGCAGTGCCCTGGTGACGATGCCGACCGGGTTGGTGAAGTCGACGATCCACGCGCCGGGGGCGTGCCGGGCGACCGTCTCGGCGATGTCCAGCACCACCGGCACCGTCCGCAGCGCCTTGGCCAGCCCGCCCGCGCCCGTCGTCTCCTGGCCGACGCAGCCGCAGCGCGGCGGCAGCGTCTCGTCCACCTCGCGCGCCGCCTGCCCGCCCACCCGGAGCTGCAGCAGCACGACCGTCGCCCCCTCGACCCCCGCCCGCACGTCGCCGGTCGCGGTCACGGCGGCCGGGTGCCCGGCCGCCCGCAGCATCCGGCGGGCCATGCCCGCCACCGGTTCCAGCCGCTCCGCGGCCGGATCGACCAGGGCGAGCTCGGTCAGCGGCAGATCCTCACTCAGCCGGGCGAACCCGTCGACCAGCTCCGGCGTGTACGTCGAGCCGCCCCCGACCACGGCGAGCTTCAACCCTTCACCCCCGTCAATGTCACGCCCTCGATGAAGACCCGCTGGGCGAAGAGGAAAACGATGATCACCGGGGCGGTCACCAGCAGGGTGGCGGCCATGGTGAGGTTCCACTGCACGCTGTGGAAGGCCTTGAAGGTGGCCAGCCCGAGGGACAGGGTCCACCCCTCCTGGTCGACCCCGGCGTACAGCAGCGGCCCGTAGTAGTCGTTCCAGCAGTAGAAGAACGAGAACAGCGCCACCGCCGCGATCGCGGGGCGGGCCATCGGCAGGATGACGCGGAACAGGATCCGCACGTCCGAGCAGCCGTCCACCTTGGCCGCGTCGGTGTAGTCGCGCGGGATCGTGATGAGGAACTGGCGCAGCAGGAAGATCGAGAACGCGTCGCCGAAGAGCATCGGCAGGATCAGCGGCCACAGCGAGTCCGTCAGGTCCAGCCGCGCCCACACCAGGTAGATCGGCACCGCCACGACCTGTGGCGGCAGCATCATCGCGCTGATCACCACGAGGAACGCCGCCTTGCGGCCGCGGAAGCGGAAGCGGGACAGGGCGTAGGCCGCCGGGATGGACGACACCAGCATGAACACCGTGGCCAGCGACGCGTACAGGAACGTGTTGAGCGTCCAGGTGAGCAGCTCCGAGCGGGCGAAGACGTCGGCGAAGTTGGCCCAGTTCCACTGTTCGGGCCAGAGCCGGCTGGTGAGAGCCTGCTCGTCCGTCATGAGCGCGGTCAGGGTCACGAACGCGACCGGCCCGAGGAACATCAGCGCCAGCGCGATGGCCAGCGAGTGCTGGGCGACCCACATCAGGCGGCGCCTCACGACGTCACCTCCGCCTTGCCGAACTGCCGCAGCAGGATCAGCGTGAACAGCATCGCGACCGCGAACAGCAGCAGCGCGTGCACGCACGCCAGCCCCATCGACCAGTCGCGGAACCCGGTGTGGAACAGGTGCTGGGGCAGGGTGAGCAGCGAGCCGTCCGGATAGCCGGGGGTGAACGTGGTGCCGGCCGAGTCGGTCGCGCCGGACGCCACCCGGGAGGCGATCATCGCCTGGGTGAAGTACTGCACGGCGTAGATCACGCCGGTGACGGCGGAGAACATCAGCACGGGGGAGATCGTCGGCAGCGTGATGCTGCGGAACTGCCGCCAGGCGCCCGCCCCGTCGATCGCGGCGGCCTCGTACAGATGCCTGGGCACGTCCAGCAGCGCCGCCAGGAAGATCATGATGGTGTTGCCGGCGCCCCACAGGGCGAGCAGGGTGAGGCTGGGCTTGGCCCAGGCGGCGCTGCCGAACCAGTCGGGGCCGGCGATCCCGAACCAGGCCAGCAGCTGGTTGACCGGGCCCGTCGCCGGGTTGAGCAGGTAGACGAAGGCGACCGTGCCCGCCACCATCGGCACCAGCGACGGCAGGTAGAAGATCGTCCGCAGGATCCCGCCGCCGCTCTTCAGCTTGGCCAGCAGCTGCGCCACGCCCAGCGCGAACACCACCTGGGCCGGGACCATGAACACCACGAGCCAGAGGGTGTTCAGCGCCGACTGCAGCACGCGGGGGTCGGAGAAGGCGTAGCGGTAGTTGTCCAGGCCGATGAACTCCAGCGTGAACAGGTCGTACCGGTGGAAGGAGAAGTAGACCGTGGACAGGAGCGGGTAGACGAAGAAGACCGCCACGCCGGCGATCCACGGCGACAGCCACAGCAGGGCGCGCAGGCCCTCGCCGGGCCGCCGGCGCGACGGCCGGGCGAGGGCGTGCCCGCGCCGCGCGACGTGGGTGGAGGCCATCATCAGCCCCCGGACAGCTTCAGCTTGTCGTCGATCCGCTTGTCCACCCCGGCCAGCCCGGCGTCGAGGTCCTTGACCGCGCCCTTCTCCCACTGGATGAGGAAGGTGGAGAAGGCGTCCTGGTTGAAGACGCTGTTGACGCTGGCCGGCATCGACGTCGTCTTCGGGTGGTTGAAGATGTCGAGGAACGTCGCGAAGTTCGCGTCCTTGGCCAGGTCCGGGTGCTCCATGGCGGCCTTGGTGGTCGGTACGTTGCGTAGCGCGTTCGACAGCGTCACCAGCGACTCGGTGTCCGTGGTGAGGTGCTTGACCAGCTCCCAGGCGTGCTGCGGGTGCGCGGCGCCCCTCGGCACGCCGATCACCGTGCCGGCGGTGAAGCCGCTGCCGTACAGCTCGGGCTTGTCGTCGGCGACGGGCAGCGGGGCGGTGCCGTAGTCCAGGTCCTTGGCTTCGGGGTCGTTGGCGATCATGGCGTTGCGCCACTCGCCGTCGAGGATCATGGCGACCTTGCCCTCGAAGAACGGGTGCTCGGCGCCCCACTCGTCGCCCAGGCCCTTGCGGAACTTCTCCAGCTTGTCGTAGCCGTACCAGTCGACCAGTTCCTTCTGCCACCGCAGCAGCTGTTTCCACGCCGGGTCGGAGCCGATGGCCGAGGTGCCGTCGTCCTCGTACCACTTCGCGCCGACCATCGGGCCGAGGTGGCTGGGGGAGTTCTCGTAGTACTGGAAGCTCGGGATGAACCCGGCGACCTCGATGTTCCCGTCGGCGTCGCGGACCGTGAGCTTCTTGGTCAGCTCGGTCAGCTCCGACAGGGTCTTCGGCGGCTGCTCGCCCTTCATCAGCGCCTTGTTGTAGTAGAGCCCGTACGCGTCCGCGAGCAGCGGCATCGTGCACCGCCTGCCCTCGAACTCGGTGTAGGCGCGGGCCGCGGCCGGGAGCACGCCCAGATCGATGCCGTCCTGCTCGATGACCGCGGTGAGGTCCTGGAACGCGCCGCTCCTGCACCACTGGGCGACGTTGTCGGTGGTGAACGAGGCCGCCACGTCGGGCGCCTTGCCGCCGCGGATCGCCTGGGTGATCTGGGCGTCCTGGATGCCCTTCTTCGTGGTGACCTTGATCTGCGGGAACTTCGCCGTGAAGCCCGCGACCGCCTCCTCGAAGGCCTTCGTCTCGACGTCGGTGGAGAAGCCGTGCCACAGCTCCAGCGTGGCGGGGGGCAGCGCGGCGGCGGCGGGGCCGGTGCCGCTCGCGGCGGGCCGGGCGCCGAGCGACGGCGGTGCCTCCTTGCCCGCGGTGCATGCGGTGAGCGACAGGGCCAGCAGCCCGGCCGCCACGAGAGGGACGAAGCGCACGAGAGTCTCCTATGAGCTGGTGTGGGGGGTTACGTCGTCCATCAAGAGATAGTAAAGCTTCCTAACTCAACGGTGACGGTAAGCGGGCAGCCCGAAGCGGTCAAGGCCCGAAACCAACTCGTGACGCCACCCAAGGCGAGCGGTACGGAGCGTCAAGGGTAAGAATGTTGACTATCGAGAGGCCGGTCAGCCGATGACGAGGAAGTCGGACCCATCAGCGGACCGGCGCAGCCGGCCGACGGCGCGGAAGAAACGACGCCCGTGCGGATAGCGGGTCTGCAGCCAGCCGTCGGACCGGGTGATGCCCGCTTCCTTGAGGTCGTGCCGGATGCGGTCCGCGAGCATCGCGGCGACGGCCGGGCCGTGGCTCGTGCGGGTGATCTGGAACTCGGTGAACCTGCACGAGTCGGGCGCCGGCTGCTGGAACTGGACCTCCACCGCGCCGAGCACGTCGCCGGCGGTCACCTCGCCGAGCGGTCGCCTGCTGTGGTGCCAACGGTAGAACTTCCAGAACCGCTCGTCGTCCATCGGCCCCGCCTCGCGCACCCGTACCCGGCCATCCTCGTCCATCACGGCGATGTAGAGCACGCGGTTGTCAGAGCACGGCTTGTCTCTGAAGTGGTGGCGCGAGCAGAGAGGATCCCAGTGGTAGGCGAACCACATCAGCGACGCGGCGAGATCGGGATGGCCGCCGGCCCACCGGTCGTCGAAGAAGAACCACTGCTCACGTGTCTCGCCCCATTCCGCGATGAGCATCTGGACCACATGCTCGTCCACGTGGATGACCGTGCCTTCGCGGCCGCGGGCGGTCCGGATCAGCTCCAGCGCCGCCGCGTGGGAGCTGAGGTCGGCGAGGTAGTCGTCCGGCGGCTCGGCATAGCCGGGCCATCGGTTGCAGCGCTCCAGCGCCGCCGCGATGCCGTCCTCGTCCGGCGCGATCAGCGACCGTAACACCATCAGTTCCAGCGGCCATTCGCCGGTGGTGCCGAGCGAGCGCAGCGCGGCGGCGAACTCCGGGAGCCGGACGCCCCGGAAGGCGTAGGTGTCGTCCCGTCCGATGCTGAAGTGTCTCGCCCTGCAGGTGAGCAGGACCGCGTAGACGGTGCCCGTCCCGGACGATCCGGCCAGGTCGACGGTCTTCCACGGTGGTGTGAACCCGCCGGCGGGGGTGTTCACGGTCGCGGGCAGCGGCCCGTCGTGCACGGCGTAGGACCAGAGGCCGGGGCTGGCCGCCACGGCGGAGTCGTCGACGAGGTAGTACGCCACCTCATACCAGAGGGAGTCGGCGAGCACGCGCACGCTCCGGGCGTCGACGTTGCACTGCTGGAGTTCCGACACCCGGGTCCGGGCCAGGGTGCGCAGTTCCTCCATGCTCCGCGGCGGTGCGCCGCCTTCGAAGAGGGCCGCGAGATACCAGACGTTCGTGCCCAGTTCGCGCTCGAACCACTCGTACGGGTCCCCGGCGGTGGCGTCCTCCCATACGTCATGGACCCACTCCAGCACCGTCGGCTGGGGCATCCGCCACACGCGCTTGCCGAGAACGCCCTGGTCCCATGAGCGGTAGATCAGGTACACGGTGGCCTGCCCTGGAGATCGCCGGAAAGGCGATCTTAACCGTGCGGGTAGTCGCCGGCCGCTTCCTGGAACGCCGGGGGATCTCCACGCGGGCGTATCAAGATCGGCAGGAGGCGTTTCTGGACCCGGCCCGGCGGCTCGGCGAGGATGAGGCCATGGCGGAGAAGCGATCAGCGCGGCCGAAAGGTGGCCCGGACTGGACGGCCGTGAGCGCTATGGCGACCGCGGCTGCCGCCGTGGTCGCCCTGGTCGCGTACCTGATGCCGCAGCCCCCGCAGCCCGGCCCGGAACCCACCCCCTCGGCCACCCAGTCCTCACCGGATCCCGCGCCCATCTCGCCCGCACCGCAGACCTCGAGCCCTCCGCCCGAGCCCAGCACCCCCGAATCCAGCACCCCCGAAACCCGCACTCCCGAACCGCCGGTGCCGAGCTCCACCCCGGTGGCCGAGGAGCCCCCCGCAACGCTGTCAGCGGTCCGGCCCGCCGGTTGCGACGAAACGGAGACGGCGCTGGCCACATACCGCCGGGACGCCGGGACCACCCGCGCAGGCCAGGCAGCCGCGGCCCGCCAGGCATACCAGGACCTGATGGGCGCGGGCCTCGACGCGCAAGGAGCGGTGGGAGCGACCATCCGCCGGCTGGCAGCCGAGTTCCAGGAGCTGAACTTCCGCCTGACCGGTATGACGGGCGGCGATCCCAACCAGGTGATCGCGGACATCAACGCGGACTTCGCCGACCTCAGGAGACTGTGCTGACATGACGGCAGGTCGCAGCCCGCACTGGCCGTACGCGGAGAACGCCTCCGGCATCACTACCGGAAGCACTCTCCCTTCTGAGGGCTATGGCTGAGGACGTTGGATGCCGTGGTGATCGAGCAGCAGGCCCACGCCGTATTCGAGGCGGACCAGCCGCTCGTCCATGCCGGTCAGTCGTTCGTCCATGGCCGCGAGCCGATTCGTATGCTCCGCCTGAACCGCTTTGATCTCGGCGAGGTCCCGGCCGGTTTGGAAAGCCCAAGACTCCAAGGCGCTCACACGCTCCTCCGTGCTCTTGGTGCTCAAGTCGATCTCCCTTACCGTGGGGGGCAGGGACCTGGCTGATGACCGCAGTCAGGTCCCGGCTGTCGTCAAGGTTAGTCGGTGCCTGGCTGGTCGCCGAGAGACCATGAGGCGGCAGTCCGGTGCGGTCGCTCGGCGACCGTCGCCGGGCGCCTGAGGTAATGAACACTTTACCCAACGTGACGACAAGCTCGGGCGCGTCACCGCCTGCTGCGCCGCTTGGCGGCATACGGCAGGACGAACAGGTACAGGCCGGTGGGCAGGAGCAGGGCAAGGGGCAGGAGCGGCAGGTAGTAGATCCACTCGGCCGGCCCCTCCTGCCCCGCGACGGCGATGGCGACGACGGTGACGACGACGGTCACCGTGAAGGTCATGGACAGCCAGCGGTGCGCCCGCCGGACCCACGTGTTCCCGTTCATGGCTCTCCTTGCGAGACGAGCGACCCCGCTCCGGTGAGCGGGGACATCCATGACGATCACGCTAGGCGCGGCGCGGTGGCCGCCGCTTCTCCGTTCCTGACCGTTCCGCTGGGCGCGCGGGCGGCTCAGGGGGCGAGGATACGGCGGAGCCAGCGCATCCGGGGCACACCGGCGTCCTGGGAGATCGCGGCGTGCGGGACGATGCCTTCGAAGCCGTGGAACCCGCCCGGCCAGACGTGCAGCTCGGCCTGGCCGCCGGCCTGCCAGATGCGGGTGGCGTAGGCGACGTCCTCGTCGCGGAAGGTCTCGGCCGAGCCGACGTCGATGAACGCCGGGGGCAGCCCCGACAGGTCGGTGGCCCGGGCCGGGGCCGCGTAGGGGGAGACGTCGGGGCCGCCGCGCCGGTCGCCGAGCAGGGCGGTCCAGCCGATCTCGTTGGCCGCGTGGTCCCAGATGCCGAGACCGGCCATCTGCAGGGACGAGGGGGTGTCGTTGCGGTCGTCCAGCATCGGGCACATCAGCATCTGCCCCACCAGGGCCGGGCCCTCGCGGTCGCGGGCCAGCAGGGCCACGGCCGCCGCGAGCCCGCCGCCCGCGCTGCCTCCGGCCACGAGGATGCGGGCCGGGTCGATGCCCAGTTCGGCGGCGTGCTCGGCGGTCCACGCCAGGCCCGCGTAGCAGTCTTCCACCGGGGCCGGGTGCGGGTGCTCGGGCGCGAGCCGGTACTCGACCGACACGAGCACCAGACGCAGTTCCTGCGCCACGTCCAGCAGCGAGTCCAGGCCGACGAGCCGGTTCCCGCCGATCATGCCGCCTCCGTGGATGTTGTAGATGGCCGCCAGCGGAGTGGTGGCGCCGGTGGGGCGGCAGATGAGCAGGGTGACATCGGGCGCTCCGGCCGGGCCGGGCACCTCGCGCTCCTCCACGTCGAACGCCCCGTCGCGACTGAGCTGCTCGGCGGTGGGCACCGGCATCAGGGCCGAGTTCGCGCGCAGCGCGGGGATCTCGTCCAGCGACGTGAGCGGGGGCATGTGCTGCTGGATCAGGGTCAGGGCCGCGCCGAGTTCGGGGTCGAACGGCACCGGCGCGGCCGGCCGGGCGGGGGACTCATCGATGCTCATCGGAGAACCTTTCGGTCGGACGTCGCGGCCGACTTGCCGCTGGGACCATGGTGGCCACGGCCGGGCCGGTGGATCGACCGCCAGATGGCGGGCCTTACCCGCCACTCGGCGGGTTTACCCGGCGACCCCGCCGATCGGCGGGCCTGCCCGGCTCGGGGTGGCGGGCCAGCCGCCGGAGTGCGAACGCGAGCTGCAGGCGCAGGCGGCCCTGCGGGGTGCGTACGTCCCAGCCCAGCAGGTGCTCGGCGTGGGTCATCCGTTCCTGCAGGGTGGAGTGGTGGATGGTCAGCTCCGTGGCGGCCGCGCGCAGGCTCTGGGCGTAGGCGACGGCGTGGAGGGTGACGAGAGTCCAGGGCGCCGCCGATCCGGCCCGCTCCAGGGCGAGGACGTCGGGGACCGCCTCGCCGTCCGGGCGGGCCGCGGCGGCGAGCACCATGAGCCCGCCCAGCTCGTCCGCGAACACCACGCGCGGGCCGGGATCCTGGGCGGATCCCTCGGCCGCCAGGCGCAGCGCGACGCGGGCCAGCCGCCACGACTCGGGAAGCTCCGGCACGGGCACGGCGGGGCCGACCCCCTGGCGCTTCTCGGCGGGCCGGTCAGTGATGATCACCGGGTCACGCTCGATCCGGGCCCGCCCGCCCTCCTCCGCGACCGCGCGGACCCGTACGTCACCTGCCAGGTTGAGCCGCCGGGCGGCGATCAGGCGGGCCTGCGGCGGCGCGGCCGCGTCGAGGAGCAGCTCGACCAGGGCGGGATCCTCACCCGGCCGGGCGGGCGCGCGGCCCCAGGTGCGGTCGAGCACGTCGCGCGCCGCGGCGGCGGCCCGTTCGAGCACGATGGCGTCGACGGGCCCCGCTCGTCCGGGACGCTCCAGCCGGAGCGCCGCCGCTCCGCTGCCCACGTGGTGGGCGGGCCAGCCCGGGTCGGGCGCGGTCCGGGTGTCCTCGCGCTCGCCGTCGGCCCGTACGCGGATCCGCAGGTGGCGGTCGGGGTCGGAGAGGCAGGCGGGGCAACCGGCCAGCATGGCGGCGCCGCGCACGATCGCCTCCAGACCGGCATGGGCCTGGACGAGACGGTCGAAGTAGGCGATGACCCGCACCGCGGCCCCGGCCTCGGTGTCGAGCGCCGACACCCGGCCCACCAGCTCTCTCATCCCCTCAGCCTAGGTGGGCCGGGCCACAGCGGTAGCGATCCGTGACGACCCGCTCTCACCCGGTCCCACACAGACCGGGCCACAGCTTGCCGGGAACGAGCCGGATCGTCCCGAGATTGCGCTAGTGTGCGGCGATGATCGCCAAGCCGCCCGGATGGCCCTTCGTGATCGTGTGGTCCACCTTGGCCCTAGTGATCATGTACTGGGCGAGCGTGCCCTTCTGGTACGGGGTCGAGATGTTCCTGGCGGTCGTCCTCGTCGGTCTTCCTCTGATGGTCTACTGGGCGCTGCGGTTCTCGCTGTCGGCGCCGGCCCTGGGCGCCTACGCGGAGAGGATCATGGAACGAGGGCCGATCCACTACGAGTCCTGCGAGTGGGCGGGGCTGTACCGGGTGTGCGGTGGAGGAGCCGAGCACGGAAGCCTGGACGGCGTGCCGGTCCCTGGCAGCGCCGGCTTCACGACGACGGAATGGGCCATCTACAGCAACACCGGCTTCGCCTGGCATCCAGGAGCCGTCCCGCAGGAAACCGCCGACGACATCTACGTGCGCATCGTGGGCGACTGGTACGGCTCCCGCGGCTGGGACGGGTGGTGATCACCTCAGGGCGGCGGCCTCCGAGGCGAGCTTCTCGACGCGGGACCAGTCGCCGGCGGACAGGGCGTCGGCCGGGGTGAGCCAGGTGCCGCCGACGCAGCCGACGTTCGGCAGGGCGAGGTAGTCAGGGGCGGTGGCCGGGCGGATGCCGCCCGTCGGGCAGAAGCGGACGTCCGGCAGCGGGCCCTGCAGGGACTTCAGGTACGCGACGCCGCCCGCCGCCTCGGCCGGGAAGAACTTCAGCTCCTTGATGCCCCGCTCCGCCAGCGCCATCGCCTCCGAGGCGGTGGCGGCGCCCGGCAGGTAGGGCAGGCCGCTGGACTCCATCGCCTCCACGAGCGACAGCGTCGTGCCGGGGGACACGAGGAAGCCCGCGCCGGCCTCCAGGGCGGCCGCGATGTCCTGCGAGTTGCGGATCGTGCCCGCGCCCACCTTGGCCTCGGGGACCTCGGCGGAGATCCGGGCGATGGCCTCCAGCGCGGGGGCCGTACGGAGCGTCACCTCGATCACGGGCAGGCCGCCGGCCACCAGCGCCCGCGCCATCGGCACGGCGGTCTCCACGTCGTCGATCACCACGACGGGGATCACGGGGGCGAGGTCGAGCAGGCTCATCGGGAACTCCTCAGGTACGGAAAACGCCCGGGACGCGGCGAGGCGCCCGGCGCACGGTGGTCGATCGGGACGGGCCACGCCGGCCGCCAGACCCGCCACCGCGTGGGCCGGTGGGTGGCGTGGGTGGTCATCGGGCCGCCGGCGCGTGCTTGGTGAGCCAGGCGGCGGCGCCCGTCAGGGCGGGCTGCGGCGCGACGATGAGCGAGGTGCCGATCTCCGCCAGGTATGCGGACATGTCGGGATTAGTGGCGAACCTGGCACGGAAGTTGCTGGCGCACACGCGCTCCACGATACGGGGAAGGACGCCTCCGCCCAGGTAGACACCACCCCGCGCGCCGAGAGTCAGCGCGACGTTCCCGGCGAAGCTCCCCAGCATCCCGCAGAACACCTCCACCGTCTCCGCGCACAGCGGGTCGCCGAGCCGCGCCACGATCTCCGAAGCGGCCAGGGACGGCGCCGCGACGCCGTTGACCCGGGCCAGCGCCCGGTGCAGGCGGGCCAGGCCGGGCCCCGACAGCACGTGCTCGGCCACCACCTGGTCCAGGCCCTCCGCACGGAGCGCCCGGACGATCTCCAGCTCCCTGTCGTCGGCCGCGGGCACCGTGACGTGACCGCCCTCGCCGGGGATCGGCACCCAGCCGTGATCGGTCGGCACCAGCCCGCCCACGCCGAGCCCGGTCCCGGGGCCGAGCACCGCCTTCACCCCGTACGAGGGCTCGGGGCCGCCCAGCGGCACCAGCTCGTCCGCGCGCAGGTGCGGCAGCGACACGGCCAGCGCCTCGAAGTCGTTGAGCAGTTTCACGTACGGGACGTCCAGATCTCGCGTGGACCCGGCCCAGGGCGAGTTCGTCAGCCGGTAGCGGTCCCCGTCGATCGGCCCGGCCACGGCCAGGCACGCCGCACCCGGCCGCACCCCGCCCGCATGCTCGGAGAGATAAGCGGCCACGGCGTCGGGCAGCGTCGGGTAGACGGCCCCGGACAGCACCGCCACGTGTGACGGCGCGGCTCCTGGCGCCGTGACGAGACCGAACCGGGCGTTCGTCCCCCCGATGTCGGCGACCAGCCACGGCAGCTCCGGCGCCCTCATCGCGACCGTCCGGCGCGTGCCGAACAGCCGCAGGGCCGGGAGAAGCGCATGCCCCGCGAGAGCATGAGGCTCCCGCCGCCGAAGGCCCGGAGGACGGACCCGGCCAGGCGGTCGCCGCCGTGGATGCTTTCCGAGGGGTGGTGGCCGGGCGCGGCCGGGAGTTCCCCGCCGCGGGAGATGCCCTCCGAGGGCCGAAGGGCGGGCGTGCCCTCGGAGGGAGACCAGGAAGGAGTCACCGGGAGGCTCCCGAGGGAGCGGGCAGCGGGATGCCCGTCTCCAGGTGGGAGGCGCCCGACTCGGCGGGGAACGCCAGCCCGGGGCCGTGGTGCGGCGACTCGGCGCCGCTGACGCCGAAGATGCCGGCCCCCTGCTCAGCGTGGCCCGCCATGCGGCGGAAGGTGGCGAACAGCTCGCGGCCGGTGCCGACCCATTCGGCGTCGCTGAGCGCGCGGCCCGCGGGGGTACGACGGGCCAGCTCCTCGACCGGCACGAGCAGCTCCAGGGTGCCCGCGGCCGAGTCGAGGCGGACCACGTCGCCGTCGCGGACCAGCGCGATCGGCCCGCCGTCCGCCGCCTCGGGCGACAGGTGGATGGCGGCGGGCACCTTGCCGGAGGCACCCGACATGCGGCCGTCGGTGACGATCGCCACCCGCTGCCCCCGGTCCAGCAGCACCGCCAGCGGCGGCGTGAGCTTGTGCAGCTCCGGCATGCCGTTGGCGCTCGGCCCCTGGTAGCGGATGACCGCGACGAAGTCCTGCCCGTCCAGCTCGCCCGCCTCGAAGGCGCGCAGCAGGTCGAGCTGGTCGTCGAAGACCTTCGCCGGCGCCTCGATCACCAGGTGCTCCGGCTTGACCGCCGACACCTTGCTCACGGCCGTGCCCAGGTTGCCGGAGAGCACGTGGATGCCGCCGTCGGCCGCGAACGGGTCCGACACCGGGCGCAGCACGTCCAGGTCGGAGCTGCCGATGACCGGCTCCCATGCCAGCTCGCCGTCACGCAGCTCCGGCGCCGACCGGTAGCGGTCCAGGCCGGGCCCGGCCACGGTCATCACGTCGGCGTGCAGCAGGCCCGCGTCCAGCAGCTCGCCGATCAGCACCTGCATGCCGCCCGCCTCGCGGAAGTGGTTCACGTCCGCCTGGCCGTTCGGGTAGATCCTGGTGAGCGACGGCACCACCTTGGACAGGCACGACAGGTCATCCCAGGTCAGCACGATCCCGGCGGCGGCCGCCATGGCCACCAGGTGCAGCGTGTGGTTGGTGGAGCCGCCCGTGGCCAGCAGCGCCACGCACGCGTTCACGATCGCCTTCTCGTCGACCAGTTCGCCGATCGGCGTGTACTCGGCGCCGTGCGCGGTGATCTCGACCGCGCGGCGGCCCGCCGCAGCCGTCAGCGCGTGCCGCAGCTCGGTGTGCGGGTTGACGAACGTCGAGCCCGGCAGGTGCAGGCCCATGACCTCCATCAGCGCCTGGTTGGAGTTGGCGGTGCCGTAGAAGGTGCACGTGCCGGGGGAGTGGTAGGACTTCGCCTCGGCGTCCAGCAGCTCGCCCCTGCCGAGCTTGCCCTCGGCGAAGAGCTGGCGGGTGCGGGCCTTGACCTTGTTCGGCAGGCCCGACGTCATCGGCCCGGCCGGCACGAAGATCGCGGGCAGGTGGCCGAAGTGCAGCGCGCCGATCAGCAGGCCCGGCACGATCTTGTCGCAGACGCCCAGCAGCAGGCTCGCGTCGAACATGTCGTGCGACAGCGCGATGGCCGTCGACATCGCGATCACGTCGCGGCTGTAGAGGGACAGCTCCATGCCGGCCCTGCCCTGCGTGATGCCGTCGCACATGGCGGGCACGCCGCCCGCCACCTGGGCCACGCCCCCGGCCGCGCGCACCGCCGCCTTCAGCTCCGGTGGGTACGTCTCGTACGGCTGATGGGCGGAGAGCATGTCGTTGTAGCTGGTGACGATCGCCACGCCCGGCTTGGCCGTGCCGCGCAGGGCGGGCTTGTCGGAGTCGGGCGCGGCGGCGAAGCCGTGCGCGAGGTTCGCGCAGCCCAGGTGCGCGCGGGCCGGGCCCTTCGCGCGGGCGTTCTCGCCGTCGCGGCGGATCCTGGCCAGGTACGCGGCCCGGCTGGTCGCGCTGCGTCCGGCGATGCGGTCGGTGATCCGCTGGATGACGGGGTGCATGGAAGTCATAGAAGTCACGCCTCCTCCTCGTGCCAGGCGCGGCCACTGCGGCCGAGGAGCTCGTGCGCGCCTGCGGGGCCGGTCGTCCCGGCGGGATACGGTTCGGGCAGTTCGGGGGAGGAGCGCCAGGCGTCCAGGATCGGGTCGATCCACCGCCACGCGGCCTCCACCTCGTCACGGCGCATGAAGAGCGTCGGGTTGCCGGCCAGCACGTCGCTCAGCAGCCGCTCGTACGCCTCGGGAACGCGGGCGGGGAACGTCTCGCCGAAGTTCAGGCTGAGCGGCACCGGCTTGAGCGACACCTCGCCCGCGCCCGGCTCCTTGGCCATGATGTGCAGCTCGATGCCCTCCTCCGGCTGCAGCCGCAGCACCAGGCGGTTCGGCGAGCCGCCGGGGAAGATGGAGTGCGGCACGTCCTTGAACTGCACCACGATCTCCGAGCGCCGGTTCGGCAGCCGCTTGCCGGTGCGCAGGTAGAACGGCACCCCGGCCCAGCGCCAGTTGCGGATCTCGGCGCGGATCGCGGTGAACGTCTCCACCCGCTCCGACGACTCGGTCGGCGGCGTCGAGCCGGGCTCCTCCAGGTAGCCGGCCATGCCGTCGGCGGCGGTGTACTGGCCGCGCACGGTGAACCGGCCGACCTCGCCGCCGGTGATCGGGCGCAGCGCCTGCAGCACCTTCACCTTCTCGTCGCGGATCGCCTCGCGGTCGTTGCGCGCGGGCGGCTCCATCGCGGTCAGCGTCAGCAGCTGCAGCAGGTGGTTCTGCACCATGTCGCGGAGCGCGCCGGCGTGGTCGTAGTAGCCGCGCCGGCCGGGCGTGCCGACGGTCTCGGCGGCGGTGATCTGTACGTGGTCGATCCAGAGGGAGTTCCAGATCGGCTCCAGGAACGCGTTGGCGAAGCGGAGCACGAGCAGGTTCTGCACCGTCTCCTTGCCCAGGTAGTGGTCGATGCGGAAGATCTGGTGCTCGTCGAAGATGGCGCCGACCTCGTCGTTGATCCGCTGGGCGCTCGGCAGGTCGTGGCCGAGCGGCTTCTCCAGCACCACCCGGGAGCGCGGGGTCACCAGCCCCGCCCGGTCCACCTCCCGGCAGAACGGGCCGAACGTCCTGGGCGGGCTCGCCAGGTAGAACACGCGGTCACGGTCCTCGGCCAGCGTCGCGCGCAGCGCGTCCCAGCCGGTGCGGTCCTGCCCGCCCACGTCCACCGTCAGATGGTGCAGGCGGCCCAGGAAGCGCTGCCACATGGCGTGGTCGTCGACCGGCACCACGTCGCGTACCTGGGCGTCCACCTTGCCGCGGAAGTCCGCGTCCGTCAGCCCGCCCCTGGACAGGGCGATGACGCGCGTCTCCGGCGAGAGCCGGCCGTCCCTGTCGCTGTGGTACAGCGCGGGGAGCAGCTTGCGCATGGACAGGTCACCCGTACCGCCGAAGACCACCAGGTCGGCGGTGTGGGCGGCCGGGGAGGGCGAGAGCGGGGACACGAACACGACTCCGATGATCTACCAATGCGGGGACAGAACGGACACTAGCTAGGGTTTCGGTCCTACACAAGCATAGTTTTGCTATTTGAGATGAAAAAGTAGCGACTTTTCATGACACAACTAGGTGTGGTTCACTTAGCCGATGTCTCGACGTACCGCAGCCACCCTCGCCACCAGCGGTGACGTACTGCAGCTGATCCGCACCGGTACGGCCGTGACGCGGACCGACATCGGCCGGGTCACCGGCCTGTCACGCCCCGCTGTGCAGCTCCGCGTCGACGAGCTGCTGGAACGCAGCCTGGTCGTCGAGCGCGCGGACGCTCCCTCGACCGGCGGGCGCCCGCCGGTGCGGCTGGAGTTCAACGCGTCCGGCGGCGTCGTCCTGGTCGCGGCGCTGGGCGCGAGCCGCACCCGCGTGTCCATCTGCGACCTGAGCGCCCGCGAGCTCGCCGGGCAGGACTTCGCGATCGACGTCGAGCAGGGCCCCGACGTGGTGCTGCCCCTCGTCATGGACACCTGGGACGAACTGCTCGGCGACCGGCCCCGCTCCATGGTCAAGGGCGTCGGGATGGGCATGCCCGCCACCGTCGAGTTCGCCGAGGGCCGCACCGAGAGCGCCAGGGTGATGGCGTCCTGGACGGGCGTGGTGATCCCGCCGCTGGTCCGGGCCCGCTTCCCGGTGCCCGTGCTGGTCGACAACGACGTGAACGTGCTGGCCATCGGCGAGCACCGGGGCGCCTACCCCGACCTGGACGACCTGATGTTCATCAAGGTGTCCACCCGGATCGGCGCCGGCATCATCGCCGGGGGCGGCATCCTGCGCGGCGCGCTCGGCGCGGCCGGCGAGATCGGCCACATCCCGGTACGCGACGGCGGCGGCGTGCTGTGCCGGTGCGGCAACGTCGACTGCGTCGACTCTGTCGCCAGCGGCACCGCGCTCCTGCGTGACCTGCGCGCCGCCGGCAAGGACGTCAAGAACATCGCCGACGTGACCCGCCTGGTGCGGGCCGGCGACGCCGAGACGATGGCGACCGTGCGCGAGGCAGGGCGCCGGATCGGCGAGGTCGTGGCCGGGGCGGTCAACATACTCAACCCGTCGGTCGTGGTGCTGGGCGGCGACATGGCGGAGGCGTTCGGGCCGCTGGTGTCCAGCATCCGCGAGGTCGTCTACCGCCGCTCCACCGCGCTGGCCACCAGACGGCTGCGCATCGAGCCGAGCCGGCTGGGCCCGGCCGCCGGCATCAGCGGCTGCGCCGTCATGGTCCTCGACCACGTACTCTCACCCGAGGCCGTCGACGAATCCCTCGCCACCCGCCGCCCCCTGCACCCCACGAAACCCCTCTGACGACCCCCGATCCACCAGGGCGTCGCACGCGTCAGGGAGAGAAATCTCTTCGGGACTCTCGGGCTGTGCGTCGTACGTGCCGGGGAGGGAACCTCCGTGGGAACCCCCTCGGGCCGGGCGCCGCAGGCTGGATCTTTCTGCCGTCGGGAGAGCCCTCTCAGGGAACCCCCTCAGGCTGGGCGCCGCACGTGTCGGGAGGGAAACCTCCGTGGGAACCCCCTCAGGCTGGGCGCCGCACGTGTCGGGAGGGAAACCTTCGTAGGAACCCCCTCAGGCTGGGCGCCGCACGCGTCGCCGAGAGAAACCTCTGTGGGGACTCCGGGCTGGGCGCCGCAGGCGTCGGGGAGGGAACCTTCGGGCGAACCCCCCTCCGGCTGGGCGCCGCAGGCTCGATCTCTCTGGCGTCGGGGAGAGAAAACCTTGTGGGAACCCCCTCGGGCTGGGCGCCGTCGTGCGTGCCTTTGGCCCGCTCAGCTCGCCGTAGTGCCGGGTTGGGGAGGGTTGCTCTCCCGGGTGCTCAGCGGTGGCCGGGGATGCGGTTGGGGCGCGTGAGGCGCTTCTTCGTCTTGGTCTTGGTGGCCGTCGGGGTGGGGCGGGTGCCCGGGGCGGGGTAGGCCGTGGTGAGGGCCGGGCCGGCGGGGGCGAGGGCGCCCGCCCGGCTTTCCCTGTCCGTACGGGAGGACGGGGTGGCAAGGGAGGTCTCGCCCGGGGACGGCGCCACCGAGGACGGTGCGGACGACGGCGAGGGGCGGGGGGAGCTCCGGGCGGTGGGCCGGTCAGGGGTGCCCGTCGGGGACGGGCGCGCGTCACGGCGGGGCATCGACAGGTGACGCGGGTCGGCCCGGCCGGAAGCCGACTCGATCGCCCCTCGCGGCTCGGCGAGACCCGGCACGCCCGGCTGGGGCATGCTGGCGGTGGAGAGCGACGTGCCCGGCGACCCGGCGGCGGCCAGGACGCCGGCGAGGACGAGCATGAGGGTGCCGGTCAGCGTGCCGGCGATCTGCAGGATCCGCCCGCGCCGTTCGGTCTCTCTCACAGAGGCAGATGATAGTCAGCCCTGGCGGTGCTCGAACGGCGAAGCGGAGAATCGTGATCAACAAGGACGTCCCGGTTCAGGCCGCCGGGTGGTGGCCGCAGGTGCAGAGCAGGCCGTTCAGCGCCGCCTCCAGGTCGCTCCCGCTGCTCGTGGGCGCCGGGAAGAGGAAGCGGACGAGCGAGCCGTCCGCCCGCACCGTGACCCCCCGGCTGTCCAGCTCCCACAGCCACACCTCCCCGGCGGGCCTGCCGAGATGCCGGGACACCCCGTTGGCCAGCTGCTCCCGGTGCGCGGCGTTGACGTGCGCCAGCACCCGCTCGGCCGGTTCGGCGAGCGGGTCGGGCTCGGCGTCCAGGTAGTCGTCGGCGTCCAGCACCCCGGACTCCTGCCCGGTCAGGTACACCACCTGGGCCACGTCCACCCGCAGCAGCCGGGGCGCGTCCGGCCGCCCGTAGCGCTCCAGGGCGTCGAACAGCGCCTCGTCGGCCGTGTTCGCCGCCACCGCGACCGCCGCCGCCCGCGCCTCGCCCGCCGGCACCGGCTGGGCCCAGCCCTGCACCTCCATCAGCCCGCGCGGGTGCTCGTCGTCCCCGAGCCTGCGCATCGCCGCCAGGTTGACCGCCACCACGGCGTCCTGGTGCAGCCGGTGCAGCCCGTGCAGCGGCTCGCCGGGCAGCGCCAGCAGCACCGGCCTGCCCCGCTCGTCGACCCCGCCCCTGGCGCGGGCAGGGACGCCGTCGACGGTCAGCTTGACCACCGAGGCGGTCGCGGCGAGAGTGCGGATCCGCTGCGGGATGGGCAGCATGGCGCCTCCTTGGCGTGTAGGTTAGCCTTACCTAAGTAAGCATTACCTAAGCACAATGAGGTGAACGTGCGCTACACCGGTCCCAAGGTGCGCCTGTCGCGCCGCGCGGGAGTGCCGCTGACCAGGAAAGCCGTCCGCTACTTCGAGCAGCGCCCGTACCCGCCGGGCGAGCACGGCCGCAAGACCAACCGCCGCAACACCGGCGACTACGGGGTCCGCCTGCTGGAGAAGCAGAAGCTGCGCTGGTACTACGACGTGTCGGAGCGGCAGCTGCGCCGCTACTGGGACCTGGCCGAGCGCCGGCCGGGGGCCTCCGGCGCCGAGCTGGTCTCCATCCTGGAGTCCCGGCTGGCCTCGCTGGTGATGCGCTCCGGGCTGGCGCCGTCGATCTACGCCGCCCGCCAGTACGTGGCGCACGGGCACATCGCGGTGGACGGCCGCAAGGTGGACATCCCCAGCTACCTGGTCAAGCCCGGCCAGGTCGTGTCGGTGCGGGAGCGGTCACGCCGGATGCAGCCGTTCGTGGCCGCCGCCGAGGGGATCCACGCGGACGAGCGCACCGCCCCGTACCTGAGCGTGGACCTGCCCGCGCTGACCTTCACCCTGCTGGCCGTCCCGATGCGGGAGCAGGTGCCCGTGCCCGTGGACGAGCTGCTCGTGGTCGAGTTCTACTCCCGCTGACCCTCGCGGCGCGCGCGTGCCCGGCGGGCCGTCAGGCGCTGGTGCGCTTCTTGGCCCGCGGGGTGACGCGGCGCAGCGCCGCCACCTCCTTGCGCAGCTCCGCCAGCTCGTCCAGGATGCGCTGGGTCGAGGCGGCCGACAGGTCCTCCATCTCGGCCCGCTCCTCCTTCGCCTCCTCGTCCATGGCGCTCACCACCACCGCCATGAACAGGTTGAGCACCACGAACGTGCAGAGCAGTATGAAGATCGTGAAGAAGATCCAGGCCGACGGGTGGACCTCCATCACCTCACGCGCGATGTTGCCCCAGTCGTCGCCCGTCATCGTCTGGAACAGCGTGAACAACGACGTCGGCAGGCTGCCGAAGCGCTCCGGCGCCGTCTGCCCGTACAGCTTGGTCGCCAGCACCGCGGCCACGTAGAGCACCAGCGACAGCAGCACGACGATCGAGCTCATCCCGGGCATCGCGCGCAGCAGGGCCGAGACCACCTTGCGCAGGCTCGGCACCGCCGACAGCAGGCGCAGCGCGCGCAGGATGCGCAGCGAGCGCAGCACCGACAGGCTGCTCGCCGTGGCGGGCGCCACCGCGATCAGGACGATCACCGTGTCGAAGATGTTCCACGGGTCGCGGTGGAACCGTGAACGCTCCACGTAGATCTTGGCCGCCAGCTCGACCACGAAGATCGCCAGCGCGAGCTGGTCCAGCAGGGCCAGCAGGTCGCCGTAGCGGGACGCCACGGAGGGAACGGTCTCCAGACCGAGGACCGCGGCGTTGACCAGGATCACGGCGACGATGAACCGCTGGAAGTGCCGGTGCGCCAGGACGGCGCCGAGGCGTTCACGCACGGGGGAGGGCTCCTCCTCGAAAGGGATGGATTGCCCGACTATTTTGGCGTAAAAGGATCACTGCTCCGGTATCAGCCGGAAGACCCGCAGTTCCCGCCCGGACCTGGCCGTGTAGCGCTCGTAGAACGGCGAGCCCGCCACCAGTCCCGGCCACACCGCGGCCCGCTCGTCACCGGTCAGCAGGCGCGCGCTCACCGGGATCTCGCGCCCCTGGAAGGACACGGCCGCCTCCGGACGGGCCAGCAGGTTGGCCGTCCACGCGGGGTGGCGCTCGGCGCCGAAGTTGCTGCCCACGACCAGTAGCGACCCGTCGGGCTCGCGGACGCACGCCAGCCGGGTGCGGCGCGGCTCCCCGGACCGGGCGCCGGTGGTCATCAGGACCAGGGAGCGGTCGCCGCCGACCGGCTTGCCGCCGGACATCTTGTCGATCAGCCGCTCGACCTTCGGCACCATCCTCGGACCGGCTCGCATGAACCACTCGGTACCGGCCAGCCACTGGAACGCGCCCTTGATCATTCAAGCAGTGTACAAGCGGCTGGCAATGAGGCTGCTGTGGTATAAAACCCACCTGATTGCCTGACAACCGAGGGGTCAAGTCACCCATGTCCTATCCCCACTACGGCCCCGGCTACTACGGCCCGCCACCGCAGACGCACCCCAACGGGACGACCATCCTGGTGATGGGCATCCTCAGCCTGGTCATCTGCCAGATCCTCGGGCCGTTCGCCTGGAACATGGGCACCAAGGCGCTGCGGGAGATCGACGCCAGCGGTTACGTGTACGAGAACCGCGGCATGGTGCAGGCCGGCCGGATCTGCGGCATCGTCAGCACCTGCATCATGGGCGGGATCATCCTCATCTACGGGGTGTTCATCGTGTTCGCCATCGTCATGGCGTCGGTCAGCTAGCGCCGCACGCAGTAGTCGCCGATGCCCGACTCCAGCAGGCCGAAAGCCGCCTCGGCCTGCGCCCGGAGCTCGGGCGCTATCGTCTCCCACGGCTCACCGGCCAGCGAACGCCGCACGGCGTAGTCCGACAGCAGCCGGGTCGTGGTGAGGATCTGGGCGGCCACCAGCCGCGGGGCCAGATCGTCGGCGTCCGCGTCGAGCTCGTCGGCCAGCGCCTCCGCGAGCGCCTCCTCCCGCTGCTGATGGATCTCCCGCATCCGGGCCAGCAGTGACGGGCTCTCGCCCACCATCCTGGCGAACACGTCGGCCCCGTCCTGCAGGCCGTACTGCCACCCCCGGGTCCCGACCGCCGCCACGAAGTCGCGGCGGAACGCCCGCACCGCGCTCTCGCCCTTCTCCCGCGCGCGCAGCACCTCCACCGGCAGGCTCTCGACGAACTCCTGCCGGTCGGCGAACAGGTCCTCTTTCGTGCGGAAGTAGTTGAACACCGTGTTCACCGACACGTCGGCGGCCCGAGCCACCTCGGCCACGGTCACGTTGTCGAACCCGCGCGTCATGAACAGCCCCATCGCCGTGTCCGCGATGCGCTCCCGGGTCTCGCGCTTCTTCCGCTCCCGCAGCCCTTCTTCCATGCCTTCATCGTACCAATATTGCAGTGACATCAAAATTGTGTCTACTCTAAATTTGGAGGCGATGAAGTGATCGAGACATCAGGTCTGAGCAAGACCTTCACCGGCGGCGTCGAAGCCGTCAGGAACGTGACCATGTCCGTGCGGAGCGGCGAGATCGTCGGCTTCCTCGGCCCGAACGGCGCGGGCAAGACCACGACCATGCGCATGCTGACCACCCTGCTGCCGCCCACCGGGGGCACCGCGACCGTGGCCGGTCAGGACCTGCTGGCCGGCCCGAGAGAGGTGCGGCGCCGCATCGGCTACGTGTCCCAGTCCGGCTGGACGGACCCGACCGTCCCGATCGGCGACGAACTGGAGCTGCAGGGCATGCTGTACGGGCTCTCCCGCGTCGAGGCGCGGGCCCGGGCCGCCGAGGTGCTGGCCATGCTCGGCCTCGACGGCGTGCGGGACAGGCCGGGCGGCGCGCTCTCCGGCGGGCAGCGGCGCCGCGCCGACATCGCGTTCGCGCTGCCGCACCGGCCGGCGCTGCTGTTCCTGGACGAGCCGACCACCGGGCTCGACCCGCAGACCCGGGCCCACCTGTGGGACCACATCCGCGCGCTGCGCGACCACCACGGAGTGACGATCTTCTTGACCACCCACTACCTGGACGAGGCCGACGCCCTCTGCGACCGGCTGCTGATCATCGACCACGGCGAGATCGCCGCCTCGGGCACCCCGGCCGAGCTCAAGGCCGGGCGCACCCTCGACGCGGCGTTCCTGGACATCACCGGCAGGAGCCTGCGTGAGGAGGCCGGCGTCCGATGATCCGCGACACCTGGGTGCTCTTCCGGCACAACCTGCGGATCACGCTCCGCCAGAAGGTCGGGATGATCTTCGGAGCCATCCAGCCGCTCTTCTTCCTCGTGCTGTTCGGCCCCATCTTCGCCACGTTCGGCACCTGGGAGGTGCTGGTGCCCGGGCTGATCATCCAGCTCAGCCTGCTGAGCACGGGCATGGCCGGGTTCGGCGTGGTCTTCGAGAGACGGACCGGCGTGCTGGAGCGGATGCGGGTCACCCCGGCCTCCCGCCTGGCGCTGCTGCTCGGCCGCGTGCTCACCAACGTGGTCACGCTGGTGGTCCAGGTCGTGCTGCTGGTCGCGGTCGGCTACGCCTTCGGGCTGCGCGCCCCCGCCGCGGGGCTGCTGGCCGGGCTCGCGCTGATCGTGGTGCTCGGCACCAGCATGGCCGCGCTCTCGTACGCGATCGCGCTCACCATGGACGAGCAGCTGTTCGCGCCCGTGATGAGCACCGCGGTGATCCCGCTGGCGCTGCTGTCGGGGTCGTTCCTGCCGATGTCGATGGCCCCCGGCTGGCTCGACGCGCTCTCGTACGTCAGCCCGTTCAGGTATGCGGTGGAGGCGCTGCGCGAGCTGTTCGCCGGCCACTACCTGACGGGCACGGTGCTGGCCGGAGTGGTGGTGACGGCGCTGTTCGCCGTGGCCGGCCTGGCGGTCGGCACCCGCGTGTTCAACCGCCAGGCCGCGTAGCGACGGCTCAGGCCGCGCTCCTGGCCCGCCGCCCCAGCGCGGCCAGGATCGCGGCCGGGTCCACGATGCCGTAGCCGTAGTCGTAGTCGAAGCCCACCGTGCTGCGGTCCTCTGCGGTGCGGCGCAGCAGGGCGCGCAGCTGGGCCGGCGACAGCCGCGAGGCGGGCCAGCGCGTCCGCACCGCCGCCACCAGCCCGGCCGCGACCGGGGCCGCCGCCGACGTGCCGGAGTCGGGTTCGTCGCCGTACGCGCCGGAGCCGGCGAAGTGCGTGTACGCGCACACGTCCGGCTTGCGCTCGGCCAGCCGTCCCGGGCCCTGCGAGGAGTAGCCGACGCGCTCGCCGCGCACGTTCACGCCGCCGATCGACAGCACCCGCGGATGGGAGTTGGCGCCGGTGATCGGCCGCTCGGGGAAGGCGCAGCGCCCGTCGGGGCAGTCGCGCCCGCAGTTGCCCGCCGCGAACAGGATGTCCGCGCCCGCCTGGTCGAGGCTCGCCACCATCAGGTTGAACGGGTGCGCCCCGTTGTCGGAGTAGTTGCCCGGATGCCCCACGGGGAAGTCCCACTCCGGGGAGAAGGACCCCCACGAGTTGTTGACCACCAGTGCCCGCGACTCCTCGGGCTGGGCGTCGAGCACGCCGCGCAGGTGCGCGAACGCGGCCACCGCGTCGGACAGCAGCCCGTCCATGACCGAGCCGCCCGGCCGGGTGGAGCGCAGCAGCGGCAGGTCGAGCAGGGTCGCCGCCGGGGCGCCGATGAGCGCGTCGAACGCGCACATCGTGCCATGGTCGACAGGGAACTCCCCTGGCGTGCCCGGCACGGTCGGCGGCAGCCAGCTCCGCCCGGCGTCGAGGCGCACGTCGCGCCCCAGCTTGCCGCTCAGGTGGTCCAGGTTGACGCCGGTGTCGACCACGGCCACGTGCACGTCGGACCCGTCGAGGCCCTCGGCGCGCATCCGGGGCCCGTCCAGCAGCCGCTCCACGTCACGCCAGGTGCCGGCCGGCGGGTCGCCGCCACACGTCGGGCAGGTCTCGATGACCGGGTCGGAGAACACCCCCACCACGTCGGGACGCAGCCCGGGCAGCAGCGAGACCCTGGTGGCCACCTCGTCGTCGGAGATCGTGCCGCGGACCAGCACGGAGGCGTCCGTTGCGGCCATCGAGAACCGCAGCGGCTGATTGAGCGAGAGCGGATCGCCGCCCGTGGCGGGCACCGGGCGCGGCAGCGCCACGGGCGCGAACCCGGTGTCGAGCTCGACACCGGGCAGGCCGTCCGCGACGTCGGCCGTGGTCACGGCGCGGCCGGGGTCGGCCACGGCCGCGACGAGGTCAGGGGAGGGGCGGAGTTGGATGAGGACCCGCATGATCACCACCGAGCGTGTATGGATGGAGCGACTCCCTTACCGTGCGTCATCGCGCCGTCGCCGTCCAGGGCTTTGCCAAGCCTGTGACCTGCGGAAACGCCGCAAAATGCGACGAATGGGACGACATCCTCGCGTAATCGTGAGGCTTCCGTGCGGGCGATCTGTTGACTAGGTTGAGTCACCATGACGCTTCAGGCGCGCAAGCCCGTCGAAAGCGGTGGCACGGGCGGACACTGGCTGGCGGTGCGGCCCCGGCTGATCCTCGCCAGCGCGTTCATGCTCTTCCTGGAGCTGGCGCTGATCCGCTGGACCGGCTCCAACATCGTGCACCTGAGCTACTTCACCAACTTCGTGCTGCTCGGCTCGTTCCTCGGCATCGGGCTCGGGTTCCTGCGCGTCGGCCGCACCACCGCCCAGCCCTACTACTCGCCGGTCGTGCTGTTCGGGCTGGTCATGGTGGTGCTGGCGTTCCCGGTGACGGTCGACCGCGACACCGACGGGGTGCTCTACTGGACGAGCCTGTCCACGGTCGGGCCGCCCGCCTGGATCAGCCTGCCCATCGTCTTCTGCGCCGCCGCGCTCGTCCTCATGGGCCCCGCCGAGCTGGTCGGGCGCTGCTTCCCCGAGCTGCCCCGGCTGGAGGCCTACCGCTACGACCTCATCGGCAGCCTGACCGGCATCGCGGTGTTCACCGGGCTGTCGTTCCTCAGCGCGCCGCCCGTCTTCTGGGGCATCCTCGCCGCCGCCGCGTACGCGGTGCTGCTCGTGCCCCGGCCCCGCGCCGCCTACATCGGGCTGGTGGCCGTCCCCTCGCTCGCCGTGGTCGGCCTGCTGCTGGCCGAGACGCTCACCGCCGGGGCGCTCTGGTCGCCGTACTACAAGGTGACCCACCGCCAGTTCGAGCAGCTCGGCGTGCCGGTGACCGACATCTCCGTCAACGGCATCCCCCACCAGCAGGCCGTGCCCGCCCACGCCCGGCTCCAGTGGGAGGCCCAGTACGGGCTGCCCTACGAGCGGGCCGCCGCCCGGCCCGACGACGTGCTCATCATCGGCGCGGGCAGCGGCACCGACGTCTCCATCGCGCTGTCCAAGGGCGCCCGCCACGTCGACGCCGTCGAGATCGACCCCAAGCTGCGCGAGCTCGGCGGCTCCACCCACCCGGACAAGCCGTACGACGATCCCCGCGTGACCACGCACGTCACCGACGGCCGCGCCTTCCTGGAACAGACCGATCGCTCGTACGACCTGATCCTGTTCGCGCTGCCCGACTCGCTCACGCTCGTGTCGGGGGCCAGCTCGCTGCGGCTGGAGAGCTACCTGTTCACCGAGGAGGCCATGCGGGCCGCCCGTGAGCGCCTCAAGCCCGGCGGCGCGTTCTCCATGTACAACTACTACCGCGAGAGCTGGCTGGTGGACCGGCTCGCCACCACCGCCCAGCGCGCCTTCGGCCACGCCCCCTGCGTGGACGTGGTCAGCACCACCGGCCAGCAGGCGGTCATCACCGCCGGGGCGACCCCCGAGGCGCAGCGCTGCGGCGCCCCCTGGGCGGGCGCGGCCGCCGGCACCCCGCCGCCCGCCGACGACGACCGGCCCTTCCTCTACCTGAAGGACCGCACGATCCCGTCGCTCTACCTCGTCACGCTCGGCCTGATCCTCGCGGTCAGCCTGCTCGCCGTCCGCGTCGTGGCCGGCCCGTACCGCAGGATGCGCCCGTACGCCGACCTGTTCCTGCTCGGGGTGGCGTTCCTGCTGCTGGAGACCAAGAGCGTGACCGGGTTCGCGCTGCTGTTCGGCACCACCTGGGTGGTCAACGCCATCGTGTTCGCCGGGGTGCTCGTCGCCGTGCTCGCCGCCGTCGAGGTGACCCGCCGCTTCCGCACCCCGCCGCTGCCTGTCATGTACGGGGTGCTCTTCGCCGGCCTGCTGCTGGCCTGGCTGGTGCCGAACGCGTGGCTGCTGTCGCTGCCCGTGCCGGTGCGCGCGGTGGCCGCCGTCATCGTCGCCTTCCTGCCGATCTTCGCCGCGAACGTGGTGTTCGCCAAGCGGTTCGCCGACACCGCCGACGCCACCACCTCCTTCGGCGCCAACCTGCTCGGCGCCATGGTCGGCGGCTGCCTGGAGTACCTGGCGCTGGTCATCGGCTATCAGGGGCTGCTCGTCGTCGCCGGCGTGCTTTACCTCGGCGCGTTCCTGCTGTTGCCCCGGCGGGCGCTCGCGTAAGCCCCTGTTTGCCCGGCCATTCGAGGCTTTACCTGCGGTTTTGGAATGCCTGGGAAAGCCGCGCCGTTGTAACCAACATCTGAGCGCCCATCAATCTGACAGCGGCCGCTCCACTCCCAGCGCACCTCGCTCCGCAGCGTGTCCCGCAGAGGTGCTCACGTAGCTCTATGCGTACGAATGATCACTCAGCGTGCGCGACTCTGGAGGAACACCATGACGATCACCCGTACCCTGCGCAAGTTCGGCGCCACCGCGGCCCTGGCCGTCGCCACCACCGTGGCGGCTCCCGCCTTCACCGCCCCCGCCCAGGCCGCCGAGCTCCCGTACGGCCAGGATGTCTCCAACTACCAGCCCACCCACGACTGGGGTGCCAGCGGCGCCGACTTCGGCATCGTCAAGGCCACCGAGGGCCTGGACTTCAAGGACAAGACCTTCGCCCGCCACTGGAAGGAACTCGACAAGCACGAGGTCGTGCGCGGCGCCTACCACTTCGGGCACCCGAAGAACGACCCCGTCGCCGAGGCCGACTTCTTCCTGTCCGTGGTGAACAGCCAGCCCGCCGAGAAGGGCGACCTGCTCGCCCTCGACCTGGAGACCAGCGACGGCAAGTCGGTCGAGCACGTGAACAAGTGGGCCAAGACGTTCCTGGAGCGGGTCAAGGCCAAGACCGGCGTCACCCCGCTGTTCTACAGCGGCTACGCCTTCGCCGACCAGTACGGCAAGGGCCTGGGCGAGTACCCGCTGTGGGTCGCCCACTACGACAAGGCCAAGGGCACGGTCGCCACGCCGGCCGACTGGAAGTCCTGGACCATCCACCAGTACTCCGACGCGCCGGTCGACCAGAACGTCTCCGCGCTGAGCATCGACCAGCTGCGCGCCCTCGGCCGCAGCTGACCCCCCGGGGTACGCCGACGCACCTCGCCCCGCCTCCCGCCGACCGGCAGGAGGCGGGGCGAGGTCGTTTCATCCGCACAGCTCGTCGAGCGACTCGGCGCTGTCGTTCGCCTTCTGCGAGTTGCGGGTCGGCGTCTCGGTCGGCTGGGCCGCCCGCACCTGCGTACGCGAGACCGACGGGGAAGCCGACGCCGTCGGCGCGGCCTGCGTGGCGGCCTTGGCGCGACGCGGCTTGAGCGAGTCCTGGACCGCCTTGGCCGACGCCCGCCGGATCTTGACCCAGTCGGGGCTGCCCGGCCAGTACTTCGGCGGCACGAACTGCAGGCTGCTCATCTTCGCGTCCTTGACCTTGAGCGCCAGGTCCAGCAGCGGTTCCAGGAGTTCCTCGGGGATGTTCGTCTCGGCCAGCCGTTTGGTCGCCGTGGCGATGCTGTTGAAGTTCGCCAGGATCTTCTGCGGCGTCGCCTGCTGCGCGAACGCGCCGATGACGCAGCGCTGGCGGCTCATCCGGGAGAAGTCGTCGCTGCCCACCCGGGACCGGCCGTACCAGAGGGCCTCCTCGCCCGACAGCCGCCGGGTGCCCGCCCTGATCGTGCCCGCGGTCCCGTACAGGCCGCCCCACTTGACGTCCTGCTCCACGTGGATGGTCAGCCCGCCGATGGCGTCCACCAGGTCGGCGAACCCGTACATGTTCATCAGCACGTAGTAGTCGATGTCCAGGTTGAGCGTGTAGCTGATCGCGTCCATCAGCGCGCGCGGGCCCCGGTTCTTGCCGCCCGCCTGCTCCGGGTGGTCGTTGGCGTACTGCCACACCTCGTTCAGCAGGCCGCCGTTGGGCAGCTCCGCCATGAAGCCGTTCGGGAAGTGCCTGCGCAGCGGCGACGACGGCGGGAAGCGCACGTGCTGCAGGTTGCGGGGCAGGCTGAACAGCACCGTGGCGCCCGTCGGGATGTGCACGCTGGCCACGTTCATGCTGTCGGTGCGCACGCCGGTGCGGTTGCCCGCGGCGTCACCGCCGACCAGCAGGAAGTTGACCCGGTCCTTGCCGTTCCACGGGTCCTCCTCCTTGATCGGCGCTACGTCCGGGTTGTCCTCCGCGCTCTTGAAGACGTGCTTCTTCGCGTCCCACACCGCGTAGACCGACGTGGCCGACAGCGCGAACGGGGCCATCACCACCACACACAGCAGTCCCACCGCGACGCCGGAGATGATCTGGCCCTGCTGGGTGAGCCGGCTCGGGCCGAGCGCGACGTACGAGGAGACCGCTAGCGCGAACCAGCTCAGCGCGCCCACGGAGGCCAGGACCACGACGGTCATCATCACGCTGTCGCGCGTGACGATCCCCGCGTTGTCCAGGTTGGCCAGCACGAACACCAGCAGGCCGAGCAGCACGGCGACGAAGACGCCGACGAGGACCAGACCGGTGCGCCGGTGCCCGGCCCGCAGGTGCGCGGCGCCCGGAACGAAGATCGACAGCAGGGTCCAGCCCAGGATGGACGCCGGCGTGAGCGGCTTCGCGAACCGCGGCGCCGCACTCCCCCCACCGATCCCGGCAAGCCTCCCCGCGATCCCCCCACTCCGGTTGCCGCCCGAACGTGCCCGCCCGTCATCGCCACGACCTGGCCCCGAGCCACCCCCGGCGCCAGAGCCACCGCTCCTGCCGGAACCGCCTCCGGCCCCTGAGCCTCTGCCAGAGCCGCCACTGGGCCCTGAGCCTCTGCCAGAGCCCCTTCCCGCACCTGAGCCTCTGCCAGAGCCGCCGCCGGCACCTGGGTCCCTTCCGGAGCCGCCGGCGGCACCTGGGCCGCTGCCGGAACCACCTCCGGCGCTGGGGCCTCTGCCGCTACCGGCACCGGCGCTCCTGCCGGAGCCGCTCCCGGCACCGGAGCCGCCGCTCCTGCTGGAGCCGCCTCCGGCGCCAGAGCCTCTGCCCGAACTGCCTCCGGCCCCAGAGCCTCTGCCGCTACTGGCACCGGCGCTCCTGCCGGAGCCGCCTCCAGTACCGGAGTCGCCGCCGGCACCGGCTCCGGCACCCATGCCGGAGCCTGCACCTGAGCCTCTGCTGGAGCCGCCGCTGGGGCCCCTGCCGGAACCGTCTCCGGCACCAGAGCCGCCGCTGTCGGCACCGGCGCTCCTGCCGGAGCCCCTTCCTGTGCCGGCGCCGGAAGCGGCGCCGCCGCTGAAGCCGGAGCCGCCCTCGCCAGAGACTCTGGCTGAGTCGGCGCCGGGGTGGACGCCCCTGCCGACGATGCCATGGCCAGAGCCGCCTGTGACAGGGCCCTCGCCCGCGCTTCTGCCGCTCAGGCCCGGGGCGGAGCCCGCGCCTCTCCCGGCCGCCTCTTCGCGGGGGCGGCCGGTTCCGCCGGAGCTTCCTCTCCCGGCGGAGCCGTGGTCGCCGGAGGTTCCCCCTGCCGGGTGGTCGCCTCTGCCGGAGGTTCCCCGTACCGAATGGTCGCCTCTGCCGGAGGCTCCTCCTGCCAGGTGGTCGCCTCTGCCGGAAGCTCCCCGTGCCAGATGGTCGCCTCCGCCGGAGGTTTCGCCCCGGGCGGAGGTTTCACCCCGGGTGGGGGTGCCGGGGTGTGGGGTTTCGCGGGTGTCCGGGGTTTGGCCCGGCGCGTCCGCGGGGTCCCTGCGGGGGCGTGGGGTGCCTGACGCAGGGTCGCCGGAGCGCCGGGTCCTGCGGGTCCGCCCGCTCCGCGGCTCGCCGGCTCGCGGTTCGGCGGCCCTGGGGTCGACGGCGCCGGACGGGTCCGGATGGGGGGCGGCCGGGTCGGGCGAGGGGTCGGCGGAATTGCCCGGCGCGGGCCGGGGTCGGCGAGGGGGGCGCCGTTTCCGGCCTCCGGGCACGGCGTCCACCCCATCGCGATTGCTCACACCGGCTCCTTCGCACGCCTACCAGGCATAACCCGCTGGGTTTGCCCCCCGATGGCACAAGATTGCCAGGATTCTAGTCGCCATATATGGACATCAAAGACATGTGCCCAACATGAGATGAACCTCAAGTAACCATCAGGAGGTGGTCGAAGACGGCGCGGCCCACGTGTTGCACTGGTAGGCCTTGTTCTTCTCCCAGCCCTGCCGGAACCACCGGTGGTTGTTCGCCGTCGACCCGTGGTCACGCGGGTATCCCGGATGGTCGCCCACCTGGCCGTAGAACCAGAACAACCGCTGCCGGCTGCTCGTGCTCACCGGGTACGAGGCCGCGACCGACCGCATCCACATCCCGCCGAAGCAGGTCGCCTGGAGCTCCAGCCGTCGGCTCAGCGCCAGTTTGCCGTTCTGGTTCGAGGTCTCCAGCGTCTTACCCCACCAGGAGTCCAGCAGCCCGGTCAGGTTCTGCACGTGGTGCCCGTACTCGTGGGCCATCATGCTGATGATGCCGCCGTGCCAGCTGATGATCTGGCCGTAGCCGCGCGAGTTCCCGTTGCCCCTGGCCATGGCCGAGGTGGAGGCGTAGATCGTGTTGTTGCGCGGGCAGTAGTACGGCACGATGCTGCCCCGCTGGGGGTAGTCGCCGCAGGCGCCCCTGCCGCTCCTGGCCGCGATGGCGTACCTCGGCGGGCTGAACGGGATGCCCTGCTTCTGCAGGATCGGGCCCCACGCCTGGTCCATGCACTTGCCGGTCTTGAGGATCAGCGACTTGAGCTGGCTGTGGCTGAAGATGCTCACGTTGCCCGCCCGGCAGGTGAGCCTGGGCAGCACGCCGGCCCGGTAGACGGTGTTGTTCTTCAGGCTGCGGTCGAGCGTCACCCGCCTCGGCGGGTCGTCGTCCGGCTCGTCGTCCTGCGTGGGCCGCTGGGTCGGACGCTCGGTGGGCACGTCGTCCCGGGTGGGGCTGCTCGTCGGCTCACCTCTTGACCGCGTCGGCTCGTCGTACGGGGAGTACGTCGGCTGCGCGATCGGCGTCGTCGTGTCCGAACCGGACGACGAGCCCAGGAACGCCGCCCCGACGATCACCAGCACGAACAGTCCCGCGATCGTCCCGCACACCAGCCCGAGCACGCCGACCACACCCATGCCGGACTTGCGGCGCGGCCGGTGGTGCCACTGCCCGTGCGGCGGGAAGGACGGCTGCCCGCCCGGCCAGGGCCCCTGCGGGGGCGGAGGGCCGCCTGGGTACCCGCCGCCCGGCGGATAACCGCCGCCCTGCCCGGGGTACGGCCCCTGCCCGGGCGGTGTGCCCTGGCCCGGGTACGGTCCCTGCCCGGGATAGGGCCCCGCGCCCGGGGGCGCGCCCTGCCCGGGATGCGGCCCCTGTCCGGGCGGTGTGCCCTGGCCCGGGTACGGTCCCTGCCCGGGATAGGGCCCCGCGCCCGGGGGCGCGCCCTGCCCGGGATGCGGCCCCTGTCCGGGATACGGCTGTGAGGGATACGGCCCCTGGCCCGGGTACGGCCCCTGGCCGGGTGGTGGCTGGCCCGGGTAGGGGCCTTGCCCCGGCGGTGGGGCGCCCCCTCCGGGGTACGGTCCCTGACCCGGATGAGGTCCGCCAGGATTGGGAACGCCTTGACCGGGGTATGGGTTGCTTTGCGGCTGTGGCTGGCGGTGGCCAGGCGGCGGCCATGGTAGCGAGGGCGGCCTCTGGGGCTGTCCTGGCCCCTGTGGCGCGGGAGGATATTGCCCGTTCCCTGTCACCGTGTCGCCCCTTTACTCGGTTGTCCGAGATGCGCGACCTCTCCTGTCACACATCGTGCCTTTGCCGAATATGGGGCAGAAGCATACTGATTTCCCACCCGTCACGGATGTAGCGGTACTCGGTTACGGTCCGAAATCATTCGAGGTGATCTCAGTCATGTTCCGGACCACGGACCTGCCGTTGTCCTAGCGTTCTTTGCCATGAACCTCCAGCAGCTCCGCTATGTGGTCGCGACTGCGGAGCACCGCACCATGACTGACGCGGCAAGGTCGCTCTATATCGCACAACCTGCGCTTTCGCGTGCGATCCGCGATCTGGAACGAGAGCTCGGAATGACGCTCTTCGCGCGTTCGGGGCGGGGGGTAGTGGTGACCTCGCAAGGTCGCCGCGTGGTGAAGCTGGCTCGGGAGGCGCTCGACGCCGTCCGCGAGATCGAAGGCCTCGCCAACCACGGCGGCGCCGGCGAAGCGGAGCTCCGCATCGCCTCCACCCCCAGCCTGGAGCCCGGTCTGGCGGGGCGGCTGTTGCCCGCCTACGCCTCCGAGCACCCCGGCGTCCGCGTGCACATCGTCCGCTGCGAGGGCCGCGAGGCCGTCGTCAGCGCCATCCGGGACCAGCGGGCCGACCTCGGCCTGACCGATCTGCCCGTCCCCGGCGACCTGATCACCCACCCGCTCGAGCGCCAGGAGATCGTGCTGATCTCCCCGCCCGGGCTCGAACTCCCCAACCCCGTTCCCATGGGCAGACTCCACGGCATGCGCCTGGCCCTGCCCGCGCGCGGCAGCGTCCGCCGCAGGGAGCTCGACGCGATGTTCGGCAAGTTCTCGGTGAGCCCCGTCGTGGTGCTCGAAACCGACGAACGCAACGGCTGGCTGAACGCGGTGCGCGCCGGGAAGGCGTCGCTGCTGTGGTACCGCGGGATGGCCGAACAGGCCGCCCGTGCGGGCCTCGTGGTCCGCTCGCTGGAGCCCGCCGTCAGACGCGTGATCGCCGTCGTGCACACGCGCCGCCGCCTCCCGCTGATCGCCCAGGACTTCCTGGCGACCGCCGAGAGGGGCACGACCGCCTAGCGCGGTCGGATTCTCAGCACCTCGCCGGTCGCCGGCCCGTGTGCCCCCGTGGACACGTGGCAGGCGCCGTCAGGCTCCACCGTCACACCGGTCGGCGTGCAGTCGTGCCGACGCGCTCCTGGTGAACGCCCCGGTGACGGACGTCCCGTTCAGAGGGACGGGGGGAGGGAGACGACGGCGCGGAGGCCGGGGGAGGCGTCCTCCAGGTGGACGGTGCCGCCGTGCGCGCGCACCGTCTCCCGGACGATGGCCAGCCCCAGCCCCGCACCGCCCTCGTCACGGCTGCGCCCGGTGTCGAGCCGGGTGAACCGGTTGAACACCCGCTCCCTGTCCTCCTCCGGGATGCCCGGCCCGTCGTCGGTGACGGTGAGGATCCCGTCGGCGGTCAGCGCGACCTCGACCTTCGACGCGGTGTGCCGCACCGCGTTGTCGATCAGGTTGGTCAGCACCCGGCTGAGGTCCATGGCGTCGCCGCGCACCTCCACCGGGTCGCAGGCGGCCAGCCTCACCTCGGCGTACCGCTCGGCCGTCTGCCGCACGACCTCGTCCAGGTCGACGGGCTCGCGCCGGGCCGGGACGCCGCCGCGCTCGTCCAGCCTGGCCAGCGCCAGCAGGTCCTCGGCCAGCCGCGACAGCCGCAGGGTGTCCTCCAGCACGCCCTCGGCCGTCTCCGGCCAGTCCTGCCCCTGCGGGTGCCCGAGCGCCACCTCCAGCTGCAGCCGGATGCTGGCGAGCGGGCTGCGCAGCTCGTGCGCCGCGTCGGAGACCAGCGCCCGCTGCCGCTTCTCGGCCTCCTCCAGCCGCGCCAGCATGTCGTTGAGCGTGGTGGCCAGCGAGTGCACCTCGTCGCGCGACTCCGGCACCGGCAGCCGGCGCGACCGGGCGGTGTGCGTGATCTCGGCCGCGCCCCTGCGCAGCGCCGTGATGGGCCGCAGCGTACGCCCGACGATCATCCAGCTGGCGCCCGCGAGCAGCACCACCAGCAGCGGCGTGCCCACCAGCAGCACCCGCCCGGCCGTGCGGACGCTCGTCTGGATCTCCGACACCGACCGGGCCGCGATCACCGTCTGCCCGCGGTCGGCGCTCAGCACCACCACCCGCAACTGCGCCGGGATCGCGTACGGATGACCGTCGACGAACGTGGCCCGCCCGTCCTCCAGCGCCCGCGCCCGGCCCCGCGCGTCCAGCAGCGGCACCAGCCGGTCCGCGCCGTAGGTGACGTGCGTGATCCGCCCGTCCGCGCCGATGACCTGCACGATCGTGCCGTCGTGGGTGGTGATCGGGGTGGTCAGCGTGCCGGCGTCGGCCTGCACCCGCACGGTGTGCGCCTGCCGGCTGACCGACTCGTCCACGGTGGCCAGGAGTGTCCGGTCCAGCACCGAGAGCAGCACCGACGCCGACACCGCCAGCGCCACCGCCAGCACGGCGACGGCCACCACCGTCAGCCGGAACCGCAACCCCTGCCGCCGCCACCAGGCCGACGGGCGCGCGGCCGGGAACTCAGCCACCGTCGCCGGCCAGCCGGTAGCCCGCGCCGCGCACGGTCTGCAACGCGTTCCTGCCGAACGGGGCGTCGATCTTGCGCCGCAGGTAGCCCACGTACACCTCGACCACGTTCGGGTCGGTGTCGAAGGTGTCCCAGACGTGCTCCAGGATCTCCGACTTGGACACCACCTCGTCGCGCCTGCGCAGCAGGTACTCCAGCAGCGCGAACTCGCGCGGCGTCAGCTCGACGTCGCGTTCGCCGCGCCGCACCCGCCGCCGCGCCGGGTCCAGCGACAGGTCGCCGGCGGCCAGCACGGCCGGCCGCCGCCCCGAGTCGCGCCGCAGCAGCGCCCGCAGCCTGGCCACCAGCACCACGTACGAGAACGGCTTGGTCAGGTAGTCGTCGGCGCCCAGGTCGAGGCCGTCGGCCATGTCGTACTCGCCGTCCTTGGCCGACAGCATGAGGATCGGCACCCAGTTCTCCTCCGCGCGCAACTGCTTGCACACGTTGTAGCCGGACAGCCTGGGCAGCATGATGTCGAGCACGACCACGTCGTAGTCGCCGTGTCTCGCCTCGTGGAGCCCCTGCTCGCCGTCGTGGGCGAGGTCGACGGCGAACCCCTCCGCCTGCAGCCCGCGCTGGAGCGCGGCCGCCATCCGGCGTTCGTCCTCGACGACCAGTACCCGCATGTGCCGATTCTCCCGTCCGTGCGCTGAGAGCCCGCTGAGAACGCTGAGAGGGATCTCAGCCCGTCTCAGGTTCGCCTAAGGATGCATCACGCAGGCTGCGTGTATCGACATACCGTTGAGGAGTGACATGCGTAGAGGCACGTACGTGAGGTGGGGAGTGCCGATCGCGGCGGCGGCCGTGATCGGCGCGGCGATAGGCGCCGGGCCGGTGATCGCCGCGGTGAGCGGCGACCCCGTGCTTCCCGAACGGTCGGCCCAGCAGCTGCTGGCCGACGCCGCCGCGGCGGCGGAGAAGAGCGAGGGCATGCCCCCCATGTCCGGCACCGTCCAGCAGACGGCCTCGCTCGGCCTGCCGGCGCTGCCCGACACGGGCGACGGCTCGCCGCTGTCGCTGCTGTCCGGCTCCCACGAGGTGAAGCTCTGGTACGGCGACGAGGACAAGATGCGGCTGGCGCTGCCCACCCAGTTCAACGAGACCAACGTGATCGTCAACGGCGACCAGGTGTGGTACTGGGACAGCGACAGCAACACCGCCACCAGGGTCAAGCTGCAGGGCGAGCACCCCCGGGAGGGCCTGCCCACGGCCGCCCCGACCGTCATGACGCCCGACCAGGCGGCGCAGCGGCTCCTGGAGCAGGTGGACGAGTCGACCACGATCTCGGTGAGCAACACCGCCGAGGTCGCGGGCCGCCCGGCCTACCAGCTCACGCTCACCCCGAAGGACCCCGCGTCCCTGGTCCAGGAGGTGCGCCTGGCCATCGACGGCGAGCACTACGTGCCGCTGCGGGTCCAGGTGTTCGCCAAGGGCTCGGCCGAGCCGGCCTTCCAGGTCGGGTTCACCCAGCTGACCTTCACCCCGCCCGCCGAGGAGAACTTCGCCTTCACCCCGCCGGCCGGGGCCAAGGTGGAGGAGAAGACGTTCGGGCCGTCCGACGTGCGACAGGAGCACGCCGAGGAGGCCAGGCGCACCGCCGGGGACCTGAAGGTGCGCGGCGAGGGCTGGACCGCGGTCGCGGTGCTGCCCGCCGACGCCGCGATGCCGCAGGGCGACGCGGACGGCGCTCCCGGCGCTCCCGGCGGCGAGGGCGCCGACGCGCGGGCGCTCTTCGACAACGTGCTGAAGACGGCCACCCCGGTGAGCGGCACCTGGGGCTCCGGCAAGATGATCAGGACGAAGCTCGTCACCGTGCTGCTGACCGACGACGGCCGCCTGCTGGTCGGCGCGGTCACCCCGGAGGAGATCATGAAGGCGGCGGGCGTCAGGTGACGACCGTCGCGCAGGAAGCGGGGGCGCCCACCGGGGCGGCCCCGCCCTCCGACCCCGGCGCCGCCATCGTGACGTCCGGGCTGACCAAGCGCTTCCGCGGCGGCCAGACGGCCGTCGACGCGCTCGACCTGACCGTGCCGCGCGGCTCCGTCTACGGCTTCCTGGGGCCGAACGGCTCGGGCAAGACCACCACGATCCGGATGCTGCTCGGTTTGATCACGCCCACCGGCGGCACCTGCTCCCTGCTCGGCCTGCCGCTCGCGCTGGCCCTGCCCCGGGTGGGCGCGCTGGTCGAGGGACCGGCCTTCTACCCCTACCTGACGGGCGAGGCCAACCTGCGCCGGTTCGACGCCGCCGACCCCACCGCCTCCGGGGCGACCGTCCGGCGGCGCGTCGGCGAGGCGCTGGAACGCGTCGGCCTCACCGCCGCGGCGGGCAAGCGCTACCGCAACTACTCGCTCGGCATGCGCCAGCGGCTCGCCATCGCGGCCGCCCTGCTCGGGCCGCGCGAGCTGCTCATCCTGGACGAGCCCACCAACGGGCTCGACCCGCAGGGCACCCGCGAGGTGCGGGCACTGGTCAAGGAGATCGCCGCCGGCGGCACCACCGTGTTCGTCTCCTCCCACCTGCTGGCCGAGGTCGAGCAGATGTGCACGCACGCCGCCATCATGCGCACCGGCCGCCTCGTCGCGGACGGCACCATCGCCTCGCTGAGCGGCGGCCTGGCCACCCGCGTCAGCGTCGAGACGCCCGACGCGGCCGACGCGGCGCGCGTGCTCGCGGCGCTCGGGCTGGCCGACGTGCGCTCCGCCGCCGGCGCCGTGACCGCCGAGCTGGGGGGCCACGCTCCCGAGCGGGTCAACGCCGCCCTCGTCGGCGAGGGCGTGGCCGTACGGGGGCTCGCCGTCGTGCGGCCGAGCCTGGAGGACGTGTTCGTCGGACTGACAGGAGAGGGATTCGATGTCGACGGCTGACACGGGCACCCGCACCCGTCGCACCCCCGGGCTGGTGCCCGTGACCGAGACCCTGAGCACCGTCGAACGCCGCCCGGAGGAGCCCTCCGACCGGCCCGCCCCGCCCGCTCCGCAGGCCGGGCGCCGCGCGGGCGCGTTCTGGCGGCTGCTCGTCTCCGAGCTGAGCCTCACCTTCCACCGGCCGCGCAACCTGGCCATGCTGGCCGCGCTCGCGACGGTGCCCGTGATCATGGGCGTGTCCCTGCGGCTGTTCGCCGGGGACGACCAGGTCGGCGGCATGATCGCCGCCGTGGCCGGCAACAGCCTCATGCTGACGTTCCTCGCGCTCTCGGCCCTGGTGCTGCTGATGATGCCGATCGCGGTCAGCGTGGTGGCCGGCGACGCGCTCGCCGGCGAGGCCGGCGGCGGCACGCTGCGCTACCTGCTCGCCGCGCCCGCCGGGCGCACCCGGCTGCTGGCCGTCAAGTACCTGAACGCGGTCGTGTACGCGTACGCGGTCACCGCGGTCGTGGCGCTGTCGGCGCTGGTGACCGGGCTCGTGCTGTTCCCCGCCGGTGACGTGGTCCTGCTGTCGGGCACCACCGTCACCATGACCGACGGGCTGCTGCGCATCGCGCTCACCGTCGGCTACGTCGGCTTCGCCCTGTCGGCGGTCGCGGCGGTGGCGCTGGCCATCTCGGCGTTCACCGAGGTGCCCATCGGGGCGATCGCGGGCACCGTCGTGCTGATCATCGCCTGCCAGGTGCTGCGGGCCATCCCCGCGCTCGAAGCGATCGCGCCCTACCTGCTGCCGACCAGGTTCACCGGCTTCGACGCGGTCCTGCGCAGCCCGATCGACACCGGGGCGCTGACGGAGGGCCTGCTGACGTTCGGCGCCTACATCGTGATGTCCCTCTCGATCGCCTGGGCCCACTTCACCGGCAAGGACGTCACGTCCTGACCCCCACAGGGCCGGCGCGAGGGTAAGGGCTTCGCCCCGTACGGGTCGCGTACGGGGCGAAGGTGGCGATCAGGAGGGGCGGCGGCGGAGGGCCAGGGCGGCGATCACCACGCCGGCGACGCCGACGGCGAGGCCGGCGCCGCCCAGCAGGCGGGCCGTCCCGTCCGAGGAGGCGGGGGCCGCGCCGGACGCGGCCGGCGCCGCGACGAGGCCGGCGGAGGCGGACGGGGAGGCGGACGCGGCGGGGGAGGCGTCGGCGGGCGGGGTCAGCTTGAGCACGGGCGCCGGGTGCTCGGGCTCGGACCCGTCGGCCGCCGGGGCGTCGGCCCAGGAGACGACCTCGCCGCTGGAGTACGTCTGCTTGGTCGGGAACACCAGCTGGTCGACCCCGGTCGGCAGCCGTCCCATCGACACCTCGAACTCCTGGAACTCGCCCTGGCCGATCTCACCTCCCGACCAGGCGATCGTGGTGACGGCCTCGGTGAGCTCGCCGTGCTCGGTGGTGACGGGCTTGGGCAGCTTGCCCTCGGTGACCTTGACGGTCCAGCCGGGCACCGGCCTGACGGAGACGAACGCCAGCGGATGATCGGTGGGGAAGGTCACCTCGATCTTGGTCGTCCTGGCGTCGTCGCGCTCGTTCGGCACCCGGAAGGCGACCTTGGTGAACCCGCCCGCGACGGCGGTGCCGGGGTTGATCGTGACGTGCGCCAGCGCGGGCAGGGCGAGCGCGGCGGTGAGAGCGGTGGTGGCGGCGAGCACGGTCGCCGCACGTCTGAAGAAGGACATGTCGATAACTCCACTTGGTGGGCATAGGGGATGAGAGGTGTCAGCAGGTCAGGCGGGAAGTGGAGGACCTCGCCTGGTGACGCTGTGGCGGACCGCCGGGTCCGGCGGCACGTCGCGCACCCGTACGACGGGCACGGGCGGCCGGGCGGCGGGACGCGCGGGGACGGGCCGGGGGAGCAGGAGGCGGCGGGCCAGGCGGCGCAGCAGCGCCCAGAGCGCGGCCTCGCCGCGCGACAGCCACCAGCCGGTGAGGAGCGTGGCCGTCAGGTGGGCCACCAGCATGCCGAGCGCCTCGCCCAGCCCCTGCCCGTGGATGTGGGCGGCGACGTAGCCGGTGCCGTCGCCGCCGAACAGCTCGTGCAGCCCGAGCTGGGCCGCGACCAGCAGCCAGCCGACCTGGGCCGGTGAGCGCTCCCTGCCGCCCAGCGCGGCGGCGAGCCCGAACACCGCGCCGCCCCCGGCCGGCAGGGTCCACGGCGGGGGCCGCGATCCGCCGCTCAGCCAGTGGGCCAGGGCCGCGAGGAGCACACAGACGGCGGCGAAGGCCGCCGTCCGGATGAGCCGGAAAGGCAGGTGCGCTCGCATGAGTGTGCTCATGGTGCCACGGGCAGAAGACGTGCGAAAGCTCAAGCGGGAAGCCGCGTGATGACCGGGTGATTCGCGGCGTTTGTTCGCTAGGGTCGTGCCGACCACGTCGACATGAGGTGAGAACGTTGCGGCACTTAGGTGGTTTGCTCCTCGGGCTTGTGGTGACCGCGGCCGTGCTGGGAGGTGGCGGCTGGGCGGTGCGGCAGACGATGGCGGACGTCCAGGCCGCACCGCCGGTCGGCCCGTCGCTCTGGATCGCGCTGGGCTCCATGGCCGCCGTCGGCCTCGTCGTGGGGCTCGTGGTGGCGGGCCGGGTGTCACCGGTCGCCACCTTCATCCCGTCGATGGTCCTGCTGGCCTGGACCGTGGTGTACGCGCTGGACGCGAACCGGGCGCTGACCCTGCTGCCCGACGGCCCGGCGGTGAACGGCGTCGTCAGGGAGATCGTCTCCGGCGCCCACATCCTGCTCCGCGGCGGCGTGCTCGCGCTCCTGGGCGTCGCGCTGTTCATCCCGGTGCTGATGCCCTCGCGCTGGGCGCGCCGCTACGACGAGGACGACGACGACTACGAGGAGCAGACCCGGGAGGGCAGCTACTACTAGCGCCCGGTGGTGTAGAGGTGGGTGACCACCTCCTCGATGGAGGAGAGACCGGGAGCGCTCGCCATCAGGTCGTCCAGCGTCCCGTCGAAGGCCAGCCGGCCGTGGTCGATCAGCATCACGCGGCGGCACAGCCGCTCGATGTCGCCCAGGTCGTGGGTGGTCAGCAGCACGGTCGTGCCGCGCTCGGCGTTGATCCTGGCCAGGAACTCGCGGATGCCGGCCTTGCTCACGACGTCGAGCCCGATCGTGGGCTCGTCGAGCACGAGCACCTCCGGCGCGTGCAGCAGCGCCGCGGCCAGGTCGCCGCGCATCCGCTGGCCGAGGCTGAGCTGGCGCACCGGCGTGCTCATGAACGGGCCGAGGTCCAGCGTCGCCGTCAGCTCCGCCAGCCGTTCCGCGAACACTTTGCGATCTACTACTTTGTAAAGGAGCCGGATCAGCTCGAAGCTGTCCTTGAGCGGCAGGTCCCACCAGAGCGTGGTGCGCTGGCCGAAGACCACGCCGATGTGCCGGGCCAGCGTGGTGCGCCGGCGCGACGGGTCGAGCCCCGCCACCCGCACGGTGCCGGAGCTGGGCGTCAGGATGCCGCACAGCATCTTGATCGTGGTGGACTTGCCGGCGCCGTTCGGGCCGAGGTAGCCGACGAACTCCCCGGGTGCGACGGTGAAGGTCAGGTCGCGTACGGCGTGCACGGTCCGCCGCTTCACCTTGAAGGTGCGGCCCGCCTGGTTCAGTTCGATCATGGTCATGGTCAACTCCCTGTCGATCGGTAACGGCGCAGCCCCTGGCGCCAGGCGAGCGCGGCCAGCAGGGCGAGGACGAGGGCCGCGACGGGCCCGAGGAAGCGCATGAAGCCGGGCGTGCCGAACGGGTCGTCGCGGCCCAGCGCGTACAGGCCCGGCTGCCAGTTGATGAAGGCCAGCGGGAGCACGTACGTGACGCCGCGGACGAGTTCGCGGCCGTAGACGCTGAACGGGTACTGGGCGAGCTGCGCGCTGCCGTAGGTGAAGGCGCTGCTCACCTCCGGCGCGTCGACCAGCGCGAACTGGAGAGCGGCGGCCAGCGTCCAGAGCGAGGTGAAGATCACCACGCCGGAGAGGATCATGACGGGCACCATCCAGAGCCGCCGCGGGTCCAGGTCGAGCGCGGCGAGGGCGTAGCCGAGGGCGGCGGCGGCCTGCAGGACGCGGCCGATCCTGGCGGGCACGAACCGGTCGGTGGCGATCTGGATCCAGGCGTTCACGGGCCGGATCAGGAACGTGTCGAGCGTGCCGTCCCTGATGTGCGCGCTGACCCGGTCGAGGTTGCTGAACAGCAGGTCGGTGAGGGTGAAGGCGATCCCGGCGGTCCCGTACAGGAAGAGGACCTCCTCGCGGGTGAACCCGCCGAGCGAGGTGGTGTTGGCGAAGACGATCAGGATGGCGGCGAGGTCGAGCGCGGCGGTGGCGCAGCCGAGCACCAGGAGCAGCGCGAAGGAGGCGGGGTAGGCGGCGGCGGCGCGGGTCCAGGTCCAGGCGAGGAGCAGGTAGGTCCTAACCACCCTGGATCACCACCTTGTGGCGGATGGCGCGGGTGCCGAGCGCGCCCAGGGCGAGCAGCGCGGCGGCCCAGAACGCCTGGAAGGCGAGGGTGTCGAGGACGGGGGCGGTGCCGAGGTAGAGGTCGGCGGGGGCCTGCGCCATGGCGGCCCAGGGCAGCACCCTGGCGACGTCGCCGAGCCAGCCGGGGAAGATCGTCAGCGGCAGGACCAGGCCGCTGAGGAAGGTGGTGAGCACGGTGGAGGCGACGTTGACGCCCCGGTCGTCGGCGAGCCAGCAGGCCGACAGCGCCACCAGGTAGCGCCAGCCGAAGCTGGTGACGACGCCGAGGAGCAGGCCGGCGAGCAGCCCCGCCCAGCGGCCCGGTCCGTCGGGCACGACGATGCCGAACAGGGCGGCGCCGACGAGCATCGGCGGGATGCCCCGGACGAGCAGGAGGTAGCCGGCGCGGCCGAGGTCCTCGGCCAGTGTCCAGAGCTGGAGCGGGGCGGGGCGGACCAGGTCGAGCGCGATGTCGCCGCTGCGGATGCGCTGGGGGATGGCGAGGCCGCCGCCGAACAGCTGCATCGGCCCGATGAAGGCCTGGGTGACGAAGCAGAAGGTGACGGCCTGGGCGACGTCGTAGCCGGCCAGGCCGGGCCTGGCCTGCCAGAGGGCGATGAGGATGTAGGCGCGCAGGATGCCGAACACGGTGTTGGTGAAGGCGCCGGCGAGCGCGGCCCAGACGTAGGTGGCGTGCTTGCGGAAGCCGTACCGGGCGAGCCGCAGGTAGAGGGGTATGGTTTGGCACCTCCGGAGGGTGAGGGCACGGTGACGGCGCGTGCCCGGGACCGTGCGCGCGCACGGGCCGGTCGGATGGAAGGCCTGGAATTATCCAACCGGCGGTCAGCGGTTGGCAACGGGATAGATGGCGCCCCGGCGTCGGCGGGCATAACCCTCTAGCAGGCAGCATTGCCGAAATGTCCGGGAAAAGCGATGAGATACTTACCGACGGGTAGAGCGATGTTCTGGCGGGGAATCAACATGCCGGAGGCCCGAAATGCACCTGGACAGGGATGTCGCTCCCGAGTATCCACTGAGCTGGCAGGCCCGCGCTCTCACCGGCCTCATGCGTCACACCCTCAAGCCGGCCTCCCATCTGTTCCTGCGCCACGCCCTGGCGCTGACCGCCGCGTCCCAGCTGGGAGAGCTGGTCAGGCTGCTCCCCGCGGCGACGCCCGACCACGTCTCGCTGGTTCCCGCCGCGTTCTCCGCGTGCGGCGGCGAGTGGGTACGCGGGCGTGACACGCTGGACGAGCACAAGGTGGTGCTGTATCTGCACGGCGGCGGCTACTTCTCGTGCTCACCCCGCACGCACCGGCCGATCACCTGGCGCCTGTCGGCGGTGGCGGGCCGCCCGGTGCTGGCGCTGGACTACCGCCAGGGTCCGGTGCACAAGCTGGCCGACTCGCTGAGCGACTCCCTCGAAGCCTACGACTGCCTGCTGGGGCGCGGGTACGAGCCGGAAGACATGATCATCGCAGGCGACTCCGCGGGCGGGCACCTGACCCTGGCGACGCTGCTGGCGCTGCGTGACCGCGGCCTGCCGCTGCCGTCGGCGGCCCTGTGCCTGTCGCCCTGGGCCGACCTGACCGACTTCCCCCGGCGCGCGAACCGCTGGCAGGACCCGATGCTGCCGGCCGGGCGGGTGCGCTGGCTGGCCCGCCGCTGGACCGACGGGCTGGACCCGCGCGACCCGCTGGTCTCCCCGGTGCTCGGCGACTTCACCGGGCTGCCGCCGCTGATGATCGTCACCGGGTCGACCGAGGTGCTCAGGGACGAGGCCCGCCGCGTCGCCGAGCGGGCCAGGGACGGCGGCGTGCCGGTGACCTACGAGGAGTGGCCGCGCATGCCGCACGTGTTCCCGATCCTGGCGGACGTGCTGCCGGAGGCGCGGCTGGCGTTCCGGCACATGGCGATGTTCCTGGCGGCCGTGGCCGGTCTGGAGGAGCTGGCGGCGGAGGACGAGGCCGCCGCCTGAAGGTCGCGCACGGGGTGAATCGGCTGCCGGGACAGGGGCAGAGGGGCGAGAGTGACATTTCGCATCGCGCTGACGCCGCGCGGGGAGCAGAGTGTAGGTTAGGCACCCCTAAGCAAGGAGCTGTTCCGCATGACCGGTAAGCCGAGGGATCACCACCGAGGCGTCGTGCTGCGTACCGAGCGCATCGCGCCGCACATGATCCGGGTCATCGTCGGAGGTGACGGACTCCGCGACTTCGAGACGTCCGGCCACACCGACACTTACGTGAAGATCGTGTTCCCGCACGAGGGGGTCGACTACCCCCAGCCGTTCAGCGTCAAGCAGGTACGGGAGACCATGCCGCGCGAGTTCTGGCCGCGGCTGCGCACCTACACCGTGCGCGCATGGGACCCCGACACCCGCGAGCTGACGCTCGACTTCGTCTACCACGGCGACGAGGGCCTGGCCGGCCCGTGGGCGGCCAACGCCGGACCGGGTGACGAGCTGCTCATGATCGGACCCGGCGGCGGCTACGCGCCCGGCCCGGAGGCCGACTGGCACCTGTTCGCCGGTGACGAGAGCGCGCTGCCCGCCATCGCCGCGTCCCTGGAGGCGCTGCCCGAGGGGGCGCGGGCGTTCGCGTTCATCGAGGTGGCGGGGCCGGAGGAGGAGATCAAGCTGAGCACGCCCGGCGACGTCGAGGTGGTCTGGCTGTACCGGGGCGACCGCCCGGTCGGGCAGGCCCTGGTGGAGGCGGTGTGCTCCTTCGGCTTCCCGGCCGGGCGGGTGCAGGCGTTCGTGCACGGCGAGGCCGGGTTCGTCAAGCAGCTCCGCCGCCACCTGCGGGTCGGCCTGGGCATCCCGATGGCGCACCTGTCGATCTCCGGTTACTGGCGGGCCGGAGCGGACGACGAGTCGTGGCGCGCGGTCAAGAAGGACTGGAACAAGCAGGTCGAGGCCGAGGAAGCCGCCATCCTCACTTGATCTTCGTGACGTCGATCACGCGCAGGGTGTCCCCGACCGGGTAGGCGAGCAGCCTCCCGTCGTCGTCGAAACCGGGCCTCATGAGGCTGAATCCGCCCGCCGTACGCTTCGACGGGATGCCGAGGTCGGCGGAAGCCCCGGTGCGCAGGTCGAAGAGCACGACGCCGCCCGCGTGCCGGCCGTAGCGGACCGAGGCGACGTGGAAGCGATCCAGGGCGGGCGGCGTCCTGGCCATGCCGCCGGGCAGCTCCTGCTGCTGGGAGCCGTCGCGCATCCGGTGGAAGGGGACCGCCCCGGAGCTGCCTACGCAGAGCGTCACGCCGCAGGCATGCACCCGCTCGCCGTCCCGTACCAGGGCCCGGTCGGTCTCGCCGGTCCGCAGGTTGCGGATCAGGCCGTAGTGCTCGCCTTCGTGCCCGCTGTACGGGCCGGGAGTGCCGATCCACGGCCAGGACAGCAGGTGCATGCCCGCCCCGTTCGCGACCGGCTCCACCTCACCGCCGCCGAGCGGGACCGTGAACACGCCCCCGGAGCGGGCGGAGAACGCGACCCGGTCACCGACGATCTCGACCTTGTCCACGCCGCGCTCGTCCAGCTCGCGGCTCCCGATGACCCGAGCCTCGCCGCCCGTCAGGGGAGCCGCCCAGATCTGGGCGGTGCCGTCCTTGAGCTGCGTCCACCAGGCGACGTGCCCGCCGGCGGCGTCGAAGCCCGACGCGAACAGCACGGTCCCCTTGGGGGTCACCACGTGGGTGATCTCGCGCAGGGCGAGCGTGTCCAGGTCGTAGGCGTACAGGGCGTCGGTCTTCTCGAACGAGGCCCAGGTGGAGACGAGCAGGGTCCGGTCGTCGAGGAGGAGGATCGGCTGGATCTTCTTGCCGTCGGGCGTCTTGGCGGGAACCTCGCGCAGCGCCTCCGGCCACACCGATCCGATCGGCTCCGGCTTGACGTCGTAGGACGGGGCGTGGGACTGGGCCGGCGACACGGGCGGCGAGACTGCCGCCGTCGCCGTCGCGTCCGGGGTCACGGTGGCGGCCCGGTCGGCGGCCCGGTCGGCGGCTCTGTCTGCGGCGCGCAGGCCGCCCGCGACCCCGCCCGCGATCACCACGACCGCCGCGCCGGCGAGCAGCGCCTGCCTGCGCTGCCTGCGCCGCCGGTAGCGGGCCTCCACCTGGGAGGCGGCCGCATCAGCGGGCAGTCCGGGCGCCTGGCCTGCGGCCTGCCGCAGCGTCCTGCGCAGGGTGTCCTCCACGTCGGGCGTCCGGTTCATCGCGCTCCCTCCCCGACCGCGCTCCACTCGGCGGGGACGGCGGCGCGCAGCTTGTCCAGCGCCCGCGACGCCTGGCTGCGCACGGTGCCGCGGGAGACGCCGAGCACCTTGGCGATCTCGGCGTCGTCGAGCTGCTCGTAGTAGCGCAGCACCAGGACGGCGCGCTGCTTGCGGGGCAGGCCGGCCAGCGCCAGCCACATGGCGCGCTCGTCGCCGCTGGGCAGCGCGTCGCGGTGCTCCCTGTCAGGTGGCTCCCAGGTGAGCTGTTCGCGTCTGCGCCGCCGCCAGGCCGCGATGTGCAGCCGTGCCATCGTGGTGCGCGCGTAGCTCTCGGGGTTGTCCTTCGAGCGCAGCCGCGGCCAGGCGGCCCGCACCTTGAGCAGCGCCTCCTGCACCAGGTCGGCGGCGTCGTGCGGGTTGCCCGCGAGCACGTAGCCGTAGCGCATCAGCGCCTCACCCCGCTCGGCGACAAACTCCGCGAATCGGGCGTCTCCATCCACCTGCTCCAGCCTTCCGTCGATTCCTTCCACCTCTCAGAGAAGGAACGCGGCCGATCCGTTGCACGGGCTGGCGGACATGGGTCGGCCGCGCCAGGCCGGGGAAGGTCTGGCGCGGCCGTTCGCCGGGGGGAACCACCCATGCCCTGGAGGTAACCGGCGAGCTCATGCGGTCAGTGGGCGAACTGCTCCTCCTCGGTCGACCCCTTGAGCGCGGTGGTCGAGGAGTCGGGCGAGATGGCCGTGCTGACCAGGTCGAAGTAGCCGGTGCCGACCTCGCGCTGGTGGCGGGTGGCGGTGTATCCGTGCGCCTCCGCGGCGAACTCCGCCTCCTGCAGGTCCACGTACGCGGTCATGCCGTCGGTCGCGTACCCCTGGGCGAGGTGGAACATCGAGTAGTTCAGCGAGTGGAACCCGGCGAGGGTGATGAACTGGAACTTGTACCCCATGTGCCCCAGCTCGCGCTGGAACTTGGCGATGGTGGAGTCGTCCAGGTGCTGCTTCCAGTTGAAGGAAGGCGAGCAGTTGTAGGCCAGCATCTGGTCCGGATACCGGGCCTTGATCGCCTCGGCGAACTCGCGGGCCACGTCCAGGTCGGGCGTGCCGGTCTCCATCCAGAGCAGGTCGGAGTGCGGGGCGTAGGCGAGGCCGCGGGCGATGCACGCCTCGATGCCGTTGCGCACCCGGTAGAAGCCTTCGGCGGTGCGCTCGCCGGTGCAGAACTCCTGGTCGCGCGGGTCCACGTCGCTGGTCAGGAGCGTCGCGGCCTGGGCGTCGGTCCGCGCGATGACCAGTGAGGGGACTCCCGCGACGTCCGCGGCGAGGCGGGCGGCGTTGAGGGTCTTGATGTGCTGGCCGGTCGGGATGAGCACCTTCCCGCCGAGGTGGCCGCACTTCTTCTCGGAGGCGAGCTGGTCCTCCCAGTGCACGCCGGCGGCGCCGGCGGCGATCATGCCCTTCATCAGCTCGAAGGCGTTGAGCACGCCGCCGAACCCGGCCTCGGCGTCGGCCACGATGGGCGCCAGCCAGTGCGGCGCGTCCTCCCGGCCCTCCGACCAGGTGATCTGGTCGGCGCGCAGCAGCGCGTTGTTGATGCGGCGGACCACGGCCGGCACGGAGTTGGCCGGGTAGAGGCTCTGGTCGGGGTAGGTCTGCGCCCCCAGGTTGGCGTCGGCGGCGACCTGCCAGCCGGACAGGTAGATGGCCTTCAGCCCGGCCTTCACCTGCTGCACGGCCTGGTTGCCGGTCAGCGCGCCGAGCGAGTGCACGTACTCCTCGGTGTGCAACAGGCTCCACAGCCGTTCGGCGCCGAGCCGGGCGAGCGTGTGCTCCTCCTGGACGCTGCCACGCAACCGGATCACGTCCTCGGCGCTGTAGGTGCGCTCGATGCCGGCCCAGCGCGGGTCGTTCTCCCACTCGTCCCGCAGCTGCTCGGCGGCTCCCTTGAGGCGATCGTTCATCGTTCACTCCTTTGTCGTCCCCTGGGGCGTATGCCGAGTCTGTGCCCCCGTGACCCCCGGCAACAGCCAGAACAGGAGAGAAAAAACAGCAAATTTCCGCGACATGCAACTACTGGTCGGTATTCACGGCAGAAAAAATCGAGAGTTTTCCCTATGGACTAGACCACTGGTCAGAGGTGGTGCGCCCGGCCTCACAGGGCCTGCGGGCGCCTCCCGTACGTCTAGAAGATGAGCGGAATTTCCGACTAAGATGCGTGCATGGCGTCCTTGCTGGGTGAAGAACCGCTGACTTTGACGCATGAGCTCGATCTCATCGCGTTCGGGCAACGCCTGCGCCACCTCCGCAAGCAGCGCGGGCTCACCCTCTCCGACCTGGGCGAACGGGTCAGCAGGGCGCCCAGCCAGCTCTCCCTGCTGGAGAACGGCAAGCGCGAGCCCAAGCTCTCCCTGCTCAAGTCGCTCGCCTCGGCGCTGAACGTGCCGGTCGAGGAGCTGCTGCGCCGCCAGCCGCCCAACCGCCGCGCCCAGCTGGAGATCGCCCTCGAAGAGGCCCAGCGCGACCCCATCTACGCCGATCTCGGGCTGCCGCGTCTCAAGGTCTCCGCCCGCGTGCCCAACGACGTGCTGGAGCACATCCTCGGCCTCTACGGCGAGCTGCGCTCCCGCGAGGCGCGCGGCACCGCCACCCCCGAGGAGGCCAGGGCCGCCAACGCCGAGCTGCGCCGCCGCCAGCGCGAGCTGGGCAACTACTTCCCCGAGATCGAGCAGGCCGCCGCCGAGGCGCTCGGCGCCGTCGGCTACCGCGCCGGCGCCCTGTCGCAGAGCATGATCCAGAGCCTGGTGACCCACTTCGGCTACACCGTGCACACCGCCCAGGACCTGCCCCGGTCGGTGCGTTCCATCACCGACATGCGCAACCGCCGCATCTACGTCAAGCACGAGCAGCTCGGCATGCACACCCCGCGCACCATCCTGCTCCAGACGCTCGGCCACCTCGCGCTCGGCCACAACAAGCCCCGCGACTTCGCCGACTTCCTGCGCCAGCGCACCGAGGCCAACTACTTCGCCGCCGCCGTGCTCGTGCCGGAGAAGGCCGCCGCCGTCTACCTGCAGGAAGCCAAGGCCGACCGGGCGCTGTCGGTGGAGGACCTGCGCGACGTGTTCGCGGTCTCGTACGAGATGGCCGCCCACCGCTTCACCAACCTCGCCACCCACCACCTCGACCTGGTCTGCCACTTCGTCCGCAACGACGCCGGCGGCATCATCTACAAGGCGTACGAGAACGACGGCATCGTCTTCCCCGCCGACGAGCAGGGCGCCATCGAGGGGCAGCGGATGTGCCTGCAGTGGTCGGGCCGCCAGGTGTTCGCCTCGCCCGACCGCTTCTCCGTCTACTACCAGTACTCCGACTCGCCCACGGGCACCTACTTCTGCGTCGCGCACGTCGACCCGTCACGGGAGCGCGACTTCGCCATCACGCTCGGGGTGCCGTTCAAGGAGTCGCGCTGGTTCCGCGGCCGCGAGACCACCAACCGCACCAAGTCCACCTGCCCCAACGGCGACTGCTGCCGCCGCCCGCCCACCGCGCTGGCCGAGCGCTGGGAGGGCTACGCCTGGCCGTCGGCCCGCGCCAACTCACACGTGCTCGCCGCCCTGCCGCCCGGCTCCTTCCCCGGCGTCGACGAGGCGGATGTTTACACATTCTTGGAGCGCCACGCCGTCACGGGTTGACCCCCGGAGGGCAGAACTCAGGGGATGAACGGGGGTGGTCGCATGCTGCCTGAAGTTCGGACCTGGTTGCGGCGCCGCACCACACGCACGACCGACTGGCCGGTGCGCGAGCTGGCCGAGGCGAAGGGCCGCACGTCTGTCAGCGTGGTTCTACCCGCGCGTGACGAACGCGACACCGTGGGTCACATCGTCGGCGTCATCCTCGACGAGCTGGGCGGCCTCGTGGACGAGGTCGTGGTCATCGACTCCTGCTCCACCGACGACACCGCCGCCGTCGCCGCCCGCGCCGGCGCCGACGTGCACGCCCAGGACGCCATCCTGCCCGAGTTGGGCCCGCTCGACGGCAAGGGCGAGGCGCTGTGGAAGTCCCTCGCCGTCACCAGCGGCGACATCGTGGCGTTCGTCGACGCCGACATCCGCGGCTTCCAGTCGTCCCTGGTGAGCGGACTGCTCGGCCCGCTGCTCACCGACCGCAGCGTCGCCTACGCCAAGGGCTGCTACGACCGGCCGCTCGACGGCGCACCCAACGGCGGCGGCCGCGTCACCGAACTGGTCGCCCGCCCGCTCATCAACCTCCACTGGCCCCAGCTCGCCGGGTTCGTCCAGCCGCTCGCCGGCGAGTACGCCGGCCGCCGCTCCGCGCTGGAGCGGGTGCCGTTCCTCACCCGGTACGGGGTCGAGCTCGGGCTGCTCGTCGACCTGCTCGACCTGGCGGGGCTGGACGCGTTCGCCCAGGTCGACCTGGGCTCCCGCGAGCACGCGCCGCAGTCGACCGAGGCCCTGGGCAACATGGCGGCCCAGATCATGCTGGCCGCCTACTCGCGGCTGCTCCGCCAGGGCAAGCTCGGCCGCTGCCACGACCTGTCGTCCTGCCTCGACCAGTTCCGCCGCTGCGCGGGCGGCCACCGGGTGGTCAGCAGCGACGTCTCCATCGCCGAACGACCCCCGATGCTGACACTGCGGTGAGGCAGGACGACGCCGGGTCCTACGTTCCGAAGGCCTTCACCTCCAGCAGGCCCACGGAGGACGAGCCGTTGCCGGTGAGCAGCACCCGCAGGCGGGTGGTGTTCACCGAGGAGAAGGTGACGGTGTTGTACTGGTTCTTGGCCAGCCCGTAGGCGCTCGCGCCCGGGACGTCCGCGTACGCGCTGCCGTTCCAGTACTGCAGCTTCCACGACGCCGGCATGTCGATGCCCTGCTCGTCATCGAAGAAGTACACGTCGGCACGGTTGAGCGCCTGCGCCGACGACCAGGTGAGCTCCGCCCAGTGCTGGCCCGTCTCGGGCCAGGTGCCCCAGCGGGTGCCCTGGTTGGGGCCGGGGATGTTGGAGCTGGCCGGCTCGCCGCCGTCGTTGACGGCGGCGCAGCTCTCCCACGCCGAGGTGTAGGAGCAGGACGCGGTGGCCGACAGCGCCCGGTTGGCCGGAGGCTGGACGCCGCCCCGGTTGACCACCTTGAACTCGGTCAGGCCCACCTTGGACCCGGAGGCGTTCGCGGCCAGCATCCGCACCCGCTGGGCCGTGACCGGGGTGAACGTGACCTTGTTGAGGTTCGCCCGCGGGCTGCCGGGCGACTTGACCTGGCTGCTCACGGTCACCCAGGAGCTGCCGTTCCAGTACTGGATGTCGTAGGACGCGGGCGCCCGGTAGGTGCCGCTGGCCGGCCGGCTGTCACGGAAGTGGAGCCAGACCTCGTTGAAGGTCTGCGGCGACCCGAAGTTGACCTCGTACCAGTCCTGGCTGTTGGGCGAGCCGCCCGCGCCCCAGAACGGCTCGTTGGTCGGCAGGCCGTCGCGCGCCCCGGCCACGCTGGTGCCGGACCCGGTGTGGGAGGCGGTGGCCGAGCCCATGGCGGCCAGGTTGGTGAGGCCGGCCGTCAGGTCGACGCCCGCCTTGGCGAGCATGTCCACCATGCGGGCGCCGGTGTGCGATACCTGCGCGGGCGCCTGCATGCCGGACGCGGCGCTGCTGTAGAGGACGGTCGCCGAGGTGGTGACCGCGCCGGTGGCCGGGTTGTAGGTCAGCGGCGCCAGCCGGTCGATCGTCGCCCGGCGGACCCCGTTGACGTAGATGGAGTAGCCCTGCGGGATCCCGGCGTAGCGCACCACGCCGTCGGCCGGATCGTCCCAGACGATGGTCAGGTCGCTGTTGCGGTAGCGCAGGTTGTTGACGGTGAAGTGGGACCAGCCGATGTCGATCGGGCTCAGCTCCACCTGGGCGTCCGAGCGGGGGCGCAGGCCCGCGACGTCCTCGATCACGGTCCAGTTGCTGCTGCCCAGGATGTTGTGGTGGATCCAGGAGCGGTACTGGATGCTGCTGCCGTTCCAGTCGGCCCAGAACTCGTTGGCGTCGGGCCACTGGGTGTTGCCGCCGACGTACTGCGCCCAGGCGTTCCAGTAGAGCAGCTTCTTGTACCAGGTGGCGTCGATCCACTCGTTGGGGTAGTTGCGCAGCACCGAGGAGAGCAGCCGGAACTGCACCGTCGAGTTGATCGTGGAGAAGTTGTTGCTGCCCGTGCCCGAGGCCGCCTTGTCACGCTGGTTGGCGGTGTAGAACGGGAAGATCGGATACTCGGCCGGGTCGTCGAACAGACGCAGCGCCTGCCGGTAGGTCGCGGTGTTGGGCACGGCGCCCACCGCGAACGGGTAGTAGTTGTTGATCTCCTTCCACGGCACCCACTCGTTGGTGGAGACGTGCCGGTGCTCGAACAGCTGCCGGTTCGGGTTCCACAGCACGTTGACCAGCGCGTTGCCGATGTCGGTGGCCAGGGTGTTCATCTCGTTGGCCTTGGCGGTGTTGCCGAGCAGCGCGTACGCCTGCGCCGCGGCCTTCGCCCCGCTGTACTGGTAGGCGCCCTCGGCCCGGTCCAGCCAGCCGGAACGCCAGTGGAAGGAGACGGCGTCGGCGTCGTTGCCGGTCAGCGCGCCCCAGTCGTACTCGATGACCTTGTCGTTGTCGTGGTCGTAGAAGGACAGCTGACCCTTGACGTCCTGCTCGGCGTAGCGGGCCAGGTTGCCTGCGATGCCCGGCTGGCCGCCGTGGATCTGATAGCTCTTCCACGCCGCCTCGGCGACGTACTGCGTGTAGCTGTTGGACCAGTTCTCCGGGTCGCCGGGGTTGTCGGCGAACCGGCCGCTCTTCGAGGTCTGCCCGATCGACAGCCACGGCCCGTACGACCACACCGGGTCGCGCAGGTACTTCAGGTCGTCGATGTGCATCGGCTGGGTGAGCACGATCGCGTTGTTGTAGCCCAGCACCCCCTCCATGGAGGTGGGGAACTGGAAGGTCTGCCCGGGGATGTCGGCGTCGAGGTGGTTGTAGCGCATCAGCCACCAGCGGTAGTAGACGTTCTTCTTGATCGCCGGCTCTGGTACGTCGATGTAGGGCACGTTGTCGGCCCACCACCGGTTGTACTCCCGCACGTGGGTGGCGAACGCGGTGGCGGGGGAGTGGCCGCGGTAGGCGTTGTACTCGGTGAGCGACCCGGGCAGCTCGTTGGTGACGAACCCCATCTGCACCTTGACCGTCACCGTCTGCCCGGCGGCCACGGTGACCGACCGGTTCAGCCCGCCGGAGCTGACGGTGAACCCGTCCCCGGACAGCCGCGGGTAGATCGTGGTCAGGTTGTTGTAGGCGTTGACCTGCCCGGTCAGCTCGCTGCCGCTGCCGGTGGTGGCGTAGGGCGAGGTGGCGCGCAGGTTCAGCGTCGCCGACGAGCCGCCGTTGTTGGTGACGGCCACGTTGGTGACCGCGACGTTCTCGTTGGTGATGAACTTGGTGACGTTGGCGACCAGCGAGCCGCTGGTGTGCACGCTCTTCCAGTGGCTGGGCGCCTGCCAGCGCTGGCCGGGCTGCTCGGTCCAGCTGCCGGAGCCCAGCGCGATGCTGTAGGCGCTCTGGTTGCTGATGCTCTCCCAGTACGCGACCTGCCCGCCGAACCCGATGACCGACGGGGTGTGCGTCTTCATGAACAGGGCGCGGCCCCGCGTCATCAGCCAGGTGCCCGCCGGGTCGTTGCCTGGCCTGGCCAGCAGCCGGTCCATCCAGAAGTCGGTGCCGGAGCTCTCGGCGTCGTAGATGGCCCGCATCATGTCGCCCGCGGTGTACGCGGCCGGCACGGCGGGGATCGCCGGGCCGCCGAAGGTCGGATAGCCGATGGTCTGGTCGGCCCGCGCCGGTGCGCCGGCCACGAGCGTCGCCGCGACCAGCAGCAGGGCGGTGAGGATCCGTCTCATGACAGCGCCCTCCATTCCAGGACACCGGTCGAGTAGCCGCTCTTCGAGGTGATGTTCAGCCGCAGCCGGGTGGTGGTGACCGCGTTGAACGTGGTGACGTTGAAGGTGTGCGGGGCGACGCCGCACGCCGACTGGCCGGGCACGTTCACGTACGCGCTGCCGTTCCAGTACTGCACCTGGCAGGAGGCGGGCAGGTCGATGCCCAGGTCGTCGTCGAACCAGTACGTCTCCACCCTGCTGACGCTCTGGGCGGCCGGCCACTGGTACTCGACCCACTGGGTGCCCTGCTGCGGCCAGTTGCCGTAGGCGCCGTGGCTGTGGTCGGCCGAACCGGTGGGCGCGTACCCGTCCTTGATGGCGCCGAGCGTCTCCCACGGGGAGACGTAGGAGGTGGACGGCGTCGCCGACAGGGCCAGGTTCTGCGAGCCTCCCGGCCCGGTGGTCTGGACGACCTTCTGCATGGTGCCGTCGGCGTTCCAGTAGAGCTTGTCGAGGGTGACGGAGCGGCGGAAGTTCCCGCCGCCGGGCGCGGCGGCGTTGTGGTAGACCATGTACCACTGGCCCTTGAACTCGATGATCGCCGGGTGGTTCGTCGTCGAGCTGACCTGGTCGAGCACGACCCCGCGGTGCGTCCACGGCCCGAGCGGGTTGCTGGCGGTGGCGTACCGGATGCAGGCGTAGTTCGGCGCCGAGCACCCGGAGTCGTTGGCCGCGTAGGCGAGGTAGTAGGTCCCGTTGCGCTTGAACATCCAGGGCGCCTCCCAGAAGTTCGACACGCCCTGCGGGGTGACGACGGGGCCGTCCAGGGTGACCATGTCCGGCCTGAGCTTGGCCGCGCGCAGCCCGTAGTACGAGCCCCAGTACATGTAGACCTGACCGTCGTCGTCGGTGAACACGGTCGGGTCGATGTTCAGCGGGGACGAGTTCGGGGTGCTGTCGCTGATCAGTGGCCCGCCCTTGGCGTCGGTGAACGGGCCGAGCGGGCTGTCGCCGACGGCCACGCCGATGTTCATCCAGCCGGGTCCGTTGCCGTTGACGGAGACGTACCAGTAGTAGCGGCCGTCGGCGCCGCGCTCGACCTCGCTGGCCCAGGCGTCCGCGCCGGCCCAGGGGAAGCTGGAGACCGAGAGGCGGGCGCCGTGGCCGGTGAAGGACGTGCCGTCGGTGGAGCTGAAGACGTGCCAGTCGCGCATGACGAAGTTGGTGCCGCCGGCCGGGGCCTCGTCACGCCCGGTGTAGAGGTACAGGGTGTCGCCGGCGACGAGGGCGGCCGGGTCGGCGGTGTAGATCGAGGTGGTGATCGGGGCCGCCGCGGAGGCGGGCACGGCGAGGACGGGGAGCAGGGCGACCGCGAACAGCGCGGCCAGGGCTCTTAATCGGGACATGGACGGGTCCTCCTACCTGGGGGGTCTTGAGGCGATCGTGTTAGCGCTAACATCACGGTTCGCCTCGGAAGGCAGGTGCGTTCTTGGTTCACCCGAGTGTTCGCGGCACCGCAGAAACCGTCAAGACCCAAGTTTCGAGAAGTCATGTTCGAGCAGGTCAGAGGCTAGTGAAAGGTTTTCGAAGCCGCCTTCTTTCCAGGGCCGGCCCCGCTGCCGGAGGAAGCGGCCAGGGGGCTCAACAGCGGCTGGTGGACCGAAAACCTTTCACCGCGTTCAGGAGAAGGCCTTCACTTCCAGCAGCCCGACCGACGCCGGGCCGCTCTGCAACGCGACCCTGAGCCTGGTGGTGCTGACAGGGTCGAACGTGACGCGGTTGTAGGCGTTCGGCGCCACCGGGTAGGTGCCGGGGATGTCGGCGTACCCGCTGCCCGTCCAGCGCTGGAGCTTCCAGGAGGCCGGCAGCCGCACGCCACCGCCGTCGTCGAAGAAGTAGACCTCGGCGGAGCGGATCGTCTGGCTGCCGGGCCAGGTCAGCTCGGCCCACTGGGCGCCGGTCTGCGGCCAGGTGCCCCAGCGCGGGTTGGCGGTGTCGTTCGAGCGCGGCGGGTCGATCCCGTCGTTGATCGCCGCCACGCTCTCCCAGGGCGAGGTGTACGAGGCCGTCGGCGTGGCGGTCCTGGCCAGGTTCGCCGCGCCGCCGCCGCCCACGGTGATCGTGAACGTCCTGGTCACCGGTGTGCTGAGCCGGTCGTAGTCGCGGAGCCGGACGGTGAACGTGGACGTGCCGGCCGTGGTGGGGGTGCCGGTGATGGCGCCGGTGAACCGGTCGAGGCTCAGTCCGGCCGGCAGCGCGCCGCCGTCGATCTGCCAGTCGTAGAACGGCACGCCGCCCTTGGCGGTCAGCCGCTGCTGGTAGGCCGCGCCCGGGGTGGCCTGGGGGAGCGAGGTGGTGACGATGGACGGTGGCAGGAACGGGGTGAGCTCGCGGTTGAGCCGCCACCCTGCGTTCTCGGCCACCAGCAGCGCGAGCTTCGTCAGCATCCACCGGCGGGTGGGGAACAGATGGGTCCAGCCGCCGCTCTGGCCGCTGAGCCGGTCCCAGTACCGCTGCTCGCCGGGGATGTGGTAGCTCGAATCGAGCGGCACGGGGTAGCCCTGGTAGGCCGAGACGTCCGGGTCGTTCCCGCCGCCCTGGACGTAGGCGCGCATGCCCGCCCAGTCGCTGTGGAAGGCGACGGCGTGGCCGTACTCGTGCATGACCAGGCCGTGCACGTCGAGCACGTCGCCCTGGATCTCCGTCCGGTACCAGTCCTCGTCGGCGAGCGAGGTGAACAGCCGCTTCCCCGCCTCGTCGTACTCGAAGATCATGGACGTGGAGCGGTGGAGCGGGCCCGGGAGCCGCTGCCCGTTCCTGGCGCTATAGCGGCCGTTGGCGGCGGGGTAGCCGGTCGAGTACGGGGTCTGGATGCCTCTGAAGAACACGTACATGCCGTTGTAGGCGGTCTGGTTCGTGACCGTGATCGTGTTCTGCCAGTCGTCGCCCGGCAGGTGGTTGGTCTCCGCGCCGGCGGCCACGGTGTCGAACGGCGCCATGTCGAAGAACCGGAACCAGTCCTTGACCGCTTCCTCCGACGCCGTCCTGAACGCGGGGTCCGAGAAGTAGCCGGTGATCGTGTCGAACCGGTAGTCGAACGTGACCGGCAGCGTCGGCTCCAGCGGCGTCTTCTCGTCCTGCTGCACCCGGATCGGCATCGACTGCTGGGACGTCGCGCCGCCCGCCTCCCTGACGGACAGCCGCAGCGTATGGGTCTCGTCCTGGCCGGGGCCGCGCCTGGAGTGGATCGCGAGCTTGAACGTCTTCCGCTCGGCCGCGCCGGCGAAGGTGAGCGTCTTGGTGGCGCCGGTCGCGGTGAGCCGGCTCGGCAGGTCCATCATCAGCCGCGAGGTGCCCTCGGCCTTCAGGTCCACGGTGACGGGGTAGCGGGCGTCGGCCGGAGGCTTGACGGTGAGCTCGACGTACGGGTTGGCCAGGTAGCCCTGCCAGTCGACCAGCTGGACGCCGTGGCCGTTGACGGTCCTGCCGAACAGGTCGATGACCTCGGCGGGGGAGGCGGCATGCGCGGGTGTCGTCACACCGCCGGTGAGTAAGGAGCTGAGCAACAGCGCCGCCACGGCCGAGCGCGTGCGGCGGGATCCACGGTCCATACTGGACTCCTCGTGAGTTGGGAATAGGTTTTCCCAACCGGGACCGTAAGATGTCCCACAGCGCCCGTCAACCGTCAGCCCGTCCGCCGGGTCGACTCGCGGATCACCAGGCTCGCCGGGACGACCGTCACCCCGCCCGCCGCCGGGCGCCCGTCGATCGCGTCCATGATGTGCCGGGCGGCCAGCCGGCCGATCTCGCCCAGGTTCATGTCGACCGTGGTCAGCGGCGGGCGGCAGCCCAGCGCCATCGGCTCCCAGTTGTCGAACCCCACGAGCGCCACGTCGTCGGGCACCCGCCGGCCCCGCTCGCGCAGCGTCTCGGCCACGCCTCTGGCGATCTGGTCACTGCCGCAGAAGACGGCGTCGACGTCGGGCGCGGCGTGCAGCAGCACGTCGGCGGCCTGCCTGCCCCACTCCTCGCTCCACTGCCCGAACAGCACCTCCCCGGCCGGCCGCAGCCCGGCCTCGGCCAGCGCGGCGGTGAGCCCCTGGGCGCGCCGCCGCGCCGCCTGGAACCGACGCGGCCCGGTGATGTGGCCGACGCGGGTGCGGCCGGTGGCCAGCAGGTGGCGCGCGGCCAGCGCGGCGCCGCCCTCGTCGTCGGGGACGAGCGACACGTCGCCCTCGTCGGTGGACTGCGTCATCGCGTAGACGACGGGGACGGGCAGCCGCCCGATGCCGGGCCTCGGCTCGGTGCGCCGGCCGGTGACGATGATCGCCTCGACCCGCCTGGCCAGCAGCCGCTCGACGTAGTGGCGCTCCCTGATGGGGTCGTCGCGGGTGTCGCACATGAACACCGAGATCTGGCCCGCGTCCAGCGCGTCCTCGGCGCCGAGCATCACCGGGATGCTGAAGCGCCCGAAGCTGTCGCCGGTGACCAGGCCGACCGTGTAGGTGCGCCCGGCCAGCAGGCCCTGGGCCAGCGGGTTGGGGCGGAAGCTGAGCCGCCGGGCGGCGGTGAGGACCCGGTCGCGGGTCTCGGCGCGCATGCGGCCGCGGCCGTTGAGCGCCTTGGACGCGGTGCCGATCGACACCTGCGCGGCCGCGGCGACGTCTCTGATCGTGACGGTCTTCGCCGTCCGCTCGGATGGGCTGGCCAACCGACTCCCCCTTCGCGGTCACACCTTAGCGTGGCCGTCCACCTCTTGACCCGTGGTGTATCACACCTTACCCTCCGGGTTGAGAAAACCTATTCCCACCGTTTTCTCTCTCCCGGTGAGGAGCTCGATGGATCAGATCCCCGGTCCCGCCGTCCCTTCCGCCCGCGCCGTCCTGCGGCCGATCGGCCTCCGTGACGCCCGCGTCACCGGCGGGCCGCTCGCCCGGTGGCAGCGGGTGAACCGTGAGACGAGCATCCCGCTCGGCCTGGAGCGGATGGAACGATCGGGCGCGCTGCCCAACCTCCGCCGCGCGGCGGGGGAGCGCGACGGCCAGTTCCAGGGATACCGGTTCCAGGACTCCGACCTCTACAAGCAGCTGGAGGCCGTCGCCTGGGAGCACGCCCGCGCTCCCGACCCCCGGTACACGGCGTTCATCGAGCGGGCCGCGGCCGTGCTGGCCGCCGCGCAGCGGCCCGACGGCTACCTCAACTCCCACTACCAGGTCGTCAAGCCCGAGAAGATCTACGCCGAGCTGGAGTACAGCCACGAGATGTACTGCGCCGGACACCTGCTCCAGGCGGCGGTGGCGGCCAGCCGCGCGGGCGCCGGGGACACGCTGCTCCCGGTCGCCCGCCGCCTGGCCGACCACCTCGTCCAGGTGTTCCTCACCGATGGGAACGACGGCATCGACGGCCACGCCGAGGTCGAGACCGCGCTGGTCGAGCTGCACCGGCTGACCGGCGATCCCGCCTACCTCGACCTGGCGGCCAAGCTGGTCGACAACCGCGGCAAGGGGCTGATCCGCGACAGCGGCATGGGCCCGCTGTATGCCCAGGACCATCTGCCGGTACGGGAGGCGGACACGCCGGTCGGTCACGCCGTACGCCAGCTCTACCTGGAGGCCGGCGTCGTCGACCTCTACCTGGAGACGGGCGACGAGTCGCTGCTGGAGTGCTCGGTGCGCCGGTGGGAGGACATGGTCGCCACCAAGACCTACGTCACCGGCGGCAACGGGTCGCGGCACGACGGCGAGGCGTTCGGCGAGCGCTACGAACTGCCGCCCGACCGCGCCTACAGCGAGAGCTGCGCGGCCGTCGCGAGCATCCACTGGAACTGGCGGCTGCTGCTGGCCACCGGCCACGGCCGCTACGCCGACCTGCTCGAACGGGTGCTGTTCAACGCCTTCGCGGCGAGCACCTCGGCCGACGGCCGGCGGTTCTGCTACGTCAACCCCCTGCAGCGCAGGAACGACCTGGTCGAGGACGCCTACCTCGGGCGGCGCAGGGACTGGTTCGCCTGCGCCTGCTGCCCGCCGAACATCATGCGGCTGGTGGCCTCGCTCGGCGGCTACCTCGCCACGTGGAGCGAGGCCGGGCTGCAACTCCACCAGTACGCCGAGGGCGTGGTGAGCGGAGGCGGCGGACGGGTGCGGGTGGACACCGACTACCCGTGGGACGGCCTGGTCCGCGTGACGGTCGAGGAGGCGCCGGCGGGGGAGTGGGAGCTGGCGCTCCGGATCCCTTCCTGGAGCGAGACCACGTACGTCGACAGCCACCTCGCCCAGCCCCACGAAGACGGATATTTCAGGATTCGTCGCTCGGGTTGGCGGGCCGGCGACACCGTTGAGCTGAACCTCGACCTGACCCCCAGGCTCCTGCGCCCGCACCACCGCGTCGACGCCGTCAGGGGCAGCGCCGCGCTGCAGCGCGGCCCTCTCGTCTACTGCTTCGAGCAGGCCGACCAGCCCGGCCGCGTCGAGGTGGACGACCTGGCCATCGCCCGTGACGCCGTGCCCCGCCCGGTCCCCAGGGACGACCTGCCGGGCGTCGGCCGCACCGTCCTGCTCGACGTCGACGCGGTCGTGGTGCACGAGCCGCGCGACGGTCTCCCGTACACCAGCAAGTCCCTCGCGACCAGCACCCGCGTGACCGCGACGGCAGTCCCCTACTTCCAGTGGGACAACCGCGACGGTGGCGCGATGCGGGTCTGGATCCCCCTCGCGTAAGGAACACGCCGATGAGAAGACGCGACCTGTTGAAGCTCGGCGGCCTCGCCGCTCTCGGGGCCACGGCCGTGGCCTGCGGGGGTGACCAGGAGCGGGCCGGCAGGACACAGCTGCAGTTCATGTTCTGGGGCTCGACGTTCGAGAAGAAGGCCGTCGAGAACATGCTCAAGCAGTACGAGCAGAAGAACCCGGGCGTCACGGTCAAACCGCTCTACACCCCCGACGAGTACGACGTGAAGCTCAACACCCTGGTGGCGGGCGACCGCCTGCCGGACGCCGGCTACGTCCCGATGGCGATGTCGTTCCGGCTCGGCGAGCAGGGCAAGCTGGTCAACCTGTTCCCGTACCTGAAGAAGTATCCGCAGCTGGCCGGCTACCTCCCCGACGCCTACCTGTGGAGCGGCCGGGACGACCTGCACGGTCTCGCCACCGCGAACGAGTCCATGCTGCTGTGGTTCAGCAGGTCCGCCGTGGCCGCGGCCGGCGTCACCCCGCCGGCCGCCGCCGCCTCGGCCTGGACGTGGGACCAGCTCGTCGAGAACGCCTACAAGCTCACCGTCGACCAGAACGGCAGGCACCCGGACGAGTCCGGCTTCGACCCCGGGCAGGTCAGGCAGTTCGGCGTCTCCAGCAGCATCACCTACGGCGCGGCCTGGTACGGCTACCTGCGCTCCAACGGCGGCGACATCGCCGACGAGACCGGCAGGACCTGCCGGCTGGACACGCCCGAGGCGATCGAGGTGTTCCAGAACCTGCAGGACCTCATCTACGAGCACCGCGTCGCGCCCGGCCCCGGTCAGCTCGCCGCCACCGGCGACGACGTGCCCGGCACCAACATCCTGCTCAAGACCAAGCGGGTGGCGATGGTCGTGGACGGCCACTGGAGCCTGCTCGACATGAACGAGAGCGCGGTCGACTACGGCATCGGCGTGCTGCCGAAGTACGCCGAGCCGTACACCGCCACCCAGGTCGCCGGGGCGTCGGCGGTGTTCGCCGGCACCGCGCACGAGCAGGAGGCGGTCGAGCTGTTCGCCTTCCACAACGACCCCCGCTACGTCGACCTGTACGCGCGAGGCCTGTGGATGCCGCAGGAGAAGAAGTACTACGAGGACCAGGCGGCGATCGACGCCTGGACCAAGAACGACCAGCACCCGCCGGAGTTCCGCACCGCCGTCGTCGACTACACCCGGGAGCACGGCGTGCCCGACTTCCGCAACCGGCTCAGGAACCTGTCGGCCATCGCCGGCGACGTGCTCACCCCCGCCCTGCAGGAGATCGAGACCGGCAAGCGTCCGGCCGGCGAGATCCTCAAGGCCGCCACCCCCAAGATCACCGGCATGCTGCAGGGCTGGCACCACACCCAGGAGGTGTGATGCGCCGCCTTGAGACGCGCTGGGGCATCCTCATGGCGCTGCCCGCCATCCTCGGATTCCTGATCTTCACGATCGGCCCGATGGCGGCCTCGGCGTTCTTCAGCCTCACCGACTGGCGGATCGGCGCCGCCCCGGTGTACGTCGGGCTCGGCAACTACGCGGCGATGGCCGGCGACGAGCTGTTCTGGAAGTCGCTGACCACCACCACGTACTACACGCTCGGCTCGGTCCCGCTGGTGCTCATCGTCAGCTTCGCCGTGGCCATGCTGCTCAACCAGCGCGTCCGCGGCCTGTCGGTGTGGCGGACGATCTTCTACCTCCCGACGCTGGTGCCCGCGATCGCCAACGTCGTGCTCTGGATCTGGATCTTCAACCCGGACTTCGGGCTGCTCAACTCCCTGCTGCGGCAGGGCGGGCTGCCCACTTCCCAGTGGATCTACGCCGAGTCCACCGCGGTGCCGTCGCTGATCATCATGAGCACCTGGGCCTTCGGCAACACCATGGTGATCTTCCTGGCCGGGTTGCAGGGCGTGCCGCGGCACCTGTACGAGGCCGTCTCGATCGACGGCGGCGGGCCGTTGCGGCGCTTCTGGCACGTGACGCTGCCGATGATGACGCCGACCATCTTCTACAACCTGGTGGTCGGCGTGGTCGGCACCTTCCAGGTGTTCAACCAGGCGTACGTGATGACCGAGGGCGGACCCAACCACGCCACCCTCTTCTACGTCTACTACCTGTTCCGCAAGGCGTTCAACGAGAGCGAGATGGGCTACGCCAGCGCGCTCGCCTGGACCCTTTTCATGATCATCATGGTGGTGACGTTCCTCCTGTTCAGGAACGCGCGCCGCTGGGTCTACTACGAGATGGCAGGCGCCCGGTGACTCGCGGGCCGCGCCGGCTCCTGCTCTACCTGGCACTCCTGGCCGGCGCCGTACCGACGCTGCTCCCGTTCGTGTGGCTGGTGCGCAGCGCGCTCATGCGGGACGCCCAGATGTTCGTCGCCCCGCCGGAGTGGATCCCCTCGCCGTTCCAGTGGTCGAACTTCAGCGAGGCGCTCACCACCCAGCCTTTCGGCCGCTACTTCGTCAACACGCTGGTCATCGCCGTCGTCAGCGTGCTCGGCACGGTGCTGACCTGCTCGGTGGCCGCCTTCAGCTTCTCCCGGCTGCGCTGGCGTGGCCGCGACGTGGTCTTCGCGCTGCTGCTGACCGGCGTCATGCTGCCGTACGCGGTCACGCTCATCCCGACGTTCGTGATGTGGCAGCGGCTCGGCGCGCTGGACACGATCGCGCCGCTCACCGTCCCGAGCTGGTTCGCCGGGGCGGGCGGGGGCGTGTTCAACGTCTTCCTGCTGCGGCAGTTCTTCCTGACGATCCCGTTCGAGCTGGACGAGGCCGCCTACATCGACGGCGCCTCGCCCTGGCGGGTGTTCTGGACCGTCGTCATGCCGCTGTCCAGGCCCGCCATCATCGTGGTCACCATCTTCGCGTTCATCGGCACCTGGAACGACTTCCTCGGGCCGCTGCTCTACCTGCAGAGCGAGGAGAACTACACGCTGTCCCTGGGCCTGGCGTCGTTCCAGAGCATCTACCTGACGCAGTGGGGCTATCTCATGGCCGCCTCGGCGGCGGTGATCGCGCCGATCATCGCGCTGTTCTTCCTCCTGCAGCGGTACTTCATCGAGGGGGTCACGCTGACCGGGATCAAGAACTGAAGACGGTCGCGCGCCGCGGCCCGTCACGCCGGCCTGCGACTACTGGCCGGTAGCATACTGGCGTCGGGCCAGGCCTCACCGGAAGATCTCAGGGAGCGACCACATGAGCGGCTTCAGTCTGGACCTCAACCAGGACGTGATCGAGGTCCGGGACTGGGTGCACGCCTTCGCCCGCGACGTGGTCCGCCCCGCCGGCGCCGAATGGGACGAGCGCGAGGAGACCCCCTGGCCGGTCATCCAGGAGGCGGCCAAGATCGGCCTCTACTCGCTGGACTTCTTCGCCACCCAGTGGTTCGAGGGGAGCGGCCTCGCGCTGCCCGTGGTGTTCGAGGAGCTGTTCTGGGGCGACGCCGGCATCGGCCTGTCGATCGTCGGCAGTTGCCTCGCCGCCGCGGCGCTGTCCGGCAGCGGCACGCCCGAGCAGGCGGGCCAGTGGCTGCCGGAGATGTTCGGCACGGAGAACGACGTCAAGCTGGGCGCCTTCTGCGCCTCCGAGCCCGACGCCGGCTCCGACGTGGGCGCCATCCGCACCAGAGCCGTGTACGACAACGGCGACTGGGTCATCGACGGCGTCAAGACCTGGGCCACCAACGGCGGCATCGCCGACGTGCACATCGTCGTCGCCTCCGTGGACCCCGGCCTCGGCACCCGCGGCCAGGCCTCCTTCATCATCCCGCCCGGCACCCCGGGCCTGTCCATGGGCCAGAAGTTCAGGAAGCACGGCATCCGCGCCTCCCACACGGCCGAGGTCGTCCTCGACGGCGTCCGCGTACCCGGCTCGTGCCTGCTGGGCGGCAAGGAGAAACTGGACGCCCGCCTGGCCCGCGTCCGCAACGGCGAGCGCGCCGGCGAGCAGGCGGCGATGGGCACCTTCGAGACCACCCGCCCCACGGTCGCCGCCATGGCCGTCGGCATCGCCCGGGCCGCCTACGAGTACGCCCGCGACTACGCCCGCGAACGCGAGCAGTTCGGCCGCAAGATCGGCGAGAACCAGGCCATCGCCTTCCTGCTGGCGGACATGGCCACCCGGGTCGACATCGCCCGCCTGATGACCTGGCGCGCGGCCTGGATGGCCCGGCAGGGCAAGCGCTTCGAACAGGCCGAGGGCTCGATGTCGAAACTGGTCGCGGGGGAGACGGCGGTGTGGGTGACCGAGCAGGCCATCCAGATCCTGGGCGGCGCGGGGTACACCCGTGATCACCCGGTGGAGCGCTTCCACCGCGACGCCAAGATCTACACCATCTTCGAGGGGACGTCGGAGATCCAGCGGCTGATCATCGGGCGCGCCGTGACTGGCCTGCAGGTTCGCTGAAAACGGCCGCCTTGGGAAGCCGACCCTGAAGACTGTCTTGAGGCTCTGTTCCGTCACTGTTCCGTCAGAGTTCCGCGCCGGTGTCGCGCGTAGATCGATCACGCCGGCTCCTATGGTTACGGAGCGTGATCTCAGCCGCATGGCCGGGGTGCGGCTGGAAGTCGTCTCGATACCGGCTTACCGCCGCAGGCAGAGCCTCACGCGGTGGTGAATTTCGGATTCGGCCGCCTCGCGTTGTGGTTTGGCGTCTGCAGTCTTCACACCGAAGAGGTCACTGGTTCGATCCCAGTATCGCCCACCACATAGCAGCAGGTCAGAGGCCGGTTCTCCAAGGGAGCGACCGGCCTTTTCGCTGTCTGGACCGTCGTTGGACCGTGGCCCGGGTCGTCACCCGCCCGGGTGGACCGTCACGGGACGGCAGGTCCCGGCACCCGCGCCGCGGTCCAGACGGTCCGCGATGTTCAACTGGCCGGTCTTCGCTCGGGGCCTCTAGCCGTGAGCGTGGGTATCGGCGAGGGATGCATACGACGAGATCTACAGTGTAAAGCTGTCGGCCATGCTTAGCGAGTACCTTCCACAAGCCCTTGGCGTGATCCATCAGATTGCCGTCGGGCACGGGAGGCCGGGCGGGTCCTCGACGCCCCGGCGCACCCCGTCTTGTAGGCCATCCTCCACGCCGGCGGGCGAGATCAGAAACTTGGTGAAGGTGTGGAGATGGCTCGCCACCTCATCGGTAACCCGCTGCGTCTGCCCGCCCAGGCCGACGGCTCGCGAGTCGCTTCGTCCGGGAGAGATTCGTGCGGAACTGACGTTTCCTCCTCGGGCTCCTGGTTCGCCTCGCTGAGCTATTGGCCGGGCCTCAGGTCAGAACCTGGCGACAAGCACGCCCTGCAGGATTTCGAACCTGATGACTTCGTACATCTTCGAGGGTCGCCGACTCGGGCACTCGCCCCAGAAGCCTCGATTCGAACCGGAGCATGACTCCTGACAGCAGGCCGTGCGAATGGGGCAAAGCCCTGGCGGATGGCGGTCGGCGGGGAGCGAGTGGACGCCTGAGTCGATACTGCACCTGGAGTCCTCTGCTGAGGCCGTGCACCTTGGTCCCTCTCGACCGCCACCCGTCAGTTGCTCCTCTTCACCAAGATCGTGGTGTGAGCCAGCCGCAGGAGAGAGAGGCTGGCTGCTTCACCAGCTTCCCGGGCCTGGTCGATCTGACCGGTGCCCGGGTTTTCGCCGAGCTTGGCGGCGACCGCTTCGCTTCGCCGACGCCCCGCGACTTGAAGGCGTATGCGGGGTCGGCGCCCATCACCCACGTCTCCGGATAAGGGCGTGGGCGTCTGGACACGTGACGATTGAGTGGTCTCGGCAGGAGGTCCTGGTGGCGGTCAGGACGCGCTTGCTACGTCCGGGCGCTGTGACGAAGGGGTACTCCGCCGTCGATGTCGTGGCGGAGCCCGACGCCATGTTGGTGATCTTCCGCTGGCGGCGAGACCCGAACGTCTACGCCATCAAGGTCGAGTTTCCGGCAGCGTCGAAGAGCCCGTGGACTGGCCTGCTGGCGTCCTCGATCGATGGATGGGCCACAGACGTCGAATATCTCCTTACGGAGGAACTCGATACCCGACTGGTCCGTCGGAGCCGCCGGACGGTCCGGGAGGGCCACGTCCTGTTGGACATCCGCGATGCTCCCGGCCCCTGGCCCGCGGGGTTCTTCATCAGCCTGGTCCTATGCGGTGACGACGTCGTGCTCCTCCTGCGCCAGTTGAAGGACGACTGGGAGAGCGCCTGCGCCATCCGGAGGTCGCCGCCGGCGTCGGTTCTCCCACATGCGGCCAAGCCGGGCCGCTGGCTGGCCGAGGAGGGGATGGATATCACTGTTCCCCGGCGGCTGATCGTCGAGGCCAGGCTTGCCTGCTGGCTTCAGGCCTACGCCGACAACGCCCGCGGGAGACCTTTCGTCGGTCATGCAGTCGCATCCTGGCAGGACAAGCGGCACACCATCGCCCGTCTCGACGTGGTGCACGTCCAGCCCGGCATCACATCAGAGGTACGCGAGGCGCTGGTGCCTGTTGCGGTCCGCGAGGTCGCCGAAGCTGGTGCCCTGCGCGTGGTCACGGCGATCGACGACCCGAGCTCCGTGGACTGGGGTTCCGGCCCACGGACTATGGCGGCCTTATGCTCCACACCAGGGAGCGCTGAACCGCAGATCGGATGTCTGCGACCGTCGGATTAGAAGTCCGTGGATCACCGTGTCGGGTGATGTCGAGCCTCGCCGCTTTCTGACATTACTGCAGGTAGGTGCTACGTGAGTGGGACCGGACAGTGTCGGAAAGACCGTGGTGAAGCGGGGGTGTCCGAGACTGCCGGTCCCCCTACGGTCCCCCAAACAATGGGCGTCGCGATCGTGGCGGCAGCCGTAGAAGGTTGTCGACCGCGAGCACAGGGCCGATGTTTCACGTCCCGGCGGCGTGGGCCCAGCCTCCACACGCGGAAAGCGCCGACGAGATCGAGGTCGGATGGTGCTAGCAATCACGGTAAGGGATTGCTGGCCACCAGTTAGGGCAAACGCTGGCCGCTCACCTGGACGTCGGCGCATCCCCGCACTCGGGCGGGACTGTCACTTGTGCGGGGCCGGCGGTGAGCACGCCCACCTGGTAGTGGCCGACCTGGGGCCATCCCCGCTCGCGCGGGGCTGACGCTGGAGAACCTGGCCGTGCTGGCGAGGGTGAGGGCGTCCAGCGGCTTCGAGATGGACGTGACGGCCAGGTGCTGAGTGGCATGCCATCACTGCTGGCATGCCACTCGGGACATCCACTAGTTGCTGGTCTATTGTTGTTGCAATATATATGCAGTTACGTAGCTGGGGAGATAACTCATGGGTGAGTACACCCTTCCAGACATGCCGTACGACTATGCGGCCCTGGAGCCCGCCATCACCGGCGAGATTCTTGAGCTGCACCACGCCAAGCACCACGCCGCCTACGTCAAGGGCGCCAACGACACGCTGGAGAGGCTGGCCGAGGCTCGCGACAAGGGCGAGTTCGACGGCCTGGTCGGACTGGAGAAGACGTACGCCTTCAACCTGTCCGGCCACGTCCTGCATACGATCTTCTGGCAGAACCTCTCGCCCGACGGTGGCGACCGCCCCGACGGGGAGCTCGGTGAGGCCATCACCGAGCACTTCGGCTCCTTCGAGGCCTTCCAGAAGCAGCTCACCACGGCGACCACGATGGTGCAGGGGTCCGGCTGGGGTGTGCTGGCCTGGGAGCCTCTCGGCCGCCGCCTGGTGGTGGAGCAGGTCTACGACCACCATGGCAACGTCGGCATGAACACCACCCCGCTGCTCGTCTTCGACGCATGGGAGCACGCCTATTACCTGCAGTACCGCAACGTGCGCCCGGACTACGTCGAGAAGCTCTGGGGCCTGATCAACTGGATGACGTCATCGCCCGTTACGACGCCGCCCGCGGCGCCTGACGTCCCCATGCCAGCGACGCCCGCCCAGTCACAGCTTGGTCCGCCGGGCCGGGCGGGCGCCGCTTCCCTGAGGATCTGTCTCGTCCCGGCGCACGAGGCGCACACCTTCCTGGCCGGCGTGGCGGAGGTCGCGGGTCAGGTCTTCACCCTTCCCCCTTGGGGCGAGCCGCTCGACGAGGCGCGCGCGGTCGCCGAGCGCCTGGCCGGCGACACGCAAGCACCAGGGTTCACCTTCGCCGCCGCCCTGCACGGCGATCAGCTCCATGGCTTCGCCTACGGCGTGCGCTGCTCCCGGTTGGCCTTGCTCGCTTCACGGGTGCCACGTCGTGACTTCACCCTCAAAGAACTGGCCGTCGCGCCTCAGGCACGCGGATTCGGAGTCGGCAGGATCCTGCATGACATGATCCTGGCCGCGGCTCCGGCGACCTCCTGGTGGCTGGTCACCCACACGCGCCGATGCGGCGCTCGCCCTGTACCGAAGGCGCGGCTGGCGCGCAGCAGCGCTGCACCCGGGAAAAACCGGAACCAGGTTGATCATGTTCCGCGGGCATGGCCCGTCTCGCCATAGAGATAGATCTCAGCAGGAGGTTCAGCCTATACCGAGGCCTACATCACCTTGATGCAACTTGATTGCAATTGCACCATATAGGCAGAATGAGGTGCTTCGCCCACCTTTGTTCGAACTCACCACCGGAGCTTCACCGCATGAGCCGCCCCCGTTCCACCGCCATGACCCCCACGTCGCCGAAGGCGGTGGCCGGATCATGAGGAAGCTGCTCGTCCTGGCGGCGGCCCTGACGCTGACCGCCTGCTCGCAAGCACCCACCGCCCAGGAGCCCGCCCAGCGGGCGGCGCCGCAGGCCGGCTTCCCCGTCACGGTCGAGAACTGCGGGCGCACCCTCACCTTCGACCGGCCGCCGGCCAAGGTGGTGACCGGCTACCACCCGTCCCTGGAGACCCTGTTCGCGCTCGGCCTCGGCGACCGGATCGCGGGGCGGACGAACTTCTCCGAGAGCGCGTTCCTGCCCGGTCACAAGGAGCAGTACGACAAGATCCCGGAGATCTCCGACACGATCATGATGCCGCAGAAGGAGATCATGCTCTCCCAGGGCGCCGACTTCATCGTGGACAACCAGATGGCCAGCTTCGACGCCGCCGGTGGTTACGCCACCGTGGAGGAGCTGGACGCGGCCGGCAGCCCCGTCTACATCCTGGGCGGCTGGTGCAGCCCCGAGGAGGTGCTGCAGTTCACCCTCGACGACACCTTCGA